>NZ_JBVVQG010000006.1:220048-445968 GCF_055811095.1 Mesorhizobium sp. WSM4833
CTCCCGCCGCGGGTCCGGCCCGCCCGCCGCGGGCCGGGGGGGGGGGGGCGGTGGGGGGCCCCCCACAACCCGCCCCGGTGGCCCGCCGCGCGCGCCGCGGGCGCCGGACTACCGGGGGCCGGGGGGCCCGCCGCCCCACGGTTCATAGGCCAGCCTACATGCCGAGCGAAGCTTTGTAGAGCTTGATCTGGTTGTCGCGCCCGATCTGGTCGGTCAGCTTCTCCCATGCCGCCGCGATGGCGTCGGCGCCTTCCTGCGCCTTCATCTTGCCCGCGAAAGTGTTGGCCAGGATGTCCTCGGCGGCGCTGTAGTACTGGAAGATGCCGGGGATGCGTGGCTCGATCGCCGCGTTCGGATGGTTGTAGCTGTCGGATTCGGATTTGAGGTAGGAGGTGATGAAGGCCTCGTCGTAGCCGGCCGCCACCCATTCGGGAATATCGAAATGCGAGTTGCGGTAAGGCTGGAAGCCCGACGGATACATCGCCGTCCAGATCGACAGGTCCTTGCCGCCGAGATGGGCTGCAGCGGACCATGCCGCCTTCTTCTTCTTTTCGTCGGCATCGACGCGGGCCATGACATAGACGCCCCAGCCGAGATAGGCGCAGTTGGGCGCATAGTTCGGGCCGCTGGGGAGCTTGTCCCAGGCGCCGGTCTTCGCATTGTAGACATCGTCCGAGCCCGGCAGGATCGAGAAGCCGGTGACGTCGCCGACGACGGAAGAGTCGTTGGTCTTGACGTTGGAGCCGACGTCGCCCCACCAGGTGACCATCGAGCCGGTGCCGGCCAGGAACTGCTGGAAGGCGGTCGTGTTCGGATCGGCGTTGATCTGGTCGGCGGGTTCGGAGGGCAGCGCGTCGATGACGTCCTGGATGGCGCGCACCCAGGCCGGATTGTTGACGCGCGGCTTCATCGTGTCGGCGTCGAACAGCCAGGCCTTGTCGTCGGGGTGCTTGGCATAGGCGGTGGCGCGGCTGCCAAGGAAATAGAAGCCGAAGCCGCCCCAGGGCTTCGGCGCGTCGAGATAGCCATAGACGTCCTGGTCCTTGAGCTTCTTGCCCTTTAGGAACTTGGTCACCGCCTGAACCTGCTGCCAGGTCTTCGGCACGCCCCATTCACCTTCGCCGCCGCCGTCCTTCCAGGCCTTGGCGAGGTCGGCATCGGCGAACACGTCGGTGCGGTAGTTGAAGTTGTGCGCGTCGCCGTCGACGGTCACGCGGTATTGCTTGCCGTCCCAGGTGCCGACCGGCGGCTTCAGATAGCTGACCAGATCGTCGAAATCGATCTGGGTCTTGACCCAGTCGGGCATTTCCGACGTCAGGCCCTTGCCGCAGACATCGCCTTCGAACGGCGCGCCCATTTCGATGATGTCGAAGTCGACGGTCCCGGTCGCGATCGACTGCTGCAGGCGGGCGTTGTAGTCGGCCTGCGCCAGGTCGATCCAGTTGATCTTGGCGCCGGTATAGGTCTCCCATGGCTTCAGGAAGCCGCGGAACAGCACATTGTGCAGGTTCTGGTTGTTGAGACCCATGAAGGTCAGCTCGACGCCGGCGAATTCGCCTTCCTTGACATTGGCCTTGGTGGCTTCGAGGCAGAGTTCACCGACCTTCTGGAAATCGGCGTCCGTCGGCTGGCCTTTGCCGACGCCGGGGATCTGCAGGATTTTTGTGCGCAATTCGCTTGCCGCGGAGGCCGGGCGCATCAAGGCGCCAAGTCCGGCGCCGGATGCGGCTGCGATCGCGGCCATGCTTGCCGCACCCTTCAATATGTCGCGCCTTGTGGCGCCGGCTCGAACCAGTTTGTCGTAAAGACCCGTTCTCATCGCCTATTCCTCCCAGAACATCAGTGTGAATAAATCGGCCAACTGTCGGACGCCGGAGCGCCAACGATGCTCCCGTTTCGGAAACGAATTAGGCAGGACCCCACTCTGCGTCGATTGAAGTTCCGATTGCGGATCGGGCACCGACATTTTGACCAGCGCCTGCCACTATTCTCACAACCCAACGCCGTGTCAACGAGAGCGGGTTTTTATCTATAAGGGACCGACTTGCCCTGGCAGGTCGCGTTGGTTAGCTTCTGCGCCTACGGCTAATGGAGCCGATGGGGGAGACATGGCGCAAGTCGCGATCAGCAAGGTGGCCAAGGCCTTTGGAACGGTCAAGGTTCTGCACGAAGTCAGCGTCGACATCGCAGACGGACAGTTCGTGGTGCTGGTTGGCCCCTCGGGTTGCGGCAAGTCCACGCTGCTCAGGATGGTGGCCGGGCTGGAGACCGTCTCCGCCGGCACGATCGCCATCGGCGACCGCGTCGTCAATCATCTGCCGCCGGCCAAGCGCGACATCGCCATGGTGTTCCAGAACTATGCGCTCTATCCGCACAAGACGGTCGAGCAGAACATGGCCTTCGCGCTCAAGCTCAGGAAAACCGATCCGGCCGTGGTCGCCGAGCGGGTCAAGCGCGCCGCCGACATCCTCGACCTCAACCCCTATCTGAAGCGCTATCCCCGCCAGCTTTCCGGCGGCCAACGCCAGCGCGTGGCCATGGGCCGCGCCATCGTGCGCAATCCGCAGGTGTTCCTGTTCGACGAGCCGCTGTCCAATCTCGACGCCAAGCTGCGCGTGCAGATGCGCACCGAGATCAAGGAACTGCACCAGAGGCTGAAGACCACCACCATCTACGTCACCCACGACCAGATCGAGGCCATGACCATGGCCGACAAGATCGTTGTCATGCGCGACGGCCGCATCGAGCAGGTCGGCGCGCCGCTGGAACTGTTCGACCGCCCGGCCAACCTGTTTGTCGCCGGCTTCATCGGCTCGCCTTCGATGAACCTGCTCAAGGGCACCATGCGCAAGGGCGACAAGCCCGGTGTCGACATCGCAGGCACGCTGTTCCCGATCGGATCGGGCAATGCCGCGCAGGACGGTCAAGCGGTCGTCTATGGCGTGCGACCGGAGCACCTCGAGATCCATCCCGACGGCGTGCCGGCGAAGATTTCGGTGGTCGAGCCGACCGGCTCGGAAACGCTGGTGTTCCTGCGCTTCGGCGAAGGCGAGATGGTGGCGCTGTTTCGCGAGCGCCACGACTTCAAGCCGGGCGATACGCTGAAGCTGAAGCCAAGGCTCGACCAGATCCATCTTTTCGACGCAGAGACCGGCAAGCGTCTCTGATCCCAACTCACGAGGAATACCATGCTCAAAGGCATCAACCCGCTGCTCAATGCCGACGTGCTGCAGGCATTGCGGGCAATGGGGCATGGCGATGATCTGATCATCGCCGACACCAATTTTCCGTCCGATTCGGTGGCGCGCCAGACGGCGCTCGGCCGCGTGCTGCGCATCGATGCCTCGGCCGCGCAAGTGGTCAAGGCGGTGCTGTCGCTCTACCCGCTCGACACGTTCGTCGACGATTCGGCCGCGCGCATGGAAATCGTCGGCAAGCCGGATGAGATTCCTGCAGTGCAGAAGGAAGTGCAGAAGGAAGTCGATAAGGCCGAGGGCAAGTCGTGGCCGATGATCGCGGTCGAGCGCTACGCCTTCTACGAGCGCGCCAAACAAGCCTATTGTGTCATCCAGACCGGCGAACGCCGCTTCTATGGCTGCTTCGCCTTCCGCAAGGGCGTCGTGCCGCCGGATGCGGAGTAGCGGCATGGCTTCGGGCAAGCCGGTCGTCATATTGGGTGTGTTCGTCGCCGACACCGCCTACAGGGCGCAGCGGCAGCCGCGCATGGGCGAAACGATCCTCGGCACATCCTTCACGCTGGGTCCCGGCGGCAAGGGCTCGAACCAGGCGGTGGCCGCCGGCAAGCTCGGCGCCGACGTCACCTTCCTCACCCGCCTCGGCGTCGATCCCTTCGCCGACATGGCCAGGCAGACCTGGGCGCAGGCGGGCGTCAAGGATGCCGTCATCGATACGCCGGAAAGCTACACCGGCGCGGCCTACATCTTCGTCGAGGAGACGACCGGCAACAACGCCATCATCGTCAGCCCCGGTGCTGCCATGCTGATCTCTCCAGCCGATATCGAAGCCAATGCCGCATTGATCAGCAATGCCGGTGTCTTTGTCACGCAGCTCGAACAGCCGATCGAAGCAGCCATGCGGGCGTTGGAGATCGCGCGTGGGGCAGGGGTGACGACGATCCTCAACCCAGCCCCTGCGGCAAAGCTTCCCGACCGCATCTACACGCTCTGCGACTACCTCACCCCCAACGAGACCGAGACGGAGGAACTGACCGGGATGAAGGTGTCCTCGGTCGACGAGGCGCGAGCCGTCGCCGACAGTCTGCTCAAAAAGGGGGTCGGCACAGTCATCGTCACGCTCGGCGACAAGGGCGCGCTTTTGCACTCGAAAGATCGCTCCGACCACGTTCCAGCCGTCAGCGCCGGCCCGGTGGTCGAAACCACGGGGGCAGGCGATGCCTTCAATGGCGGGCTTGCCGCAGCACTTTCGAGGGGCGTGGAGCCGCTGCAGGCGGTGCGCTTCGCCTGCGCCGTCGCCGGAATCTCGGTGACCCGGCCAGGGACCGCGCCATCTATGCCGACGCTTCGGGAGGTCGAGGCGCTGCTGGAGAGAGGATGATCTTGCGCGGCCAGACGTCTGCACGGGCCGAACGGACCTGAGTGACCTCAGGTCTCTTGGACCTCAGGTCTCTTGCAAGACAACATTTTTGACAATCAATGTCGACATTTCTCCAAAGCCAAGGGCTTGATACCCTTGAGAGAAATGGCGCGAGTGACGGGGCTCGAACCCGCGACCTCCGGCGTGACAGGCCGGCACTCTAACCAACTGAGCTACACCCGCGCATGGCGAACACGTGTCAGCCGTGTTCGTCGTTGGGGCGCTGGATAAGGGGTTCGCCACCGGGTGTCAAGCGCACCAAACCATCATAACAGCAAACAGGAGAAGGTTTTTTGACAGCCGGCGTTTTGTTGGCAAAACCGGCATCCAACCAGGGCGCCCTGCGCTCATTTGGCCTTGCGAAGCGGACCCTGACCGCTTAAAGGTCCGGCCCGGAGCGGGCGATTAGCTCAGTTGGTAGAGCGCTTCGTTTACACCGAAGATGTCGGCGGTTCGAGCCCGTCATCGCCCACCATTCACACGATCTCCGGTGCGCACGATCTCCGGTGCGGTTGTCAGCCGTTTGGCGACATAGATGCTGTGGTCTGGCAATCCCGGCTCCCGCAACACTGCGAATCCGATGGCCCTGTAGAAGCGCAGCGCGTTGTGATTGTCCGGCATCACTTCGAGGCAAAGCCCGCGTGATCCGAGCGCGGCGAGCCTTTGCTCGAGAAAAGCCATCGCCCGCCGGCCGATGCCTTTTCCACGCGCTTGCGGCAACAGGTCGATATGACCGTGCGAAGGGTAGGCAGCCAGGGCCGGCGGAATGGTGAAGTCGCGATGATGGATCTGGTGGCGAGCCCAGTCGCTGCCGCTCCAGCGTGTGCGGTCGGGTCCGGGATCGGTCACCCGCGCGCGAAGGCGCGGGTACCACTTTGCTGCCAGGCCGGCATTGAAAGCCTTTGTGTCTTTTGCACCCAGCAGATAGCCCGCGGCGCCCGTTGGCCCATCGACGATGAAGGCGAGGTCGGGCTCCAGCACCTGGTAGGGGATGGTGTAGATCTGGCCCAACAGATCCGGAGCGTCTTCGCGACCGGTTGCATCCTGGCCGGCATCACCGGTCTTGAGGCAGATCATGGCAAGTGCTGGATGGTCTGCCTCGGTCGCCTGGCGCAGGAAGAAGCCATCGCCGAAATCGATGATCATGGCGGAACGAGCCGGAAATCGCTGCCTTCGGGCAGCAACTGCCCACCATCGACGACGATGGTCGTGCCGGTGATGTAACTGGCATCGTCCGAGGCGAGGAACAGGAAGGCATTGGCGACGTCGCGCGGGCTGCCGAGGCGGCCAAGCGGGATGGAATCCTCCATGTTCTTGATGAACGCCTCGCCGCGATGCAGCTCGATCGCTTCGGTCAGGATGTTGCCGGGCTCGACGCCGTTGACGGTGATGCCGTAGCCGGAGAATTCCAGTGCCGCGGCGCGGATGAAGCCGTTGATGCCGGCCTTGCTGGCCGAATAGTGGCCATGGCCCGGGCTGGTGACATGCGGACCGGTGATGGAGGAGGTGTAGAGCATGCGGCCGAAGCGTTGCGCCTTCATCGGCACCAGGGCCGCGCGGCTGGCATTGAAGGTGCCGCGCAGATTGACCGCCATGACTCGGTCCCAGTCGTCGGCGCTGGTGTTCTCGATCAGCTGCCAGGGATAGATGCCCGCATTCTGCACGATGATGTCGAGACGGCCATGCTGCTTCAGCGCCAGCGCCACGGCGGCCTTGGCGTCGCTCATTTGCGAGATGTCGGTGCGGATGAAGGGGACGCCCAACTCGCCAGCGGTCGCTTGCCCGGCTTCGACTTCGGTGTCGGCGAGCACCAGCTGCGCTCCCTCTTCGGCAAAGCGGAGCGCAATGCCCTTGCCGATGCCGCGGGCGGCGCCGACGATGAGCGCCACCTTGTCTTTTAGCCGTCCTGTCATGCGAGCCGTCCTGTCATGCGAGTCTTTGGCGAATGGTTTGCTTGAAGGCGTCGAGCAGCACCGCGGCCAGCACCAGCAGGCCATGAATCACCTGGGTGAAATTGGCCGGCAGGCCCATCAAATTGATCGCCGTGTTGATGGCCGAGAGCAAAAGCACGCCGGCATAGACGCCGGGGAGGGTGCCGACGCCGCCTTTGAGGCTGACGCCGCCGATGACGACCGCGGCGAAGGCGTTGAACAGCAAGCCGACGCCGAGATTGGCGGTGGCGCCCGACGTGCGGATCGCCAGCAGCCAGCCAGCGAGGCCGGCGATGGCGCCGGCGAGCACGAAGGCGATGATGAGATTGCGGTTCACCCGGATGCCGGCGCGGAAGGTCGCCGTCTCGTTGCCGCCGATCATCACCAGATGCCGGCCGAACGGCGTCTTGGCCATGATCAGCGAAAAGACCACGAAACAGCCAACCGCGATCCAGGCGGTGAGCGGCAGGCCGACAAGGCGCTGGATGCCGAACCAGCGGATGGCCGGCGCCAGGTCCTGCGCCGAGCGGCCGCCCGACACGACCAACACGAGGCCGCGCACCCAGATGTAGGACGCCAGCGTGATGATGAAGGCGCTCATCTTCACCTTGACCACCAGATAGCCGTTGAAGGCGCCGATGAGACCCCCGACTGCCAGCGCCAGCAGCAGCGAAACCGGAACCATCAGCCACTCGGGATGCAGCTGCACGCCCATGCCGATGCCCGACGAGCAAAACAGGATGCCGACCGCCATGGCGCTGAGCGCTGCGACGGATTCGACCGACAGATCCATGTGACCGGCGATGATCACCAGCGCCAGGCCGATCGACATGACGCCGAGCACGCTCGAAGCCTCGATGATGTTGGCGAAGATACCGAGCTGAAAGTAGTTCGGGACGAAGATGGAGAAGACCACCAGCACGAACAGCAGCATGAACCAGACGAGGTTGTCGAGTACGAACTCCAGGGCTTTGCGTGTGCGCGGGTTCATGGGCTGATCCGGTTGGCGCCCCCGCGAAATCAACTCGATTCCGTCGGGTTCAGGCGCGGATTCAAATTCGCCACGGCATCCTTTCGGACGCGGCGTTGTGAAAAGGCAGGCTCCGGGCCGCTACGGCCCGGAGCGCTTCAGATGACTATTCGACCGACTTGACGGTATCCGTCGGCGGCTTCTGGTTGCCCCAGAAGGCCGGATTATCGACGTTTTCCTTGGTGATGGCGGCACCGGGGATCTTGATGTTCGGACCCCAGGATTCCTTGGTCACGGTCGATTTCAGGCCGAGCACGTCGTATTCGCCGGGCTTGATTTCCTGCTTCTTGACGATCTTGTCCATGAACATGGCGACAGCCGCGGCCTGCGCGTAAAGCGGCTGCTCGATTTCGGCGTTGAGCCAGCCCTTGCGGATCAGGTCGAGGCCGACCGGAGCGCCGTTCGAGCTCATCAGCATGACGTCGCCCGGCTTCTTGCCGGCCGCCTCGAGCGAGGCGACGGCGGCGACCGATAGGTGCGCGGCATGGCTGAAGATCAGGTCGATGTCGGGGTTGGCTAGCATCTGGTCGGCAACGATTGTGCCGGCATTGCTGGCTTCCCATTGCATGGCCGGAAGCGAGATGATCTTGACGTCCGGAAATGCCTTCATCTTCTCCTCAAAACCCTTCTGGATGTCGAGCGTGTAGGGATCGCCGGGATCGCCGAGCACCTGCAGAACCTTGCCCTTCACCGAGCCGTTCTTGGCTTTCAGCAGCTTCTCGGCCTGATCCGCGGCGACGTAGCCGATCTCGACCGTTCCGGCGACAGAGGTGAAGTCGGACGGGGTCGAGGTGATCTGGCGGTCGAACTCGACCACCGGGATGCCGGCGGCGCGCGCGGCTTCGATGGACGGTTTCAGCGCATTGAAGTCGACTGCAGCCAGGATGATGGCCGCCGGCTTCAGCGCGATGACGTCGTTCATCTGCGATTGCTGGGCGTCGGTCTTGTTGTCGGCGTTCAGCGTCTTCATCTCGTAGCCGGTCTGCTTCAGGAACAGTTCCAGCGCGCTCACCGAGCCGGTCTGGAACTCGTCCAGCAGGGTCGGCACCATATAGTAGACGATACCCTTGGACTGGGCGAATGCCGGCGTGAGCGTGGCAAAGGCCAGTGCAAGGATACCGAAGACAGCAAGAAGTATTCGCTTCATGTCGTTCGCTCCTCTTAAGCCGGACCCCTCTTTTGTCCCTCAGCCTGTCGGTCCGGCACCGGCAAGCGTCTCGCCGGTGATCATGTTGATCACCGCGTCGGGACTTGTTTTATTGCGTGCGACATCGCCGGCCACGACGCCTTGGCGGATCACCACGATCCGGTCGGCGACCTGAAAAGCCTGCTGCATGATATGGGTGATGATGACGACGCCGATGCCCTGGTTGGCCACCTGGCGGATCATGTCGAGACCGCGCCGCGTCTGTTCGACACCGAGGGCGGCGAACGGTTCGTCGAGCAGCACCAGCTTGCCGCCCCAGTGCACGAAGCGGTTGAGTTCGATGGCTTGCCGCTGGCCGCCCGAAAGATGCTCGACATTGGCGCGCAGCGAGGGAATGCGGGTGCCGGCATTGGCCAGCGCCTTTCCGACGACGGCTTCCATGGCGCGCTCGTCGAGCACGGGAATGCCGAGAAACTTGCGGGTGATCTCGCGGCCCATGAAGAAATTGGCGACCACGTCGACATTGGTGCACAGCGAGAGATCCTGGTAGACGGTCTCGATGCCGGCCGCCTTGGCCTCGGCCGGTGATTTGGCGAGGAATTCCTTGCCCTCGAACAGCATGCGGCCCGATGTCGGCTCCAGTCCGCCTGATATGATCTTCACCAGTGTCGATTTGCCGGCGCCGTTGTCGCCCAGCAGCGCCACGACCTCGCCCTTGCCGATCGAGAAGCTGATCCCCTTGAGCGCTTCGATCGCGCCATAGTTCTTGGTGACGTTGTCGAGCACCAGCAGGGGTTCACTCATGCCGCAATCTCCCTGCCTTTGAGAAGGTCGCGCTCGCGTTCGCGTTCGGCCGCGAACATCTGCCCGAAGCGAGGTGACAGAACCCCGGAAACCGCCAGGGCGGCGGCGCCGCGCAGCACGGAATGCTGTCCGCCGCGCGCGACCACGACCCTGGGCGTCGTGCGGTCCTTGCGGGCCGAGACGGAGTTGTGCAGGCCCGCGGCCGAACCAGCCAGCATTTCGAGCAGGTCGGTGGACGCCAGCCCGCCGAGGATGACCGTCTCCGGGTCGAACAGGTTCTCGATGACGGCGACGGCGTTGTGAAAGATCGGTGCGACTTCGGCCACCCAGTCCGCCTCGCTGCCGTTCCAGCGCCGGAGCGCCTCGAGCGACAAATATCTTTCGAGGCAGCCGCTGTTGCCGCAAGGGCAGGCTTCGCCGCCGGGAATGACGGGAATGTGTCCGATCTCGCCGGCATTTCCCCAGGCGCCGCGCAAGGCGCTGCCGTCATGAACCATGACGCCGCCAAGGCCGACGCCGAAATAGAGATAGTAGTATTCGGAAAACTGGGCGCCGAGGCCATAGAGGCGCTCGCCCATGGCGGCCGCGGCCATATCGGTTTCAAAGAAGGCCGGCAATCCGGTGGAGGCCGCCAGCCGTTCGCGCAGCGCCACGTCCTTCCAGCCGGTCATGGTGGTCGGCCCCACGAAACTCATGGACTCCACGTCGAAGGGGCCGGGCAGGGCCATGCCGACGCCCAGCACCCGTCCGCCAGCCCGCAGTCTGGTCAATTCCACCACCATCGCCCCGATCAACTCGAAGGCGTGGTCCGGCGTCGCGTTCGGCGCTTCGCGGTAGATGCTCTCGATCACGTCGCCGCTCAGATTGATCAAGGCGGCGCTGATACCAAGCGGGGTGATGTGGATGCCGACGGCATAGCCGCCCTCGGGGTTGATCCGGAGCGTCGCCGGCGGCAGGCCGCGCCCCTTCGGCTCTTCGCGCAGCGACAGGATGTAGTCCTGATCTTCCAGTTCGCGAACGATGGTCGATACGGTCTGGACGGTGAGGCCGACGCGCCGGGCGATCTCGCCGCGCGCGATCGGCCCGTGCAGGCGGATGGACTCAAGCACGATGCGCCGGTTGTATGGCCGCCCGAACTCCTGATTGGTCCCCCGCAGTGCCATGCCTTGCGCCCCTTAGGAGAGGATAGCTTGGCACCGCTTATTTATTCAGTCAAATGGAATTCAAAAATAAATGATAGTGAAACACAAATCTTGGGAAGGCCGGGTATGGACGTACCCGGTTCAGGACCTGCCCACACGCCGCCCTGGCCGATTGCCGCCATGGCGAAACCTCTTCAATGGTGAGCGAACCCGCGACCGTTGATGACAAAGCATGGAGCAAAGATGATCGAATTGCCGTTTGCCCGCGACGAGTACCGACAGCGGCTTCGCAAGATCCGCACCGAGATGGCCAAGCGCGGTCTCGAGCTTCTTGTCGTCAACGACGTTGCCAACCAGCATTACATCACCGGTTATGACGGCTGGTCGTTCTACACGCCGCAAATGGTGCTGGTTCCAATCGAGGAGGTCGAGCCGGTCTGGATCGGGCGCGCCATGGATGCGGCCGGCGGTCTTCTGACAGCCTGGATGAAACCGGAAAACGTGGTCGGCTTTCCGGAAGACCATGTCCAGCGAGGCGATCGCCATCCCATGGACTGGATTGCGAACTGGATTGTCGCCAGGGGCTGGGGGAGCCGCCATATCGGCATCGAACTCGAAGCCTATTATTTCTCCCCCAAGGCGCACGCCCGGCTTGTCGCCGGACTTCCCAATGCAAAATGGCACGATGCCGACCTGCTGGTGAACTGGATCCGGGCGGTCAAATCGGCGCCGGAGATCGCCTATTTGCGCAAGGCATCGACGCTCGCCGAAGCTGCCGTCACGCGAGCCTTCGAGGTGATCGCGCCGGGCGTTCGCGAATGCGACGCCATCGCCGCCATCCAGGCGGCGCAGATCGCGGGCAGCCCGGATTTTGCCGGCGACATCACAGCACTTCCGCCGACAATCCTCGGTGGCGAGAATGCCTCGGCGCCGCACATCATGTGGAGCGATAGGCGGTTCGGAGAAAACGAGACGATTGCGCTGGAACTTGCCGGTGTTTGCCGCCGCTATGCCGCCGGCCTCGCCAGGACCATGCAGCTTGGCAAGACGCCGACAAATGTCTCGGATACCGCCAAAGCGGTGATCGAGGGCATGGACGCGGTGCTCAACGCGGTCAGGCCGGGAACGACTGCCGAAGCGGTCGAAGCTGCCTGGCGCAAGGTCATCCAGCGTTATGGACTGAAGAAGGAATCGCGCATCGGCTACTCCATCGGCGTCGCCTATCCGCCGGATTGGGGCGAACACACGATCAGCCTCAGGCCGGGCGACAAGACGGTGCTTGAACCGGGCAACGTCGTTCATTCCATCCTTGGCATGTGGATGGACGGCTGGGGCATCGAGGTCAGCGAGACCATCCTGGTCACCGAAACCGGCCACGAGACCCTGACGAAGTTCCCGCGAGAGATCCATGTCAAATCCTGAGGGTTCGGCCACGGCGGGTGGTGTTGCGAAAACCGTGACGACCGATATCGACGCCGGAATTCTCGACCGGATGATCGAGGTCCGTCGCCATCTGCACCGCAATCCCGAGCTTTCGAACCAGGAGGCCGGCACGCAGCGTTACCTCAGGCAGATGCTGGTGGATCAGGGAATCGTCGACATTCGCGACGTCGCCGGCTTTGGCCTTGCCGTCGATATTGTCGGCGCCGGCAGGCCGTCAAATCGAAAGATCGCCATTCGCGCCGACATCGATGCCTTGCCGATCGAGGAGGAGTCCGGTGTCGATTATGCATCGACGAATCCAGGCGTGATGCATGCCTGCGGTCACGACGCCCATGCATCGATGGCTTTCGCGGTGGCCGCGCATCTTCACCAGTCGCGGGACAGTTTTGGCGGTACCGTTCGCCTGATCTTCCAGCCGGCGGAGGAGGACGAACCGTCGGGCGGCAAGCGGGTGGTGGAAGAGGGGCTTCTCGACGACATCGACGCCGCCATCTGCGTCCACGTCGATCCGTACACACCGACCGGCAAGATCGCCGTCGGCTCCGGTCCCCACACTCTGGCCTGTGACACGTTCGATGTGGCCGTCATCGGCTCGGCGGCACACGCGGCAAAACCGCATGAAGGTGTCGATGCGTTGGCCGTGGCTTGCTCCCTGGTGAGCGAATTGCAGAAGATCGTTTCGCGCGAGACCGATCCGTACGATCCGCTGGTGATTTCCGTCACGGCCATCAATGGCGGCAACGCATATAATGTCACCGCCGGCAGGGTCACGTTGAAAGGCACCATCCGCAGCGGCAGCGATGCAACCCGCGAGCGGGCCTGGCACCGCGTTCGTACGATAGCCGAGGGTATGGCGACGAGCCACGGCGCGCGTGTCGAGGTCGACATCCACAAGGGCGAACCCGGCGTCGTCAACGATGTCGAGATGACAGAGCTGATTGCCGCCAGCGCCAAGGCCTGCATCGGTGCCGACAACGTCCTCAACACGCCCGGATGGACGATCGCGGACGACTTTGGCTACTACAGCGAGAAACGTCCTTCGGTCTATTTTCGGCTGGGAATCCGGAACGAGGAGATCGGATCGGTCTTTCCGCTCCATCACGCCCGGTTTCGTATCGACGAGGCCGCGTTGAAGGTCGGCGCGACCACCTTGGTTGCGGCAGCGACGGCGTTTCTGTCGACGGGAGCGCCTTAGTCAGCCATCATGATGGTCATCGGCGCATGGGGCAGGAGCCTGGGATCGCTTACAGATACTGGGCGACCTTCTTGCCGACCGTGAGGAAGCGCAAGGGATCGATCGCTTCGCCATTGTGGCGGACTTCGTAGTGCAGATGCGGGCCGGTCGAGCGGCCGCTGCTGCCGGTCTTGCCGATGACGGCGCCGGCGTCCAGTTTCTCGCCGACGGTCACGTCGATCTCGCTGAGATGCCCGTAACGTGTCGCAAAACCATTGCCATGGTCGACTTCAACCATGCGGCCATAGCCGCCGTTCCAGCCTGCCTTGGTGACGGTGCCAGGCGCCGTGACCTTTGCGGCCATGCCGATCGGCGCCCTGAAATCCATGCCGGAATGCAGTGCTGCGGTGCCGAGGATCGGGTCGGTGCGCACGCCGAACGGGCTGGTGACGGAGTGGCCCGGCGCGGGGTTGGTCAGCGGCAGCTGGCGCGCTTCTTTCTTGAGATGATCGAGCGCATCAAGCGCTTCGTCCAATTCCTTGACCTTGCTGTCGAACATCATCGAACTGTCGAGCGGGATCAGCGGTCCGCCGACGTCGCTGTCGCCCTTGCCGAAGTCGCTGTCGACGGGCAGTCCGGCCGCCTCGAGCGCCTGGGTGATGGCATCGGCGCTCTTATAGGCATTGTCGGCAAGCGTGCTGATGCGGGTCAGTTGATCACTCTCGATGGATTTCAACGACTGGTTGATCGAGACGAAGAGCTTGTCGGCACGATCGGCGGCTGAATCATTGGGCAGCGGATCGGAGCGGGTTGACCACAGCGAGAACGGCCTTGTGTCGCCGGCGCCGAGATCGGCGCTCAGGCTGGCGACCGCATAATTCCGCGCGGGCTCCTTGATGCTGCCGGTCACTTCGGCGCGTTTGTCCGGCTTCGCAGCCGCTGCCGGATCTTCGGCCGGCGCTGCGCCGACTTCGCTCTCGGCGCGTTCGAGCAGCGGACCAAGGCGGCCATGACGCTGGCTCAGCTGGCTCTGGCGTTCAAGCAGTTCGCTGACCTTGGTTTCCATCAGCTGCTGGTCGAGCAACTGCCGGCTGGTGATGCGGTCGACCTGGGCGCGAAGCGCCGAAATGCGATCTTCATAGGCTTGCTGCATGCGCGCCTGACGCGCCGTTGTGGCGCCGATCAAATCGTCGCGCAGCACGAGATAGGAGGTGGCCATGAGGTAGCCGACGGCAATGGCGGCCAGCGCCGAGCCGATAAAGGCCGCCAGCCACGGTCGGATCGTAAAATGCCTGATCTCGTTGCCCCGGGCGATGATGACCGTATGGGGCTCCTTACGCTTGCCGAAGACTGCGGACTGACCGGTTGCGTTCACGGGACCAAGCTTTCGTTTACGACACCACGACAGCTTGATTACACATTATTAGGGTTAACAAAGGCTTGCCGCGATAGCTTGCTCACAGCGATTGCCCGCCAGGCGTGCGTAAGGTTGCAAGGGAACCTGGGCCAGCCTCGCCGGCAAACCTCAAAGCGCGCGAACGGCCTCGAGTACCTCTTCGGCATGGCCCTTGACGCGGACCTTGCGCCAAATCCTGGCGATCCGTCCGTCGCGGCCGATCAGGAAGGTCGCGCGCTCGACGCCCATATACTTGCGGCCATACATCGATTTCTCGACCCACAGATGGTAGGCCTCGATCACCTTGCGCTCCTCGTCGGCGGCGAGGTCGATGGTGAGATTGTATTTCGACTTGAACTTGTCGGCTTCTTGACGGGGTCGGGCGACAGGCCGATCACCACGGCGCCGGCCTTCTCGAACTCTGGCTTCAACTGCGAGAAGCTGATCGCCTCCTGCGTGCAGCTTGTTGTGTCGTCCTGCGGATAGAAATAGAGCACGATGGGCTTGCCGGACGATGCGGCAAGGCTGACCGATCCGCCGCCGTCCCGCGGCAGGTCAAATTGCGGCGCAAGATCGCCTACGTCGAGGTCAGCCATACCGATGCCCTTGTTTGAGGTTACGCGCGAAGCCACACCGATATAGTGTCGGACGGGGATTCGTCCACGATCGAGTTCGTACAACGGAAAATTGCGTGGATCAGGAGCGACCGCAGCACGAGAAGATCCGGTTCAGGCGTGATGAGATCACCGACCTGGGGACCTTTCCGTCCGCCTGCCGTGTGCCGCCGCTTGGTCAGGCGTCGATCGGACGCGGTTTTCGCATCCTGTCGCGACTGTTCGCCGGTCTGGTCGCTTTCGTGCTGCTGGCCGCCGTGCTCGTTTATCTGGTTGGCGCCTCCGGCATCGGAGCCGACCGGCTTCGCGCCGAGGCGGAAACGGCGCTTGAGAAACTGGCGGGCGTCGATGTCAATGTCGCGGTCGGGCCTGCCCGCATCACGCTCGACGGTTCGAGTTTCATCGCGCTTCAGGTCAGCGACGTCAGCTTGAAGACATCAGACGGCAAGCCGATGGCCGATGCCGGCCGCGTGCGCTTCGGCGTGCGTCTGTTCCCGCTGCTGTGGGGAGATGTGCGGCTGACCAGCGCCAGGATCTCGGATGCCCGCATCGTCGTGGCGGCGATGCCGTCAGGCGGCGACTGGACCGCCGGCCTGCGCAATGCGGACGGCCTCATCGATCCGGAGAAGCTGTCCGCCGCGGTGTTCGGAAACATCAACCACGCACTCGATGCCGTGCGGGAGGATTCGCTGCGTCGCATCGATCTTCGCAATGTCGAATTCGTGCTGCCCGAAACCGGAGCGATCAAGCTCGTCAAGATCACCGACGCCACCGTCGTGCAGTCGGGACCGGGCGGCATGCAGTTTTCCTCGAAGGCGGATATCGACGGCAGGACGCTTACGGTTGCCGCTACCGCCACCCGTGATATCGCGGCGCACCGGGTCACGGCGCTGGATGCGAGCGTCGATCTGGCCGACACCGGCGACGCGGCGGCCGCTGCCGGCAAGTTGGGACCCGTCGCGTTGAAGCTGACGGGATCGGAAGGGTTCGGCGTGAACGCATCGCGGCTGACGGCCGCTTTGTCATCGACGGGCTCTGTCCTCGATCTCGGCACGCGAGGATTGCTGCCGGCGGACGTCGATATCAATGCGACGCTGGTTGCTGGCAGCAACAAGGTCCAGGTCGACAGATTGCTGCTGAAGACCGGCCGCTCGACATTCGATTTCGCCGGTTCGATCGGGCCGAAGCCGGCAAGCGGAGCGGTGGGTGAAGAGCCCTCCTATCGCTACGACCTGACCAGCGACGGGTCGTCGCTTGCGCCTTCGGAGTCGCCCGAGCCGGCGCTCACCTTCCTCGCCCGGATCGCCGGTGTCTACAACACGGTGAGCCACAAACTGGTGGCCGAGCAGATCGCGCTTCGGTCCGCCGGCTCGGGCGAGATGCTTGGCACCGCCGCCGTGGCGTTCGTCGACGGCAAAGTGCCGGGGATCAATCTGGCGTTCAACATCCACGACATGCAGGTCTCTCACGTCAAGCAGCTATGGCCGTGGTTTTCGGCGCGCAATGCCCGGCTGTGGGTGCTGGCAAATCTGTTCGGCGGCCGTGTCGTCGACGCCAACCTTCAGTTCCAGGTGGTGCCGGGCCGGCTGGGCAACGGCGTGCCGCTTTCGGCCGATGAGGTGTTCGGCCGCTTCCAGATCGAGGGATCGCGCTTCGACACCGCCGGCCGCATCCCTCCGATACGCGATGCGGTCGGCGTCGTCGGTTTCCACGGCAACGATGTCGATATCTCGCTGTCCTCGGGCACCGTCTACATGCCCAGCGGCCGCACCGTGGCGGCCAGCAACGGCACGCTGACGGTCAAGGCGGCCAACCGCCCGCCGGTCGTCGGCGCGCTCGACATCGATGTCGACGGCGACGCATCCGCCGTTGCCGAACTCGCATCCTACGAGCCGATCAACGCCATGCGCCATGTCGGCATTCTGCCGGAGGACCTGTCGGGCAGCGTCACCGGTCACGTCAAGGCGGATATTCCGCTGCAGTCCGGCGTCGACTCCTCGAAGCTCGATTGGCTGGTGTCGCTCGACTACACCGGCATGTCCCTGGCCAAGCCCTTCGAAGGACAGGTCGTGACGGATGCCGACGGTTCGATCACGGTCGACCCCGAGAAGGCGGTGATCGCCGCCAAGGCGTTGCTGAACGGCATTCCGGCCGAACTCGATCTGATCGAGCCGCTCAGGGATGAGGGGCCGGCGCGCAGCCGCAAGGTGGCCCTGGTGCTCGACGACAAGATCCGCGCCGCCGCCATGCCCGGCCTGAAGCCGCTGCTTGCCGGAACGGTGAAGGTGGCGATCGACAAGAACGGCAGCGGCGACCAGAACGTCTCGGCCGATCTGACCAACGCCAGGCTGGACATTCCCTGGGCGGGCTGGAGCAAGGGGGCGGGGGTGCCCGCCAACGTCACCTTCGTCATGACCAAGTCCGGCGACACCACGACGCTGTCCGATTTCAATCTCGACGGAAAGACGTTCTCCGTCGACGGCAGCATCGTGCTGGTCAATGGCGCCTTGTCGTCGGCGCGGTTCAGCAAGGTCACCTTGAACAGAGGCGACGACGTTGCTGTGTCGGTGAAGCGGTCCGGCAAGGGCTATGCGGTCGACATATCGGGCAATGCGCTCGATGCCCGCTCGCTCATCAAGCAGTTCACCTCCGACGTCGACACGGCTACCAAAACCACCGGTTCCGACGCCATTTCCGTCAGCGCCGATGTCGACCGGCTGACCGGTTTCCACGACGAGCAATTGTCCAATCTGAAGCTCGACTACAGCGCGGCCGGCTCGCGGGTGAACGGGCTGAAGGTCAGCGCCACGGCCAGTTCAGGTGCGGCCATATCGATCAGCAACACGACCGGCGCCGGCCGGCGCACGCTCAACATGCAGTCCGCGGACGCCGGCGCCATCCTGAGGTTCCTCAACATCTACGAACATATGGAAGGCGGCGTGATCACGCTCGCACTGGCCGGGCCGAGCGACGGATCGCTCAAGGGCAAGGTCGACACCAGCAACTTTTTCGTCGTCAACGAACCGAAGCTCGCCTCCATCGTCTCGACCACGCCGGCCGGCGACAACCGCAGCCTCAACCAGGCGGTCAAGGGCAAGCTGGACACGTCGCGGGTGAAGTTCGAACGCGGCTACGCCGAGATCGACAAGGGCAGCGGCTATCTGAAACTGGCCAATGGCGTGCTGCGCGGACCGCGCATCGGCACGACGTTCCAGGGGACGCTCTACGACCAGAACAACAACATGGACATGACCGGCACGTTCATGCCGGTCTATGGCCTCAATCGCATCTTCGGCGAATTGCCCATCGTTGGCGCGCTGCTCGGCAATGGCCGCGACCGTGGCCTGATCGGCGTCACCTACCGGCTCAAGGGCAACGCCAACAAGCCGTTGCTGGACATCAATCCGCTGTCGGTGATCGCGCCCGGAATATTCAGGTCGATTTTTGAGTATCGGTGACCGAGTTCAAATCGGCCGTATCAGAATGTGTTTTTTCTTTCCCAAGGAAAGCTTTACGACGTTTTCCGGACTCAAATCCTGAGGGGTCACCAGCCGGCGCTCGTCGCTCACCGGCTCGTCGTTCAGGCGCACGGCGCCGCCCTGCACATGCCGCCGCGCTTCGCCGTTCGACGCCGCCAGTCCGGCGGTGACCAGCAGCGACAGGATGCCGACGCCGGTTTCGAGCGCTGTCCTGTCGACCTCGACGGTCGGCAGCGACTCCGCGAGCGCGCCTTCCTCGAACGTCTTGCGCGCCGTATCGCTGGCTTGCTCGGCGGCCGCGCGGCCGTGCAGCAGGGCGGTGATCTCGGTGGCGAGGATCTTCTTGGCCTCATTGATCTCGGATCCGCCGAGCCGCTCGAGCCGCGCCACTTCGTCCAGCGGCAGCGTCGTGTAGAGCTTCAGGAAGCGGGCGACGTCGGCATCCTCGGTGTTGCGCCAGTACTGCCAGAATTCGTAGGGGCTCAGCATCTCCGCGTCGAGCCAGACCGCGCCCGAAGCCGACTTGCCCATCTTGGCGCCCGACGAGGTGGTGAGCAGCGGCGTGGTCAGTGCATAGAGCTGCGCGTCCTCCATGCGGCGGCCGAGATCGATGCCGTTGATGATGTTGCCCCACTGGTCGGAGCCGCCCATCTGCAGGCGGCAGCCGAGACGCTTGTAGAGCTCGACGAAATCATAGGCCTGCAGGATCATGTAGTTGAATTCGAGGAACGACAGCGACTGCTCGCGATCGAGCCGCAGCTTGACGGAATCGAACGCCAGCATGCGGTTGACGGAAAAGTGACGACCGACATCGCGCAGGAAATTGACGTAGTTGATCTCCATCAGCCAATCGGCGTTGTTGACCATGATGGCGTCGTTGGGACCGCTGCCGAATTTGAGGTAGGGCATGAAGTTGCGGCGGATACCGGCAAGATTGTCTTCGATGTCCTGCGGGGTCAAAAGCTTGCGCGCCTCATCCTTGAACGACGGGTCGCCGATCATCGAGGTGCCGCCGCCCATCAGCGCGATCGGCCGATGACCGGTCTGCTGCAGCCAGTGCAGCATCATGATCTGGATCAGCGAGCCGGCGTGCAGGCTCTTGGCGGTCGCGTCGAAGCCGATATAGGCGGTCACAGTCTCCTTGGCGAAGATATTGTCGAGACCGGCATCATCCGAAGTCTGGTGGATGAAACCGCGCTCGCTCATCGTGCGCAGGAAATCCGATTTGAAGGCAGGCATTTTTTCTATTCCCGAAAGCGTCCGGCCGCTGTGGCTCAGGCGTGCATGAACGCGCGCGTTTAGCATCCAAGCGCGATCAGCAAAAGTGCTTTCCGGTTTTGCGACTGATCGCGCCAGACAAAGGTCCAGCATCAGCAAAAGTGCTTTCCGGTTTGCAGCCCGCGCGGAGGGCGTTTGCGAATCCTTGCTTCGTCGTTTGGGCTGGCGTATTGAGGCGCCGCGCAGGGCAGGGCCTGAGGCGCCGCGACGGGGCCATCCCGCAGATCAGATCCGGAAAGCTCCGCGATGAACAGGAACTATCTTTTTCTCTTTCTGTTCAGCATGCTGATGACGTTCAGCGGACTGGCGAGCCTTCCACCCATCGACCGCGACGAATCCCGTTTTGTCCAGGCCACCAAGCAGATGGTCGAAACCTCCGACTATGTCGACATCCGTTTTCAGGATGCCTCGCGCTACAAGAAGCCGATCGGCATCTACTGGCTGCAATCGGCGGCCGTGGCGCTGAGCGGCGAGGGGGCGGCGGCGCCGATCTGGGTCTACCGCCTCGTCTCCATGCTTGGCATTGCCTTGGCCGTCGTCGGCATCGCCTGGACGGGCACGAAGCTGTTCGGGGCCAATGCCGGTCTCGCCGCCGGCCTGATGATGGCGGCGATCTTCGCCACCGCCTTCGAGGGCCGTGACGCCAAGACCGACGCCATGCTGCTGGCCTGCTGCGTGGCGGCGCAAGGCGCGCTCGCCCAGATCTATCTGGCATCGCGCCGCAACGAACCGGTAGCCGCCCATCTGCCGTGGATATTCTGGGCCGCTCAAGGCCTTGGAATCCTTATCAAGGGGCCGGTGGCTCCGCTCCTGTCGTTGCTCACGGTCGCCGCCCTGTTTGCCTTCGAGCGCGACTGGCGCTGGCTCCTGAAGCTGAAGCTGGTGCGCGGTGTCGCTCTGGTGGTGCTCATCGTGTTGCCCTGGGTCGCCCTCATCACCTGGAAGAGCGGCGGCACCTTTCTCAGCGATGCCGTCGGCAAGGACATGATGGCCAAGGTCGCCTCGGGCGAGGAATCGCACGGCCTGCCGCCCGGTTTCTACATGCTGACCTATTCCTTGTTCATGTGGCCGTTCGGCCTGATCGCGGTCGGCGCCGGGCTGCAGGCCCTCAACCGTCTGCGCGACGATCCCCGGCTGCGTTTCTGCCTCGCCTGGTACATTCCGTTCTGGCTGGTATTCGAGCTGATCCCGACCAAGCTGCCGCACTATGTCCTGCCAGCCTATCCCGGCATGGCGCTGCTGATCGGCTGGCTGCTGACATTGTCGCCGCAGGAGGCGAATGCGCCGCTCAGGCGCTGGCAGGACTGGTTGTGGTGGTCGACCGCATTCGGTCTTGCCGTGGTCAGCCTTGGCCTGGCGGCGGTCTGCGTCGGAGCGCCGATCTATCTCACCGGCTCCTTTTCCTGGTTGAGCATCCCGGCCGCCGCGGCGGCGCTGGCGGCAGGGTATTTCGCTTTTTCGCGACAGCTGCAAGTGCCGCTCTCCCGCATCGGCGCCATCGCGGTCTGCGCCGGCATCACCTATGGATTGTTGTTCGGCGTCATCGCGCCTTCGCTGAAACCGATCTGGCTGAGCCCGGCGATCGAGGCGGCAGTCCAGGCCAACAGGCCTTGCGACACCACGGTGCTCGCCTCAGCGGAATATCACGAGCCGAGCCTGGTGTTCCTGGTCGGCACCAAGACGGTCCTGACCGATGTCGATGGCGTCGCCAAGCATCTGCTCGGCGATCCGGCCTGCGCGCTGGCGCTGGCACAAATCGGCGACGAGCAGAAGCTGAATGGCCTGTTGGAGGCGCAAGGCAAGTCGGCGAGCCGCGTTGCCGAGGTCGACGGCCTCAACTATTCGTCGGGAGACAAACTGTCGCTCGGCCTCTATCGTGTAAGCCAGTGACGGCTCGCCGATGCCCATGACGGCAACAATGGGGTCGAATTTCCTATGCTGGTGAAATCACGCCCGCCCGTTTCGAGCCTGCTCCTTGGCATAGGGCGCCGGTCGCTCGACAACTTTCGCGATACGATGCAGATCGCCAAAAGCCGCCTTGCCACCCGGCCGGCCAGATACCCGAATATTTTGTGGTCGGTCTGGGTGCTGGTCTGGGTCTTGCTGACGGCGGCGGCGTTTGTTCGTCTCGACACTCCGGCCGGAATGCTTCACGGCAAGTGGTCGGCGGGATTTGCCCGGACTGCCGACTTTTTCACCCAGTTCGGCCTGGGAGGCTGGTATATCATTCCCTCAGTGCTTCTGCTTGTCGCCGCGAACCTGACGGATTGGCGAAGCCTGTCGCGGCGCTCGCTGATGCTGCTCTACAACTGGACCTGCCTGGCTTTTCTGGTGCTGTGCGCCACCGGCCTGTCGGGGATCGCCGTCAATGTGTTGAAATATGCCATTGGCCGGGCTCGCCCGCTCTATTACGAGGACTTTGGCGTGCTGACCCTGCACCCCTTCGCGTTCGATGCGCGCTTCGCCGGCTTTCCGTCCGGCCATGGTACGACAATGGGCGCGGTGTTCGGGGTCGCTTTGCTGTTGTTTCCGCGGCGCTGGTACATCGCCCTGGCGATCACCGCCTGCATCGCCTCGACCCGTATCTTCGTTGGCGCGCACTATCCCAGTGACACCGTCGCCGGCTTCGGCCTTGGCTGCGGTTTCGCGCTTGCCTGCGGGCTGGTCTTTGCCCGGCTCGGCTTCATCTTCCGGCCGACGCCGTCGGGACTGCCGGTCCGCAAGAGAACTTTTCGGCTGATCGGACCGACAAGGAAGGCTGCCTGAGCATTCGAAGTTCAGTTGCCGTCCAGTCCGCCATAGGATCTGACCAGGTCGGCCATGCCGGGCGATTGGTGGTCTTCGCTTTCGAGCCCCTGCGCAACGCCGACGCGATCGGCGACCGGCCGGTTCTGGCTGACCTTCCACTTGCCGTGGATTTCGCTGATCTCGATTTCCAGCCCGATAAGGCCCTTGATCTGCGACTGGATGAAGGGCTCCGGCGCATCGGTCACCGCCCAGGGCGCGGCGCGGGCGCCTTCCTGGGAGACGGTCAGATCGGCGATCTGCTGCGCCAGCCAGTCCTGATCATCCATCACCTTGACGGTGCCGCGAACCTGCACGATGGCATAATTCCAGGTCGGCACCACCTTGCCGGTCTCGCGCTTGGTCTCGTACCAGGACGGCGTCACATAGGCATCGCTGCCCTGGAAGACGATCAGCACGGGTGACGCCGGGTTGTCGGCCAACAGGCGCCATTGCGGGTTGGCCCGCGCCAGATGGGCGCGCAGCCGGCCGTTCGGCCCGATTTCCGGGTCGAGCAGGAACGGGATGGCGTTGGCGACCGGCCCATCGGGCCCGTTGGAAATCAACAGGCCCAGCGGATGCGTCCGGATCAGCCCGTGCAGGATTTCCGGCCGCGTTTCCCTGAAATGAGGAGGTTCGTACATCGCCGTCCCTGCTTTCTTTGCTTATCTCAGCCGCTTCGGCCGCGGATCCGACAATTCGCCGGCCAGCCGGCGGTCGAGATAGTCGGCGCATTCCTCGAGCAGCAGGTCGGCATCGTTGGAGAAGAAATGGTTGGCGCCGGGCAACGTCTTTTGGGTGATGGTGATGCCCTTCTGCGTGTGCAGCTTGTCGACCAGGCCCTGCACATCCTTTGGCGGCGCCACCTTGTCGGCATCGCCATGGATGATCAGGCCCGATGACGGGCAGGGCGCCAGGAACGAGAAATCATAGGTGTTGGGCTGCGGCGCGATCGAGATGAAGCCTTCGATCTCGGGCCGGCGCATCAGAAGCTGCATGCCGATCCAGGATCCGAACGAGTAGCCGGCGACCCAGCAGCTCTTGGAATCGGGATGCAGCGACTGCACCCAATCCAGCGCCGCAGCGGCATCCGACAACTCGCCGGTGCCGTGGTCGAATTCGCCCTGACTGCGGCCGATGCCGCGGAAATTGAAGCGAAGCGTGGTGAAGTCCCGCTTCTGGAACATGTAGAAGAGGTCGTAGACGATCTTGTTGTTCATCGTGCCGCCGAATTGCGGGTGCGGGTGCAGGACGATGGCAATCGGCGCGCTCTTTTCCTTGGAAGGCTGGTAGCGACCCTCCAGGCGGCCGGCAGGACCGGTGAAAATGACCTCAGGCATAAAATACTCCACTTGGGTATACGAATGCGCGGTGCCTGGAACGTTTCCTCTGGCCTTGACGCAGGGCGAGCGTCTTCTTAGAAGCTAGTTTAGAATTGTTCAAAACTGAGTGGCAAGACATCGAGCCGGGCCACCCGCGCCGCAAGCCGCGTAAATAGGACGGCTCGCCTTGGAATTTCAAGGAAATAACGCCATACGACAGCGGAATGGCTTCTGACGGGACTTGACGGACGAAAATGGCCGCAAAACGCGCCTATCTCGACTACAATGCCAGTGCGCCGCTGCTTGCCGCGGCCCGCGAAGCTATGGTCGCGGCGCTCGATGTCGCCGCCAATCCGTCATCGGTTCACGCCGAGGGGCGGGCGGCCCGCCGTCTGATCGAGACCGCAAGGCGCGACGTGGCGGCGCTCGTCAACGCCAAGCCCGAGCACGTCGTGTTCACCTCCGGTGCCACGGAAGCAGCCTCGACGCTGCTGTCACCCGACTGGCAGATGGGGCGCGGCACGGTGCGCATGAGCCGGCTTTACGTGTCGGAGGCCGATCATCCCTGCCTGTTGAACGGCGGACATTTCCCGGCAGTGCAGGTAAACCGGATCGGCGTCGACGCCAACGGTATCGCCGATCTCGACGCTTTGGCGGCAGCGCTCAGTGGTCATGACAAGAGCGAAGGCCTGCCGCTGGTTGCCATCCACGCCGCCAACAACGAGACCGGCGTCATCCAGCCGATCGATCGCATCGCCGGGATCGTCAAGGCGGCGGGCGGCATCCTCATGGTCGACGCCGTGCAGGCCGCCGGGCGTGTTTCGATCGATCTATCAGCGGGTTACGCCGATTATCTGATTCTGTCCTCGCACAAGATCGGTGGTCCCAAGGGCGTCGGCGCCATCGTCGCGGCTTCGGATCTGATGATGCCGAAGCCGTTGATCAATGGCGGCGGTCAGGAAAAGGGCCATCGCGGCGGGACTGAAAACCTCGCTGCCATTGCCGGTTTTGGCGCGGCCGCCCGCGAGGCCCTGGCCGGATTGCCGGCCATAGATGCGGTGCGCCGGCGCCGCGACGAGATCGAGGCCATCGTGAAAACGCTGGTGCCGGACGCGGAAATCTTCGGAACCGGTGCGCCAAGGCTTGCCAATACGGCATTCTTCGCTATTGCGGGCGTCAAAGCCGAAACCGCGCAGATCGCCTTCGACCTGGCCGGTGTAGCGCTGTCGGCCGGCTCTGCCTGTTCGTCGGGCAAGGTCGGACCGAGCCATGTGCTGAAAGCCATGGGATACGGTGACAGCCTTGGCGCCTTGCGCGTGTCGATCGGTCCGGCGACGGGCGCGGAAGACATCGAGTTGTTTCGCGTTGCGCTGACGGGAATCGCCGCGCGTCGGGCGGATAGAGAAAAAGCCGCGTGAGCGGTTGGGGCATCGGACCGAAAAGCGCGTAGCGGTTTTCGGGAAAATCCGATGCTTGACGAAAATGATTTGGGCCATTCGGCCTGGTAGAGCCGTGCGTTTCATGCTGGCCGGGTGAATTTCCGGTCGAAGCGCACTATATGAAACTTACGCTGCCGCAAGCGCCTTTTTGGGGTTCGTTTTGGCGGTGCCATAGTTTGAAAACTGTCGGGCCTTGACCCCGGCGTGGATGGAGAACGCATATGCCTGCTGTGCAGGACACGATCGATCGGGTCCGAAAGATCGACGTCGACCAATATAAATATGGATTCCAGACCGAAATCGCGATGGATAAGGCCCCCAAAGGCCTCAGCGAAGACATTATCCGTTTCATTTCGGCCAAGAAGGACGAACCGTCCTGGATGCTGGAATGGCGTCTGGAAGCCTATCGCCGTTGGCTGACGCTTGACGAGCCGACCTGGGCGCGCGTCCACTATCCCAAGATCGATTTCCAGGACATCTACTTCTACGCGGCGCCCAAGAGCACGCCCGGCCCGACCTCGCTCAGCGATGTCGATCCCGAACTCTTGAAGGTCTACGAGAAGCTGGGTATTCCGCTGCGCGAGCAGGAAATCCTCGCCGGCGTGCAGAAGACCGACGCCTCGGAACTCGAGGAAGTCAGCGACAATGTCTACAAATCGGGCCGCGTCGCCGTCGACGCCGTGTTCGATTCCGTTTCCGTCGTCACCACCTTCAAGAAGGAGCTGGCGCAGGCCGGCGTCATCTTCTGCTCGATCTCGGAAGCCATCCGCGAGCATCCCGAACTGGTGAAGAAGTATCTCGGCTCGGTCGTGCCGACCTCCGATAATTATTACGCCACGCTGAATTCGGCCGTGTTCACCGACGGCTCGTTCGTCTTCGTGCCCAAGGGCGTGCGCTGCCCGATGGAGCTGTCGACCTATTTCCGCATGAACGAGAAGAACACCGGCCAGTTCGAGCGCACGCTGATCATCGCCGAGGAGGGGGCTTACGTCTCCTATCTCGAAGGCTGCACGGCGCCGCAGCGCGATGAGAACCAGCTGCATGCTGCCGTCGTCGAACTGGTGGCGCTCGACGATGCCGAGATCAAATATTCGACGGTGCAGAACTGGTATCCCGGCGACGCCGAGGGCAAGGGCGGTATCTACAATTTCGTCACCAAGCGCGGCGACTGCCGTGGCGATCGCTCGAAGATCTCGTGGACGCAGGTCGAGACCGGCTCGGCGATCACCTGGAAATATCCGAGCTGCATCCTGCGCGGCGACGATTCCTCGGGCGAGTTCTATTCGATCGCTGTCTCGAACGGTTATCAGCAGGTCGACAGCGGCACCAAGATGATCCACCTCGGCAAGAACACGTCGAGCCGCATCATCTCCAAGGGCATCGCCGCCGGCTTCTCGCAGAACACCTATCGCGGCCAGGTCTCGGCGCACCGCAAGGCGACCAACGCCCGCAACTTCACCAACTGCGATTCCCTGCTGATCGGCGACCAGTGCGGCGCGCACACCGTGCCCTACATGGAAGCCAAGAATTCGACGGCGCAGTTCGAGCACGAAGCGACGACGTCGAAGATTTCCGAGGACCAGAAGTTCTACGTCATGCAGCGCGGTATCCCTGAAGAGGAAGCGATCGCGCTGATCGTCAACGGCTTCGTCAAGGACGTCATCCAGCAACTGCCGATGGAATTCGCGGTCGAAGCGCAGAAGCTTATTGGGATCTCGCTTGAGGGCTCGGTCGGCTGACCGGACAGATATTCAGGAAACGATAAAATGCTTGAAATCAGAAACCTGCACGCCCGCATCGTCGATGACGGCACCGAAATCATCCGCGGTCTGAACCTGACGGTGAAAGCCGGCGAGGTTGCCGCGATCATGGGGCCGAACGGCTCGGGCAAATCGACGCTGTCCTACATCCTTGCCGGCCGCGAGGACTATGAGGTGACCGAAGGCGACATCCTCTACAACGGCCAGTCGATCCTCGAAATGGATCCGGCCGAGCGCGCCACGTCAGGCATTTTCCTCGCCTTCCAGTATCCGATGGAGATACCGGGCGTCGCCACCATGGAATTCCTGAAGGTGGCGATGAACGAGCAACGCAAGGCGCGTGGCGAGGAGCCGCTGAAGATTCCGGAATTTTTGAAGCGCGTGAAGGAAGCCGCCGCCTCGCTCAGCATGGACATGGCGATGCTGAAGCGGCCGCTTAATGTCGGCTTTTCCGGCGGCGAGAAGAAGCGCGCCGAGATCCTGCAGATGAAATTGCTGGAGCCGAAATTGTGCGTGCTCGACGAGACCGATTCCGGCCTCGACATCGATGCGCTGAAGATCGTGTCCGACGGCGTCAACGCGCTGCGCGCGCCGGACCGGGCGTTCCTGGTCATCACCCACTACCAGCGCCTGCTTGAGCACATCGTGCCCGACACCGTGCACGTGCTCTACAAGGGCCAGGTTATCAAGTCGGGCGACAAGTCGCTGGCGCTTGACCTGGAAGCCAACGGCTACGCCGGCGTGATCGGCGAAGCCGCGTGAGATGCCAGAGGTAATACCGATGAACATGCACACACAACCGCAGCGGACACCGGCCGAAACAGCGTTGATCGACGCGTTCGGCGACCGGCTGTCGCTGCTGCCGGGTGACGGCGCGGTGATGCTGAAGCGCGACGACGCCATCGAGACGATCAAGCACGGCCTGCCGACGCGGCGCGTCGAATCCTGGCACTACACCGACCTGCGCCGGTTGCTGAATACCGTGCCGGACTTCGACCCTGCCGCCATGGCCAAAGCCATTGCGCCGATCGTTGACGGTTCCACTGTGGTGTCGATCCTGAACGGCAAGTCCGACGCCAAAGTGCCGGTTCTTGAAGGCGTCTCTTTCCAGCGCCTGTCGGAAAAGCTGGTCGACGGCAGCGCAGCAACTGGGCTCGATCCCTATGGCAGCGACGACGCCATCGGCGCGCTGAACACGGCTTTCGTCGCCGACGGATATTTTGTCGACATCGCCGATGGCGTGGAACTCGAAAAGCCGGTCGAGCTGCAGAACCTGCAGGCCGGCGGCCAGACCCATGTGCGCCTGCCAGTGCGCGTCGGCGCCGGCGCCAAGGCCGTCATCGTCGAACGGCAGACGGGTGACGGCGCTGCCCTGGGCAGCTCGGTCAGCCAGCTCGTGCTCGGCGAAGGCGCCGAGGTGACGTGGCTGATCGTCCAGGAACAGCCGGAAACGGCGACGCATCTGGCGCAGTTCAAGGCCCATATCGGCAAGAATGCCAAGCTGACGCTGTTCGTCATGAACGCCGGCGGCAGACTGGTGCGCCAGGAGATCATGGTCAGGACGACTGGCGAAGGCGCCGATTTCAAGCTGCGCGGCATCAACCTCCTGGCCGGCGACACCCATACCGACGTGACCATGGTTCTCGACCACGCCGTGCCGCACACGACCTCGACGGAGATCATCCGCAACGTGGTGACGGGCAAGGCGCGCGGCGTGTTTCAGGGCCGCATCAACGTCCATCAATATGCGCAGAAGACCAACGCCAAGATGGCATGCAACACGCTGTTGCTGTCGGACGACGGCGAGTTCTCGACCAAGCCGGAGCTTGAAATCTTCGCCGACGACGTGATTTGCGGCCATGGCGCGACGGTCACCGAGATCGACCACGATCATCTGTTCTACCTGATGGCGCGCGGCGTCGACGAGAAAAGCGCGCGGGGGCTGCTCGTGAAGGCCTTCGTCGCCGAGGTGATCGAGGAACTGGACGACGAGGCGATCGTCGAAGCGCTGGAAGCGCGGCTCGACGGCTGGTTCCTGGCACACGGGTGACCTGATGAACGCACCGGGCAAGATCGGAGATTTCTACGACGTCGAAGCGATCCGCCGCGATTTCCCGATCCTGTCGCGGGAAGTCTATGGCAAGAAGCTGGTCTATCTCGACAATGGCGCCTCGGCACAGAAGCCGCAGGTGGTGCTCGACGCTATCCAGTACGCCTACAGCCAGGAATACGCCAACGTCCATCGCGGCCTGCATTTCCTGTCCAACGCCGCGACCGACGCCTACGAAAAGGCGCGCGAAACGGTACGCCGTTTCCTCAACGCGCCAAGCACCGACAACATCATCTTCACCTCGAACACGACCTCGGCCATCAACACCGTGGCCTATGGCTATGGCATGCCCAACATCGGCGAGGGCGACGAGATCGTGCTGTCGATCATGGAGCACCACTCCAACATCGTTCCCTGGCATTTCATCCGAGAGCGGCAGGGCGCCAAGCTGGTCTGGGTGCCGGTCGACGATCTCGGCGTCTTCCACATCGAGGAATTCGAAAAACGGCTGACCGACCGCACCAAACTGGTCGCCGTCACGCAGATGTCGAATGCGCTGGGCACGGTGACGCCGATCAAGGAAATCGTGCGCATCGCGCATGCGCGTGGAATTCCCGTCCTCGTCGACGGCAGCCAGAGCGCCGTGCATATGCCGATCGATGTGCAGGATCTCGACTGCGACTTCTTCGTCTTCACCGGGCACAAGGTTTATGGCCCTTCGGGCATCGGCGTGCTCTACGGCAAGAAGGACATTCTCCAGGGCATGCGCCCCTTCATGGGCGGTGGCGAGATGATCGAGGAGGTGACGGAAGACATCATCACCTACAACGAGCCGCCGCATCGTTTCGAAGCCGGCACGCCGCCGATCGTGCAGGCGATCGGACTGGGTGCCGCGCTCGACTATATGGAAACGATCGGCCGCGAGCGCATCGCCGCGCATGAGGAAGACCTTAAGAACTATGCGCATGAGCGGCTGCGCGCCATCAATTCGCTGCGCATCTTCGGCGATGCGCCCGGCAAGGGCGCCATCATCTCGTTCGAACTGCAAGGCATTCATGCGCACGACGTGTCGATGGTGATAGACAGACAGGGCGTTGCAGTCCGCGCGGGCACCCATTGCGCCCAGCCGCTGTTGAAACGTTTCGGCGTAACCTCCACATGCAGGGCATCGTTCGGCATGTATAATACCAGGGCCGAAGTCGACGCTTTGGCCGAGGCGCTTGAAAAAGCGCGCAAATTCTTCGGATGACGTTTTTTTGGGTGACGACCATGGATGATGCAAGCATCGCTGCCGAGACCACTCCGGAAACCGCGCCCAATGCGCTGGTTTCGGGATCGGCCATCCCAGCCGACGAACTGGCGCGGTTGACCGACGACATCGTATCGGCGCTGAAGACGGTCTACGATCCGGAAATCCCGGCCGATATCTACGAGCTCGGCCTCATCTACAAGATCGACATCGAGGACAATCGCTCGGTCAAGATCGACATGACGCTGACCGCTCCCGGCTGCCCTGTCGCCGGCGAAATGCCCGGCTGGGTCGAAAATGCCGTCGGCGCCGTCGAAGGCGTGTCCGGCGTCGAGGTCAACATGACCTTCGACCCGCCCTGGTCGGCCGACCGCATGTCGGAAGAGGCGCAGGTGGCGGTGGGTTGGTACTAGCCCGACAGAGGCTGGTGCACTTGCGCCATGGATAAAACTTCACCATTTTAGGTGAGGAATCATTCGGCAGGCCTTGAACCTGCATGGAATGGAAGGAAAAAGAATGGGACGCTTCGCCGTCATCACCATGACCGAAAAGGCCGCCGACCGGGTGCGCGAGATCGTCGCCACCCGCGACAACGCGCATGGCATCCGCCTCGGCATCAAGAAGGGCGGCTGCGCCGGCATGGAATATACGGTCGATCTGGTGACCGAGCCCAACACCAAGGACGACCATATCGAGCGCGACGGCGCTCATGTCTATGTCGCGCCCGAGGCTGCGCTATTCCTGTTCGGCACCGAGATGGATTTCGAGCAGACGACGCTGCGCACCGGCTTCACCTTCCACAACCCGAACCAGAGCTCGGCCTGCGGCTGCGGCGAATCCGTCGAACTGAAGCCGGCCGACCTGAAGGCACTGGCAGAGGCACGCGCTTCGGCCTGATTTTTTCTTCGCCCCGTTTACGCGGAGAAAGTGTCACGAAGTGACGGATGAGGGGCAGCGCCAGCCTTTCCAGAGTTAGCTCCGCCCAGCCTGCCGGCGTACGTCGTTAGAAAATCCAAGCAATTGGCTTTTCGTTCGCTGCGCGGATCACTCCTCACCTCCCCGTAAACGGGGCGAAGAAACTCACTCCACCCACATGCCCGTCCGCTTGTGCCAATCGGCGATCGATTCCTCGGGATAGACGTCGAAGACCTTGTCGTGCTTGCCAACCACCGGCTCCACCCAGTTCGCTTTGTATTTCAGCATCAGGTGCACTCGGCTCGGCGGAATGGGTAAATCGCTGTCGATCGCTGAGGCGAAGGGGTGCACCAGTTCCGGCCATGTCGGATCGTAGAGCCAAAGGGCTGAGCCGCATTTCTTGCAGAAATTGCGCTCGCCGGTTGAGATTTCGCAATGCGGATGCTCGTCGTCCTCGATCTCCGCCCGAAAGACGCCGAGGCTGCGCTTGCCCCTGATGTTCAGTGTCTCGTTGTCGGCACCGAGATTGATGGCAAACCCGCCGCCGCCCTGCTGCTTGCGGCAGATGGAGCAGTAGCACAGCATGAACGGCGCCGGCGTGTGGCTTTCCACCTCGAAACGCACGGCATTGCAGCGACAGGACCCTTCCAGCAGAAGCGGCATGGCGGGAAAACTCCGATACCTCTCTCAACCTGTCAGCATGATTTTGGTTGCGGCGATGACAAGGCCAGATGCCGGTGACATGATCGCGGCATGGACAATGAACGCATCGCCGAACTGTTCGAGGGTCTCGGCCCTGTCAGCATCCGCAAACTGTTCGGCGGCAAGGGCATCTATTTCGACGGCGTCATCGTCGCCATCGTGCTGCGCGGCGAATTGCTGTTGAAAGCCGACGAGCAAAGCGCCCCCGAGTTCGAGGCCGCCGGCTGCACGCAATGGACCTATACCGGCTCGCGCCACGGCAAGCTGGTCGCCATGCCCTACTGGAGCGTTCCCGACAGCGCTTTTGATGATCCCGACGAGATGACGGTCTGGGCACGCCGGGCGTATGAGGCGGGGCGGCGGGCGGGGAAGTGACGCCAGCCTTGGGGCGCTGGCGCGAGTTAACCCCCCCTCTGTCCTGCCGGACATCTCCCCCTCAAGGGGGAGATCGGACGTCATCGCGACCTTCGCCAATCTTTCGATGGTGAAGGAATGAACGGAGCGCCGAAGCTTCCAATCTCCCCCCTTGAGGGGGAGATGTCCGGCAGGACAGAGGGGGGCGCGAGAAGGAACGCGGCGGTTGCGTTTAGCCGTGCATTGCCGAACGCCTATCCCACCCTACAGAGCCCTGGCTATCCTCGCCGCCAACCTTGCATTGTTTTCCACCAGCGCGATGTTGGTCTTCAGGCTCCTGCCGCCGGTCAGTTCGAGGATTTTTCCCAGCAGGAACGGCGTCACCGCCTTGCCGGTCACGTTGAGCGCTTCGGCGGCCTTCTGCGCGGCGTCGATATAGCCCGCCATCTCCGCAGCCGGGATTTCCTCGTTTTCCGGCACAGGATTGGCAATCAGCATGCCGCCAGCAAGCCCAAGTGCTGCCCGCGTCTGGTAGAAATGCGCGATCTCTTCCGGCTCGTGCAAGGTCAGCGGCGCGCGGAACGGCGATTGCCTGGACCAGAAGGCCGGCATCGTCTCGCAGCCATGGCCGATCACCGGCACGCCGCGCGTTTCCAGCACCTCCAGCGTCTTTTCGATGTCGAGGATGGCCTTGGCACCGGCTGAGACGACAATCACCGGGGTGCGCGCCAGCTCGTCGAGATCGGCGGAAATGTCAAAGCTCTTTTCGGCGCCCTTGTGCACACCGCCGATACCGCCGGTGGCGAACACTTTTATGCCGACCATATGCGCCGCGATCATGGTGGCGGCGACCGTGGTGCCACCGGTGCGCCCTTGCGCCACGGCAAAACCGAGATCGGCGCGCGACAGCTTCATGGCGTCGCCCGTCATCGCCAGCGATTCGCGCTCGCCGTCCGAAAGCCCGATCTTGATGCGGCCGCCAACCACGGCGATCGTCGCCGGCACGGCGCCGCCATCGCTGATGATCTTTTCGACATCGGCCGCCATGGCGCCATTGTCGGGGTAGGGCATGCCATGGGTGATGATGGTGCTTTCCAGCCCCACCACCGGCCGGCCGTCGGCCAGGGCCTGCGCCACCGGCGCGTGGACATCGATGAAGGGGCGGGCGGTCTCAGGGGTCATCAAGGTCTCCTATCCGGAATGCGGCGCGTCCGTCGGACGCTCGGCAACATCGCGGCACTATGAATTCGCCGGTCTCATGCCATTTCCCTGGCATCCGGCACAAGAGCCAACGCTTGCGCGAAGCTCGCCGCGGTGAACTCCGGAACGGCGGCGGCGCTTTCGATGGCAAGCGTCGCCCCGGCAATGCCTTCGCGCAGAGCTGCCCGCAACGGCAGTCCTCGCAGCAAGGCAGCGACCGTTGCGCCCGCCAGCGCATCGCCGGCGCCGGTGACGTCGGCGACTTTTCTTGGTGGCGGCGGCAGGATAGAGAAGGCGCCGGCTTCATCGAAGCCCAGCATGGGCCCGCCGCCTGCCGTCACCACGCCGCTGACGAGGCCGCTGCATCGCAACCCGTCGACGACCTCGCGCTCCGTGGCATTCGCGGCGACGCCGGCCAGCGCCATGGCCTCGCGGCGGTTCATGAAGACCAGCGAAAGCTCCTTCAGCACCGGTAGCAACCGCACCACCTTGGCCGGCGAAATGGCAATCGCGAAAACCGGCTTGCCCGCGGCGAGCGCGACCAGCCGCTCCAGCGCCGTCGTCGGCAGGTTGGCGTCGCAGAAGACGGCATCTGCGGCAGCGATCACCTCCCGCACCTTGGAGCGCCTGATCTGCTTGGGAAACGCCAGGTCGTAGAGCGCCATGTCGGCAAAGCCGACGATCAGTTCGCCTTCGCTGTCGATCAGCGCCGTGTAGCTCGGCGTCGTGCGGTCGAGGAAAACCGCCGACAGGTCGGCAATGCCTGCCTCGGCGATGGCTCGCGAAACGGTGTCGGCAGCGGGATCGCCGCCGCGAACCGACATCAGCGACGCGGAGACGCCGCGCCGCACGGCACTGCGCAAGGCGTTGAAGACGCCGCCGCCGACATCCTCGCGCATCGTGCCCGGATTGGAGGCGGCGGGCACGTAGGCGCCGGACACCTGGCCGCGCCGGTCGATATGGGCGCCGCCTACGGCCAGTATTTTCGCGGATTTCAGCATGCCGGCGATATGACCTTTGTTATTCCAGCCGCACAAGCGCTAGGCTGTGCGACCGAGCTTCGCATGCAAGGCGGCGATTCGGCAGGTCGAAACAACCGAGCCGTCTGGCCCAACGTGCGGTGCATTCCTGATCGAATCCTTGGACAAAAAAAGAACAAATCCGGATAATGCTTGTTTTTCAGATATTTGATCCCTCTTGCCAAATGAGAACAAAAAAGGTACAAATAGGCAGGGATTACGGATTGTCCGGCCTTCATTGACGACCAAGGGGTGATGTATCATGGCTCAGAATTCTTTGCGGCTGGTAGAGGACAAGGCAGTGGACAAATCAAAGGCTCTGGATGCGGCGCTGTCGCAGATCGAGCGGGCTTTCGGCAAGGGCTCGATCATGCGGCTCGGCGCGAACGAGCAGGTCGTCGAGATCGAAACGGTGCCGACCGGCTCGCTTGGCCTCGACATCGCGCTTGGCGTCGGTGGCCTGCCGCGCGGCCGCATCATCGAGATCTACGGGCCGGAAAGCTCGGGCAAGACGACGCTGGCCCTGCACACCGTGGCCGAAGCCCAGAAGAAGGGCGGCATCTGCGCTTTCGTCGATGCCGAGCACGCGCTTGACCCGGTCTATGCCCGCAAGCTTGGCGTCGATCTCGAAAACCTGCTGATCTCGCAGCCCGACACCGGTGAGCAGGCGCTGGAAATCTGCGACACGCTGGTGCGCTCCGGCGCCATCGACGTGCTGGTGGTCGATTCGGTCGCGGCGCTGACGCCACGCGCCGAAATCGAAGGCGAGATGGGCGATTCGCTGCCCGGCCTGCAGGCCCGCCTGATGAGCCAGGCGCTGCGCAAGCTGACCGCCTCGATCTCGCGCTCCAACACCATGGTGATCTTCATCAACCAGATCCGCATGAAGATCGGCGTCATGTTCGGTTCGCCCGAGACGACGACCGGCGGCAACGCGCTGAAATTCTACGCATCGGTGCGCCTCGACATCCGCCGCATCGGCTCGGTCAAGGACCGCGACGAAGTCGTCGGCAACCAGACCCGCGTCAAGGTGGTCAAGAACAAGCTGGCGCCGCCCTTCAAGGTGGTCGAGTTCGACATCATGTATGGTGAAGGCGTGTCCAAGACCGGCGAACTGGTCGATCTCGGCGTCAAGGCCGGCGTGGTCGAGAAGTCGGGCGCCTGGTTCTCCTACAATTCGCAGCGTCTCGGCCAAGGCCGCGAGAATGCCAAACTGTTCCTGCGCGACAATCCCGACACCGCACGCGAGATCGAGCTGGCGCTCCGACAGAATGCCGGGCTGATCGCCGAAAAGTTCCTTGAGAATGGCGGCTCCGAAGGTGGCGACGACGGGTTCGAGGAGGAATCCGGCGCGATGTGACAACTCGCGAGGTCGGCCGGAGTTCGGCCATAATCGCATTCTATTATCTCAGGCTTAAGTAATCGAGTTCCGCGTTAATGCGTTTTGAAACCGCCGGCCCAGTGCCGGCGGTTTTGCGTTTCGGCGGCGAAAACAGGCCGGTTCGAACGGCCGGCAAAGGCCGTGGATTGGACGAATTCCGTGTTTCTGGACAGGGTGAAGCGCGGCGGCTAAAAGGCCAAGTCCTAATCTTCTAAAACGCAGAGCCCATTTCCGCCGGTTTGCCGGCGGCCCTTCCGAAAAGGCAGCATTCATGAGTGGCGTGAACGAAATCCGGTCGACATTTCTCGACTACTTCCGCAAGGAGGGTCACGAGATCGTCGCGTCAAGTCCGCTGGTGCCGCGCAACGATCCGACGCTGATGTTCACCAACGCCGGCATGGTGCAGTTCAAGAACGTCTTCACCGGCCTGGAGAAGCGGCCCTATTCGCGCGCCTCGACCGCCCAGAAGAGCGTTCGCGCCGGCGGCAAGCACAACGATCTCGACAATGTCGGCTACACCGCGCGTCATCTGACCTTCTTCGAGATGCTCGGCAACTTCTCCTTCGGCGACTATTTCAAGGAGCGCGCCATCGAGCTTGCCTGGAACCTGATCACCAGGGAATTCGGGCTGAGCAAGGACAAGCTGCTGGTCACCGTCTATCACACGGATGACGAGGCGGCCGGCTTCTGGAAGAAGATCGCCGGTTTTTCCGACGACCGCATCATTCGCATCGCGACCTCGGACAATTTCTGGGCGATGGGCGACACCGGACCCTGCGGGCCGTGCTCGGAGATCTTCATCGACCGCGGCGAGCACATCTGGGGCGGCCCTCCCGGCAGCCCGGAGGAGGATGGCGACCGTTTCCTGGAATTCTGGAACCTCGTGTTCATGCAGTATGAACAGGTGACGAAGGAGGAGCGCATCGACCTGCCGCGCCCCTCGATCGACACCGGCATGGGCCTGGAGCGCATGGCGTCCATCCTGCAAGGGGTGGAAAGCGTCTTCGAGACCGATCTGTTCCGTCATCTGATCGACGCGGCCTCGTCCGCGATCGGGCATGGTCCCGACAAGGAGACGGTCGCCTCCTACCGGGTCATTGCCGATCATCTGCGCTCGTCCTCCTTCCTGGTCGCCGATGGCGTGCTGCCCTCGAACGAAGGCAGGGGCTACGTCCTGCGCCGCATCATGCGCCGCGCCATGCGCCATGCGCAGCTGCTCGGTGCCAACGAACCGCTGATGTGGAAGCTGGTGCCGGCGCTGGTGCGCGAGATGGGGCAGGCCTATCCGGAGCTGCTGCGCGGCGAACAGTTGATCACCGAGACGCTGAAGCTCGAGGAGACCAGGTTTCGCAAGACGCTGGTGCGCGGCCTCGGCCTGCTTTCCGAGGCGACCGAAACGCTGCATGCCGGGGACATGCTGGATGGCGAGACGGCCTTCAAGCTCTACGACACCTATGGCTTCCCGCTCGACCTGACGCAGGACGCACTGCGCCAGCGCAGCATCTCGGTCGATATTGCCGGCTTCACCAATGCGATGGAGCAGCAGAAGGCCGAGGCGCGCAAGCATTGGGCCGGGTCCGGCGACGCCGCCACCGAGACCATCTGGTTCTCGGTGCGCGAGAAGGCCGGCACCACCGAGTTCCTCGGCTATGAGACTGAAGCTGCGGAAGGCATCATCCAGGCGCTTGTCCGGGACGGCAAGGCTGTCGACGGCGCCGGCAAGGGCGACGCGGTGGCGATCGTCGTCAACCAGACGCCGTTCTATGCCGAGTCCGGCGGCCAGATGGGCGACACCGGCGTCATCTCCGGCGAGGGGTTCTCGATCGAGGTTTCGGATACGCAGAAGAAGGCCGACGGGCTGTTCGTGCATATCGGCAAGGTGGCCAGCGGCACCGTCAAGACGGGCGCGGCTGTCGAGCTGAAGGTCGATCATGCAAGGCGCTCGAGGCTGCGCGCCAACCATTCCGCGACGCATCTGATCCATGAGGCGCTGCGCGAAGTGCTGGGCAGCCATGTCGCGCAGAAGGGCTCGCTGGTCGCGCCCGAGCGCCTGCGCTTTGACATCTCGCACAACAAGCCGATTTCGGCCGAAGACCTCGAAGAGGTCGAGCGCATGGCCAACGAGATCGTCGTCCAGAACGGCCCGGTGACCACGCGCCTGATGTCGGTCGACGATGCCATCGCCGAGGGCGCCATGGCGCTGTTTGGCGAAAAGTACGGCGACGAAGTGCGCGTCGTGTCGATGGGCACCGGCTTGCACGGCGCCAAGGCGAACCGGCCCTATTCGGTCGAGCTCTGCGGTGGCACCCATGTCCGGGCGACCGGCGATATCGGCCTCGTGCGTGTCGTATCGGACAGCGCGGTCGCCGCCGGCGTGCGCCGCATCGAGGCATTGACCGGCGAAGCCGCGCGCAAACATCTCGACGAGCAGGACAGGCGTTTGAAGGCGACGGCAGCCGTGTTGAAGATTTCGCCGGCCGATGTACCGGCGCGCGTCGAGACGCTGCTCGAAGAGCGCAAGAAGCTCGAAAAGGAACTGACCGAAGCGCGCAAGAAGCTGGCATTGGGCGGCGGATCGTCTGCCGATGCTCCAGCCGCCAATGAGACGGTCGCCGGTGTCGGCTTCCTCGGCAAGACGGTCTCAGGTGTCTCACCGAAGGATTTGAAGCCGCTGGCCGATGCCGGCAAGACGTCGCTCGGCTCCGGCGTCGTCGTCTTCGTCGGCTCCGGTGAGGACAACAAGGCCAGCGTCGTCGTCGCCGTCACCGACGACCTCGTCGGCCGCTTCAGCGCTGTCGACCTTGTCCGAGTGGCCTCGGCGGCGCTCGGCGGGCAGGGCGGCGGCGGACGGCCCGACATGGCCCAGGCCGGCGGCCCCGACGCTTCCAAGGCCGATGATGCGATTGCTGCGGTAAGGGCGGCACTCGAAGCGGCGTAGGCGAGTGGACTGAATTTAAAGCAACGGTTGGAGGGACAGCGGACGTCTCTTATCAGCCGATTTTTTCAGTCCGCACGAAGCTCGGCCGAGCCGCAATGCGCGCATACCAGTCCCGGATATCAGGGAACTCGGCCAGCAGATTTCGCCCCTCGGCGACCTTGACGAAATAACCGATGATCGGTGCGGCATGCAGGTCGGCCAGCGTCAGCTGGTCGCCCAGCAGCCACGGTCCCGGCGCTTTCAGCGCGGACAGCGTCCGAAGCGCTTTGCTCGCCTGAGCAAGGCCGCCGGCGATCAACGCCTCGTCGGGCGCCTCCTTCTCCAGCCGCTCGACGGCAACATCCCAGACCATCGATCTGTAGGCATAGGCATCGAGCATGCCGATGATCTGGTTCATGGTTGCGCGGCCACGAGGCTCCGTCGCTTGCAGCGCTGGCCCGTCGAACGCCTCGTCAACATATCTGGCAATCGCGCTCGTCTCGAACAGCCGGAATCCGTCATGCTCGAAGGCCGGGATGCGGCCGAACGGATGATGTTCGAAATACCAGGCGGGAACGCCCTCGGCGGCAAAGACATCGACCGGCACAAGCTCGTAGTCGATGCCTTTTTCCGCGAATACGAGGCGGACGATGCGTACATAGACGCTGTAATCCGCCCCGTAGACGATGGGCTTGCCCATCTTGCTTACTTATCAGGCCATCGCCTTCTGCAGGTTCTCGTCGATCTTGTCGAGGAAACCGGTGGTCGACAGCCAAGGCTGGTCGGGGCCGATCAGCAGCGACAGGTCCTTGGTCATGAAGCCGGACTCGACCGTCTGGATGCAGACTTTTTCCAGCGTCTCGGCAAAGCGCTTCAACTCGGCATTGTCGTCGAGCTTGGCGCGATGGGTGAGGCCACGCGTCCAGGCGAAGATCGAGGCGATCGAATTGGTCGAGGTTTCCTCGCCCTTCTGATGCTGGCGGTAGTGGCGGGTGACGGTGCCGTGCGCGGCTTCCGCTTCCACGGTCTTGCCGTCCGGCGTCATCAGCACCGAGGTCATCAGGCCGAGTGAGCCGAAACCTTGCGCGACCGTGTCGGACTGCACGTCACCATCATAGTTCTTGCAGGCCCAGACATAGCCGCCCGACCATTTCAGGGCGGAGGCCACCATGTCGTCGATCAGGCGGTGCTCGTACCACAGCTTCTTCGACTTGAACTCGGCCTCGAATTCAGCCTCGTAGACCTCCTGGAAGATATCCTTGAAGCGGCCGTCATAGGCCTTGAGGATGGTGTTCTTGGTCGACAGATAGACCGGGTAGTTGCGCAGCAGGCCGTAGTTCAGCGAGGCGCGGGCGAACTCGCGGATGGACTCATCGAGATTGTACATGGCCATGGCGACACCGGCGCCGGGCGCGTCGTATACATCGTGCTCGATCACCTGGCCGTCCTCGCCGACGAACTTGATGGTCAGCTTGCCCTTGCCGGGGAAGCGGAAATCGGTGGCGCGGTACTGGTCGCCGAAAGCATGACGGCCGACGATGATTGGCTTGGTCCAGCCGGGCACCAGGCGCGGCACGTTCTTCATGATGATCGGCTCGCGGAAGATGGTGCCGCCGAGGATGTTGCGGATGGTGCCGTTCGGCGACTTCCACATCTTCTTCAGCTTGAACTCCTCGACGCGCTGCTCGTCAGGCGTGATCGTCGCGCATTTCACGCCGACTCCCCATTTCTTGATGGCGTTGGCCGAATCGATGGTCACCTGGTCGTTGGTGGCGTCGCGGTGTTCCACGCCGAGGTCGTAATATTCGAGTTTCAGGTCGAGATATGGGTGGATCAGCTTGTCCTTGATGAACTGCCAGATGATGCGGGTCATCTCGTCGCCGTCGAGTTCGACGACCGGGTTCGCCACCTTGATCTTCGCCATGGAAAGAATGCCTCGTTGCTGGGATGTGGGACGGCCTTGCCCGCGTGGCGTTGGGCCGGGAGATGTCGCCCGTATATCAAAGCGCTTTTGGCCACGCAAACGGCGATCGGTCACGAATTGGAGGCCAGAGCCGTCGTCATTTGCGAATGCTTCATTTTCCCGGCCGAATATGGCAGGGGACGCTGAAATGCCGCAAACAGCAGTTCATTGACAATCATGCCCGTCACCAAAGATCCTGATAGCATTGCAGTCGCCGGCCCGGCGATCATCCTCGTCGAGCCTCAGCTTGGCGAGAACATCGGCATGGTCGCGCGCGCCATGGCCAATTTCGGTCTGTCGGAGCTGCGCCTCGTCAATCCGCGTGACGGTTGGCCGAGCGAGAAGGCACGCGCGGCGGCCAGCCGCGCCGATCATGTCATCGACGCCGTCACCGTCTTTGACGATCTAGCCTCGGCGCTCGCCGACCTGAACTTCGTCTTCGCCACCACGGCCAGGCAGCGCGACGGCTTCAAATCCGTGCGCGGGCCGGTGGAGGCGGGCAGGATGCTTCGGACCCGTCACGCAATGGGCCAGCGCACCGGCATCCTGTTCGGCCGCGAGCGCTTCGGCCTCTACAATGACGAGGTCGGCCTTGCCGACGAGATCGTCACGTTCCCGGTCGATCCCGATTTCTCGTCGCTCAACATCGCCCAGGCCGCGCTTCTGATGTCCTACGAATGGATGAAGTCCGGCCTGGAAGACGAGACCAAGACCAATTTTTCCGGCCCGGACATGAAGCCGGCAAGCAAGGAGGAATTGCACGGCCTGTTCGCCTATCTCGAAGGCGCACTGGAAGCACGCGGCTATTTCCGGCCGGCACCGAAGAAGCCGAAAATGATCGACAATCTGCGTGCGGTGCTGACGCGCGCCGGTTTTGCCGAACCGGAGCTGAAGGTGCTGCGCGGCATCATCTCGTCGCTCGACAGGTTTTCGCCGGCGATGCCGCGCGGCGACGGGTCCCCTGGCGATGATCCACGGCGCTTGCCCGCGGCCGCCGCGCGGGCCCGCAAGGCGGAAGCGGCGCGCCTTGCCGGCGCCGGCAAGGACGATGACATACCGCCGCTTGGCGGAAAAGGAACCGACAATGACTGAGCGGCCGATCCTGATGTTCGATTCGGGCATCGGCGGGCTCACCGTACTGCGCGAGGCGCGCGTGCTGATGCCCGACCGCCGCTTCATCTATGTCGCCGACGACGCTGCGTTTCCCTATGGCGCCTGGGAAGAGCCGGCGCTGAGGGTGCATATCCTTGAATTGTTCGGCAAACTGCTTGAGCGGTTTGCGCCGGCCATTTCGGTCATCGCCTGCAACACCGCCTCGACGTTGGTGATCGACGCGCTGCGCGACAGATTTCCCGAGCATCCTTTTGTCGGCATGGTGCCTGCGATCAAGCCGGCGGCGGAACGCACGCGCTCAGGGCTGGTTTCGGTGCTGGCGACGCCTGGCACCGTCAAGCGCCAGTACACGCGCGACCTGATCAGCAAATGGGCGCAGAAATGCCATGTCCGCCTGGTCGGCAGCGACAGGCTGGCGGGACTGGCTGAGATCTACATGCGTGAGGGCTTCGTCGATGAGGAGGCCGTGCGCGCCGAGATCACGCCATGCTTCGTCGAACGTGATGCGCTGCGTACGGATATCGTCGTGCTCGCCTGCACACACTACCCCTTTCTGGCCAATCGTATGCGCAAGACGGCGCCTTGGCCGGTCGACTGGCTCGACCCCGCCGAAGCGATCGCGCGCCGGGCGCTGTCGCTTCTCGCCGACATCGATCCGAGCGGTCGTGGCGAGATGTTGCCTGAAGGGCCCGACCTTGCCGTCTTCACATCGAAAAGAGCCGATTTCCCCACCCGCCGCCTGATGCAGGGGTTCGGGTTGGCGATGTCGTGATTGCGAAGCGGAACATCACGGCAGTCGTTGCGTTTTTCTCCTGATGCCAACGGGAGAAAGAGCCATGCCAGCCACCTCGAAAGCCCAGCAGAAAGCCGCCGGCGCGGCTCTGTCGGCCAAGCGCGGCGAGACCAAGAAGAGCGAACTCCAGGGCGCTTCCAAGGGAATGTACGAATCGATGAGCGAAAAGCAGCTCGAGGAATTCGCCGAGACGAAGCGCAAGGGCCTGCCGGAGAAGAAGTCGAAAGGCTAGAGTGCGGTCCGCCGTTCAAGGGAAACGCCGAAGAACACGAGCCGGAATCGAAAGCCCGCGGCCAAACCGCGGGCTTTGAAATGATGTCGGCCGCCTGAGACCGGATTGGAGCCTACCAGCGCCCTCTGCACTGCTTGATCTTGTAGCGGATGACCTTCTTGTGGCCGTGCCGCCAGATAATTTTCTTCTTGATCACGATGCGGCAAGCCTGGTGATGCCGGTGCCCTTGCCAATGCCTGGCCTCAGCCGGCTCCGGTGTCATGACCGCCATGGATCCCGCCAACACAGCGGCTCCTGTCAGGGTAAGGAAGAATTTCTTCATGCGAATGTAGCTCCTCTGCTCCGGTCCCTTCCTGATGCCGCTGGCGCAACCTCCCGCCACATCCGGCACTGTACTCAACCCAGAGACGCTATATCGTCGCCCTGGCCTACGCCAGCCACAAGCTTGACACCGGTTAAATCTCCGTTTAATCAGCGCGCCAACACCGGGCCGCAATGCCCGGTGGTTTTCTTTATGTGCGCAAGATGCGTGGAAATCCAATTCTACTATCTTGTTTGAACTGACGTGTCCCGTGGGTTTTCCGCCGCGTTGCGTGGGAAAACCCTGTCAGGTCTCGAAAACGGAGGCCAGAGGAGGGCGCGTTTCCTTCACCCGGACCATGAGGTTCCGGGTGTGTTGTTTTGAAAAGGGAATGCGATGAGCAAGCGCGAATCCGCAAAGTACAAGATCGACCGCCGTCTTGGCGAAAACATCTGGGGCCGCCCGAAGTCCCCGGTCAACAAGCGTGAATACGGCCCCGGCCAGCATGGCCAGCGCCGCAAGGGCAAGCTTTCCGATTTCGGCCTGCAGCTGCGCGCCAAGCAGAAGCTGAAGGGGCACTATGGCGACGTTTCGGAAAAGCAGTTCCGCAAGGTTTATGAAGAGGCTGACCGCCGCAAGGGCGACACCTCGGAGAACCTGATCGGCCTGCTCGAGTCGCGTCTCGACGCGGTCGTCTACCGCGCCAAGTTCGTGCCGACCATTTTCGCCGCCCGTCAGTTCGTCAACCACGGTCACGTCAACGTCAACGGCAAGCGCGTCAACATCGGCTCGTACCGCTGCAAGCCGGGCGATGTCGTCGAAATCCGCGAAAAGTCCAAGCAGCTGGTCATCGTTCTGGAAGCGGTCGGTCTCGCCGAGCGCGACGTGCCGGACTACATCGAAGCCGATCACAACAAGATGGTCGCGACCTTCTCGCGCATCCCCGGCCTGGCGGACGTTCCGTTCGCCGTGCAGATGGAACCGAACCTGGTCGTCGAATTCTATTCGCGCTAAACGAGCGCGTTCTGCGACATCCTGCGAAGGCCGCCCGTCGAGGCGGCCTTTTCTTTGTCGGTCATGTCCGCTAATCCGGCGCTCTGGGCCATTGAAAGCGACATGCCATGAACATGCTTCCAGACATTGAAACGCTCGAACCGGTCGCCGACAGCGAAGGCGGTTTCCATCCGCTGTTCGCCGACGTGCCGTCCTCGGTCGAGTTCAACAAACTGCGCAAGCGGCTGCTGCGGCTGACCCGGCAGGCGATCGAGGATTTCTCGATGGTCAAGCCCGGCCAGCGCTGGCTCGTAGCGCTGTCGGGCGGCAAGGATTCCTACGGCCTGCTCGCGGTGCTGCTCGACCTCAAATGGCGCGGGCTCTTGCCGGTCGATCTTCTGGCCTGCAATCTCGACCAGGGCCAGCCGAATTTCCCCAAACATATCCTGCCGGACTATCTCGACAGCAACGGCATTGCGTACCGGATCGAATATCAGGACACCTATTCCGTCGTCACCGACAAGCTGCCGGCGGGCAGCACCTATTGCTCGCTCTGCTCGCGTCTCAGGCGCGGCCATCTCTACCGCATTGCACGCGAGGAGGGGTGCTCGGCGCTGGTGCTCGGCCACCATCGCGAGGACATTCTCGAAACCTTCTTCATGAACCTCTTCCATGGCGGGCGTCTCGCCGCCATGCCGCCAAAACTGCTCAATGACGAAGGCGACGTCATGGTGCTGCGGCCCTTGAGCTATTGCGCCGAGGTCGATCTGGAAAAATTCGCTGCCGCCATGCGATTCCCGATCATTCCCTGCGATCTCTGCGGCAGCCAGGAAGGTCTTCAGCGCAATGCCATGAAGGCGATGCTCGAGGACCTGGAAAAGCGCATGCCGGGCCGCAAGGATACGATGCTGCGCGCGCTGTCGAACAGCAGGCCATCGCATCTGCTCGACAGAAAGCTGTTCGATTTCGCTGCCCTCAACGAGACCTTCACCACAAGGCAAGCCGATGACATTTGACGACACCGCGATCGGCTGGCTGGCCGGCATTCTGGCCGAGGCGGCACTTGCCGAGATCATGCCGCGCTTTCGCCGGTTGGGCGATGGCGATGTCAGGCAGAAGACGTCGGCCGCCGACCTGGTGACCGAAGCCGACGTCAATGCCGAGCGGCTGATCACCGCGCGGCTGCGCGAGCGGTATCCCTCAGCGATGGTCGTCGGCGAGGAGGCCTGTTCCGACAATCCAGCGCTTTTAAACGGGTTGGGCGATGCCGATCTGGCCTTCGTCATCGACCCGGTCGACGGTACTTTCAATTTCGCCTCCGGCGTGCCGCTGTTCGGCGTCATGCTGGCGGTCGTGGTCAAGGGCGAGACCGTCGCCGGCATCATCCACGATCCCGTCGGCAAGGACTGGCTGATTGGCGCCAGGGGTGCCGGCAGCCATATCCGGCATGCGCATGGCAGCATCGAGAAGGTGCATGTAGCGGTACCCGCGCCGATCTCGGAGATGACCGGCTCTGTCTCCTGGCAATATATGGCCGAGCCGGAACGGACACGGCTGGCGCGCAACCAGACCAAGATCCTGTCGCAGTTCGCCTATCGCTGCGCCGCGCACGAATATCGCCTGCTGGCGAGCGGCCATGCCCACTTCGTCGTCTACAACAAGCTGATGCCGTGGGACCACCTGGCCGGCGTGCTGATCCATGCCGAGGCCGGCGGCCATGCGGCGCGCTTCGACGGCAGCGCCTATCTGCCCTCGCATCTCGGCGGCGGCCTACTTGTCGCGCCAGACAAGGAAAGCTGGCACGAATTGCGCCGCGAGCTCTGGGCGCAGTAGGATCGATTGCTGCGTTAGCCGAAAGCAGTACAATCTCGCGCAAATCCGGAGGCTCTCGAATGAAACCTCAGTTTGCATTTGTCGCGGTGGCTCTTGCCGCCGGTCTGTTCGCCAGTTCCCTGGAAGCAAGGTCGCAAGAGCGCAGCTGTCGCAGTACCGATCTCGTCGACACGATAAAGGAGATGTCGGACGCGATCTATGCCTGCTGGAAGCCGCCACCCGGAACCGCGGGCATGTCCCTCACGCTGCGGTTCTCGCTTCGCCGCAACGGCACGCTGATCGGCAAACCTCGCGCCACATATTCCGATCTGGGAACCGATGCCCAGCGCAGCCGGGCCTTCGTGGCATCCATCCTCAGGGCACTCGATGACGCTCTGCCATTGCACTTTTCGGACAGCATGGGCGAAGCAATTGCGGGGCGCATGCTTGCCCCTCGGTTCACGGCAGCCCTTGAAGGTGCGTCCTAATGCAAGTCGGTGATGTGCCCTGAAACGGGCGGGTTCTGTGGCTGGAACATCTTGCCGCGCTCGGCGATGAAGATCATCAGCAGCGCGGCGACCGAGACGCTGCAGAAGCCGGCGGCCAGCGGCGTCACCGTGCCGTTGAAGGCCTGGCCGATCAGCGTGCCGAGAATGCCGCCGAGAAACGTCTGCATGAAACCGAGGATCGACGAAGCCGTGCCGGCCAGTTGGCCGAGCGGCTCCATGGCCAGCGCGTTGAAGTTCGCGCCGAGCGCACCGAATGGAAGCATGGCGCAGGCAAAGAAGGTGATGAACAGCCAGAGCGGCATCTTCATCTCCAGCGAAATCACCAGCCAGGCAAGGCTGATGACCAGGAACAGCAGCAACGCACTCTGCGACAGGCGGCGCATGCCGATGCGGCCGACAAGGCGCGAGTTCAGAAAGTTGGAGAAGGCGAGCACGCCCGCAACCCCAGCAAAGATGACCGGGAACATCTCGCCGACTTTGAAAATGTCGACATAGATCTGCTGCGCCGAAGCGATGAAGCCAAACATGGCGCCGAAAATGAAGGTGCTGGCGAAGGCATAGCAGATCGCAATGCGGTTGGTGAGAACGATACGAAACCCGCCGACAATGGAGTTGAGCGTCAGCGGCCGGCGATGTTCGGGATGCAGCGTTTCAGGAAGGCGCAGCAGCGACCAGGCCGAGACGAGCAGCGCACCGACGGCCATGGTGACGAAGATCCAATGCCAGGTCGCAAACAGCATGATAAATTGGCCGATGCCGGGAGCAATGACCGGTATCGCCATGAACACCATGAAGATCAGCGACATCACCTCGGCCATGCGCCGGCCGTCGAACGTATCGCGCACGATCGAGACCGCGATGACACGAGTGGCGGCTGCACCGATGCCTTGCACGGCCCGGCACAGCAGAAGTGTTTCAAAGCTTGGTGCAACGGCGGCGGCCGCAGCCGCGGCGACATAAATCACCAGCCCGGCGACCAGTGGTGCGCGACGTCCGAAGCGATCCGAGATCGGCCCGAAGAACAGCTGTCCGCCGCCGAAGCCCAGAATGTAGGCCGTTATGACATACTGCCGGTGGTTTTCATTTTCGACGCCGAGCGAGGCGCCGATCTGCTGCAGAGCCGGCAGCATGATATCGATGGCCAACGAGTTCAGCGCCATCAGTGCCGCGCACAGAGCGATGAACTCCCAGCGCGGAATGGGCAGTTTGCTTGCCGATTGCGGCGCTGGTTTTGGCTGGTCCACGGCAAGTCCGATCTTTCAAACGAAAATGCGCCGGCGGGCCGGCGCATTGGCTCGTCCTGGTCCTGGGGTCAGGACATGAAAATTGCCGAGGTGAGGTTGCCCCGGTGCCTGGTGCTCGATGCCCGAAAATCAACGTCGATTTCGGGCATGCACAAAACAGAAATCAGGCGGCGCCTTTGACGCTGACGCCCTTCTCGACGAGGAACGTCTGCAGCTCGCCCGCCTGGAACATCTCGCGCACGATGTCGCAACCGCCGACGAATTCTCCCTTGACGTAGAGCTGAGGGATCGTCGGCCAGTTGGAGTATTCCTTGATGCCCTGGCGCAGTTCAGCCGAGTCCAGGACGTTCACGCCTTTGTAGTCGGCGCCGATATAGTCGAGGATCTGGACGACCTGGCCGGAAAATCCGCATTGCGGGAAACCAGGTGTGCCCTTCATGAAAAGGACGACGTCGTTGCCCTTCACTTCATTGTCGATGTAGTCGTTGATGCCGCTCATGGAATATCCTTTCCCGCCTGTGGGAGTCAGGCTCGAAACATACCCTTCAAATAAACCCAACGATTGCTCGAAACAAGACGTTAGCCGCGCCGTGGCTGAAATGGCGCAAAGGATGAGCCGTGTTGGGCCAAGCGCTAAGGGTCAGTCGGGAACGCTGGTCTGCAGCGCCAGTGCGTGCAACACGCCGCCCATATTGCCCTTCAGCGCGTCATAGACCATCTGGTGCTGCTGGACGCGGCTCTTGCCGCGAAAGCTCTCGGCCACCACCTCGGCCGCATAGTGGTCGCCGTCGCCGGCGAGATCGCGAATCGTCACCTTGGCGTCCGGAATGCCGTCCTTGATCAGTTTTTCGATGTCGTGGGCATCCATTGCCATGGCAAAATCCTGTTTCGAGCGGCCGGTAGCCGGCCATAAGATGAGAGTCGGGTGAGCCTAAAGCCTTTCCGGTCCGGATTGAAGCCGTTCTGTCCCGCCAACGGCCACACGGCTTCAGAGAAAGACTAGGCCGGTGGGCTTGCTTCATCCTCGGCAACGTCCTCGCGTGTCGAGAAAGCGCGGCCAAGGCTGAAGGCAAGCACATAGAGCGGCGCGTTGAGCAGCAGGCTGACAATGGGGAGATAGCTCGTCATTTGCCAAGCCGGCGAGAAAAACCCTTGGCCATGGCCGTCGCAGATGAGCGACGAGCCGTACTCCCACAACGCGCCCACGACCACCGTGCCGGCGAAAAGCTTGACGCAGGTGACGATGTGCCTTGCCCGTGCCGGATCCGGGAAAAGGCGGCCCCAGAGCACCAGGCAGATGATCGGGACCGCGTAGAGGAGGTTCTGCAGCGCCAGCATCGGGACGGCGCCGTTCGCCGCGGCAAGGAACTCCGCACGTGTTTCCAGCCGCATACAAACCTCGCTCGAGGTTGTCGACAGCAGGAAAAAGACGAACGGTCCCAGGAACCAGAAGAAGAACAGCGACGGCCAGAAAACGACTGCAAGCAGCGCCCGGGCAGCCAGTGTGGTCAACTAGCCTGATCCATGAAGCGCGGGAACCAGCCTTCGTGAGCCGAGGAGAGTTCGCTGACCGGGATTGCCCTGGCGTCGCCAAGCTTCAGCGCGCTGCCGCCTGTGGAGCCGATCCACGGCGCGAAGATGCCAAGCTCGCCCTGCTGCTTGCGAATGGCGTCCCATTCGTCACCATGCGGGTCGATCGACAGCGTCAGCAGATAACGGCCCTGATCCTCGCCGAACCAGACCGGGATCGGGTCGGTGCCGACAAGGCCGGGAACGGTGGCGCCGATGCCGGACGCCATCACCATTTCGGCTAAAGCCACCGCGATACCGCCATCGGAAACGTCATGCGCCGCCGTGACGATGCCGGAGGCGATGAGCGCGCGCACATGGTCGCCGACGCGCTTTTCATGCTCGAGGTCGACCGGCGGCGGCGGTCCATCCGTGCGGCCGTGTATGTCCCTGAAATAGACCGATTGCCCGAGATGCGTTCCCCAGGACGCCGGCGCGCCGACCAGCAGGATCATTTGGCCCTCGGCCGCAAAGCCGGTCCGCACCATCTTCGACCAATCGGCGATCAGGCCGACGCCGCCAATGGTCGGGGTTGGCAGGATGCCCTGGCCGTTGGTCTCATTGTAGAGCGAGACATTGCCGGAGACGATCGGGAATCCGAGCGCACGGCAGGCGTCGCCGATGCCCTTCACGGCACCGACCAGCTGGCCCATGATCTCGGGCCGTTCCGGGTTGCCGAAATTGAGGTTGTCAGTTGCGGCCAGCGGCAGAGCGCCGGTGGCGGTCAAGTTGCGCCAGCATTCGGCCACCGCCTGCTTGCCGCCCTCGTAAGGGTCGGCCTCGCAATAGCGCGGCGTCACGTCGGACGAGAAGGCGAGCGCCTTGGTCGCATGGCCTTCGACCCGCACCACGCCGGCATCGCCGCCTGGAAGCTGCAGCGAATTGCCCTGGATCAACGTGTCATACTGCTCCCACACCCAGCGGCGCGACGAGAGATCCGGTCCGCCGAGCAGCTTCAGGAGCGCGTCTGCAACATCGGCTTGCGGAACGTCATTGGCGGCCAGCGGCGCCGGCTTCTTCGGTTCGGTCCACGGCCGGTCATATTCCGGAGCCTTGTCGCCAAGATCCTTGATCGGCAGGTTGGCAACCTCGTCGCCCTGGTGCAGCACGCGGAAGCGCAGATCGTCGGTGGTCTTGCCGACGATGGCGAAGTCGAGCCCCCATTTGTGGAAGATCGCCTCGGCTTCCTTTTCCTTTTCCGGGCGCAGCACCATCAGCATGCGCTCCTGGCTTTCCGAAAGCATCATTTCGTAGGCGCTCATGCGCTCTTCGCGCACCGGCACCTTGTCGAGATCGAGCTCGATGCCGAGGTCGCCCTTGGCGCCCATTTCGACCGCCGAGCAGGTGAGGCCGGCCGCACCCATGTCCTGGATGGCGATGACGGCGCCCGAGGCCATCAGTTCGAGGCTGGCTTCCAGCAGGCACTTTTCGGTGAAGGGATCGCCGACCTGCACTGTCGGACGCTTCTCATCAATCTTGTCGTCGAATTCGGCCGAAGCCATGGTGGCGCCGCCGACGCCGTCGCGGCCGGTCTTGGCGCCGAGATAGACGACCGGCAGGCCGACTCCCTTGGCTTCGGACAGGAAGATCGCATCGGTCTTGGCAAGGCCCGCTGCAAAGGCGTTGACCAGGATGTTGCCATTGTAGCGGGCATCGAAATTGACCTCGCCGCCGACCGTCGGCACGCCGAACGCGTTGCCATAGCCGCCGACGCCGGAAACCACGCCTGAAACGAGGTGCCTGGTCTTGGGATGGTCGGGCGCACCAAAACGCAGCGCATTCATCGCCGCGATCGGCCGCGCGCCCATGGTGAAGACGTCGCGCAATATGCCGCCGACGCCGGTCGCCGCACCCTGGTAGGGCTCGATGTAGGATGGGTGGTTGTGACTCTCCATCTTGAAGACGACGCAGTCGCCATCGCCGATGTCGACCACGCCAGCATTCTCGCCCGGCCCCTGGATGACCTGAGGTCCGGTGGTCGGCAGCGTGCGCAGCCACTTCTTCGAGGATTTGTAGGAGCAGTGCTCATTCCACATCGCCGAGAAGATGCCGAGTTCGGTGAAGCTCGGCTCGCGCCCGACGAGGTCGAGAATGCGCTGGTACTCGTCGGGCTTGAGCCCGTGTGAGGCAATGAGCTCGGGGGTGATCGGCACGGAATTGGAAATGGTCATGGGCGGCGATTTTTATCCGGGACGTTGGGATTTTGAGTCCCGTCTTATCGCAAGCCTTGCGGCCGATACACCCATGGATTGACGAAAAACGACGGAAAACCGGACAAAGCCACGCAGTGTCAGGAGAAGCTGTCGTAGCCGGCGCGGCCTTCATCGAGAAGTCGCCGGATCACCGCAACGCCTTCAGCGATATCCCCGCGCTGTCTCGGCTGCGAAACGCCGAAGCGGACGCCATGGAAAACCTGCTCGGAACGGCCGGCCTTGAATTCGTCCTCGTCGTCGATCAGCACGCCGTGCTCCAGGCAAGCGTTCTTGAAGGTGCCGGAAAGCCAGGGGTCGGGCAGGGTCAGCCAGACAAAGGGCACCCTGTCATGTGACTTGAAGGCGAAGCCGGCCAAAGTCTCGCGCACGATGGCGATGCGGGCGCTGATTTCGGCGATGCTGCGCTTGCGTATCTCATCCGCCTGACCGGACAGCACCAGCCTTGTATTCACCTCCGCCAGCAGGAAGGGCATGCCGCCGGTCATCATCTTGTGGGCGACGCGGATGCGGTGGCGGTAGGCGGGCGGGCAGGAAAGCCAGCCGCCGCGCACACCGGCTGCGACCGACTTCGACAGGCCGCCCGCGACAATGGTCCTCTCAGGAGCATATTCGGCCAGCAACGGCGTCGGATCATCGGTCAGATTGCCGTAGAGATCGTCCTCGATGAGGACGACATTGTATTCGCGTGCGACATGGGCGATCGCTTCGCGGCGCGCCGCCGACAAGGTGGCCAGCGTCGGATTCTGCGCCGTCGGCATCAGGAAGATCATCTTGGGATGCTTTTGCGCGCAGACGCGCTCAAAATCCTGCGGATCGATGCCTTCATCGTCCGATGCCACCAACGCGGTGCGCCTGCCGATCAAGCCGGCACTGCGGGAAACCTGCGAGTAGGTGAGGTGCTCGAAGGCAACATAGTCGCCAGGCATGGTGAGCGCCGCGATCGCCGCCATCACCGCCGCATGGGTGCCGAGCGTGGGAACGATGGTGTCGGCATCCGGGCGAAAGGAATTGCGCGCCAACCAGCGGGCGCCGGCTTCGTACCATCGTTCGGGGAAATCCCTGGTGTAGCTCGAAATCTCATGCGGATGGTCCTGCGCCGTGCGCGACAGGACACCGGCGGCAATGTCGCCCTGGCCGATATCAGGTGCTGCGGTGCTGTCGAAACGCAGCTTGCCTTTAGGCGCATCGATATAGCGCGTGCCTTCGCCGCCGACGTCCGGAGCCGGAAAATCCGGCTTCGCGCGCTGGCCGAGCACATAGGTTCCACGCCCGACCTCGCCGCTCACCAGCCCACGCTCGCGCAGCAATTGATAGGCCCGGCCGACCGTGCCGACGGTGGTGCCGATGTCGTAGGCGAGGTCGCGCTGCGGCGGCAACTTTGCGCCGGCATCGATCACGCCCCGATCGATGTCCGTCTCGATGGAATCCGCCAGCCGCTGATACAGCGGGCCGGAGCCGGCAGTGAGATCTGGAAGCCAATTTGTCATGGTGACAATTTTCTATATTGCACCGATAGATGAGTCAATACATATCGATCGCGTGCCAAAAGGGTACAATTTAGGACTTTGGCAGAAAGAAAATGAATACAATCGCGACAATACGTCATTCGAGCGCTGCATTATCGGCCCAATCGACACGCCCGTCGGCTCAGCGCGGCTTTGTCAGCCGCCTTGTGCGCGTGCTGAGGTCGCTGGCAAGATGGATCGACAACCTGCTGGATCGCCGCCGCAGCCGGTTGGCTCTGCTGGAGATGACCGACGACCAGCTCAAGGATATCGGCGTCACGCGCTGCGACGCCCACCGCGAGGGCATCAGGCCGTTCTGGGACTGACCGTGATCCCAAAAGTGGGAACCGGTTTGGGAAAGATGATGGTCCCGGGAAATCCGGACAGAAGGTCCGCACAGTTCTAACGGACCCTCGACGCCCTTGTGCGTGCAACGGCATGGTCCGCAAGGACGGCGACCACGCACAGCACGAGGAAAAGTCCGGTGATGGCTGCAGCTGAGATGACGACGCTGGTCGCGCCGTTCTTGGCGATGTTCAGGAAAGGGTAGGGCACCTCGCCGGCAAGCGGCGCCCGCACCAGCGCATAGACCAGATAAGCGATGGGATAGATCACCCACCACGAAATGTCGCTCCAGCGTGTCCGGCCGTCGGCGCCCGATATCAGCCACCACAGCACGAACAGCACCGGCGTGACGTAGTGCAGGAGAACATCGCAGAGCAGGAACAGTCCCTGCGGCTGCCAGAGTCGTGCCAGAACCGTTGCGTAGATGATGAAGACCAGTGCGATCGAAACCGCAACGCCGGTGCGCATCCGCGCCCCTGCAAAGGCCGGCAGCCAGGCATAGAAGGTGGGTGACAGCAGCGACGTGTACACCAGCACCGCGCCGATGTTGGTCAGGATGGTGAAGAAGCTGAAGACGAAAATGACGGAGCCAAGCAGGCTGCGGCCTGCTTCCATCGATGCAGGAATGCTGATGCAGAACTGCAGGATGAGCCCGGCCAGACCGATGACCAGCCCCACAATCTGCAGGAACCGGCCCATGGGCTAGGCCGTCGCGGCGCAGGCCGGATTGCCGGCCTGCCAGCGGGAAATATCGGAGCCGATGCGGGCGCCGAGCGGATCGTTCATCAGCGGTCCGAAGACGTCGACACGGCTAGAATTGCCTTGCGCCTGCACGACCAGCAAAGGTTTGCCGCCATAGTGCTTGGCCGGAACCAGCAGGAAACGCGGCGTGCCGCTGAACGAATTCAGCTCATTGGCCATCTGATACGGTTTGAAGGCCGGGTCCTTGCTGGCGATCCAGCATTTGTGGGCGGCGATCGCCACTTGTTCCATGGCCAGCAGCGCAGCACTTTTGCCCGAGGGAACAGGCGTGCTCTTTGGCGTCGACTGGCAGGATGCCAGCACAAAGCCCGCCGCGGCGACCAGCGCGATCGTCCTCGACTTGATCAAGCGGCACCCATCTCAAGCTCGGACAGGAAGATTTTCAAGCCGTCGGTCATCTCGCCCCACACACGCGACAATGCCGGGTGTTGCGAGGCGATCTGCTGGTAGGCGTCGAATTTGGGATAGGCGTCGAGCAGGTCGTGGCGTCCTGTCATGGCGCGGAAATTGTTGAAGATGAACCGCGTCGGCGTCAGCCAGGCATCGGCGAAGCTGATGTCGTCGCCGAGTGCGAAGGGCCCTTGCGCCATACGGGCCTCGATTGCCGCCAGTCCATGATGCAGGCGGGCGAACTGAGCGTCGATCTCGGCATTGTTGCGCTTCGGCACGGAATGAAGCTCGAAAAGCTTCATCAACGGGGTCAGCACATCGAGATCGGTGATGCGGGCGAACATGCGCACCAGCGCACGGTCCTTGGAATCGGGCGGCAGCAGCGCCGGTTCCGGAAACCGTTCCTCGAGATATTCGGCGATGACCACCGATTCGACGATCGTCTCGCCCGAGCCGGTGATCAGCACCGGAATCCGGTTCATCGGCGAGATGGCGCGAAACTCTTCCGGGATGGGAAAACCGGGCGGCGGCGCGATGATCTTGAGTGGTACGTCCTTGATGTAGGCCAATGCCCGCACGATCGACGAGTAGGGCGACAACGGCCGCGAATAGAGTTTCATGACCGTCTCTCTCCCCAATGAACCAGACTTGCTCCAAAGAGACAGGAATGTCCGGCTGTTTTCAAGCTGTTCGCTTCGATATCGTCAGGCAGCGATGCCGAGGGCGCTCTCGAACAGTCCGCGGCCGTCGGTACCGCCATGGGCTGCTTCGATCAGGTTTTCCGGATGCGGCATCAGCCCGAGCACATTGCCTTGGCTGTTGACGATGCCGGCAATGTCGTTGATCGAGCCGTTGGGGTTGGTGCCCTCGGCATAGCGGAACACCACCTGGCCTTCGCCTTCGAGACGGGCAAGCGTGTCGGCGTCGGCGAAATAATTGCCGTCATGATGCGCGACCGGCGAGCGGATGATCTGGCCCGGCTGATAGCGGCGGGTGAACATGGTGTTGGCATTGGTGATCTCGAGCTTCACCTGCCGGCAGACGAATTTCAGCGAGGTGTTGCGCATCAAGGCACCCGGCAACAAGCCGGCCTCGACCAGGATCTGGAAACCGTTGCAGACGCCGATGACCGTCACGCCCGCGGCCGCTTTTTCGGCCACTGCCCGCATGACCGGCATGCGCGCGGCGATCGCGCCACAGCGCAGATAGTCGCCGAAGGAAAAACCGCCCGGAATGGCGATCAGATCGACATCGGGGATTTCGGTGTCGGTTTGCCAGACGGTGACCGGCGGTGTTCCCGAAATCTTGGTCAGCGCCGCGATCATGTCGCGGTCGCGATTGAGGCCAGGCAGGAGGACGACGGCTGATTTCATTTCGGTTCGTAAGGCCTTTGTGCTTCGGCGAGTTCGCGCAACTCGAGGCGCTGCTCAATCCGTTCAAGATGTTGATCGATACGGCCTGCTATCGCGTAGATATTGTTGACGTCCGTTTGCGTGCTCAACGCCTGCAAGCCTGATCGCTACAATCTCGAGAAGCTCGTACATCAGTTCATTCGTGACTTCAGGCATCCGTGCCTCCGGCACAGCCTTAGGTAAGCGTCACACTATAATTCTCGATCACCGTATTCGCCAGCAGCTTGTCGCACATGGCCTTGAGGTCGGCTTCGGCCTTGGCCTTGTCGCTTTCCGCCAGCTCGACATCGAACACCTTGCCCTGCCGCACCGTGCCGACGCCGCCGAAGCCCAGGCCGGACAATGCGTGTTCGATCGCCTTGCCCTGCGGGTCGAGCACGCCGTTCTTGAGGGTGACGGTAATGCGGGCCTTGATCACGCTGGACATGCTCCTGTTCTGACTATCGGGTCGCAAACCGCGATCAGTGCGGCTTGCCTTTGAGGCCGTCGGTCGAGGCGACGAGCACCGGGCCGGTCGGGCGCGGCGGCTCGTTCTCGTTCATGATGCCGAGGCGGCGGGCAACTTCCTGGTAGGCCTCTACGAGGCCGCCCATGTCGCGGCGGAAACGGTCCTTGTCGAGCTTGTCCTGCGTCGCCACGTCCCACAGGCGGCAGGAGTCCGGCGAGATCTCGTCGGCGACGACGATGCGCATCATGTCGCCTTCGAACAGGCGGCCGCATTCGATCTTGAAGTCGACGAGCTGGATGCCGACGCCCATGAACAGGCCGGAGAGGAAGTCGTTGACGCGGATCGCCAGCGCCATCACGTCGTCGATCTCCTGCGGGCTCGCCCAGCCGAACGCGGTGATGTGCTCTTCCGACACCATCGGGTCCTCGAGCGCGTCGGCCTTGTAATAGAATTCGATGATCGAGCGCGGCAGAACGGTGCCTTCCTCGATGCCGAGCCGCTTGGACAGCGAACCGGCGGCGACATTGCGCACCACCACTTCGAGCGGAATGATCTCGACTTCCTTGATCAGCTGCTCGCGCATGTTCAGACGGCGGATGAAATGGGTCGGAATGCCCATGCGGTTCAAATGGTTGAAAATATACTCGGAAATGCGGTTGTTGAGGACGCCCTTGCCGTCGATGACCTCGTGCTTCTTCTTGTTGAACGCGGTTGCATCATCCTTGAAGAACTGGATAAGCGTGCCCGGTTCGGGTCCCTCATAGAGTATCTTGGCCTTGCCTTCATAAATGCGGCGGCGATTTTTCATCTGATTTTTCTCTGGGGTTCCGGACAGGCGGTATCAGACCATTTCCTGTCCGTCTGCCTGAAATAGTGCGGCTACGGTAGGGTTCAATGCCGGGTCTATCCCAATCACATCGTTTGCTCAATCGGCAAATCCTTCCAATCAACCGCTTTCGGGACTGAAATGCCGCAGCGCAGCATGCGATGAAGCATATTGACCGGCCCGCGACCTTTTGGTTTGTGCTTTGGCAACGCACATATTCACCGCCAACGAATCGAATTTGACCCGGAGGGACGCCATGAGCAGCATGAAAGACCGTGAAGAGGGCTTTGAGCGTAAATTCGCATTCGACGAGGAGCTTCGGTTCAAGGCCTCGGCGCGCCGCAACAAGGCGCTCGGCCTGTGGGCCGCCGAAAAGCTCGGAAAGTCCGGCGCCGATGCCGACGCCTATGCCAAGGAAGTGGTTATCTCCGACATCGAGGAGGCCGGCGACCACGACGTGTTCCGCAAGATCCGCGGGGATTTCGACGCGGCCGGCGTCGAGCAGTCGGACCACCAGATCCGCCGCACCATGGACGAACTGATGGCGCAGGCGATCGAGCAGATCAAGAACACCTGATCCGGGCCATGCGCTGATCCCGCGGCCATACGCTGGACCAATCGACCGCCCGGCCTATCCGGGCGGTTTTTCTTTGCCTTTGCCGCGGTTTCCGGCTGAAACTGCGGTCGCTAACAAGGAAAGAGTTCATGTCCCTGAAGTCCCGCCTCGCGGCCGATGAAACGTTGTTCACCGCATGGTCCGGTGTGCCGGATGCCTTGACGGTCGAGATCGTCGCCAAGCAGGGTTTCGATGCCGTCACGCTCGACATGCAGCATGGCGGCCATCACGAAGACAGCGTGCTGCGTGGCGTGGTGCCGGTGCTCGCTACCGGCAAGCCGGCGCTGGTGCGAATTCCCGTTGGCCGTTTCGACATGGCAAGCCGCGCGCTCGATTTCGGCGCCGAGGCGGTCATCGCGCCGATGGTGAACTCGGTTGCCGACGCAAAACTGTTCGCCGCCGCCATGAAATACCCGCCGGTCGGCGAGCGCTCCTGGGGCCCGACCTACGCTTTTCCCCGCCACGGCCAAGGCGACCAGGCCGACTGGCTGCGCGACACCAACCAGCGCACCATGGCCTTCGCCATGGTCGAGACGCGTGCAGCCCTCGATGCTCTCGATGGCATCCTCGATACGCCCGGCATCGACGGCATCTTCCTGGGCCCGTCGGATTTCTCGATCGCCTGGAGCAATGGCGCCACGGTCAATTCGACGCTGGAAAGCATGATGGAGACGGTGGCGTCGGTGGCCGAGCGCACCCGCAAGGCCGGCAAACATGCGGCGATCTACGTTGTCGAGCCGGCAATTGCCGGCCGGGTCGTGTCGATGGGCTATCGCCTGCTGGCCATGGGCTCGGAGCATGCGCTGATTTCACTGGGCGCAAAGACCCTGCTCAAGGGCATCAAGGATTCGATCGGATCCTGAACCCGAACCGGACGCACTGCCGTCACAGCGCCGGGCGGTTAGGCGCTCGACGCCGCAGGCGCCGCGGCGATAGGTCCGCCGCGCCTGAACCTGTTGAACAGGGCGCCGACCATCTGGACCCACCAGTTGTTGAAGGTCATGAGCGGCAACGCCGCGAGGATCGAACCCAGTATGGCGGCGGGGGCGCCGAGTGCGGTGGAACCGCTTGTCAACAAAACCCATGACCCCAATGAGCAGATAACGGGTACATGCACGAGGTAGAGTGGGAAGGACAGGTCGCCCAGAAAACGTGCGTTCGGCGAACAGAGTTCGCCGTTGCTGGAGAGATTATCGCGATCTGCATTAAATTATTGTTCACGCAAGCCGGATGGCCTGCCGAGCAGCTTCGTGTTCAGGCTTTGACCGTATATATTACAGGTCCGTCAGGAACTTGGCGAAGGTCATCGAGCCTTCGGGCCACGGTCCGAAGCCCGAATCCGCGTTGAGATGACCGGTTTCGCCGGCATCGATGAACAGCGAGCCCCAGGCACCGGCAATGTCTTCGGCGACATCGAAGGCGCAGAACGGATCGTTGCGGCTGGCAATCACGATCGAGGGAAAGGGCAGCGGCTCACGCGGGTAGGGGCCGAAGGTCATCAGGTGCCTGGGCCTGATCTCGGGGTTAGCGACATCGGGCGGCGCCACGAAGAAGGCCCCGGCGACCGGCTTGCGGAATTGCGGAATGGCTTGCACCGCGGTGGCGACGCCAAGTGAGTGCGCGACCAGGACGACCGGCCGCTCGGCCTCGTTGACCGCCTTGGCGACGCTCGCCGTCCAGTCCTCGCGCACCGGCTTCGACCACTCCGCCTGTTCGACGCGGCGCGCCGTCGACAGCTTCGACTGCCAGCGGCTCTGCCAATGGTCGGGGCCGGAATTGGTGTAGCCCGGCACGATGAGAATATCTGCGTCTCTGACCTTCATGGCGCTGAGATAGCGAGCGGCATCGCTTCGTGCAACCGGCAGAAACGCCACGTTTGATCACAATAGTGAACACCATGTTCGCTTCTTCGCGTCTTGTGTGAACGATGCGGATGGACGATCTGTTGTCAGGAAAAGAAACAGCCGTGCGCGGGAACCCTGACTTTGGAACTGACACGACGTACAATGATCGGCGGAGTGGGGTTTCTCGCTTTGGGAGCTTCATCGCAGGCCGGTCGAACGGAGCATTTGATGAGCGAGTTGCCTTTTGCCGCCACCACCCCGGTCAGCGTTGCCCGCGTCGGGCTGAAGGCGCGCGACGCGGAAAGCCTTGCCGCATATTATCGCAGCATCGTCGGTCTGCAGGAACTGAGCCGCGCCGATGGGGCGATCACGCTGGGCGCCGCCAACCGTCCGTTGCTGGTCATCGAGGCCGATCCTTCGGCCAAGCCGGATGATCCTCGCAGCGCAGGCCTGTTCCATACTGCCTTCCTGCTGCCCAGCCGTGCCGATCTCGGCCGCTGGATCAACCACGCCATATCAAACAAGATCGCCATCGAGGGCGCTTCCGACCATCTGGTCAGCGAAGCACTGTACCTGACCGATCCCGAAGGCAACGGCATCGAGATCTATGCCGACCGCCGTCCGCAGGACTGGAAGTGGAATGGCGACAAGGTGGCGATGGCGACCGAGCGGATGAACATTCCGTCCGTCGTTGCCGAAGTGCCTGCGGGTGACGCCGGCTGGCAGGGCGCGCCGGAAAACAGCGTCGTCGGCCATGTCCACCTTCGCGTCGGCAGGCCGGAAGACGCCGAAGCCTGGTGGAACCAGGAATTCGGCTTCGACACGGTGGCCAAATATGGCGGCCAGGCGGTGTTCCTGTCGTCAGGCGGCTATCACCACCACATCGGCGCCAACGCCTGGCAGAGTTCGGGCGCCGGCCGCCGCGATCCCAGCCGGTCGGGTCTGGCCTGGGTCGAGATGCGTTCGGACAATGTGACCAGCCCGGTGACCCGCGAAGATCCATGGGGCACGGTGATCAGGACTGTGCCTGGCAAGGCTTGATTTGAGGGCTGCGCCAAGCTGGAGCACCCCTCAACCGTCGCGGCGTTGCGCGCCGATCCACCTTCTCCCACAGGGGAGAAGGTGAAGCCTGCCGCTCGCGGCCAGCGACGGTATAGCGCTTTGCCTCAGGCTTTGCCAAACACCCGCTTGAAGATCGTGTCGACATGCTTGGTGTGATAGCCCAGGTCGAATTTCTCGCGGATTTCGGCCTCGGGCAGGGCAGCGGTCACTTCCTTGTCGGCCAGTAATTCTTCAAGAAAATCAGCGCCTTGCTCCCACACCCTCATGGCGTTGCGCTGGACCAGACGGTAGGAGTCTTCGCGAGACAACCCAGCCTGCGTCAGCGCCAGCATGACACGCTGCGAATGCACGAGGCCGCGGAACTTGTTCATGTTCTTCAGCATGTTGTCGGGATAGACGAGCAGCTTGTCGATGACGCCGGTCAGCCGTGACAGTGCGAAATCGAGCGTCACGGTGGCGTCAGGGCCGATCATGCGCTCGACCGAGGAGTGGGAAATGTCGCGCTCATGCCAGAGCGCCACATTCTCCATCGCCGGCATCGCCATGGAGCGAACCATGCGGGCAAGGCCGGTGAGGTTTTCGGTCAGCACCGGGTTGCGCTTGTGCGGCATGGCCGAGGAGCCCTTTTGGCCCGGCGAAAAATACTCTTCCGCTTCGAGCACTTCGGTGCGCTGCAAATGCCTTATCTCGATCGACAGCCGCTCGACCGACGAGGCGATGACGCCGAGCGTGGCAAAGAACATCGCGTGGCGGTCGCGCGGGATCACCTGCGTCGACACCGGCTCGGGCTTCAGGCCGAGCTTCGCCGCCACATGTTCCTCGACATAGGGGTCGATGTTGGCGAAGGTGCCGACCGCCCCGGAGATCGCACAGGTGGCGATATCCTCTCGCGCGTGCACCAACCGCTCGCGGCAGCGCGAGAACTCGGCATAGGCCTGCGCCAGCTTGACGCCGAAGGTCGTCGGCTCGGCATGGATGCCGTGGCTGCGGCCAATGGTGACGGTGTTCTTGTGCTCGAAGGCGCGGCGCTTGAGCGCTGCAAGCAGACCGTCGATGTCGGCGAGCAGGATGTCGCTGGCGCGGGTCAGCTGTACGGCGAAGCAGGTGTCGAGAACGTCCGATGAGGTCATGCCCTGGTGGATGAAGCGAGCGTCCGGCCCGACGAATTCGGCAAGATGGGTCAGGAAGGCGATGACGTCATGCTTGGTGACTCGTTCGATCTCGTCGATCGCCTCGACGTCGAATTTTGCGGCACTGCCCTTTTCCCAGATGGTTTTTGCCGCTTCCCTGGGGATGACGCCGAGTTCGGCCAGCGCATCGCAGGCATAGGCTTCGATCTCGAACCAGATGCGGAACCGGGTTTCTGGCGACCAGATGGCGACCATTTCCGGCCGGGAATAGCGAGGGATCATCGGTCAGTCCTGACATATCGAGAAGTTTGCCCGCGTCCTAACAGAGGCGAGCAAAATGCTCAACGCCGCTGGCGCGCAAACCAGACGCCCGCGGCAAACAGAGCGATGAAACCAACTGGAAAATAGAGCCGGATGCCCAGCACCACGAATTGATAGAGCGCAATCAACGTCGTGAAGACGAACTGGAGGACCCAGGTGCGGGTGAAAGCAGGCGCATGCCACTCGGCGTAGTAGGAGCGGTACTGCAGGGCAAACAGCCCGCCGGTCAGGCCGATCGTCGCCGCTGCTAGGCACACGAAGGCGGCGGCGAAAGCGACTTCCCAGCGTCTTCCCTGCGAGACCAGCCGCGCCGCAAACAGGCCGATGGGGAAGGCCAGCGCAGCTCCCGCCGCAAACAGCATGGTGACAATGCGGATTTTCGCCGGCGTCTCCCAGTCGCCCAAAAACAAGGTGAGGAGCGCGCTGGCGCCCATTGTCACAGCCCACAACAAGGCGCCGATAAGCGCTGTGCGCGGCGTCGGTATCGCGCGGCGAAGGCGGTTCAGCGCACGATCGCGCGCGGCGGGTTGAGCAGGGGGTGTCACAGGCGGCCGGTCACCGCGATCCAGCGAAAGTCCGGGCCTTCAAAGCCGTATTGGCGCACCGCGATCAGCACGGCATAGGCGCTGAGGCTGTCCATGGAAAAGGTCTGCACGGCGCCGATGCGATAGCCGTTCGGGCAACCCCGGCTTTTCGGTATCGCCTTGTCCTCGTGCAGCAGCTTGGTCGTGCCGCCATCCTGCGCCTCGATGCGCAGCAGCCGGAAGCCGTTGATTTCGCCCTGGCTCTCGCAGCCATCGGCGTTGTTCATGCCGAACTCGTCGAGCCGGAACTCGAGCGGTGGGTCGACCGGAGTGAAGATCGGGCGCGGATTGACCGCCATCCGGTGCGGATCCGCCGAAAGCTCGGTCACCGGGTTGAAACCTGCGGTGATGCCCCGGTTGGCGTCCAACTCGGCCTGGCTGACAATGGCTTCGCCTTTTTGCCGGGCCTGAAGGCGCACCGCATCCAGTTTGGCATTCTCGTCCTCAAGCCGGACCCGGATCGGCGTGCCCTTCAGAAAGCTGTCGGTGCTGGTGTCGATGTAGTAGCGGTTGGCATAGGGAAAGCCCGATCCATCCTGCACGCCATATTCCTCGAAAGCGAAGACGCTGCCGTCCTTGGTGAAGCCGAGGATCTCAAGTTCAGCGACATCGCCGGCATGAGCCGCGATCGAGGTCGCAAGCTGTGCAAGCAGGCCAACGGCAAACAGAAAGAGCATTCGCATCGGTCTTCACCCCCGTGATCGTTTCAATCCCCTAGCACGACGGAATCAAAACGTCGTGCGGTGCGAAAGCCGATGCATCCAATCGGCCCGTCATTTGTTATTGTCGGCAGTCCCAATGGAGAACCACCATGACCGACACCAGCAAAATTCGTGAGCATATGGAAGTCGTCGGCGCCGATGGCGTGCATGTCGGTACTGTCGACAAGGTCGATGGCCAGCGCATCAAGCTGACCAAGGCCGATAGCGGCGAGGGCGCCCACAAGGGCCATCACCACTACATTCCCCTGAGCCTGATTGCCGAAGTCGACGGCAAGAAGGTCTGGCTGTCGGCGAATTCTGATGTCGCGGTGACGTTCGAGGAAGAAAAGTCCGATCCGGTCTGATTGATCGCTTCACTTCATGCGTGACGACCAGACCGGAAACAGATCGTTTTCGGCAGGCGTCGCGGCATAGACGCCTCGGCTGATGGCGCGCGCCATGGTGGCGCCGGCGGCGGCGTAGAGATCGATTGCTGCATCGGCGGAGAGTTCGATACCGCTCGTGCCGGTCGCCAGCGCGAACACAAGGTCGCCATCGGCCGGCGTGTGCGTCGGCCAGATGGCGCGCACGAATCCATCATGCGCCGACATCGCCAGGCGCTTGGCGGCAGCCTTTGTGAGCACTGCATCGGTGGCAATGACGGCGATGGTGGTGTTGCCGCCGGTCTCCGTCTGCCGGCCAAAATGTTTGTCGCGGTACTTCAAAAGAATCCGTTTCGCCTCGTCAGGCATCGGCGAGGGATAGCCAAGCCCACCGAATTCGTCGCCGATTTCGAACGGTGCCGCCCAGAAATGGCGGGTTCGGCCTGTGGTCACCGAACCGGTCGGATTGACGGCGGCCAGCGCGCCGATGGTGACGCCATTGTCGAGCAGCGTCGAGGCGGAGCCGAGGCCTCCTTTCAGCCCCGAAGTGAGCGCGCCGGTGCCGGCGCCGATAGTGCCGAGTTGGAAATCGGCGGTGGCGGTTTGCGCGGCTTCATAGCCAAGCTCGCGGTAGGGCGGATAACGGCCCCAATCCTTGTCGCCGCCATTGCGCAGGTCGAACAGGATCGCCGACGGCACGATCGGAACGCGAAAACCGCCGACCTCGAGGCCGATGCCGCGTTCACGCAACGCCGCCTGCACGCCGGAAGCTGCGTCGAGGCCGAAAGCCGAGCCGCCCGAAAGCACCACAGCGTGCACCACATCGACGGAATTGTGCGGTTCGAGCAGGTCGGTCTCGCGGGTGCCCGGCGCACCGCCCAGGATCTGAACGCCGGCCACTGTGGACGCATCGCAAAGCACGGTCGTTACCCCGGATTTCAGCCTGGCGTCGGACGCATTGCCGACGCGCAGGCCGGCAACGTCGGTGATCAGGTTGCGTGGGCCGGTGCGAAACATCAGTTGCTTTCCAAGGGCGCAAAGCGCGTGCCATCGAAGCGGAAGACGCGGTAGGGGCTCCGGCTGAGATCGCCTTTCGCATCAAACCGGATCGGCCCGATCGCCGTGGTGAAATCCTGTCCGGTCAGAGCTTCGGTCAGTGGTTTGCCCGAGCTTTCGGACAAGCCCGACGCTGCCTTGGCGATTTCGACCGCCGCAAAGGCCGGCAGCGTATAGCCGTCGGGCACGAGCTTCTGCGCGGCAAAGGCCGCCAGCACTTTTGGATCGGCGACATCGGCCCATTCCGGCGGTGCGATCATCAGTGTGCCCAAGGAATAGGGCACGTCGCCGGGCGGCGTGCGCAGATTCTCGCCGCCGGCAAAGACGATGCCCGCCTGAAGCTGTGCGGCATCGCGGCCCATGATGGCGATGTCGTCGCCATCGGCGCCGGCAAAGACATGCGTCGCGCCGGCCTTCTTCAGCCGACCGATCATGCCGATCTGATTGTCGAGCTGGGGCCGGAACGTGTCGACGAACACAGGTTTCAGCGCTGCCTGTTCGGCCGCTGCCCGCAACGTCTCGGCGATTTCACGGCCGTAGATGGTGCCGTCGTCGATAATGGCGAACAATTCGTTTTGCCACAGGCGGGTGAGGGCTGACGCGACCGCATTGCGCTCATCGTCGCCGCGTGGTCCGAGGCGATAGACCGGCCAGCCGGTCTTGGCGCGGCGGTCGGTCAGGCTTTCGGTTCGCACGCCAATGGTGATGACCGGAATGTTGGCGTCCTTCAGGATCGGTATCGCCGCCTCGATCGCCTCGGTGCAGAGAAAGCCGACCACGATATTGACCTTGACGGCTGCGAATTCCCTGGCCGCGGCAGCGCCGCCATCGGCGGTGCAGGCGTCATCCACGGTCTTGAGTTCGATGCCGTCCGCTTCGGCGGCCATACCGGTACCGGCCTCGATCTGCTTGCCGAGAATGGCCGATGGTCCCGACAGGGGCGCCGAGACGCCGACCAGCAGCGTCCGGGCATCCGCACCACTGGCCAGGAACAGCCAGAACAGCGCCGCTATTGTTCTTGTCCTGGGTCGCATTCGAGCGATGGGATCCTCCGGGCCGGTCCTATGCTCCCGGCACTGTTGCCGCCAAGACCTAAAGGCTGCCCGGCCTTGGTGCAACACGCGAATTTCGGGATATGGCTCAGGCACTTCGCTTGTGGCGGGCTATGTCTGGCCATATATGTCGATAGGATCCTGACAATGGAAAAAATACGGTGCTGAAGAAGAACGACATTGGGCCGCAGGCCTATCGCGACGCGATGAGCCACTTTGCCGGCCACGTCCATGTGGTCACCACCGACGGGCCGGCCGGCAAGCGCGGCGCGACGGTGATCGCGGCCTGCTCGGTTTCGGACACCCCGCCGACCATTCTGGTCTGTCTCAATCGCGAAAATCCCAAGAACGAACCGTTCGTGAAAAACGGCAGGTTTGCCTTGAACACCCTGGCTTCCCACCAGGAGCCGCTGTCAGTCGGCTTTTCCGGAATCACCGGCTTGCCGGTCGAGGAGCGCTTCGCGCTCGGCGAATGGGACGTGATCTCCACCGGCGCGCCCACGCTGAAGGGTGCGCTCGCCGTGTTCGACTGCGAATTGATCGATACCAAGGACCTGGCCACCCATCGTGTGCTTTTTGGCAAGGTGACAGGCCTGCGGATGGGCGATAATTTGCGGCCGCTGATCTATCACGCCCGCGGCTACCACGTACTGGAAAGCGGAGCGGCGGCGTTCACGGAGAAAGAATGACCGAGCTGAAACCGCGCGCCGCGCCACGGACGATCGACGAGACGCTCGATCTCCTGACCGGTGCGGACTATGTGGCGGACCGGTCGCTGGCGACCGTACTGTTCCTGTCGTTGCGTATGAAGCGGCCGCTTTTCCTTGAGGGCGAGGCCGGCGTCGGCAAGACCGAGATCGCCAAGGTGTTGGCACAGGCGCTCGGCCGCCGGCTGATCCGCCTGCAATGCTATGAAGGCCTTGACGTCTCGTCCGCCGTCTACGAGTGGAACTACGCCGCGCAGATGATCGAGATCCGCATGGAGGAGGCGGCCGGCAAGGTCAAGCGCTCCGCCATGGAGCGCAACGTCTTCTCCGAAAAATACCTGATCCGCCGCCCGGTGCTCGATGCGCTGACCGGCAAGGCGGGGGCTGCCCCGGTTTTCCTGATCGATGAGCTCGACCGCACCGACGAGGCGTTCGAGGCCTTCCTGCTCGAAATCCTGTCCGACTTCCAGGTGACGGTGCCCGAGCTCGGCACCATCAAGGCGGAAGAGCCGCCGATCGTCATCATCACCACCAACCGCACCCGTGAGATCCACGACGCGCTGAAGCGGCGCTGCCTCTATCACTGGGTCGACTATCCCAATGCCGAGCGCGAGTTGGAGATCGTGCGCCGCAAGGTGCCGCAGGCCAACCAGCGCCTTTCGGCCGAAGTTGTCTCCTTCATCCAGAAGCTGCGCCAGATCGAGCTGTTCAAGGTGCCGGGTGTCGCCGAAACCATCGACTGGGCCGGCGCGCTGACCGAGCTCGACAAGGTGGCGCTCGATCCGGAAACCGTCTCCGATACGATCGGTGTGCTGTTGAAATACCAGGACGACATTGCCCGCATCGAGCAGGGCGAAGGCCGGCGCATCCTCAACGAGGTGAAGGCCGAGCTTTCGGCGGCGGAGTAGGCGATGCCGCGCCCCGAGCCAAAAGAGGCCATGCCGCACGGGCGGATCGCCGACAACATCGTCTATTTTGCCCGCACCTTGCGCAAGGCTGGCATGCGGGTGGGGCCGGCCTCGGTCAAGGACGCCATCGAGGCGGTGCTCGCCGCGGGCATCGGTTCGCGCGACGATTTCTACTGGACGCTGCACGCCGTGCTGGTGTCGCGGCATGAGGATCACGCCATTTTCGACGAGGCCTTCCGGCTGTTCTGGAAGTCGCGCGAACTGATCGAAAAGATGCTGGCGATGTTTTCGCCGGTGGCGCCCGACACCAGGGAAAAGCAGAAGCCACGAGCCGCTGAAAACCGGGTCAGCCAGGCGATGTTCGAGGGACACCAGAAGAACCAGCCGCCACAGGAAATTCCCGAGATCGAGGTCGACGCCCGCTTCACCTTTTCCGGCAACGAGGTGCTGCGGGCCAAGGATTTTGCCCAGATGAACGCCGCCGAGATGGCCGACGCCAAGAAGGCGATCGCGCAGTTGCGGTTGCCTTTCGACATGGTGCGGACGCGGCGCTTCAAGGCCGATGCGCACGGCCGCCGCATCGATCCGCGCGCCATGATGCGTTCGGCCGCGCGCACCGGCGGCGAACTGATCCTGCCGAAATTCCGCTCAGCCCGCGAGGTTCATCCGCCACTGGTGGTGTTGGCCGACATTTCCGGCTCGATGAGCCAGTACACGCGGATTTTCCTGCATTTCCTGCATGCGCTGACGGAAAAAAGGCGTCGCGTGCACACCTTCGTCTTCGGTACCCGGCTGACCAATCTGACGCGGCAGATGCGCCATCGCGACCCGGATGCAGCCCTTGCCGACTGTTCGGCGGCGGTCATGGACTGGTCGGGTGGCACCCGCATCGGCGACACGCTGGCCGAGTTCAACCTGATATGGTCGCGTCGCGTGCTGGGGCAGGGGGCGGTCGTGCTTCTGATCACAGATGGGCTGGAGCGCGACGATGTCGCCGGCCTGTCGGAGGAGATGGAGCGCCTGCACAAATCCTGCCGGCGGCTGATCTGGCTGAACCCGTTGCTGCGCTTCGACGGCTTCCAGGCGCGCGCCCGTGGCGTCAAGGCGATGCTGCCGCATGTCGACGAGTTCCGCTCGGTGCACAATCTCGATGCGCTCGCCGATCTCTGCGCGTCATTGGACAAGAAGTCGGCACAATCCGTCGATCCGCGCCGATGGCTGGAAGCTGGCGCGAGGCGCGCCGCATAACCATATCCTTCCCATCCGGAAAACAGATCCCGAGAAAAACAGACTTCTGGAGAAACGGTCATGGAAAACAGCATTTATCTGGATGAGGCCCGCGACCCGCTGATCATTGCGGAGGGCTGGATGAAGGACGGCAAGGACGTGGCCATCGCGACAGTGGTCGAGACCTGGGGTTCGGCGCCCCGACCTGTAGGCAGCCATCTGGTCATCGACGCAGACGGCAATTTCCATGGCTCCGTCTCGGGCGGCTGCGTCGAAGGCGCTGTGGTCAGCGAGGCCATCGACGTCATCGACAGCGGCAAGGCCAGGATGCTGGAGTTCGGTGTTGCCGACGAAACCGCATGGCAAGTGGGCTTGTCCTGTGGCGGCCGCATCAAGGTGTACGTGGAAAGACTGGGCTAGAGCATGATCCCAAAAAGTGGGACCCGGTTTTTGGACAAGATGATGCTCGGACAAGAGATTTCCTGATGGATCCCTACGCCTTAAAAACTTTGAACGCCGAACGACGCGCCCGCCGTGCGGCGATCCTTGTCACCGATCTCGGTGACGGCCGCGACCGGATCGTGCGCGAGGGCTATCACGTCGCCGGCGATCTCGGAACCGCGATCGCCAGGGCGTTTCGCACCGGTAATTCCGGTTCGGTCGAAGCCGAGGGGCGGACTTTCTTTCTCAACGCGCATCTGCCGCAGCCGCGTCTGGTCGTGATTGGCGCTGTCCATATCAGCCAGGCGCTGGCGCCGATGGCGAAGATCGCCGGCTATCCCGTGGAGATCATCGACCCCCGCACCGCTTTCGCCACGCCGGACCGCTTTCCCGATGTGGCGCTTCATGCCGAATGGCCGGAGGATGTGCTGAAGCGTCAGCCGCTCGACAGCTACACCGCACTTGCCGCCGTCACCCATGATCCGAAGGTCGATGATTTCGCCCTGAAGGCAGCACTAGACGCCAACTGCTTCTATGTCGGCGCGCTCGGCAGCAGGAAGACGCATGCCAAGCGTGTCGAACGTTTGCTGGCGCTGGGCGCGAGCGCCGACCAGATCGCCCGTATCCATGCGCCGATCGGGCTCGATATTGGTGCTGCCAGCCCGGGAGAGATTGCTGTTGCGGTGTTGGCCCAGGCGATCCATGCCTTCCGCTCGCGCGGGCTGGACGCAAAAGGTGCGGCGGCGTGAAATTCGGACCGATCCCGATCGAGACGGCGGAAGGCGCGGTGCTGGCACACTCCACCACCGCTGGTGAACGCCGCTTCCGCAAGGCGCATAGGCTGAGCGCCGAAGATGTGGCGCTGCTACGGACTGCCGGTGTTTCCGAGGTCGTTGCGGCTGTTCTGGCTGAGGACGACCTCGGCGAGGATGCGGCCGCGCAAACGATTGCCGGGAGCATGGCCTTTCGCGGCATCGAAGCCAAGCCTGCCGCGACCGGGCGGGTCAACCTCCACGCCAAGGCGCCGGGCATCTTCACCGTCGATGCCGCTGCCATCGACGCCATCAATGCCATCGATCCCGCCATCACCATCGCCACGCTGGCGCAGCATGCGCCGGTCGAAAAAGGCCAGATGGTCGCGACGGTGAAGATCATTCCCTTCGCGGTCGGTTCAGCGCTGGTCGACGCTGCGACAGAAATCTGCGCCGCAGGCGAGATATTTGCCGTCAATGCCTACCGGCCCGTGCGTGTCGGCGTCATCCAGACGGTTCTGCCGGGCATCAAGCCTTCCGTGCTCGACAAGACGCTGCGCGTCACCGAAGCACGGCTGGCGCGTACCGGCGGCAGGCTGACGGCCGAGCGCCGCACGGCGCATGAGATCGCGCCGGTGGCGGAGGCCACGGCTTCCCTGGTGCGCGACAATGACATGGTGGTGATCTTCGGCGCCTCGGCGATGAGCGATTTCGCCGATGTCATTCCCGCGGCGATCGAGAAAGCGGGCGGTACCGTCGTCCGCGCGGGTATGCCGGTCGATCCCGGCAATCTGCTGGTGCTCGGTGCACTCGGAGGCAAGCACATCATCGGCGCGCCCGGCTGCGCCCGCAGCCCCAAGGAGAACGGGTTCGATTGGGTGCTGGACCGATTGATCGCCGGTCTCGACGTGACCGCCAGGGATATTGCCGGCATGGGGGTCGGCGGACTGTTGATGGAAATCCCCACACGGCCGCAGCCGCGCGAACCGCTGCCGGCCAAATCTCAACTGAAGATCGGCATCGTGCTGCTGGCGGCCGGCCGGTCGAGCCGCATGGGCGGGCCGAACAAGCTGTTGGCGCTGTTCGACGGCAAGCCGCTGGTGTACCGCACCGCCGAGCGGGCGCTTGGCTCGAAGGCGTCCAGAACTGTCGTTGTCACCGGCCACCAGCGCGAGCGGGTGCGCGCTGCGCTGGCGGGCCTCGACGTGACCTTCGCGCACAATCCTGATTTTACCGACGGCTTGTCCACGTCGCTGAAGGCCGGCATTGCCTATCTGCCGGAGGACTCCGCCGGTGTGATGATCGTGCTCGGCGACATGCCCGATATCACGTCCCACGATCTCGACAGATTGATCGATGCGTTCCGCAAGGGCGGCGGCAATGCGGTGGTCCGCGCTTCGCATGACGGCAAGCGCGGCAATCCGGTGCTGTTGCCGCGTTCGCTGTTTCCGGCGATCGCCCATCTGGAGGGCGACACCGGTGCACGCCATCTGGTCGAGACCGAAGGGCTCGATGTCATCGATGTCGAGATCGGCGCGGCGGCGTCTGTCGATGTCGACACGCGCGAGGCGCTGGAAGGCGCCGGCGGCGTGCTGCAGGATTGACAAACCCAAGCCGAATTACGCATGCCTTGGGTATGTCTTTTCGCCGCCAAATTTTCTGTGCCTTTGCAGTCACGACCGCGTTGCTGTCTTCGGCCGCGCAAAGTCAGACGCTGTCCCTAAAACCCTTCAAGGACGATCTCTTCGCCTATCCGCCCACGCTGTCGTCCGACAGCAACGGCGCCTACACGGTCATCGACTACCGCGAGATGCGCGACATCAACCAGCGTGACCAGGTGCCCGAGCGGCGGGTGAACGCCCAATATACCGACGCCAGCGTGCGCAAGGTGCAGCAGGATCTGTTGCTGAAAACCGACGCCGGCGATATCAGGCATGTCGCCGTCGGCAAGACCGAGGGCGCCGGCATCATCGTGCTTTACCTGCACGGGCAGGGCGGCAGCCGCAAGCAAGGTGTCGACGACTTCACCTTCGGCGGCAATTTCAACCGGCTCAAGAACCTGATGGCCGGCAATGGCGGCCTCTATCTCAGTCCGGATTTTACCGATTTCGGCGACAAGGGAGCGGCGCAGGTGGCGGCGCTGATCGGTCATTATGCCGAACGGTCGCCAGGCGCGAAGATCTTCGTCGCCTGCGGCTCGATGGGCGGCGCGCTGTGCTGGAAGCTTGCCGCGCGCAAGGACATGGGCGGCCGCATCGACGGCCTGCTGCTGCTCGGCTCGCTGTGGGATGAGAGCTTTTTCACCAGCCCAGCATTCAAGCGCCGTGTGCCGGTCTTTTTCGGCCAGGGCAGTCACGACGTGGTCTTCCCAGTGGCAAATCAGGAGGCATTCTTTCGCTCGATCCTGGCCAAATCGAAGACTTACCCGACCCGTTTCGTTCGTTTCGAGACCGGCACCCATGGCACCCCGATCCGCATGACCGACTGGCGCGGCACGCTCAACTGGATGCTGTCGAAGTCGCCCTGATCGACACAGCCTGCAAGCCCGTGTGACGCTCAAGGCGCAGTGTTGTAGTCGACGACAGTCTCGGGATTTTGCTCGCCGTCATAGGATGCATCGACGTCGTACTGGACCAGCGAGAAATTGCCGTTGCGGAACAGATACGTGCCGGCGTCGGAAGCATCGCCGACCCCGCGCCACTTGTTGAACGTGGTGATCGTCTGGGTGGCCTCGTCATAGTCGGAATTGACCGCCCAGCCGGACGTCTGGAAACCGACGATGCTCATGCCCAGCAATTTGCCGTTGCTGTCATTGTTCTCGTAGCGGATGTCCATCTTGGGTTCGGCGAATTGCAATTGCTGCACGGCCGATATCTCGTCGGTCATATAATAGACCGAGCTTTCATTGTAGGCGGCGGCCGAGCAGGAAAAATGAAACAGCCGCGTCTCCTTGTCGGGGTCGCCGGGCTGCGCATCCTTGTCCTTGTATTTGATTGAAAAGACCGTCGGCTCGTCGGCCAGGAACTGTTTGTCGCACTGGCCGCCATAGGTTGCCAGAAACGCCTTCTTTGCCTGCTCCAGCGCAGTGTCCTTCTTCGGTGGCGGCGGCCCGTCGCCGCAGCTTGGCGGCAGCGCCTCCTCGAAATCGGCGGTGGAGGGTTTCAGTGCCCCCTTCTCGATGTGGATCGGATCGAAGGGTGGCTCCGCCTGGATCTGGGCATTCACCTGGCGCAGCGTGTAGCAGCCCGCAAAAACCTTTTCGCCGCCGCTCTTGTCGGTGGCGCGGATGGCGACGGGCACGTTGTAGAAAATGCTGCCGGCCGCACCTTCGTCGGAAACCGCCCCGGTCAAGACCTCGACCTTGTCGGTGCCGTCATAGCCCTTGACGAAACTGTCGAAATCCTTTGCCGGTTTTGTATCGCCGAAATACCCCCAGGCGCGAGCGAATTCGTGCCGGCTGATGGCGCTGTAGAGCGAACGCACAACAGCATCGGCGCTCGACCGGTCGTCGACATAGGGCGTTTCGCGGGCATCTTCGGCTGCCAAGGTCGTTTGACCGATCGGGGCAAGGGAGAGAAAGGCAGTCGCTGCGAAAAGGGCGCATCTCATCGGGAACCTCCGCTCGATAAGAGGATTCTACGACGGCGATTGCGGCAACGTGGTGACGCGGCGTCGGCGGCCTTGAAAAATCCTGCACGAAGGCGCTACGTCGCGTCCGCCGGCGCTGGGCCGGGCAGGAGATTTGACGTGACGATATCGATGTATGAGGCATCCGTGCCGGTGTTTTCGGCCAGGCTGAAAGCGCTTTCCAATGTTCTTGCGACCGCCGAACAGAATGCGCTGGACCGCAAGATAGACCCGCAGGTTTTTTTGACGGCGCGGCTGGCGCCGGACATGTTCGCCTTGACCAGGCAGGTGCAGATCGCCACCGATCATGCCAAGGGCGCGCCGTCACGGCTCGCCGGCCGCGAAGTGCCGAAATACGAGGACAATGAGGCGAGTTTTGCCGATGTCCAGGCTCGCATCACGAAGACGCTCGACCTTCTCGCGACATTTTCGGCTGCCGAATTCAACGGCTCCGATGACAAGATCATCGAGCTGAAGCTTGGTGGACGCGAAAGCTCGATGCCCGGCCTGCAGTATCTGCTGCATGTGGCCATGCCCAACTTCTATTTTCATCTCACCACGGCTTACGACATCCTTCGCCACAATGGCGTACCGTTGGGCAAGGCGACATTCCTGGGATCGCGCTAAGGAATTGAGTTTTTGGAGGTGTCCCGGACCGATCCGGGACATCCTGAACACCGGATGCAGCTAGCGAACGGACATTTCGCGGGCGATGCGGGGGAAGTCGGCCGGCTTGATCCCGATGTCGGCGCGGTCGGCATTGCTCATCGAATGAAGCAGCGCGAGCGCCGAGCGGTATCTCAGATGTTCCTGCGGCCGAGGCCGGGCGAACATTTCAGTGAAGAAACCCATGATTCAAGCCCCAAATTGGTCCTCCACGGCTGCCAATATAGGTGAATCGTGACAATTGTGCAGTGCAGCATTTGCATACCTGCCATGTCTTGGCGATTTTTTCGCCATTTTCCGCAACCGGGTGAAACTTTTGCTGACGCGCATCGTAGCCGAATGCTGGCTGCATGGCTGCCACGAGGCGACGGCTAAATTCATTGAGATCGGTGCCATGCATTTTTAACGAGCCGGTTCTATGCTTCGATACCCGAATGGTCGGGCGAGGGGGAGGCTGACATCGCTACTGGCGCCAAGCGGGATTTCGCTTCGTTGCTCGACGACCTCTTCATCGCCCCCGACAAGAATGGCGAGGGCGAAGCGGCCGGCGCTCGTCCATCCATCCCGTTCGACTATCTTTCGGTGGCCGATGAACTCCATTCCGGCCGCATCAAGGTTTCCGCTGCCGAATATCGCGAGGCGGGCGCGGATCTGGCGACCGAATTCGCCGCTTTGCTCGATCATGCCAAGCTGGTTCTCGCCGGCGAAGAGCCAAAGCCCGAGGAAAAACTGCCGCCGATCGATCCCGAAGCCATCGCCGTCGAACTCGGCCTCAATCAGCCCAAGCAGATCGCCGATTTCGGCCGTATGCGCCGCAGCTTTGCCTTTGCCAACCATCCCGACCGCGTCGCCCCACATTTGCGCCAGCGCGCCATGATCCGAATGCAAGTGGCCAACATGCTGATCGATGAGGCCAAGCGTCGTGCACTGGCCGGTGCTCGCCGCTAACCCGGCTGGTTCACGCAAAAGTCGGCCTGGCGAGGCTTGGAGAGCGGCTCTGCTTTGCCTATAGATGCGGCTCCTCCGCGCAGTCGCGCCAGCCTTCCTCCGGAGCCGAATTCCATGCACAAACGCCGTCTCGGTCGGACTGATCTTCTTGTTACCCAGATCTGCCTGGGCTCCATGACCTGGGGCCAGCAGAACACCGAGGCCGAAGGCCACGCCCAGATGGACCTGGCTTTCTCGCGCGGCGTCAATTTCATCGACACTGCCGAGCTCTATCCGATCCCGCCCAAGGCGGAGACGCAGGGGCGGACCGAAAATATCATCGGCAGCTGGATGAAGGCCAAGGGCAACCGCGACAAGGTGATCTTGGCCTCGAAGGTCGTCGGCCGCACGGCCAACAGCTGGTTTCGCGGCGACAGGCCGTCGCAACTGGTGCGCGCCGATATCTTTGACGCCATCGACAAGTCGCTAGCCAAGCTCGGCACCGACTACATCGACCTCTATCAGATCCACTGGCCGGAGCGGGATATCCCCTGGGGCGCCAACCCGACGCGCGTCGGCGCCGTGTCGCCACGCGCCGATTCCGTCGGCGCACCGGCCGGCGAAACGCCGATCGCCGAGACGCTTGCCGTGTTTGACGAATTGGTGAAGGCAGGAAAGATCCGGCATTTCGGCCTGTCGAACGAGAGTTCCTGGGGCGTGATGCGGTTCCTTGCCGAAGCCGACCAGGGTATCGGCCCGCGCGTCGCGTCGATCCAGAACGCCTATAATCTCGTCAACCGCACCTTCGAGGTGAATCTCGCCGAGGTCTGCGAGCGCGAGCAGGTGTCGCTGCTGCCCTATTCGCCGCTGGCGCAGGGCTATCTCACCGGCAAGTACGACCACGGCGCGCGGCCACAGGGCTCGCGCACGCAGCTGTTCAACCGCGGCCAGCGCTACGAGACGCCAGGTGCCGCCGAAGCGCAACTTGAGTACAACGAGCTGGCGCGCTCCTTTGGCCTGGAGCCGGCACTGTTTGCCAACGCCTTTGTCTCGAGCCGGCCGTTCGTAACCTCGAACATCGTCGGCGCGACGACCGTTGCGCAGCTCGATATGGCGCTGTCTTCCGTCGACGTCGTCTGGACCGACGAAATGCAGAAGGCGGTGGATGCGATCCACCAGCGGGTCGGCAATCCCTGTCCTTGAACGGGGATTGCTGGCCGAATATCCAACGATTACAATGGGAGAAGGGCGGCAATGAATTTTCCGATCGAGGCTATCCGGGGGAGATTTCCCGCTCTCTCTCTGACCGACAAGGGCCGCCGCCGCATCTATCTCGACAACCCTGCCGGCACGCAGGTGCCACAGGCAGTGGCGGATGCGGTATCGCGCTGTCTCTTGACCACCAATGCGAACCTTGGCGGCTACTTCGAAACGACGATTGCCGCGCAGGCCGTCGTCGATGAGGCACATGAGGCCATGGCCGATTTCCTCGGCGCCGCAAGCCCTGAGGAAATCGTCATCGGCGCCAACATGACGACGCTGACCTACCACATCTCGCGCACGCTCGGCCGCACGATGCAGCCCGGTGACGAGATCATCCTCACCCGCATGGACCATGAGGGCAACGTCTCGCCCTGGCTGCAACTGGCCGAGGATCACGGCCTCGTCGTGCGCTGGCTGCCGTTCGACGAAACCAGCTGGCAGGTCGAGGAGGCGACGCTGGCTGGCTTGCTTTCGGAGAAGACACGGCTGGTCGCGTTGAACTACGCCAGCAATTTGACCGGTTCGATCAACCGGGTGAAGGCGCTGACTGCGATAGCCAGGAATGCCGGTGCGCTGGTCTATGTCGATGCCGTCCAATTCGCGCCGCACGGCCTGATCGACGTGCAGGAGCTCGGCTGCGATTTTTTGATCTGCTCGGCCTACAAATTCTTCGGACCGCATATGGGCATATTGTGGGGCCGGCGTGATGTCATCGAGACGCTGGAGCCCTACAAATGCCGCTGCTCTTCCAACGGTCTGCCGGAGCGGTTCGAACTCGGCACGCCGCAGATCGAGCTGATGGCCGGCCTCACCGCCGCGGTCGACTACTTTGCCGACCTTGGCGCGGCGGCGGGCGAGGGCGGTTCAAGAAGGCAGAAGATCGCCAAGGCGTTCGCGGCTTCGATCGCATACGAAAACCCGTTGGCGCAACAACTGATCGACGGCCTGTCCGATATCGAGGGCTTGACCGTCCACGGCATCACTGACCCGAAGCGGCTCGGCGATCGCGTGCCGACGGTTTCCTTCACGGTCGAGCGCATCGTGCCGGAGACAATCGTGCGGCAGATGAACGCCGAAAACATCTTCCTGTGGTCCGGTCACAACTACGCCTGGGAGATCGTCCACCAGCTCGGCATTCCAGCCGAGCATGGCGTCGTGCGCATCGGCATTGCTCACTACAACACGGCAGCCGAAATCGACGAAACGCTGGAAAGTGTGCATCGGGTCATCGCCATGCTCAGGCAGCAGCGCTCCTGACGCTGGCTTGAGCATTCACCGCATCTTGCCGCCGAAACCAGTGAGGAACGCCGTGAGATTGTCGCCGAGTTCGTCGCAGAGGTAGCCGCCCTCCTGGACGATGACCGTCGGCAGGTCGAGCTTTGCGATGGCCTCGCCGATGCGCGAGAAGCCAGGCGTCGTCACCGAAAGTCCGCCGAACGGATCGCCCTCGAACGCGTCGAGGCCGAGCGCCACAACGAGCGCGTCGGGCGAAAAGGCACGGATACGCTGGAAGGCCACCTCGAGCGCTTCGAGAAACGCCGCGTCCGCGGATTTGCGCGGCAGCGGCAGGTTGAAATTGTAGCCAAGGCCGGGCCCTTCGCCGCGCTCGTCGGCATGGCCCCAGAAAAACGGATAGAAGCGCACCGGATCGGCGTGCAGCGAGACGGTCAGCACATCCGGCCGTGCATAGAAGATGCCTTGCGTGCCGTTGCCGTGATGCAGGTCGACATCGAGGATCGCCACCCGTGCGGCCTGTTTGCGCAGAACCTGCGCCGCGACGGCCGAATTGTTGATGAAACAGAAGCCGCCGGCGACATCGGCAAAGGCATGGTGGCCGGGAGGGCGGCACAGCGCGTAGGCGGCCGGTGCGCCTGATATCACCGCCTCGGCCGCATCGACCGCGCTCCAGGCGCTCCATAGCGCGCTCTGCCATGTCTCGCCCGAGATCGGGCAGGCAGTGTCGGCCATGTGATAGCCGGCCTGGCCGACCGCCGAGGCCGGATAGGAGCCATTGCGCGCGATCGGATGGATGTTGGGGATCACTTCGGCCGAAGCGCCCTCGATGCGCTGCCAGCGCACGTAGATATGCTCGAGGAAATCCAGATATTCCGGCGTGTGCACCGCCGCGGCCGGGCCGAGCCCATGATCCCGAGGTCGCTCGATCGTGCAACCCGCAGATAGTGCGCCGACCAACAATCTCTCGATGCGCTCCGGCTTTTCCGGATTGGACTGTGCCGCGCCGCTCGAAAGAAAGGCCTTGGGGTCGTGGCGCTTCTGTTCCTCGGCATAGAAGGCTTTCATTCCTGATCCCCGTTTTCCGGCGCGTCGGCGAAAGCAAAGAAGGCCTCGCCGATGATTTTTTGGGTCTGTTCGTAGCTCGACCAGGCGATGCCCAGCCTCTCGTAGAAGGCCTTGGCCCCTTCATTGTCGGTGTCGACGGACAGCCGGAGATAGACGCCGCCTTCCTTCCGGCACTGCGCCGCAACTTGCCGCAGCAGCCGCTCGCCGATCTTGCGGCCGCGAAAACGATCCTCGACATAGAGGTCCTGCACATAGACGCCAGGCCGCCCCATCCATGTCGAAAAGATCGGGAAATGCAGGCAAAGGCCGGCAAACTCGCCGCCCACTTCGGCGATCAGGGTGGAGAAAGCGGGCTTTTCACCAAAGCCGTAGGTGCGCAAATCATCTGCTGTCGAAATGATCTCCTCCGGCGCACCGATATGCGTGCCGAGTTTCAGGATCGCGGCGTGGATGGTTTCGACGTCTTCCACTCGGCCGGGGCGGAGGCGGATTTTGGGCGAGGCAATCATTGCAGGTTCATCTCAGATCAGCATCTCAAAACGCCACCCGGTCGCCGCCCTTGAGCGCCAGCATGTCGCGCGCTTCGGTTGGCGTTGCAACCTCCAGCGACAGCCCGTCGAGAATGCCACGGATACGGCGCACCTGATCGGCATTGGATTTCGCCAGCTGGCGGCCGTCATAGAGACTGTCCTCCAGCCCGACACGGACATTGCCGCCCATGGCTGCTGCAATTGAGATCAGCGGCATCTGCTGGCGGCCGGCGGCGAGCACCGAGAACTGGTAGCTGTCGCCGAACAATTTGTCGGCGATCCGCTTCATGTGGACGAGATTGTCCGGGTCGGCGCCGATGCCGCCCAATATGCCAAGGACGAATTGGATGAACAGCGGTCCCGACACCAACCCCCGATCGCGAAAATGCGCCAGCGAATAGAGATGGCCGACATCGTAGCATTCGAATTCGAAGCGCGTGCCGCAGCCCTTTCCCAGTCTTTCCAGCACCCCTTCCATATCGGCGAAGGTGTTCTTGAAGATCGTGTCCCGCGTCGCTTCGAGCAGCTTCGGCTCCCATTCGTGCTGCCATTCCCTTGGCTTGTCGAGCATCGGGAACAGCGCGAAATTCATCGAACCCATGTTGAGCGAGCACATTTCTGGTTCGGCCCGCAAAGGGGCTGCCAACCGCTGGTCCAGCGTCATCAGCGACGAGCCGCCGGTGGTGATGTTGATCACCGCATCGGTCGCCTGCTTGATGCGCGGCAGGAACTGCATGTAGACGTCCGGATCGGCGGTCGGGCGGCCATCTCTGGGGTCGCGGGCGTGCAGATGCAGGATCGAGGCGCCGGCTTCCGCCGCCGCGATCGCGTCTGCGGCGATCTGGTCCGGCGTCACCGGCAGATAGGGCGACATGGACGGCGTGTGCACCGAGCCGGTGACGGCGCAGGTGATGATGACTTTTCGCGGTGCCATTTCTTACCCCTGGCCTCCGACCGGCAGGTCGAGCTCGGCGGCCAGAACCTCCAGCGAGTCACCGATGATGGAGATGATCTCGCCGACCTGCTCGGCCGTGACGATCATCGGTGGCGCGACCATGAAATTGTCGCCGTCGACGCCGCCCTTGACCCTGCGGCCATAGATGATCAGCCCGCGTTCATAGGCGAGGTCGAGCAGCCGCTGCGTGGCTTTCTTGTTCTGGTCGATCGGTTTTAGGGTCTCGGGATCGGCGACCATCTGGGCGCCGGTGAGCAGGCCCTTGCCACGCACGTCGGCAAGGAACGGAAACCGCTTCGCCAGGCCTTTAAGCCCGTCCATCAGCACATCGCCCATGGCTGCCGCATTGGCGATCAGGTCGAGCCGGTCCATTTCGCCGAGCACAGCCAGGCCAGCGGCACAGGCCAGCGGATTGCCGGCATAGGTGTGGCCGTGCTGGAAGCCGCCGGAGGCGAGCAACGGCTGCACCAGCCGCATCGGTGCGGCGAGTGCGCCAAGCGGCGCATATCCGGAGCCCAGCCCCTTCGACAAGGCGACGATGTCTGGCTTGCAGTTCCAGTGATCGCCGCCGAGGAATTTGCCGGTGCGGCCGGCACCGCTCATGACTTCGTCGTGGATGAGCAGGATGCCGTAGCGGTCGCAGATCTCGCGGATGCGTGGATAATAACTGTCCGGCGCCACCAGCGCCGCGGTCGCCGCACCGCCGATCGGCTCCATGATGAAGGCAACCACGCTGTCCGGGCCTTCCGCAAGAATCTTCTCCTCCAGCATGTCGGCATAGCGGATGCCGCGCTGCTCAATCGAGAGATTGTCGCGGTCGCGCCAGGCATTCGGCGCCGGCACGGTTGGCATCACCCGCATCATCGGCTCGAACGTTTCGGCCAGCGCATCGTCGCCGGTGATCGAGAGCGAACCCAACGTGCCACCATGATAGGAGGGAAAACGCGTGATCACCTTCCAGCGGCCGGCCTGGCCGGTGGCGACCGCCCATTGCCGCGCCAGCTTGATGCAGGATTCCGTCGCCTCCGAGCCACCGGAGACGAAGAAGATGCGGTCCATGCCCTCCGGCAGCTTGCCGGCCAACTCCCGCGCCAACTCCTCCGCCGGCTCGTTCTCGAAATGCAGCCGATAGGCGAAGGTGGCGCGGTCCATCTGCCGCTTCATGGCGTCGAGCACATTGCGATTGGAATGGCCGATATTGGCCACCATCGGGCCGCTCGAGCCATCGATGAAGCGGCGGCCGTCCTGCGTCCACATGTAGATGCCTTCGGCGCGGTCGATCAGCGGCCGGCGCAGGCTGGACAGATAGAACAGATGCGAGTCTCGCCGGGCTTCGGTTTCTTGAACGGCGGATTGGACTTTCGACATGTCAGGACTTTCCGAGGTAACGATCGAGGACATTTTTCGTGACGCGTTCGACCATCGGGTCCTGTCTTAGCAGGCCGGCGACCCATTCGCAGCTTCCGGCATGGAACACCTCGCCCTTGCCGCGCGGGAAATTGACGATCATGCCGTTGCCGCGTTTGACCTTTTCCAGATTGGCGTCGCTCGCCTCGCCAAACAGCGTTTCGGCGGTGAAGCGGCCGTCTTCGTCGGTGAGGAACTGGTCCTCGATCGGGATATCGGCGCTTTCCTCGACCTGGGATGCCATGCCGACGGCGAGAACCTGCAGGCCGTCTGGCGCGCCGCTGGTCGCAGTCGGGTAGGGCAGGCCGCCGCGTATCTCGAAGTCGAGCCCGTCGACCTCATAGCCATAGACATGGCTGTCGGCGCCCAGCAGGTCGCCATAGTAGATGCCGGTGCCGGCGAAGGCCCAATGCTCGGGCCGGTAGACCGGGAAACCACGCACGCCGCGCGGTGCACAGCCGCCCCAGCCGGCATAGACACCGCGCGTCGCGTTGAGCCCGAAGGTCGCCGAACCCGGCCGGCCGATTTCCGGCGCCTCCCAGGAATTGGTGGCACGGGTGACGTCGCCGTCTGGGAGATAGGCCGGATCTTCGGCACGCGAGCGATATTTATAGCAGACCTGCCGGCGGCCCTCGTCTTCGAACCGCGTCTGCCACATGAAATTGCCGGCAAAGCGCGCTGCATGGCCACCGCGCTCGACATAGGCGTCGACGGCATCGCGCATTTCCCAGGTCCAGTATTCGTCATGGCCGACGAACACGGCGCAGTCATAGCCGTCGAGAATTTCCGGCGAAAAATGCAGATCATGCTGGCTGGCGAGATCGACGCCATAGCCGGCCTGTTCGGCGAAGCGGAAAAAATGGCTGTCGTAGCTGGCCCAGCCGGACGAAGCGTATTTCTTCGAATGGCCGGTGGCGTGCGCCCACTCCATGTGCGGATAGCGCGGCACGGTCTTCGGCGGCACAGCGACCTCCAGCGGCACACGCGGCGCATCCTTGGGCAGCACGACGAAGCCACGGCACCAGGGGCGCTGCGTCGAGACGATGGGCGAATACTGGTTGCGATCCGGCCCGGTGATGCCCTGATAGTGGTTGGAGCCGCCCCAGGTGTTGTAGGCCAGCCATGTGCCTGTCGCCGCCACCTGGAGCACGCGGCCAGGTTTGCGGCCCGGCTGCGGGCAGACGATGAAAATATGGTGGCATTGGATCGGCTTGCCGTCGAGCCCGTCGGCGGTCAGCGTGACCCGATAGGCGCCGGACGGCCAGCCCGCTCCGACGCGAAATTCGAAGGATGGGTCCCAACCGCAGCCTTCAGCCGAACACTGGTCGGGTGTGTCCTGCCAGCGTGCCGCGATGCCCGATTTCTCGAATACTTTGTTTTCGCTGCCGCCATCTCGGGTGATTGTGATGCCGAACGTCGCAGCTGTCGAACTGACATGCAAAGCCACCGTTTCGCCGGCGCGATAGGAAAACCGGTCGCTGTAGCACCAGATCTCGCCGCGCTCGCCATCCATGCCTGGCCACTCGTAATAGTGGCCGCGCACCGCGTGGCGGCGCTGCTCCGGCGTCAGTCCGAAATCGGGGAATTCCGTGTTTGGGCTGGTCATGGTCATCCTCAGGCGGAAAGATATTTCTTGAGGAAGCTGCGCGTGCGGTCCTTCTGCGGCGCGCGGAACATATCGCCGGGCGGGCCTTCCTCGACGATCACGCCGCCATCCATGAACAGCACCCTGTCGGCCACTTCGCCGGCAAAGCGCATCTCATGCGTTACGATGAGCATGGTCATGTGTTCGGCGGCAAGCTGTTTCATCACCGCGTTGACCTCGTCGACCAGTTCCGGATCGAGCGCCGAGGTGGCTTCGTCGAACAGCATCACCTTGGGCTGCATCGCCAGCGCACGGGCAATGGCCACACGCTGCTTCTGGCCGCCCGAAAGCCGCGAGGGGTAGGCGTCGATCTTGTCGGCGAGCCCGACCTTGGACAAAAGGCTATGCGCCAGCGCATGCGCGTCACTTTTGGTCATGCCTTTTAGGATGATCGGTCCCATGGAAATGTTCTCGATCACGGTCAGATGCGGGAACAGATTGAAGTGCTGAAACACCATGCCCATCTGCTGGCGCACCTTGTTGATGTGCCGCTCGAAGGCATGGCCGTGCAGCTTCTGGTTGACCTGCACGCCGTCGAGCCAGACTTCACCGGAGTCCAGGGATTCCAAATGGTTGATGGAGCGCAGCAGCGTGCTCTTGCCGGAGCCACTCGGGCCGATGATGGCGACGATCTGCCCGCGATCGACCGACAGGCCTATGCCTTTGAGAACCTCGACGGCGCCAAACGATTTGCGCGCGCCGCGAACCTCGACCATTGGCCGCTGCGTGCTCATCGGGAAACCTCCACATGTCTTTCAAACCGACGCAAAGCCGCCTCGAGCACAAGATTGAGAATGTAATAAAGCGCCGCTGCGGTGATGTAGAACTCGAACGGGCGGAACGTTTCGCTGATCGCCAGCTGGGCCGAATGGACCAACTCGGCGATGCCGATGACCGAGACGATCGAGGATTCCTTCAACAGCGCGATCAGATTGCCGCCGATCGGTGGTGCCGTGTTGCGGATGGCTTGCGGTATCACGACATGGCGCAGCGTCTGCCACTTGCCGAAGCCGATGCTGCGCGCACCCTCCGTCTGGCCGACATCGACGGCCACGATGCCGGCGCGGATGATGTCGGCATTGTAGACGGCAAAGTGCAGGCCGAGCCCAACAATGCCGGCGGCAAGGGCGGGAATGTCGATGCCGATCTGCACCAGGCCGAAATAGATCAGGAACAGCTGCAACAGCAGCGGCGTGCCCATGAACACCCACATGAGCGCGCGCACGGGATAGGCAACGATCTTAGGGGCGTAGAGCACGATGACCGCGAACAGGATGCCGCCGACGAAGCTGAGTGCGCCCGCCGAGACCGTCAGCACCGCCGTCCACCAGGCACCAATCAACAGAAGGTCCCAGTAGGGCGCGACGACGGTGAAATCCAAACCTTGCATCGTGCTCTCCGGTCAGACGATGGCGAAGCGTTTGTCGAGCAGGTCGACGACCCGCGCAACCGCGTAGACCATGATCATGTAGAGCAGGGCTGCAACGCCGAATATCTCGAACGGCTTGTAGGTGGAGCCGATGAAGCGCTGGGCGGTGTAGGTCAGTTCGACGACTGAAATGGTCGACACAAGTGCTGATCCTTTCAACAAAGCAACCGTATTGACCCCGAGCGGCCGGATCATCAGCCGTGCGGCCTGCGGCAGCACGACCTTGCGCAAGGTCTGGAAACGGCTGAAGCCTATTGTGCGGGCGGCCTCCGTCTGGCCCCTGTCGACCGCGACCAGCGCTCCACGGATCGATTCCGCCATATAGGCGCCGATGTTGAGACCGAGGCCGATAACGCCGGCGGCGAACGGCTCCAGATTGATGCCGATCTGCGGGCCGCCGAAATAGAGCACGAAGAGCTGGATCAGGCACGGCGTGCCGCGAAACAGGCTGACATAGACCGGGCCGATGGTCCGCAGGATTGCCGATTTCGACATCTTGGCGGCCGCGGCCAATGAAGCAGCCGCGAGGCCCAGGATCAGGGCCAACACCGTGATCTCGATCGTCACCAAGGCGGCCTCCACGAAGAACGGGAAGACGCGCTGCATCAAGGAGAAATCCATGAAAGGGTCCAGCAGGAGTAACGCTCGGCTTCAGGCGGCTTTGGTCGCCTGAAGCCAGGAGAGATCAGCGGATGTCGCTGCCGACCCACTTCATCGAGATCTTTTCGTAGCTGCCGTCCGCCAGCATGTCGTCCAGCGCCTTCTGCATCGCAGCCTTGAGCTCCGGATTGTCCTTGCGGATGGCGATGCCGATGGCAACAGCGCCGCCTTCGATATCGGGCGTGTTGAGCTTGCGGACCTTCTCGCCCGTCTCCTTGACGGCAACCATGACCGGAATGTTGTCGACGACTATCGCGTCGACGCGGCCGGCCCTCAGTTCCAGCAGCAGTTCCGGCAGGCCCTTGTAGGTACGGATATCCCAGCCGCCCTTTTCGCGCGCCCATTTCTCATGCGTCTCGCCCAGCGTCACGCCAATGGTCTTGCCCTTGAGGTCGTCGAGGCTCTGCACTTTCGACTGCTCGCTGACGAAAACGGCGCGGCCGGCGTGGTAGTAAGGCCCGACGAAATCGACCACCTTTTCACGCTCAGGCGTGATCGTCATCGAGCCAACGACGGTGTCGTATTTGTTGGCGAGCAGGCCGGCAATGATGCCGTCCCAGGCCGTGGTGATGATGGTGCCCTTGACACCGATGCGCTCGGCGATGGCCTTGCCGATATCGGCGTCGAAACCGACGACTTCATTCTGGTCGTTGACGAAGTTGAAGGGCGGATACTGACCGCTCATGGAAATCTTCAGCTCGCCCGCCGCCTTGATCTTTTCGAGGTCGTCGGCCCTGGCCGAAACGGCAGTGAAGGTCGACGCAAGCAGCAGGGCCGCAACGGCGATGCCGGAAAATACTCTGTTCATCTGATTTCCTCTCCTCTGGATGGCGCGCAAGGTTTGTTCTTGGGAGGCGTGCAGACGCTTTCCTGTCATCAATGATTGCCTTTGCGGTATCATTGCGCAAATAGATAATGGGAATAAAGAGCATAGATATCAGGAATGGTACTTCCACGCCCCGAACGGCTGGTCTGGGATCTCGACTGGAACCTTCTGCGGACATTCGTCGTCATCGCGGAGGTGAAGGGCATCACGCGAGCTGCGGAGCGACTGAACCTCAAGCAACCCAGCGTCAGCAATGCTCTGCGGCGGCTGGAGGACCGGGTGGGCCGGCGTCTGGTCGAGCGCGACGCGACGCGCTTCGAACTGACCGAGGTCGGGCGGCTTCTCTACGAGCAGAGCGTCGAGGTGTTCGGCACCATATCGCAGTTGCCGCTGCTGATGCGCGGCATCAGCGACGATGTTACCGGCCATGTGATGATCGCGACGGCAAGCCATGTCGTCTCGCCGCTCTTTGATCAGGCGCTGTCCGAGTTCCACAGCAACTACCCGCACGCCAGCATCACCATTTCAGTCGCAGCAAGCACCGAAGTCGCCAAGCAGGTGAGGGACCGGCGTGCTTCCTTCGGCATCTGCCTGGTCAGCCAGCGCGATCCGGCGCTGGAATATGCGATGGTCTACCGCGAGTTCTTCGGCTTCTTCTGTGGGCCGCAGCACAGGCTTTACGGGCAAACCGGGCTGACGCTGACCGATCTCCGGGGCGAGCCCTCGGTATCGTTCCAGACCGACCATATCTCGGATGCGTTGCGGCCGGTCGCGCTGTTGCGCAGCGAGGCCCGGCTCAACGCCGATGTCGTCGGCGTGTCCTCGAGCCTGGAAGAGGTGCGGCGCATGATCGTCGCCGGGTTGGGCATTGGGCCGCTGCCGCTGCACGTCGCGCGGCGGGACGTGGCGGATGGAATGCTGTGGCGGCTGCCGCCCTATGACGCGCCGCCGGCCATCGACATCTTCCTGCTGGTCAATCCGGACAAGGTGATGAACCGCGCCGAGAAGGCGCTGCTGTCAGGGCTGCAGATGCTGATTGCCGACACGCCCCTCGAGGACCGCATCTACATAGGCTGACGGGCGGAGACAGGCTTATTCGATCAGGAAGGCCGAAGAGCGGTCGCGCATCGGCTCGTCCAGAGCGACCGAGGCGCGCGCGGCAAGGTCGAAGCGCACGCTTGTCGTCCGGCTCGATGCGCGGACAATGCCGTCGAGCGAGCCCAACATCACCTGTTCGAAGGTGATGGAGGTGCGGCCGATCTTCACGACATGCGAGTGGATGGTGATGAGCGCACCGGCTTTCGTTTCATGCCGATAGTCGATTTCGGTGCGCACGTCGGCCCATCCGATCTGCGACGCCTGGTTGTCGTCCTGTCCGGCGATATGGCCGAGAAGCTGGAAGCTGGCATCATCGAACATCGCCGCGTAGTGACGCACATTCACGTGCCCCATCACGTCGCACATCCAGGGATGAGCGACGCCGACAAAGGTGACGAGAGATTTGCTCATGGGGATTTGCTCCGTGGCCCTCGACGATCGCGCAGACGCAATATCGAAACGCGCGACGACAGGCAAACGATCTGCTGTCCCTGGCATCTTCGAACCGAGAATGGCCTTCGGACTTCGTATTCGTTAGCCGCACCCTTGGCCGCCTCCATCAAACGGACTATCTCAGGGTTGGCGGCGTTTCCGCCACGGGGGTCGGCATGCTCAGAGTGCAAAAGGTCAAGGTCGACGAGATCTACGTGCCGACGGCGCGCAAGAAGACGCTGCATCCCGAGACCGTCCGCCATCTCGCCGAGGACATTCTGGAAAACGGCATGAAGACGCCGATCCAGGTCCGCCATGACGGCAAGCGCCACATCCTCGTCGAAGGCCTGCACCGGCTGGAAGCGGCAAAGTGGCTCGGCGAGACCGAGATCGAGGCCTATCTGGTGCAAGCCAAGCGCCACTGAGGCTTTGGCCCATCGATCACTTTGTCATCCTCGGGTCTCCGCGACGGAGCTGCGTTCCTGCTCCGCCCGTGGATGACGAAGGTGAGTGACGCCTCGGGTCAATCGAAACGGTGTCGCAAAATTTTCGCTGGCCGATGTCGGCTTGCGGTTCATCGGCTCGTCCTTGGGACGGAAGCCAGATCAAACGCAGGACGCCATCATGACCACCAAGCTCGACATCGCCCCCACCAACGACCGCGAACTGGTTCTCGCCCGCATCATCGATGCGCCGCGCGAGAACGTCTATCGCTGCTGGACCGATCCGAAACTGATCACGCGCTGGTTCTCGCCAAAACCGTGGACGACGCCGCGCGCGGAGATGGATGTGCGCGCCGGTGGCTCGAGCCTTGTCGTCATGGCCAGCCCGGACGGCAACGAGTTCCCCAACCCAGGTGTCTTCCTCGAAGTCGTTGCCGGCAGGAAGATCGTCCTCACCGACGCCTACACTGAGGCTTGGCAGCCTTCGGAAAAGCCGTTCATGACCGTCGCGCTGACCTTCGAGGACGAGGGCAACGGCAAGACCCGCTACATCGCTCGGGTCAGGCACTGGAGCGTCGCCGACCGCGAACAGCATGAGAAGATGGGGTTCCACGAGGGCTGGGGACAGTGCGCCGACCAGCTCGAAGAACTCGCCAAAACGCTTTGATCCGCATAACGCCTTGATATCGACAGGAGAGGAGATCGATATGTTCAAAATCCTGTTTCTCGCCATTTTTGCTTCGGCCGCAGCACTGCTTGCCTGCCCGGGCATCACCAATGCAGAGGAGACAAAACCTGCCATGACGACTGAAACGAATGCACTGCCGAAGCCGGAAAAGTCCGGCCTTCTGACGATCAACGGCCTGAACTACTACTATGCAATCTATGGCAAGGGCGAGCCGCTGCTTCTGCTGCATGGTGGTCTTGGCACCACGGATATGTTCGCGCCGATCCTGCCGAAACTTGCCGAAAACCGCACCGTCATCGGCGTCGACCTGCAGGGTCACGGCCGCACCGCGCTGGGTGACCGACCATTCACCGTGGAGGCGATGGGCGACGACATGGCCGCCATCGTCAAGGCGCTCGGTTACAGCCAGGTCGATGTCATGGGCTATTCGCTGGGCGGCGGCGTCGCCTTCCGCATGGCCGTCCAGCATCCCGAAGCGGTGCGCCGCCTCGTCCTGGTATCGACCGGCTACGCCACGGACGGCTTCTATGACGAGATGCGTCCGCAGCAGGCACAGGTGAGCGCAGCCGCGGCTGAGTTCATGAAGGACACGCCGATGTACAAATCCTACGTCGCGGTGGCGCCGCATCCGGAGGAGTTCCCGAAGCTCCTCGATGCGCTGGGCGGCTTCATGCGTCAGAACCGCGATTACTCGGCCGATGTCGCCAAGCTGAAGATGCCTGTCATGCTGGTCTATGGCGACAGCGATATGTATAAGCCCGAACACGAGATCAAGTTCTATCAGATGCTCGGCGGCGGACTGAAGGACGCCGGCTGGATGCGCGAGAACCTGTCGCAGAACCGCCTGGCGATCCTGCCCAACCGCACCCACTACGATGTCTTCTTCGCCCCGGAGCTGACGGCCGCCGCGCTGCCGTTCCTAAACGGCCAGACCAAGGTCAAGACCTGGGACGAGGTCGTCGGCGAAATGGAGTGAACGCCAAAACCGCCGGCTGTTGGCGGGCAGCCGGCATTCCGTGGCTCCATGACGGCTTTCGGCGTTATGGCTTCATCCCAACTCGCATCAGCACAAGCGATGACATTGCATCAAAGCTTTTCAATTGACCCAATCGGCCCCGCCGATACGTTGCGCGCCTATTCTCTCCCACCAGTGGATCCAGACAATGGCAAGATATGAGGGCGGATGCCTGTGCAAGGCGGTGCGCTACCGCGCGGACGCGGCTCCCATCAACGAACGCGTCTGCCACTGCCGGCTTTGCCAGAAGGCGATCGGCGCCGCCTTCAACGCACGCGTGCTGTTTCGCATCGAGGACGTGACGATCGATGGGCCGCTGGCGACTATAGGCTCTTCACCGGATCTCAAGCGCGGCTTTTGCCCGAGCTGCGGCACAACGCTGTTCTCCCGACGTGATTCCGCAGGCATTATCGGCATCACCACCGGTTCGCTCGACGATCCCACGGTTTTCAAGCCGCAAATGCATATTTTCACGGCCTCGAAGCAGCCTTGGCTGGTGCTTGATGACGGCCTGCCGAAATACGAAGGCGCCCCTCCGCCAGGCTAATTTTTCCCTTCTCCCCTTGTTGTGGAAGAAGGTGGATCGACGCGCAGCGCCAGGGGAAGGGAAGAGCGCAAGCATGGCCAAAATTTAATCCAAATCGACACGAGATAGCCGGCAAAGCGTCATTGGCGAGCCATCTTTGTCGTCCTATTTAAGGGTCGCGGGTACGGCATTCGAGGAGACGACGGATGAACGACAGCATCAGCACCCTGGACGAGCTTTTGAGCGATCCGATGGTCCTGCTTGTGATGGAGCGCGATCGTGTGCGTCCCGAACAGGTGCGCATGCTGCTCGAACGGGCTCGCCGGCCTTCGACCGATGAGCCCGAAGTGCCGCCGGCGCATGTGATCGCCAGGACATGCCAGAAACTCTGGCTCTGCCCGTAGTCGCTTTGCGATTTTCCCTGTGTACCTCAAGCCGGCCCCAAGGTGGGCCGGTTTTCGAACGGCGTGCACCTCGGCGTGCCAGCTTACAAATCCGTAAATTGATTATCCGGCCCATGACGATAAGGCTTGCCCGGGATTGACCGATGGTTGGTCCACGCAACTCCGATCTCTCATGCACGGAATTCGATTTTGGCCGATATCTGCACCCAAGGCCTCGACACGGGCTTCGTCGGCCTGGGGTTCGCCAAGGTGGCGTTCCTCGGCGTGGTGCAAGGCATCACGGAACTGCTGCCAATTTCCTCGACTGCCCATATGCGCATCGTGCCGGCCGTACTCGGCTGGCAGGATCCTGGCTCCGCCTTCTCCGCCGCCATGCAGCTTGCGGCCCTTGCCGCGGTGGTCAGCTATTTCTGGAGCGACGTCAGGGATATCCTGTTTGGATCGCTCGACGCTCTGGCGCGACGCGATTTCGCCGACCGGCATTTCAAGCTGGCGCTCTGGATCGTGCTGGCGACGATCCCCATCGTCATCGCCGGCGTTGCGCTGTCGGGCCTGCTCAACGCCTGCAATTCGCCGCTGCGTAGCCTGACGGTGATCGGCTGGGCCTGCATCGCCATGGCGATCCTGCTGGCGCTGGCCGAGATCTTTGCCCGTCACCGGCGCAGCATGGGCGATGCGTCGCTGACCGATGCGCTGCTCGTCGGTATCGCCCAGATCGGCGCGCTTGTCCCCGGCGTCTCGCGCTCGGGCTCGACCCTGACAGCGGCACTGGGGCTCGGCTTCAAGCGGGCCGAAGCGGCGCGCTTCTCGTTCCTGCTCGGGCTGCCTGCCATCGCGCTCGCCGGCCTCAAGGAACTCTGGGGACTGCACAAGGTCCATCTCGACGCCCATGGCTGGTCGGTGCTTGCTGTCGGGCTGGTCGTCGCGTCGGTCTCCGCCTTCTTCGCCATATGGGGGCTGATGCGCGTGCTGGAGCGTTTCTCGGCTTGGCCGTTCGTCATCTATCGCGGCCTGCTCGGCATCGTCTTGTTGTCGAGCGTCGCCATGGGATGGCTCGTCTGAGGCAGTTCCACAGTATCGCTTGAAACGGGCTATATCCGTACCGGACCTCGAACTTCGATTCCGGTACGCACATGGATTTTTTGACCCTCCTGCAATCGGTGCCACTGTTGCTGGCGATGGCCAAGGGGGCGCTGCCGTCGGTGGCGGCGCTTGGCGCGTCGTTCGGCCAGTGGGTTGTCTCGCTGCCGCCATGCCGGGACTTCACCTTCGAGGCGACCAGCTATCTCGTTTGCGAGGTCGATCCGAAACGATATCAGCTCGAGCTGTTCTGGAAGGATGCGGCGGGCAAGCCGTTTCAGTCGCTGCACAATCTGCATGCCGCGCAACAAGCGATCGGGCGCACGATGCTGTTCGGCATCAATGCCGGCATGTATCACCCGAACCTCGCGCCGGTCGGTCTCTATGTCGAGCGCGGCCAGGAGATGGCGTCGGTGAAAACGGGTTCGGGAAGCGGCAACTTTTCCCTGCAGCCGAACGGCATTTTCTACATACGCGACGGCAGGGCCGCGGTCCGCGCCACCAGGGACTTCGTGAAGAGGCGCCCGACCGTCGACTATGCGACGCAATCGGGGCCGATGCTGGTGATCGACGGCAAGCTGCATCCGAAATTCCAGGCCGACGGCACTTCGCGGAAAACCCGCGACGGTGTCGGGGTGCGAAAGGATGGCGTCGCGGTCTTTGCGATTTCGAATGGCACGGTGACCTTCCATGCCTTCGCCCGGCTTTTCCGCGACGCGCTCGGTTGCGATAACGCGCTGTTCCTCGACGGCACGATATCCAGCCTGTTTGCGCCTGCCATCGGCCGCAAAGACGACTACTGGAATCTCGGGCCGATGATCGGCGTCTTCAGGAAATCCTGAGCCAGTCTCCACCGCGCTTACCCGCATGCGGTATGGCGAAAATAACTTGATTCAAACTTTATTGGTAATTTCTCATTCATAACTGATCCGGTTTGTCCGTCGGCTGTCGTTTCGCCCTCGGTCTGTTGTGTTTTGAGTACAGGTCCAGATGCGGATTCCGGGCGTCGTCAGTTTTTTGATAGCATCGCTATGCCTTGCCGGCTGCTCGTCAACGGCCGGCGTCGATGCGCTGGATTTGCAGAAACCCTCCAACGAGACCACCAGTTCCGTGATCCGGCCGCCGGCACCGATCGCCGCTGCTCCGGCGGCAAGGGGCAACAGGGCGGCAAGGGCCGGACTGGCTCCCATGTCTGACAACGGTCCGGGGGAAAAAACGCGCCCGTTCGGCTTGGCGGAGGAGGAAGAGACGGGGGTGTTTGCCGCACCTGATGCGCCTGATCCCCAAGTGCCTGATGTCGGCGGGCTGCCGGTCGAGCCGGCAGCCTTGGTGTCGCCGCCCAAGCTGTTGACGCGCGCGGCACCGGCCATGCTTGCCGGGCCGCTCACCCGTTACGGTTTTCGCGACGCCAAGCCGATCAATTTCGGCAAGGGTTCGCCTCGCCGCCTTGCAGTGCACGGCGTCGACGTCTCGCGTTGGCAAGGCAACGTCAACTGGGACAAGCTGCGGGCGCAGGGCGCCAACTTCGCCTACATCAAGGCGACCGACGGTGGCGACCACCTCGATCCGATGTTCATGAAAAACTGGCGCAACGCCGACGCCGCCGGCTTGAAGCGCGGCGCCTACCATTTCTTCTACTGGTGCCGCACTGCGGGCGAGCAGGCGGACTGGTTCATCCGCAACGTGCCCAGGGTCGAAGGCGCGCTGCCGCCGGTGATCGACGTCGAGTGGAACGGCGAGTCCAGCTGCAAGCGGCGGCCGTCGCGCGAAAAGGTGCTGGAAAAGATGCAGGTGTTCATGGACAAGCTGGAGCGCTATTACGGCCAGCGGCCCATCATCTACACCGCGCCCGATTTCTACCGCGACAATCTCAGGGGCGAATTCCTCGACTATCCGTTTTGGCTGCGTGCGGTCGCCCAGCATCCGTCAAAGGTCTATCCCGGCCGCAAATGGCTGTTCTGGCAGTATTCCGGCTCCGGCCTGTCGCACGGCGTCACTGGCCGTATAGACCTCAATGTCTTCCATGGCGACGAACGGCAATGGCGCGCCTGGGCCGGCGGCCGGCAGACGGTAGCCGACGCCAACTGAGACAAGCTATCAGGCTTGGCGTCGTTCGCTTTCTCGGGTGTCCGCCGATCCTCGACCTCTTCGCCGCTCCCTTCACGACCCGCTCACGCGGCCTGCTTGACCAGCGTGCGCTGTCGGACCATTTCAAGCGCGATATCGGACTGCTCGATGGACACGCTTCCGCCGGCAGCATTCGCTGAGGAAAGTGTCTGGCTCTTTGACCAACAAGGACGCATGGGAGGAAAAGATGGGTGTGTCATCGGAGGCTCTGGCACAGAGCCGTCAAACGATCAGCGCTTACGAGGATTATGCGGAACAATATGATGCCATCGTGCGCCATGTTCCCAACGAGAGGGAGCAGGCATCGCTCAAGCGCCTGGTGGCAATCGCCGGCACAGGCGGTCGGATTTTGGAAGTCGGGTCCGGAGCCGGATACGATGCGGATTTTCTGGAAAATTTGGGCGTCAAGGTTCGGCGCACCGACGCGACCAAGCGGTTTCTCGAGCTGCAGGCCGCGCGTGGTAAGCATGGCGAGTTGCTCGATCTCATCACCGATGATCTCGGCGGCCCCTACGACGCGGTCCTTGCCCTATGCGTCCTGATCCACGTGCCTCGCGACCAGACCGACCAGGTGCTTGCCAAGATAGCCGGGTCGCTGCGCCCGGGCGGCGCCTTCCTCGTCTCGATGCGCAATGGCGATGGCGAGACATCAGGCGAATATCACATGGTCTACTGGCGCAGGGACGACTTCGCCGCCCGTCTCGAAGGCGCCGGGCTGGTCCTCATCAGGGACGATTTCAACGTCGGCCGCAATAGCGAAGAATGGAACACGTTCCTGGCCGTGAAGCCTGCATAACGCGGCGTGGGCTGTTGCCGTTTGCGCTGCTCAGCCTTTTCAGATTTGCGAAAATACAAGACATTGCCGCCGCCATGCTGTCTATGTGCGGGTTCCTGCACTCCTGGGGGGAGACGAGTTGGAACTCAAGATCATGCTTGTCGGCTTTGCCTGCGTGGTCGCGGGCGCGCTGTCGTTCATCACCTTCATGAAATGGCGAGAGGTGAAGGCACTCAGCCGCTGGCTGCCGACGCCGGGAAAGATCATCTCGTCGCGCGTCGAGGCACGCGAGGTCAGAAGCTCGGGCGTTGGTTCGGACAGCACTGATACGACCGAAATGCGCAATTTTCCGGCGATCACCTTCGAATACAAGGTTGGCGGCAAGAAATTTCAAAGCTCGCGCTACAGCGTGAAGGAGAATTTGGGGAATTTCGAAGTCACCGAAACCCTTGCCCAGTTTCCCCGCGGCGCGGAGGTGACTGTCTTCTACAATCCGGCCGATCCGAGCAAAGCCGTGATCGAGCGCACCATGCCCGAAGGCGCCTTCAAGTTCATGATCCAGCTCTCGGCCGGGCTGGTGGTCGGCGCGCTGGTGCTGGTGTTTTCCGTCGGCGGCGTCCTGGAGGCGATCAGGCCGCATTTGCCCAAGCCGCAAAACCTCGGCGCGGCGGCGCTGCTGCTGTTCATGGGCCTGTTTGCCTTGCGCATGGGCTTCGTCCAGAAATCGATGGCCGAGCAGGCGGCAAAATGGCCGGTCACTGCCGGCCGCATCGATGCCTCGGGCCTGCAGGCGCTCCGAAACCATTCTGGCTATGGTCGCTGGCGCACCGTCTTCAAATCCCGCATCGTCTACTCCTATGACGTCGCCGGCCAGCGCTACAGCGCCGATCGTGTGACCTTCGGCGGAACCGTGACGGCTTCGTTGCCCGGCCTCGTCGGCGGCCAGGCACGGCAGTATGTCGAAGGCAGCAAGGTCGACGTCCACTATGACCCCGCCAACCCCGGCTCGGCGGTGCTGGAATGCCGGGTACGGGGGCTCTGGCTGTTATGGATCTGCTCGGCAGGCTTTCTCGGTGGCGCCGCCTTTCTGGTCGGCCTGGTCTGAGGCGCCGGACGCCTTCAACAGCGGACGAGCGGTCCGCTGTCGAAGCCAGGCCAGGTGAACCGCAGCGTGGCCCCATGCCTGACGATATGGATGACACGCGCGAACGGCTCCTCGATCGACGGGTCGGAACCGTAGCATTGGCTGGCATGCACCACCCAGCCGGTCGAGCTTTTGCGAAACGTCGCCTGCTCGCAGCCGAGATCGGGGAACGACAGCGACGCCTGGTCCACTGTGAACACAGTCTCGCGTTGGATGTCGGGAGCCGCGTGGCAGTTCAGCCTGTCGCTAGACCATGTCCCAACATAAGGCGGCGCCGCCAGCGCGGAGCCACCGGCGAATGCGGATATTGCCGTCGTCATCACCAAACGCCGCATCACCACTCCTTCGATCAGTGCGCTCGACCATACAGGCTGGTGGGATTTTGCGAGGACAAGTTTTGTCCAGGAGCGGACAAACGCCGCCGTTCCGGATTTTGCTATGCTTTTGCGCGGATGATGCGACTGTGCGGGCCGACTCAACGCTTTCCCAGAGACATTGGATGATCACCCGCATACTGGCCTTCTTCCTCCTGGGCCTGCTCGGCCCGATGCAGGCGGCCTTGGCAAAAGAATGCCTCCTGAGCCACGCCACCTATCAGGAGCCGCGCTCGGGTGCCGTCGTGCAATTCCGGCCGCTCGCCAACGAGCCGGCGGCGCTGACGGCCGAAGTGTTTTCGCTGGCCGTGCCCAACACCGGCACGAGCCTGCCCGCCGACATCACCTGGACCAACGGCAAGAATTCCTTCCCGCTCGGCACCATTCGCCACGCCTGCACCGACGACGACCGGGAAGGCGGCCTGCAGGACGGTAGCGGATTGTGCAGGCTATGGGAGGGCCAGGTCTATGCCTTGACCGGCGGCGGCGCCGAGCAGTTGAATTCGCGCGAAGCGACACCGGCGCCGAGAGGGCTGCTCTTGCCCGGTTTCGGCGTGGCTTTCACCGAAGGAGCCGATTTCGCCAATGCCAATCCAGGCGGTTCGGCCTGGGACGCCTTCATTTTAACAGGATGCAGCCATGAATAGCGTGCGATCGACCATCTGGGCCAGTGCCCTGCTTGCATCCGCGACGATACCAGCCATGGCGGACGAGCCGGCGCCGTCGCGCCCGCCCATCGACAAATGCGCCTGGGAAAAATTGTCTGACAAAACTGTCGGGCTGGCCGCCTGGACGCAGCGCTGCGATTTCGGCTTCCGCCAGATCCATTTCGAATTCGCCGGCAAAGCGCTCGCCATCAAATACAGCGACGGCGGCGCGGCTGACCCTCTTGTCGAGGTCTTTGACATCAAGCCTGGCGAAACCGCCGAGGCTGCGTTGCAGCGCCTGTTCCTGGAAAAGACCAACAAGGCCGTCAGCGCCCGCTGTGTGCTGGCGCCTTACACCGAGGGCACGGTACCCGCCGGCGTCAAACGCTACACATTCAGCCCCGACGCCGCCTATGCGAAAGAGCTGAAAGCACTTGCCAGCTCCGACGAGATTCCCGAACCGCCCTGCGGCGACTGGGGTGAAATGCCTGACGGCATGCAGTATTTCGAGGTGCCCGCGGGTGAGGGGTACAGCCTGCTTTTTGTGCGCATCGGCCAGGACGAGCCATTATTTGACGAGCAGACGCTACGCGTCTTGCCGAGGGGGTGAGAAGCGCTTTCTCGCCAGGTCAGGCGGATTCGGTCACCGCACCGATCCGCCGGTAGACGAATGCTTCTTCTCTCGAAGGAACTGTGGCAATGCGCCTGGCTTCGTCGATCAGCATTGCCATGCGAGCATGGATCGGCGATTTCGCGCAAGCCGGGTCCGTTGCAGCGGCATCGCCGGCGATCGCCATCGCCTGGCAGCGGCAGCCGCCCCAGTCGATCTCGCGCCGCTCACAGCCGCGGCATGGCTCCTGCATCCAGTCCGTACCGCGAAAAGCATTGAACGCCGGCGAATCGGCCCAGATCGAGGACAGCCTGCGTGGTTCGAAACGCTCGAAGCTGAGCGACGGGATCGTCTGTGCGGCATGGCAGGGCAGTACGGTGCCGTCAGGCGTCACCATGAAGGCGTCCCGCGCCCAGCCGCCCATGCACGGCTTGGGATAGATCGCGAAATAGTCCGGCGTCACAAAATCGATGTTGATGATGCCGGCCAACCGCTCCTGTGCCTCCGCGACGATCTCCGCCTGCCTATCGACCGCTTCACGCTCCGGCATCAGTTGATCGCGATTGGTCAACGCCCAGCCGGCATATTGCACATTGGCGATCTCGAGCCTCTCCGCGCCCAACGAAAGGGCGAGATCGATGAATTCCGGCACCTCCTCGATGTTATGGCGATGGATCGGCGCGTTGATGGTAAGAGGCAGACCGGCCGCGCGCGCGCGGCGTGCCGTCTCCAGCTTCTTTTCGTGGGCGCCCTTGTGGTTGCCGATGCGATCCGTGGTCGCCGGCCGCGCGCCCTGAAAGCTCAGTTGCAGATGGTCTAGACCGGCTTCGGCAAATGCCTCGACACGGCCCTCGACGATGCCAACGCCCGCGGTAATCAGATTGGTGTAGACGCCGCGCCCCGCAAGCCCGGCGATCAATTGCTCGAGGTCGCGGCGCAGTGTCGGCTCGCCACCGGACAGATGCACCTGGAGCACTCCGAGATCGGCGGCCTCCGAGAACAGGGCGAGCCAGGTCTCTGTGTCGAGTTCGCGATTGGCCTTGAGCAGTTCGAGCGGATTGGAGCAATAAGGGCATTGCAGCGGGCAGCGATGCGTCAGTTCCGCCAGCATGCCGATTGGAGGGAGGAGGGGCGTGCTCATAGCCTCACCAGCAGCTTGTCCGACCATTCCTGCAGGAAGGCGATGACGTCGGTCGCCACGGCCTCCTGTTCGGCCTCATAATCGGCGGCAAGGCCGGCAATGATGTCGCCGACCGTGGACCGTCCATCGCAGCGTCGCAATATGTCGAGACTGACATCGTTCGGCCAGAATATCTTTTCCGGTGAAAGCACGGCGAATGCCTGCCGCAAGGGATCGTATTGTATGCGCACGTGCTTCGGCAGCGAAGGTACCGATCGCAACGACACCACAGCTCTTTCGCGCAGCGCCATCATAGGGCTGCCTCGGGCTGGAAGGCGCCGGGCGGTATGTTTCCCCGCTCGCCATAGGCGTGTTGAAGCGCGTCAAGCATGGCCCAGAGTATATCGCATTTGAACACCAGTGCATCGATTGCCTGCTGCTGGCGCTCCGCCGTATCGGCGTGGCTGAGCACGTAGGCAAGGGCGAAGTCGGCGTCACGCGAGGCCTGTTCGGGCCGTTGCTTGAAATAGGCCAGCGTATCCTCGGTGATGTAGTCGTATTTGGCCAGCATTGCCGGCACCCGCTCGCCGATGATGAGTGGCGAGAACATCTCGGTCAGCGAGGACGCGACCGCCTCGAACAGCGTCCGGTTTGTGCAAAAGGAAAGGTAAGCGCCCACCGCGAAGCGTGTCGCCGGCAGTGCCAGCCTTTCGCTCTTCACGGCCTCGGCGTCCAGGCCGAGCGAAGTTGCCAGATGCAGCCAGCGCGCGATGCCGCCGCTCCAGCCGTCCTCGCCGTCATGATCCTCGATCCGCTTGCGCCACGCGGCACGAAACGCTGGATCCTCGGCATGTACGAGTATCATGGCATCCTTGCGTGGGATGACCGCCTGATAGCAATAGCGGTTCAGCGCCCAGGCCTTCATCTCGGCCTTCGACAACGCGCCGCTGGTCATCCTGTGGTGAAAGGGATGGCGATTGTGATAACGTTCGGCGCCAACCTGCCTCAGCACGGCTTCGAGAGCGCTCTTGGAGAGTCCGCCTTTGGCTGCATCGCGGAAGTCGCTCAAAATTCCATCTCCATACCGTCGTTTGCGATTTCCCAGCCTGCCGCCTTGACCGCCGCGTGCTCGGCGGAACTCTTGTCAAGGATGGGGTTGGTGTTGTTGATGTGGACGAAGACGCGACGGCCGACCTTCACATCGGCCAAGCCCGCAATCGAACCCAATTCTCCCGAGATCGCCAGATGCCCCATGCGCGAGCCGGTTTTCTGACCGACGCCGGCGACGATCATCTCGTCGTCGGTGTAGACCGTGCCGTCGAACAAAAGACAGGCGGCATCGGTGAGACGCGCGCGTAGCCGCGCATCGATGCGCGCGCAGCCTGGGATATAGAAGACGGAGCCGCGGCTGCCGATGCCGGCAATTCGGACTCCGATCGTGTCACCTGCGTCGGAGCTGAAATTGGCATCCGGATGGTCTCTATCCTCCAGATAGAGTGCTATCTTCCCGGGCACGGCAAAGGGCTCGATCATTACGCCGGTATCGCGGCCTTCTGCGTCGCAGATGGCCAACTCTTTCGCCGGCGGCAGGATGCGCCGCGGCACAAGCGCTGGATCGAGAACGTTGAAAATCGAATTCGCCTCCAGCGTCGCCAGAACCTGCGCCGTTGCATAGATGGCGAAAGGCTGCCGCTCGCGCAGGCTGAGCAGTCCGGCGATATGATCGACGTCGGCATTGGTCAGCACCACAGCGCGAATAGGTGTCGAGCGCAGCGGCGCATCGCCCGCAGGCTGTAATTCACGTGTTGCAGCGATTTGCTGGCGAATGTCGGGCGAGGCATTGAAAAGAACCCAACCCAACCCGTCCGCCGAGGCGGCGACACTTGACTGGGTTCGTGGATGCACGCTTGCCATGCCGTTGCGAGCCGCACGACTGAGACGGTAGTTGCAGTTCCATTGCGGAAAGCCGCCGCCCGCCGCCGATCCGATTATCCTCAAATGCATGAAAATGCCCGCGCGCCGGCTTCTCTGACCTGCAGGCAATTTGCAGTCACAAACAACACTCCGCGCGCTTTGCGTGCGTCAAAATCTTTCACGAAAATCCCATGCGGGGAGGGGATGCGCGCCCCTGTCGCCAGGGACGCGCACCTCTGCGGCCTACTTCTTGGGAGTAATTTCAGCAGGCAGATACCGTGAAATTTCGAAGCCAGCGGCAACCTGACACATGGTCGGTTTTTTCCAGTTCTTCTTCATGACATTTCTCCTCTTATACCAGCCCGAAGGGACCGATCCTGTCGTTAGCCAACCATTGCAGGGCACCGACGCAATGGCTCGTCCATCAAGTTTCAAAATGGACAAATGAAACAATAGGTTTTGAAAAATTGAAAACAAACTATCGAGAATAATTGCAGTCCTTCCTTCAATTGTTCGTTGCGTAGGGTTTCTTCTCCTCCAGTGGAAGGTTTGCATCTTCCCATCCATCGGCGCCGAGCGGATACCAGATCACTGAACTGTAGCCCCACTGGACGGCCCGTTTCGCCGCATTCCACGACATCCAGCAATTCGTCATGCAGTAGAACAGAACCGTGCGCGACTTGTCCGTCCCGGCCTTGGCCGCGAGGCCTTGGCGAAAATAGCTGGCGGTCTCCTGCGAAATAGCGCCGTATCCCACATTGGCCAGCCATATGCTGCCTGGAATGTCCTTTCTGACCTTGTCTCTCCATATCGTCCCTGCCGGCAAATTGGCCGGTTTGGGCGTGTCCGGCATCACGTCGAAGAAGATCGCCTTTTTCGTTCGCCACAGCGCTTCCGCTTCCACCGTCGTCACCACCCTCGCGCCTTGCAGCGTCCGCGGTACCGGCGCCCGATAGTCGTCCATCCGGAAACCGCTGGGTTCGGCGATGTCGCCAGCCCATGTCGGCTCGGCCAGACCCAGAAGGCTCGCGGCGACCAGCACGAAAATAGTCTCCCTTCCATTCATTGGGTAATCAGGTTGTCGTGTTCGTCGATCAGCGGCACGTTGTAGCTCAGCAGGATCCTGGTGATCTCCGCCTGGTTTTCCCTGATCACCCGGTTGAGCGTCCGCTTCCATTCCTGGTCCGACGGACGTACGCCCATGGTGATGCGGTAAGACATGCGCGAGCCGGTTTTTTCCTTCACCAGTGGAACGATCGTCACATCAGCTCCGAGTTCCTTGGCGTAGTAACCTGCCATCGGTCCCCACAGCACCGCCGCATCGATCTTGTGTGCCAGCATGTCCTTGATCATGACCTCCCCCATTGATGGGGTGACGCGCGTATCCACCGCAAGCGGATAGATCTTGGCGGTCCGCAGAAGCTTGTTGGCGGCCATGTTGGCGGTTGGCGGCGTGCTTTCAACGACGCCGATCGTTTTGCCTGTGAGTCTGGGATCCTCGATCGTTTCCACGCCTTCCATATCGTGGCTTTTCGGATGCACCAGCACATAGGCGGAGCGATAGTAGGCGTTGGTGTTCTGCACCAGCTCATCGCCTTGGGCATAGCCCATGATGATGTCGCATCGGTTGGCCCCCAACGTATTGCGCACGAAGCCGGTGATCGTGGGAAACCAGGTGTAGGAGACGGACTTGCGCCCGGTTTTCGCGGCAACCAGTTCGGCCAGCTTGTTTTCGAAGCCTTCGCCGCTCTTGTCGGTGAAGGGCATATTCGAAGGATCGGCGCAGACGCGCAGAATGTCAGGGTCGACCAGTTCTCCCGCCGCGCCAAGGCCGGCGCTTTGCGCATGCGCGTTCGACGGCAGCAAGGCGAGTGTGCCGAGGATCGGCAGAACGACGCGCAGCTTCAATGCATCGCGGCCGATCATGTCATCCACCCATGCAGGATGCTTCGGCATCTTTCGCCGCCTGGGCCTTGTCTTCGTGCTTGGGCGGCCTTCCGCGGGGCGCCGCGCCATCCGCGCGCGCGCGCAGATAGACGTAGAGATCGTCCAGGTAGCAATAGACGTTCTTGTTGTCGCCAAAGGCAGGCATGACGTTTTCCTTGCCGCCGCCGACATTCTTGCGGCCTTCGGCGACGATCGAGAGGAATGTGGCGTAATCCATGGTTTTCAGGCTGTTGACCAAAGCCGGCGCATAGCTCGAACCTGTCGCGTCCTGTCCGTGGCAGACATGGCAATCGGAATGATACCGGCGGTAGCCGCTGAACGTGTACCAATCGACGGTTCCGTTTTCGATCTTGTAGGTCGGATTTCCATCCGCATCCAAATACTTGCCGCCTTCTTCCTTTACCGCCTTGGCTTTTTCCATGCTGTCGTCGGCCCGGGCGAGGCTCGAGCTTGCCAGAGGCAGCAGAGCCAGGACGAAAGCCGAAATTACAATGCGAACGGACATTCAAACGCTTCCTTCATTTGCCAATGGACACGGTTTTGCTGTCGCGACCGGCATTGATCGGTGTTTTTGGGTGCGTAACCGAATCGAGAGCCCGGCCATGGCTTCCGGATGTCCGGGCTCTCGTTCTTCAAGCCTTTGGTCTCACAAGACCTGAGGCATGCTCAAGGTTCCCAGCGCATCAATCCGGGAGACCGAAGACGGTGAGCTGACCGCCCAGCGTCGTGTAGTCGGCAAGTGCCGCGTAGCCGCCGACGGCACCCAGGCCAGCTGTACCAACGACAGCGGCTTGGTCGCCTTGCGCGCGGCCCTGATCGACGGCGCCATGCCAGGCAGCGGCGTTGTCAGGCGAAAGCAGGCCGCCTGCCAGGCCGATACCAGCCCATCCACCGACGCCCGACAGAACGGCGATATACTGCTTGCCGCCCTGCTCGTAGGTCGTGATGTTGCCGATGATGCCGGACGGGGTCTTGAACTTGTAGAGTTCCTTGCCGTCCTTATCGACCGCCTTGATGTAGCCTTCGAGTGTACCGTAGAAGACGACGTCGCCATCTGTCGCCAACGCGCCCGACCACACCGAGAACTGCTCGGGCTTCGACCAGACGATCTCGCCCTTGGCCGCATCCCAGGCAATGAAGTTGCCCATGTTGCCGTCGCCGCCAGGTGCGGGATACATCGACACGGTGGCGCCAACATAAGGCTGACCGGCGGTGTAGCTCACCTTGTAAGGCTCATAGTCCATGCAGACATGGTTGGTCGGGACATAGAACAGCCCGGTCTTCGGCGAATAGGCCGCCGGCTGCTGGTCCTTCGTTCCAAGCGCCGCCGGGCAGATGCCCGTCGAGTTGGTGTCTTCGCCGTTCTGCTGGGTCGAATATTTCGCCACGACCTGCGGGCGACCATACTGTTCGCTCTTGGGGTCCATGACGACTTCGGTCGCCCAGTTCACGGCCGGATCGTATTTCTTGGCGACGAGAAGGTCGCCGGTGGCGCGATCCATGGTGTAGGCAAAACCATTGCGATCGAAATGCACCAGCACGTCGTGCTTGGCGCCGTTGACCTCCATGCCATCGACGAGGATCATCTCGTTGATGCCGTCATAGTCCCATTCGTCATGCGGGGTCATCTGGTAGAGCCATTTGGCAACACCAGTATCCGCATCGCGGGCCATGATCGTCATCGACCAGCGATTGTCGCCGGGGCGTTGGACCGGGTTCCACGTCGAGGGATTGCCGGTGCCATAGTAGACCAGGTTCAGCTTGGGATCATAGGAATACCATCCCCATGTCGTGCCGCCGCCGGTCTTCCACTGCTCGCCTTCCCAGGTGTTCGTGCCGGAATCCTTGCCAACCGGCTTGCCGAGTTGCGTGGTCTTCTCGGGATCGATCAGGGTGTCTGCGTCCGGACCTTCCGAATAGGCTTTCCAGGCGAGTTTGCCATCTTTCAGATTGTAGGCGGCCAGCCAGCCGCGAACGCCGAATTCGGCGCCGGAGACGCCGATGAGCACCTTGTCCTTGACGACGACGGGGGCAGCCGTACCAGATTCGCCTTTGCCGCCATCGGTCTGGTCGCCGTTCTTGACCGACCAGACGACCTTGCCAGTCTTCGCGTCGAGGGCGACGACTGTGGTGTCGGCCTGATTGAGAATGATCTTGCCGTCACCATAGGCAACGCCACGGTTGACCGTATCGCAACACATGATCGGAATGACGTTGGGATCCTGCTTGGGTTCGTACTTCCAAAGGATCTTCCCGTCATTCTTGAGATCGAGCGCAAAGACATTGTTCGGGAAAGGCGTGTGGACATACATCACATCGCCGATGATAAGCGGTCCACCCTCGTGGCCTCGTAGCACGCCGGTGGAAAAGGTCCACTTGACCTGCAGGTTCTTCACATTGTCCGCAGTAATCTGGTTGAGTTTGGAATAGCGGGTGTTGGCGTAGTCACCCGTCTGCATTGCCCAGTTCTTCGAATCCGAAGCCAGCTTTGCAAGGTCCTCGTTAGCCGACGCCGTATAGGCCGCGCCGAGCGACAGAAACGCCGCAGTGGTTAGAATATAGGTAGCTTTCGTAAGTACACGCATCCGAATTCCTCCCGAGGTTCATAGTGATGAATCATTTGCTGAGCCCACAAGGGCTTGCCCAAGCGATTCACGGGGGGGGAAATATTTCCGGCAGCGTGTCACGACCTAAGCCAGATGTGCAGAGGGCACCGTTACTGCCCACCTCACCTTGGCCTACGAAAGACTGTCGCCGCTCCCTAATGACGGTGACGCCCTTGAAGCCGGAAACAGGGTGAGGCTATGTCATCGTAAAAGGCTAGGCAAGCAAAAAAGCCTGCTGGTGTTTTTGCACCGCAATATCGTAAATGATGCGGTGCAATATAAGAAAATAAGCAGGACGGTATTTGTTAGATAAAGTATTTATGACCGCGAAATAACGATGGGACACATAAAATTTAGTTATTTGTTGATTTTTACATTTCGCCTAAGCTTTGATTTTATTTGGAGGTATTCGCTTCGATGTCTCGGCATGGTCATGCGCGTGCTCCATTGGGAATCGATAGTGGGCCAAGCATGAGATGATCGTTGGAGTCGGGGCGTGGAGCAGGCCACGGAGCCGCCATGCGGAACCACGGTCGACAAGCCCCGCATTCCTCCTTTGGTCGCATACGGAAGCCATGGGCGCTTGACTGACTCTGCTGCACGTTGCCAACTGCCACGGTGATCCCGACTGGGCGCATCGCGCCTAGGCTAACCGGAGGTTTTCCCGTGATCAGATATGTTGGATTTTCGACTTTGCCGCTGCTCCTTGCCGGGCCGCTGGCCTTCGCAAACCCGGCGGGCGCCGCGGGTGATTACCCGACAGCAACGATCGCCGACTACGTGCTCGGCTGCATGCAGACGAACGGCCAGACACGTCAGGCGCTGGAAAGCTGTTCCTGCTCGATCGACGTCATCGCCTCGATCCTTCCCTACGACCACTATGAGAGAGCCGAGACTTTCAAGAGCATGTCTTTGACCACAGGCGAAAGCGCGGGGCTGTTTCGCGAAAGCGCACCGGCGAAGGCAGCCCGTACCGAATTGAAGCGCGCGCAGTCGGAAGCCGACGTGCGCTGCTTTTAGAGCCTGCTCCATCCGGAAGCCGGATGGAGCTTCGTCCTCTGCCTGGGCGTGATCTTCCCGAACGAGCTCCATTTTCGGGATCAAGTGGCAAGCACCGGCAGTCCAGCGCAAGATATCGAGACTTCAGAGTCCCGCTGTCTCGAGCGGCCACTGATTGCGAAATGTTTTGCCGTCCGTATCGATCGCTTCAACCTGGATTTCGCCCTTGCCGTGCACGGTGAAATCGAATCGGAAGTTGGGATCTTCCGAAATCGATATTCCACCTTCCATGGAGAGGATCGGCCGGCCGGCTTGGGAGATCGACAGTTTCTGGACAAAATGCGCCGGTATGAAATATTGGGTCAGCGGATCCCGCTGCAGCCCCGAATTGTTAGGGTGCCGGATCATCAACTGCAGTTCCTCGGTCTTGGTCATCGTCTCTTTGGGCGGGAACTGGCGCAGCTTCATCTGACCCATTGTCGCGTTGGCCTCGTCCTGGTTCTTGACCGCAGGGGCGGAGCAGCCACCTGACGCCTTGACGAAGGTCTGTACCATATGGAGTTGACCACCCTGCGTCTCAGCGATGGCACGCAGATAGGAATAGTCGTTGACGCGCACGCGCGTCGACAGATGCGTCACGCCGGCATCCTTGCCGAGCTGGAACGTTGCCGCCACCGGTGCAGGGTTCGCGTCGATGATCAAGGTAACGGATTTGATGCCGTCTGGCGCCTTGGCTGGATCGAGATAGATGTCGACGGGCACGATGGCGGCATCCTGCGCCCGCTTTGGTGCTTCGATCCTGACGACGCCGGTATCGACCAGAATTGCCCGATCGCCGAACACGTCGCCCTTCAAGTCATGCCAGATTCTATCCGAGGACGCGGTTGTTTGCTGTGCGTTGGCGGCTCCCGAGGAGCCGAGCAACGTGCCGATGGTCAAGATGATCGCGGCGAAAACGGATGCGAGCGGCAAGGCGAGCTGCCGGCTCGAGTAAGCTTGATTTTGCATTTCGATGCCTCCACCAATGCAAGACAGGTGGTGCCCAGGCTGGCGTTGAGGATAAGCCTTTGGCGACGCCTTGGCAAATCGCCGTGCTTTACGGCCGCCTGGCGCATGTCGGCGTCGTCTATTCCCATTCGAGTTCGGCAAATGCGGCCGTTGCGTTGCGCTCGTTGTAATCGTCGAACAGGTGCCAATTGTCCCGTTCGCTTCCGCCTGCGGTTTTGACTGCTTCGCGCAGCGGCGTTCCGTCGGCGATCGCCTTGCGGATATCGCGCGCCAGAACCTCGAAATAGCGTCGCTCCCCCGCCAGTGCCTGTGGCCAGTCGGCCGTTACAGGACCATGACCTGGAACGACGCGCGCGGCGTCGATCGCGGTGAGTGCATCCATCTGGCGGAGCCATCCAAGCAGTGATCCGTCGAGCGTCGGCAAGGAGCCCATGAACACCAGATCGCCGGCAAAGAGCGTTCTGGTCGTGGTATCGAATACGGTCAGGTCGTTGTCGGTGTGCGCCGCCTTCCATGCCCGCAGTTCGATCGTGCGCCCGCCGAGGTCGAGTTGCAGGTGATCGTCGACCAGCCTGGTCGGCGACACGATCTCGACCCCCTCCATCAGCGCCTCGCCAAGCTGTTCGCGATAGTTGTGCAGATAGAACGCGCCACGCGCGTCGAGGGCGCGCGGCAGATTGCGGTGACCGACGATGGTCGCGCCGATCTCCCGGAATGCCGCATTGCCGAAGATGTGGTCGGGGTGCATGTGGGTGTTGACCAGGAAGCGAACCGGCTTTGCGGTTACCTTTCCGATCGCGGCGAGAAAGGCGTGCGCCTCGATCAGGCTGCCACCGCTGTCGATGACGGCAACCGCATCGGTACCGATGACGGCGCCCAGATTGCAGATCGCACCGTCGTTGGCGGCGGTCATCAATTCATCCGTGCCCTGGAAGGCGAAGACGCCGTCGGCGATCTGCCTGAGCGAGAATCCCAGGTTGCCAGCCGCGGCTCGTCCGAGGCAGCACGGCAGCAAGGCGGCGCTGGCGGCGGTACAGGCGAAGCCACGCACAAGCCTGCGTCTTAGCCGATCGATCGACATGAAGGCCTCCGATATGCATTTCACCTGCAGGCGATCAGGTGACGTCCGGAAATCTATGATGGAACGACCGCAGAAGGTCGCTCATCACCTGCGAATTGCGATGTTGCCGTGGCAACCGTACGTCGAACACGCCGAGCACATGGGTTGGCCGCGGCGCGAGCACGATGATGCGGTCCGAGAGCATCAGTGCCTCGCGTAGATTGTGGGTCACCATCAAGGCGGTCGTGGGCCGTGCCGACCACACGGTCAAAAGCAGATGCCGAAGCCGCTCGGCGGTCTGTTCGTCGAGCGAGACAAAGGGTTCGTCCAGGAAAAGCACCGCCGGCTCCGTGGCGAAAGCCCTGGCAAGTGCTGCCCTGCGCGCAAGGCCGAGCGACAGTTCGGCAGGATAGAGCGAGCGCATGGCCGCGAGGCCGAGCGTGTCGAACAGCCCGTCGAGATTTTTCGCCCTCAAGCTTTTCGGCAACGCCAGCCTGACATTCTGCTCCACCGTTCGCCACGGCAGCAGGGTCGGTTCCTGGAATACGGCGGCGATGCGGTTCGAACCTCCTTGCGGCAACTGGAAGGAGCCGGAAAAGTCTTTGTCCAAGCCAAGCAGGATACGCAGCGTCGTGGTCTTGCCGCAGCCCGACGGTCCAAGCAAGCAGGCGAATTCGCCTTGCCGGACCTCGAAGGAAAGGTCCTGAAGCGCCGTGATCGAGACGCCTCGCGCGGACCTGAAGGTCTTTTCGGCGATGTCGACCTTAAGCGGGACGACGGCGCCAACGGGTTGCATGTCGTTCAACGGGCTGCACCAGGAGAAGTTCAATGACAAGCATCACCGCCACGAAAGCCAGCGTGTAGGCAAGAATGGCGGCGACATCGAAAAGCTGGAAATAGAGATGGATCTGGAAGCCGACACCGTTCGAGCGGCCGAGCAGTTCGACGACCAGGACGATCTTCCAGATGAGGGCGATGCCGGATCGCGACGCGGCGGCAAGATAGGGCTGCAATTGCGGCAGCAGGATATGGCGGATGCGATCAAGGCGGCCGAAGCGATAGACGGTGGCCATCTCGGCATAACTTGGATCAAGCGTCCTGGCGCCTTCACGCATCGTCACCACGACATTCGGGATCTTGTTCACCGCCACCGCGCCGATCGCCGCCCCCTCGTTGAGGCCGAACCAGATGTAGCCGAGGACGATGACCACCAGCGCCGGGATGTTGAGGAACAGGATCACCCACGGGTTGAAAAAACGGTCGACGCGACGATAGCTGCCGAGCAAAACGCCGATGACGGATCCGATGATCATTGCGACGATATATGATGCGGCGACCCGGCCGAGGGTCACGCCGAGATGGTAAAAGAGGTCGCCGCTCGCAGCCTCCCTGAGAAGCACCTGCCAGACCTGCCCAGGTCCTGGAAAGGCACGGCTTGGCCAGACGCCTGCCGCAAGGTTCCACAGCAGGTAAAGCCCGAGCAGGGAAACCGCTACGGTCAGCGCGGGCGCCAGTGCCGTCGCCAGGCTGCGTCGGCCGGACATGCTCGGCGGGGCATCACGCGTGCCGTCGGTTTCCGATGCGGTCATTTCCAGGGTTCCTGCCAGAATGTGCCGGGCGCCATCTCCGGCGCGCTGCCGACCAGCTTCGCGCCGCCGATCGCCGCCAGCACATGGTATAGCCTGCCGGCGTCAGCCGCTTCCTCGGCGACCGACCGTCTGGGAATGCCCTGACGATAGCGATCGCGCAGTTTTTCCAGTTCCTTGCCTTCCGCGCGAATGATCGGCGCCAGGCGCAGCCATTCGTCATCGGATCTGGCCAGCAAGTCCTTGGCTTGCGCGGACGCCCTTACGAACCCCCTGACGGCATCGGGGTTCTCGTTCGCCCATTGGTCATGGAAGACGTAACCGAGCGCCGACACGGGTCCCAGAGCCCCAAGCGTCTTTGCCGCGTCATTCACGCCGATCAATCGACGGAAGCCATTGGCCTCGAGACGGGCGCAAAAATGCCAGAAATTCAGCACTGCATCGAGTTCGCCCTGTATCGCCTTTTCCGAAATCAGCGGCGGCGCGCCAAAGACGATGTCGCTGGTTGCCGACAGGTCGACGCCGAGATCGCGTCTGGTCAGCGCTTGTATCAGCAGCCAACTCTTGTCGAGCGGGCCGCCGGCGACGCCGATCTTCTTGTCCTTGAGATCGGCGACCGTCCGGATCGGTGAACCCTCCTTCACCATGATCGCGCCCACGGCGGTGGAATAGGGGAACAATGTGAGGTCGCCGCCTTCGGAGCGCTGGCGCGAGACCCACAGCCAGTCGGAGACGATCATGTCGATCGCGCCAGCCTGCATCGCGACGCTGGTTGCATCCTCGCCGGCGAAGTCGATGATCTCCAGATCGATCCCGTTCGCGGCATCGAACTTGTGCTGCCGTAGCGTATCGAGTTCCCAACTCACGGTTCCAAACTTCAGCACACCGAGGCGAATCCTGGCTGCCGCAACGGCTGGCCTGGTAGCAAGAACAGCGGCTGTCCCGAGAACCGCCAGACGCAACGTCATGCGCCGTGAAACCATCATGACACCTCCTCCCCAGGGTTCCGCGCTGCCAAATCAGATGGCTCGTTCCTTGCTCGGAAATGCGCATTTCCAGCGCATGACCTTGAGGGTCGGGTGTTCTTGAGACCATTTCGCGATTTCGCTGGGGGCAAGGAACATGCATTGGAACAGGGTGCCGCGGCTCTCGAAATAGAGATGTTCGTCTCGGCAATTGCTCGGATTGGCGCTGAGGCAAACCGTCAATATGAGATCGACCATGTCCATTCAGCACCTCTTGCGCGTTCCCAAACGCCCGTCTCGGCGAGTCCAGCCCAACCAGGAGCCAGGACAAAACCGCCACTTGCCGGATTTCTCAAGGTGCCAATGGAGAAACCGGAATGAGGTCAAGCTACGCGCTCGCCCAATAGTCGTCAACAAAGACGAATGGACAGGATCCTTGAGCACCCAGGCCTCTAAACCTTTGTACGATTGACTTTCACAACATGCCGATTAGCTTGCGGGTGACGCGGCGCGGCTCCACGGGAGAAGCGGAATTTCCACGCCACCGCGTAAGGCGCATGCCGACGGATCAAAGGATCGGCATGCGCAAATCGTCCAGGGCACCCAGACGATCAATGAGGAAATACCATGCGCGCAATCGCATTTTTCGCAGTCATGTCCGTTGTGCCCTTCATCGCGAGCCAATCCCAGGCACAGGATGCGGCGGCGGGTGAGAAGGTCTTCGCCAAATGCAAGGTCTGCCATGTCGCCGACCAGGACAAGAACAAGGTCGGTCCGTCGTTGAACGGCGTCATCGGCCGAACAGCCGGCACGCATCCGGGGTTCAGCTATTCTCAGGCGATGGTCGCGGCAGGCAAGTCCGGCGTCAAATGGGATGAACCCACGCTGAAGACTTACCTTCACGATCCCAAGGCCATGGTCAAAGGAACAAAGATGGCGTTCGTCGGCCTCAAACAGGACGAAGACATCGCCAATGTCATCGCCTATCTGAAGCAATTCTCGAAATAGCGCGCCGCCGGCCGTTCGAACTTGCGTTCGGCCGGCGTTCGCCTCGATCACGCATCGGCTTGCAGCCCCTGCATTGCCGAAGGCAGATCGAAAAGGCTGTCGCAAACAAGATCGGCGCCAAGCTCTTCCACCGGAATGTGGCTGTAGCCGCCACGCAGCAGAATGACGGGCATGCCGGCGGCGCGTGCGGCGCCCAGGTCAGCGCCACTGTCTCCGACCAGCAGCGCGTCACCCGGGTCGACGCCTAGCTGTGCCAACGCCAGCAGCAGGGCATCGGGCGCCGGTTTCAGGTATGTCACCGCGTCTCCGCCGACGATCGCACCGAAATATTCCGTCAATCCGAAATGAAGCAGGATTTCGCGGGTCGCCAACTGCGGTTTGTTGGTTGCCACCCCCATGCTTAGTCCGCCCAAATGAAAGTGGGTGAGGGCCTCCCTGACGCCAGGCATCAGCCTTGTCAGGCCGGTCAGGTGCCGGCGGTAGATAGGCGCCATGACGCGGTTTGCCTCATCGAGAGCGTTGCCGAGCAGTGGCGCTCCCGATGCCGCGAAGGCTCGCTCGATCAGTTTCCTGACACCGCCGCCGATCATGGCCTTGACCCGGTCCAGGCGCAGCGGCGGCAGATCGCGGCTGGCCAGCAATTCGTTGACGGCGGCCGCTATGTCCGGTGCCGAGTCGACCAGCGTGCCGTCGAGGTCGAACAGGATCGCCTTCGGCGATCGAAGCGGCCTACCTGCGCCGACGTTCATGCGTCATCCTTCCACTTGATCGAGCAGCCGATCGAGGCGACCTGGTTCAGCGGCCCGTCGCCGGTTCGGGCAACCTGCTTCATCGCCTCGAACAGATCGCGTCTCAGCCCGGGCGCTCCGGCTTCTCGTCGCGAGGCGTCCAGCCGACCGCGATATTGCAATCCCAACTCGCTGTTGAACCCGAAGAAGTCGGGAGTGCACACGGCCACGTAATCGCGCGCTACAGTTTGGCGCTGGTCGTGCAGGTAAGGGAAGCTGAAGCCGTTCGTCGTGGCGAAGAGCTTCATTTGGTCGAAGGAATCCTCCGGGTAGGTGTCGGCATCGTTCGAGTTGATTGCGACAAAGCCGATACCTTCGGCCTTGAGGTCGTTGGCATCGCGCACGATACGTGAAATCACCGCCTTCACATAAGGGCAGTGATTGCAGATGAAGGCCACGACCAGGCCGTTCGGGCCGGCCTGGCTGAAGATCGAATGCGACCTGCCGTCGACGCCGGGCAAAACGGCATCGATCGCGCGCCAGCCGAAATCGCAGACAGGGGGGACGGCCGCCATGCTTGCCTCCGATGAAATGGTTTACGCGGCTTTCCGGATCGCACCGTCGGCCGCCTGTCGGATGGTTCCAATGTTGGCGCGGTAGGCCGCCTCGGCGCCTCCCTTGAACACGGCCGACCCGGCGACCAGCACATTGGCGCCGGCCGCGGCGACCAGCGGGGCGGTTTCGGCCGTGACGCCGCCATCGATTTCGATGTCAATCGGGCGGTGGCCAACCAATGCCTTGATTCGCCTGATCTTCTCGATGACCGCGGAAATGAAGGCCTGGCCGCCGAAGCCTGGATTGACCGTCATCAGAAGCACCAGATCGAGCCTGTCGAGCACATACTCGATGACGCTCTCCGGCGTCGAAGGATTCAGCGATACGCCGGCCTTCTTGCCGAGATTTTTGATCGCCTGCAGGGAACGATCGAGATGCGGCCCGGCCTCTGCATGCACCGTGATGATGTCGCAACCGGCGTCGGCGAACGCGGCCAGATAGGGGTCGGCCGGCGCGATCATCAGATGGCAGTCGAAGATTTTGTCCGTTCGGTCGCGGATCGCCTTGATCACCGGCGGACCGAAGGTGATGTTGGGCACGAAGTGGCCGTCCATCACGTCGAGATGGATCCAGTCGGCACCCGCCCGCACGACAGCTTCGACCTCGTCGCCGAGCCGCGAGAAATCCGCGGAAAGCACGGAGGGTGCGATGATTGTCCCGGTGACCATGGTCGTCGTCTCCAATTCTGTCTGCGGTGTTGGTCGCTGCGCCGGCCGCTTCGTCCTGTCAGCGCATCTTCGTCTCCGGTTCGCCTTCGAGTTTCCCTTCCGCGAACACGCGGCTGCCGCGAATGTCGGATTCCTCGATGGTGATAAGATCGGCCTTGGTCAACACCCGGCTGCGCGATGCGAAAAGCCGGTTGGCCTGCCGCAGCCGCGCCCGGTCGAGCCCATTGCGAACCGAACGCGCGTTGGAGAAATGCGGCAGCCTCATGCGGATCGGAAGATACTCTTCGAGCGCCTGGGACGCCGCCTCGCTGAGGCGATAATTCTGCTCCGCGAGCATAATCTCGGCGATCGATTTCAGTTCGCTGACGCCATAGTCGGGGAAGTCGAGGTGGTGGGCGATGCGCGAACGCATGCCGGGATTGCTGTCGAAGAAGCGGTCCATCTTGTTCTTGTAGCCGGCAAGGATCACAACCAGATCGTCACGGTTGTTCTCCATGCACTGCAGCAGGATTTCGATCGATTCCTGGCCGTAGTCGCGTTCGTTCTCTGGCTTGTAGAGATAGTAGGCCTCGTCGATGAAAAGCACGCCGCCCATGGCACGCTTGATCACCTCGCGGGTCTTGGGCGCGGTGTGGCCCACATACTGGCCGACGAGATCGTCGCGAGTCACGGCGACCATGTGGCCTTCGCGGACATAACCCAGACGATGCAGGATTTCGGCCATCCTCAGCGCCACCGTGGTCTTTCCGGTGCCAGGATTTCCCGTGAAATTCATGTGCAGCGTCGGCGCGCCCGATGTCAGTCCGAACCTGCGGCGAAGCCGGTCGACCAGGAGGAGGGCGGCGATCTCGCGGATGCGGGTCTTGACCGGCTTCAGGCCAACGAGTTCTCGGTCGAGCTTGTCCATCACCTCGTCGATGTTGGACGCCTCGAACTCGGCCTGCAGATCAACCGTCGCGTCCTGTGCGGCAGCGTCCTTTGTCATCGCGTTCAGCATGGTTCGGCTAGCTCCGCTCGCCCTCGGGCCTGTCGGTCGCATAAGGCACGATCGAATAACCCTGGCTGCGGCCGTCACGCTCCTGGCGCAGCAGCCGGAACCCGGGTTCGCTAGGCGGCCGGTTGACAATGAACGACATGCGCGGCGCTTCCCAGCCCTTGGTCGAATCGAAGGCGGTTACCCGCACATACATGTTCGGACAGGCTTTCCGGCAAGCATTGACCTCGAGCAGTATGCCCGCCGGATCTTTCAAGTCGAACATGGGGTTGCCGTACATTTCCCAATAGGTGTTTCGCGGATGCGGATCGTCCGTGTACTCGACGCTGACCGCCCAATGGTTCTTCAGCGCGTATTTGATCTGCGCCGAAATCTGCTCGTCGGTCAGGTCGGGCAGGAACGAGAACTGCCCCTGTGTGACCTTGTTTCCCGGATTGGTCATCATGACGACGGTTCCTTTCGTCTAGAAGCTGGGCGTTGCGGTTGGCACGAAGTCGGCCGTGTCGGTCGATTCGTAGTTGAAGGTGACGTCCTTCCAGGTCTCCAGGGCAGCCTTCAGCGGCGTGCACCATCTGGCCGCCTGTTCGAGGATCTTGGTCCCTTCGCGCAAATAATCGCGCCCCTCGTTGCGGGCCAGGATCATCGCTTCCAAGGCGACGCGATTGGCCGTCGCGCCTGCCTGGATACCGTCCGGATGGCCGATCGTGCCGCCGCCGAACTGCAGGATGACATCCTCGCCGAGATAGTGGATCAACTGGTGCATCTGGCCGGCATGGATGCCGCCCGAGGCAACGGGCATCACCTTGTTGAGCGAGGCCCATTCCTGATCGAAGAACAGCCCGGTTTCGAGGTTCTGCGGCGTGCGCTCCTCGCGCAGCGTGTCATAAAATCCCTTGATCATGAGCGGGTCGCCTTCCAGCTTGCCGACCACCGTGCCGGCATGGATGTGGTCGACGCCGGCCATGCGCATCCATTTGCAGATGACGCGGAAATTCATGCCGTGGTTCTTCTGGCGCGAATAGGTCGAGTTGCCGGCACGGTGCAGGTGCAGGATCATGTCGTTGCGGCGTGCCCACTTGGCCATCGACTGGATCGCCGTGTAGCCGATGACCAGATCGATCATCACAATGCAGGAGCCAAGTTGCTTGGCGAATTCGGCGCGCTCGTACATCTCCTCCATCGTGCCGGCGGTGACGTTGAGATAATGGCCTTTGACCTCGCCGGTGGCGGCCGACGCCTTGTTCACGGCCTCCATGCAGTAGAGGAAGCGGTCGCGCCAATGCATGAAGGGCTGCGAGTTGATGTTCTCGTCGTCCTTGACGAAGTCGAGGCCGCCCTTCAGCGCTTCATAAACGACGCGCCCGTAATTGCGTCCCGACAGGCCAAGCTTCGGCTTCGTCGTCGCGCCGAGCAGCGGCCGGCCGAACTTGTCGAGCCGCTCACGCTCCACCACGATGCCGGTCGCCGGCCCCTGGAAAGTTTTGAGATACGCCACCGGGATACGCATGTCTTCCAGCCGCAAAGCCTTGACTGCCTTGAAGCCGAACACATTGCCGATGATCGATGCGGTCAGGTTGGCGATCGAGCCCGGCTCGAACAGGTCGAGGTCGTAGGCGATGTAGGCGAAGTACTGTTGCTCGGTCTTGGTTCCGGGACCGGTGTTCGGCACCGGCTCGGATCTGAACGCCTTGGCGCGATAGAGCTCGCAAGCTGTCAGCCGGTCGGTCCACACCACGGTCCACGTCGCGGTGGAGGATTCACCGGCGATGGCGGCTGCCGCCTCCTCGTGGTCGACACCGGGTTGCGGCGTGATCCGGAACATGGCGATCAGATCGGTTTCCTTGGGCCTGTAGTCAGGCTCCCAGTAGCCCATCTTCTTGTAGGGGATGACCCCTGACTTGTAGCGCTCCTTGCCTTCCTTGAGCGTCCCCGCTGGCAGTATGTCGATCTTGTTCATGACAGGTCTCCTGTTTGTTGCTCAGGCGGCTTTCGCGGTTGCGATTTGGGGGTCGAGTTTTCCCGCGGCGTAACGTTTCGCCATCTCGTCCATGGCGATGACCTTGATCTTCGAGGCGTTGGACGCCGTGCCGAAACGCTCGAAGCGGTCCCGGCAAAGGTCGCGCAAGGCATCCATGGCGGGCTTCAGGAATTTGCGGGGGTCGAACTCGCGCGGGTCTTCCGTCGCGACGCGGCGGAACTGCCCGGCCATGGCCATGCGGCAATCGGTGTCGATATTGACCTTGCGCACGCCGTAGCGGATGCCGCGCTCGATCTCCTCGACCGGGACGCCAAAAGTCTGGGGCATCTCGCCGCCGTATCTGTTGATGATGTCCTGCAACTCCTGCGGCACAGAGGAAGAGCCGTGCATGACCAGATGCGTGTTGGGCAGCTTCTCGTGGATCGCCTCGATCACCTGCATGGCCAGGATGTCGCCGTCCGGCTTGCGGGTGAATTTGTAGGCACCGTGCGAGGTGCCGCAGGCAATCGCCAGCGCGTCGACTTGGGTTGCGGTCACGAAGTCGACCGCCTGATCGGGATCGGTCAGGAGCTGGTCGTGGGAGAGCGCGCCCTCGGCGCCGTGGCCATCCTCGGCCTCGCCTTGGCCGGTTTCCAGCGAGCCGAGCACGCCCAGTTCGCCTTCGACGGAAGCGCCGACCCAATGCGCCATACGTGCGACGCGTTCGGTTATGGCGACGTTGTAGTCGTAGCTTGCCGGCGTCTTGGCGTCCGCCATCAAGGATCCGTCCATCATCACCGAGGTGAAGCCGTGGCGGATCGCGGAAAGGCAGGTGGCCTCGCTGTTGCCGTGGTCTTGATGGATGCATAGCGGGATGGTTGGGTGGATTTCGGTCAGCGCCTCCATCATCTTGGCCAGCATGATGTCGTTGGCATAGGACCGGGCGCCACGCGAAGCCTGGATGATGACAGGCGCGTCGCAGGCCTTGGCCGCTTCCATGATGGCGAGGCCCTGTTCCATGTTGTTGATGTTGAATGCCGGTACGCCGTAGCCGTGCTCGGCGGCATGGTCGAGAAGCTGGCGAAGGGTGATGCGAGCCATTGTGAATCCTCCTAGATGATGAGCTTCAGCGCCGCTGCAGCAACCGCTTCGGACGTTATGTTGAAATGCCGGTAGAGGTCGGGGGCAGGGGCGCTGGCGCCGAAGCCGGTCATGCCGACGAAAGCGCCGGTCTCGCCGATCCAGCGGTCCCAGCCCAGCCGGGCTGCCGCTTCGACCGCGACGCGCGGCGCCGAGCCGAGGACGGCCTTGCGGGTGGCGCTTTCCTGCTCCTCGAAAAGCTCCCAGCACGGCATCGACACGACGGCGGCGGCGACACCATGCTCGGTCTCCAGCCTTTCGGCGGCAGCAACCGCGATCTCGACCTCCGAGCCGGTGGCGATCAGGGTGACGGCACGGTGCTCGGCTGGTTCGCGCAGGACGTAGGCACCTTGGCGGGAGCGGTTCTCGTCACTGTGCGACCGACGCAGCATCGGCAGGTTCTGGCGCGACAGCACCAGGACGCTCGGCCGATCCTTGCTCTTCAGCGCGAGTTCCCAGCACTCCGCCGTTTCGATGACATCCGCCGGACGGAAGACGTTGAGATTGGGCGTGGCACGCAGCATCGCCAGGTGCTCGACCGGCTGGTGCGTCGGACCGTCCTCGCCGAGGCCGATGGAATCGTGTGTCATCACATAGATGACGCGCTGGCCCATGAGCGCCGAGAGCCGCATCGCGCCGCGCGCATAATCGGCGAAGCACAGGAACGTACCGCCATAAGGCACGAACCCTCCATGCAGCGCGATGCCGTTCATGGCGGCCGCCATGCCGTGTTCACGAATGCCGTAGTGAATGTAGCGGCCGGCATAGTCACTCGGCGCAATGCGGTTCATGCCCTTGGTGATCGTCAGATTCGAGTGCGTCAGATCGGCCGAGCCGCCGACGGTCAATTCCGTTGCGCCGTTGATGGCCTCCAGCACCATTTCGGAGGCTTTTCGCGTCGCCACCTTGGTTGCCTTCTCGACATGTTCGCGACGAAAGGCTTCGAGCGCGTCGAAGACCGTGTCGGCCAGTTCGGCGGCGACGGCGTTTTCAAAAGCCTCGCGTCGCGGCGAGGCGGCAAGCCGCTGCTCCCAGGCGCGCCGCATCGCTTCGCCGCGACCGGCAATCTCGCGCCAGGCGAAAAGGATATCATCCGGCACCTCGAACGGCGCGTGGGCCCAGCCGATGTTTTCGCGTGTCGCGGCGATCTCTGCTTCACCCAGCGGTGCGCCGTGCGTCTTTTCCGAACCGCCGAGATTGGGGGCACCCATGCCGATCACTGTGCGGCAGGCAATCAGCGATGGCCGATCCGACCGCCGCGCCGCCTCGATTGCCGCGGCGACTGCTGCCATGTCGTGCCCGGCGACACTTTGGACATCCCAGCCGGCGGCCTTGAAGCGCGCCGGCTGGTCCATCGACGTGGAGAGGGAGGTCGGCCCGTCAATGGAAATCGCATTGTCGTCCCAGAAGACAATCAGGCGGGAAAGCTTCAGGTGACCAGCGAGGTCTATCGCCTCGTGACTGATTCCCTCCTGAAGGCAGCCGTCGCCCGCAATCACATAGGTATGATGATCGACCAGATCGGCACCGTAGCGGGCGGCAAGCATGCGTTCCGCCAGCGCCATGCCGACCGCCGTGGAAATGCCCTGTCCAAGCGGTCCGGTGGTGGTCTCCACGCCAAGCGCATGGCCGTATTCCGGATGTCCGGCGGTGCGGCTGCCCAGCTGCCGAAATCGCTGCAATTCCTCGACCTGCATGTCTTCGTAGCCGAGCAGATGATGCAGCGCGTATTGCAGCATCGAGCCGTGGCCGGCTGAAAGCACGAAACGGTCACGGTCGGGCCAGTCCGGTCTCGACGGATCGATATTGATGAAGCGGTTGAACAGCACCGTTGCGACATCGGCCATGCCCATCGGCATGCCGGGATGACCCGAATTCGCCTTTTGGACGCTGTCCATCGCCAGCGCGCGAATGGCGTTCGCCATCTCGCGCTCCGAGACGGGAGCGGTTGTGGTGACGGGCTTCAGTGCTGTTTGGCTGGTCATTGCATCCTCCTCACGACACACGGCTCTTGCGTTCAACCAATTGCAGGATGAGCGGCGTCAGGATCAGCTGCATGGCAAGATCGAGCTTGTTGCCTGGCACCACGATGGAATTTGGCCGCGACATGAACGAGTCGTGGATCATCGACAGCAGATACGGAAAATCGATGCCGCGCGGATTGGCGAAGCGGATAACCAGCATCGATTCGTCGGGTGTCGGAATCCAGCGCGCGATGAACGGGTTGGACGTATCGACGATCGGCACGCGCTGGAAGTTGATGGCGGTCTGCGAGAATTGCGGGACAATGTAGCGGACATAGTCGGGCATCCGGCGCAGGATCACGTCCATCACCGCCTCGGTGGAATAGCCGCGTGTCGAACGGTCGCGATGGATCTTCTGGATCCATTCGAGATTGATGACCGGCACGACGCCGATCTTGAGATCCGCATGCTTGGCCAGATTGATCGTGTCGGTGACGACACAGCCGTGCAGCCCCTCGTAGAAGAGCAGGTCGCTGGGAGCGAATTCGCGCCATTCGGTAAAGGTTCCCGGTGGCGTGCCGTGCTGCTTTTCCTCTTCCTCATCATGAATGTAGGTGCGGGTCTTGCCGGTTCCGCGGCGGCCATATTCCGCGAACACCTCTTCGAGAATTCCGAGTTCGTTGGCCGCGGCATTGAAATGGGTGAAGTTCGGGTTGCCGGCCTTTTCCTCCTCGGCCACCTTTGCCTTCATCGCAGCGCGGTCGTAGCGGTGAAATGCGTCGCCTTCGATGAAAGCGGCCTCGATGTTCTCGCGCCGGAAAATCAGCTCGAAGATGCGCTTGACCGAGGTCGTGCCGGCGCCCGACGACCCGGTGATGGTGATGATGGGGTGCTTGGCTGACATGGTGCAGCTCAGGCTCTGAACAGGCCGCGGCGGCTGAACAGCGGCGCACGCTCACCGATGTTGCTCGGCTCTGTGTGGTAGCGCGTGATGCGCGCGACTTCCCGCGCCGACCCGAAGATCATCGGCACGCGCTGATGCAGGCTCTCGGGCTCGATTTCCAGGATGCGGGTGATCGCGTCGGTGGCGGCACCACCAGCCTGCTCTATGAGATAGGCGATCGGGTTGGCCTCGTAGACGAGGCGCAGCCGTCCCTGACCATAGCCCTTGCGCCGATCGCCGGGGTAGAGAAAAACGCCGCCGCGCATCAATATGCGGTAACAGTCGGCGACCAGAGAGGCGATCCAGCGCATGTTGAAATCCTTCTCGCGCGGTCCTTCGGTGCCCTCCAGGCAGTCGTCGACATAGAGCCGCACAGCCTCGTCCCAGTGCCGGTAGTTGGCGGCGTTGATGGCGAACTCCTGAGTGCGTTGCGGAATGATCCGGCTTTCATAGGCCTGGACGAAGGTGCCGAGCCTTGTCGAGAAGACGAAGACATGCGTGCCGCTGCCGAGCGACAGGACGAGTGCCAGCTGCGGCCCATAGATGAAGAAACCGGCGCCTAGCTGGTTCACGCCCGCCTGCAAGAAAGAGGCGGCCGGATCAGCGTCCGGCGCGCCAGTTGCGGTCAGGAGCGAGAAGATCGTTCCGATCGACACGTTGGTGTCGATGTTGGAAGAGCCGTCGAGCGGGTCGATCGCAATGGCGAGTGGCGCTTGCCTGTCGAGCAGGACTGGCTGCTCCAGCTCCTCGGAGGCGTAAAGCGCCACCGGCGCACGGCGCATGGCGTCGAGGAAGATGTCGTCGGAGAAGACGTCGAGATCCTTCTGGACGTCGCCGTCGGCATTGGCGCCACGGGTCTCGGCAAAGGCGGCGCCGAGCACCCCTTGGTTGATGGTGTTGCGGACCTTGATGGCGGCCTGTGTCAACTGACGGACGGTCGTCACAACGGCCGAGCGGAATTCGTCTGGCTGGCCGAGATAGGAGTTCAGAAAAGCGTCGAGCGTTGCCGCTGGCATCGTAACCTCCCGGTCCGGCCGCATCTCCTCGGAGCGGCTGGACTGGAGGAATGGAAACAAACGTCGCGAGATAAGTAAAATTCAATAACTTTACTTAGCCAGTAAAAATAATTTAGTATGCCCCATGAGGAACCTCACGCTCAAGCATTTCAAGACCGTCCAGGCAATCATCAAGTGCGGCAAAATTGTCAGCGCGGCCAAGATGTTAGGTCTGTCTCCTCCAGCTCTGACAATCCAACTGCGGCAAGTGGAGGAAGAATTCCAGTTGGCTCTGTTCGACCGAACATCGGACGGCATGCGTCCCACTGCCGCAGGTCTGGCTTTCTTCGAGACGGGGCAGGCTATCGAGGAGCATCTCGGTTTGCTCGGAGACAAGATGGATGCCATCAAAGGCGTACGCACCGGCAGCTTGAGGCTCGGTGTCGTTTCCACCGCCAAATATTTCGCGCCGCGGCTGATGGCTGCGTTCATGAAGGACCATCCCGACATCGACATGCGGCTTGCCATCGGCAACCGTGCCCAGACGATCGACAACCTCAGGAACCACGACATCGATATCGCGCTGATGGGGCGTCCGGCGAAAGAGGTTCCCGTGCGTGCTTCGGTCTTCGGCGATCACCCGCTGGTCATCATCGCGCCGCCCGACCATCCCTTGGTGGGGGCACGCGATATCTCCAAGGAGCGGATCGCGGAGGAGCATTTCCTTATTCGCGAGCCCGGCTCCGGAACCCGCATCTCGTTGGAAATATTCCTGAGCGACGTGCCTGGGCGCATCGACGACCTCGGTGTCGAGATGGCCTCGAACGAAACGATCAAGCAGGCGGTGATGGCTGGACTGGGCATCGCCTTCATCTCTGCCCACACCATCGCTGCGGAAACCGAAGCAGGCCGGCTTGTCATCCTCGATGTTGTCGGCATGCCGATCCGCCGGCAATGGTTCTCGGTGATGCGAACCGATCACGCAATCTCGCCGGCGATGGCTACGTTCAACGATTTCCTGATGCGCAAGGGCGCGATGTACCTGCCCCTTTTCGGAAAGCTGTATCCAGACAAGGCGGGATGACATCGCACGAACGCAACGGATGAAAGTCCGGTGGAGAACGCCCGCGATCGTTGGTGTTATATAAGCGATATGTTATGTTGCAGTGCGAAAGAGCGGGGGCCGCGTCCTTTCACACCCGTAGGCGATCTGTATGTGCAACCCCTGCAGACTGTTCGGAAACCTCCCGGGTAGGGTTCGGGAATTCGATGGGGAAAAGGGGTAATGCTTTACACACTCGTTATGATGGTCTGCCTGACGGATGTACCGCGGACCTGCGAACAACGCGAAGAAATGGTAGACGGTCTGGCGATGAATCCCGGAACTGCCTTCATGCAGGCGCAGCCGCTGGTGGCGAGGTGGATCGAGACGCATCCCGGTTATTTCGTGCAGCGCTGGCGTGTGCTGCCTGGCAGGGAGTCATGAGACAGGCGGCCAAGGTCTATTTCTTCACGACGAGCGTTTCCGAGACAGTCTTCGACAACTGATAAAGCCGCTGCTCGATTATCGTCGGCACATCGCAGACATAAGTCAGCGACTGGACGCGTTCGTGGAAAATTCGCGTCGCGAAATTCAGCTGGTCGGTTCGCCGTTCGACATTGTCCGGATCTGCATCGGCCTTGGCGCGCAGCGCGTCGACTTCGGATGCTTCCTTGCGCAACTGCGCCGCCATTTCCAGCTGTTTGTGGGCATAGCGGGAGATGCCGGAGATCACGTGCGAACGCTCGGCGTCCATGTGATCGAACATTCCCTGCACCAGCATCGTCATTTTTGGTGCGACCTGCTCGGGCGGCAAGGAAGTCGCAAAATCCTTGATCTCCTTCTGGGCTTGCGCAATCGGCGTCCGCCGGGCCGCCACCGCATCGACAAGCGCCGACACGCCGGGATCCTTCGCCCAATCCTTCGCGGTCGCAGGAAGCTCCGGCCCATTCCAGATCTGGCCAAGCGAGAGCTGTGGCACCTTACGCTGTATGCAGGGCCAGTCGGGATCGGTGTTTGCCGCGCCGGCGCCCCCCATCGAGGCAAGCGTGGCGACTAGAACCAGAGTGTGAGCAAGCCTCATTCGCGCCATCAGGCGTTTCCTCCCGTGTCCTGTTTGCGGATCACCAAACCGCGCGAAGGGTCGTATGCGATGATGGCGCCGCCCAGAAACAGCAGCGTGCAGCCGGCGACGACGCCCAGCGACAGCCATTCGATCTGCCCGTAGAAGGCAAAACGGATCAGTTCGACGGCATAGGTGAACGGGTTGCAGAGGCAGATCTTGTAGAGCAGGGGGCTCGCCTCCTGGATGCGCCACAAGGGATACAGCGCCGGAGACGCGAAATAGCCGGGAAAGATGACGAAGTTCATGATGCCGGCGAAGTTTTCAAGCTGCTTGATCAGCGAAGACAAGAGCATGCCGAGCGCGCAAAGCATCATGCCCGACAGGAACAGTGCCGGCAGAACATAGAGATAGCCGAGTGGCGGCGCTTTGACGCCCCACAACCAGGCAACGATCAGGAACGCGTAGACCTGCACGATCGATACGGCCACACCGGCCAGCATCTTCGACACCAGCAGGAACCAGCGCGGAAACGGGCTGACCAGCAGAATGCGCATGTTGCCCATCTCGCGGTCGTAGACCATCGACAGTGAAGACTGCATGCCGGAAAACAGCAGGATCATGCCGCAAAGGCCCGGCGTGATATAGACCTCGTAGAGCACATAGGTCTTGTAGGGCGGGATGATCGACACGCCGAGCACCTGGCGAAAGCCGGCGGCGAAGATGAACAGCCAGACGAGCGGCCGGACCAGCGAGGAAATGAAGCGTTCGCGCTGGTGCAGGAAGCGCAGGCACTCGCGCAGGACGACGCCTTTCAGGCAAATGAGATAGTGGCGCAGGCCGAATGGCTCAGACCGCACCGGTATGATGCCTGCGACCTTTCCGGGCATCGCGGGAGCGCTCATGGTGACGTCTCCGCCATGCCCGCCGCATCGACGCGGCTGAGCTTCGAGAAGGTTTCGCGAATCGAATTTCCGCCGTTCGCACGGATCACATCCGATACCTTGCCGCTCGCGACCAGGTCACCCCGCCGCAGTATGACGACATGGTCGGCGTCTTCGACTTCGTCGATCAGATGCGTGGCCCAGAGCACGCCGATGCCCTCGGCCTGGACGAGCTTGCGGATGGTGGCGAGGATGCCCGCGCGAGACTCGATGTCGAGGCCGACGGTCGCCTCGTCAAGCAGGAGCAGGGAAGGTCGGTGAAGCAGCGCCCTGGCGATTTCGATACGCCGCATCTGGCCGCCGGAGAGGCTGCGTGCCTTGTCATGCTGGCGGCCCTGCATGTCGACCGTTTCAAGCAGCGCGGCAATGCGCTGGCGAGCTTCGCGTCCGCCAATGCCATGCAGCGAGGCGTGGTAGGAGAGATTCTGGTAGACGCTGAGGTCGAGGTCGAGCGTGCGTGCCTGGAACACGATGCCGACCCGTCTGAGCGCTTCGCCGGACGCGCGGCGAATGTCATGGCCGAAGATGCGGATCGATCCGTGACGCGTGTCGTAGAGGTGGCTTATCAGTGAGAACAGCGTTGTCTTGCCGGCCCCGTTGAGGCCGAGCAGAACGGTGAAAGTCGCCGGCGCGATCGAGAAGGAGACGTCGTTGAGCGCCCGCTTCTGGCCATAGGAATGGCTGACGGCACCGACATCGAGCGCCGCCACCTCGTCTCCCGGTCCGCTTGTCCTCATATGCTGCATGCCGGGTCGCTCCTTCAGGACGCGTTGGCTATATGGCGCCCTGATCGCCTTTGTCTCACTTGATCGTAATCTTGCCCTTCAGTCCCTTGTCGGCGAGGTCGGGAACCGACCAGCTATATTCGCCCGGGCGAACAGTATGGAACTGCACCTGGATCGTTCCCGCATCGTCGAATTCCAGCCAGGCTGGTCCGCCGTCCATATGCACTTCCAAATCGTTGATGACGATCTGGTCCATCCAGACATTGCGGAAGAGGTCGGTCACGAACTTGTATTCGAAACCGCCTTTGGAGGTGATCTTCCAGCGATACCCCTGGCCGGCGATCAGCTCGAAGTCCTTCTGATTGACGGCGTAAGTGGAATCGGCCGAACCGATAATCAATTCCGGCAGGTTCTTGCTGGCACGCGACGGTTTTGGCGTTGCATCGTCGGCGCTTGCTCCGATCGGAGCAAGGACAAATCCGGCGAGCGCGGCGAAGAAAAACCTGCGGAAAAGTTTCATGTCTTGAGCCTCCCGATGATCAATGTCTTCTATTTGGGCGAAATGACCACACCCCAGGGCTGCTGGCCCACGGTGAGCGATTGGACCGGCTCGTCGGTGGCCGTGTCGATGAAGGTAATATCGTTGGAATTGCCATTCGTGGTGATCAGCGTTTTCTGGTCGGGCGTGAAGGCCAGATGCCAGACGCGCTGGCCGACGAGGATGTATTTCTCCACCTCGTAGGTGTCGGTATTGATCACCGCGACATGGTTCGCCGGGCCGAGCGCGACATAGGTTTTCTTGCCATCGGCGCTGATGGCGATGCCTACCGGCTGGATGGTTTCGGCCCGCAGTCCCTGAATCGCGAACTGGATCTTCTTCACCACTTCGCGTTTGGCGTTGTCGATGACGCTGACGGTGCCGCCGACCTCGGCGCTGACCCAGACCTGCGAGCCGTCGGGCTTGAATTCGGCGAAGCGCGGGCGCGTGTCGACCAGCACATTGTCGGTCACCTCATGCGTGCCGGTGTCGATGAAATGCGCCATGCTGGTGGTTTCCGAGGTATTGACCATGGTCTTGCCATCGGGGCTGACACCCATGCCTTCCGGTTCCACGCCGACTGGAATCTCGGCCAGGACCTGCTTGCTTTCGACGTCTATGGCGGTGACGAGATTATCGTCCTCATTGGCGACATAAAGCGTCTTGCCGTCCGGCGAGAGCACGAACAATTCGGGATCGGGGCCGGATGGCAGCGTGCCGACGATTTCAAGCGTCGCGGTATCGATGATCTGGACCGTATCGTCATCGCTGGCGCATAGATAGACGAATTTGCCGTCATGCGAGATGGTGATGCCGCGTGGCCTCTGGCCCACTTCGACGGTCTTCACCACCTGCATCGTCGCCGTGTCGACGACGGTCATCGTGTTGTCCTTCTCATTGGAAACGTAGGCCGTATAGGCCGATGCCGGACTGGCCGTCAGGCCGGCCGCGAGAATGGCGAATGCGCAAGCTCGTTTCTGCACGCAAATTCCTCCCGATTGACTCTACTTGAGAGCGCATTTCGTTTCCGGCTGATCGACACCGAGCGTGTCGAGTTCGGAGACCTGGTGAAGATAGCCCTCTTGTGGCGATGTCGAGACGACCGACTTGGTGTCGCCAAGCAAGATCGGCTGGCGAAGCTGGAGATTCCATTTGCGGAAGGTCAGCTTCTGCCCCTTGAAAGCAGCAACCGAAAAATCGTCAGAGCGCATGTAGTCGCTGATCTTTTTCGCATCGTCGCCCTTGGTGCGCGTGGTGGCCTCGCCGACGGCACGCACCGCCGTCCAGGCCGACATGTCCTTGGAGAGCATCCGCCGGCTCGTCGTCTTCAGGAAGCGGCTCTGCATCTGGATGCCGCCCCATTGTTCGCTGGCGGGATGCCACGACGATGCAACCAGACCGGCCGTGCCGGCGACCAGCCGCGGCGTCCAGGTGCGGTAGGGCACGTAGGTGCCGAAAACCTCGCTTTCGTCGGCGACAAGCACCACGTCATGCTCCGGCAGGTCTTGCGTGAACACGGAAATCTGCTGCTGTATCTGCGTGGCGCCGGTGTCGGTGCGCCTGGCTGTGCCGGTATCCTTGAATTCCTTCTCGGCGACGATCTGGCCGCCGAAGCGGGTTGCCGCGCGGCGCAACGCATCGGCGTAGAGATGATCCTGCTCATGCGATCCATAGAGCAGCACCCAATTCGGCCACTTCTTCACCATGAGATACTGCGCCAGCCCATCGGCCAGCATGCTACGCGTCGGCGCGATATGGAAAACGTTGATGCGGCAGTCCTCCTCGCGAAGGCTGTCGTCGGTGGCGCCGACGTTGAAGATCAGCACGCCTTTGTCGCGGGCGATGTCGGCGATCGACAGCAATTGTTTGGCTGAAAGATCGGCGACCACATAGCGGTCGCCCTTGGCGATCATGCCTTCGAATGCCTGAAACGCGTCGCCGTCGGGCTTGATCTCGGTCACGTCGAGGCTGAACTTCTGGTTGGTGAACTTTCCAGTCGTATTGTTGTCGCCGATCGCCACCTCGGCGCCGGCGACACCTTCGTCACGTGGCGGCAGGTCGAGCATGGAAAGCGTCAATTGCGGTGCGTAGGCCCGCAAATAGCCTATCTTGATTTCAGCTGTCTTTTTTTCCGGCTTCGCCACCGTTTCCTGGCCTGTCGCGTCGGAAACGTTGACGGTCAGGGAAAAAAAGCACAAAAAGGCAGCGAGAGTGCCTGGCACCGCGCTCGTCATCGATAGTAATTACCCATTCTTGCGCAAAGGTTCGACGGTTGCCGGACCCGCGCCAAGTCAAGGTGCCCATGATCAACTTAGCCGACCCGCAAAATTTATCAAACCCTATAGGACGACTTTTCGCGCCTGCCAGAACGGTGCGGAAGGTCGCCAGCGTCGATTCGCATGGCAACACCGGCGAGGCGTGGCGCAGGGGGATCGGCTTCCTCTATAAAAACGTCTTGTCCTCCAAACTGGAGAAACTGTTCAAATGACCAGAATGCTGGCAAGCGTCACCGGCATTGAAGAGGCGGAGATCGCTCTTTCTGGAGGTGTCGATATCGTCGACCTGAAGGACCCGAAGGCGGGAGCCCTGGGCGCGGTGTCCATGGAAACCATGCTCCGAACGATCTCGTTCATCGCGGGTCGGGCTCCGGTCAGCGCTGTCTGCGGCGACCTGCCGATGGAACCCGAAACGATCCGCATCAAGGCCGAAGAGATCGCGGCGACCGGCGTCGACTATGTGAAGATCGGATTTTTTCCATCGGCAAATATATCTGCCTGCGCACAGGCGCTCGAACCGCTCGCCGCACGAACGAAGCTGATTGCCGTGCTGTTTGCCGATCTGGCGCCGGACTTCGAGCTTCTGCCGATGTTCGCCAGGCATCGCTTCCACGGCGTGATGGTCGATACCGCGCAAAAGGGGAAGGGCCGGCTACTCGATCATCTGCCGCCGGAGCGTATTCCGGGATTCGTCGATCGAGCGAAATCGCTCGGTCTGATGGTCGGCCTGAGCGGATCGCTGGAAGCTCCGGATATTCCGCGCCTATTGCCTTTCGCTCCCGATTTTCTCGGCTTTCGGGGGGCGCTGTGTGGCCATTCCGGTCGCACCAGTTCGATCAGCGCCGAGGCGGTCTCGCAGATTCGCGAGTTGATCCCGGCGCAATCCGGGACCGGTGGTCAATCGAGTATCGACTATCGCCTGTTGGCGGCGAGAGGCTATTCGCCGGACACCGATCCGGCACTGGGCACGGACAGGATTTTTGTGCGGGATTTTGTTCTGCCGGTCCAGATCGGTGCCTACAGCTTCGAGCATGGCCATACTCAAAAAGTGCGCTTTGATGTGACCGCCGACGTGCTGCAAATCACCGACCATCCCGAGGACATGCGCCATGTGTTCTCCTACGACATCATCATGGACGGCATTCGCACCATCGTCGCGCGGGGCCATGTCCAGCTCAGCGAGGCTTTGGCCGAGCAGGTGGCAGCGCACGTTCTGGAGAACCAGCGTGTCGTGCGCGTCACGGTAAGGGTGGAAAAGCTCGAGCTCGGGCCTGGCGGCGTCGGCGTCGAGATCGAACGCAAGCGCCAATCGGCGGGACGCGGTGCTGCCTCCGGCACTGCTGGCCGAAAAGACCGAAGCGTTGTTTTCCGGCCGCGCCAGGAACGCCCCGAAATGCTCCGACGGGCCATCGTCAAGCTTGGCGGCAGCACGGCCCATGCGGCGGAGATGAAGAGCTGGATCGCAGCGCTGGCGGGTTCCAGGCTGCCGATCGTCATCGTGCCCGGCGGCGGCCTCTTTGCCGATCATGTGCGCGAGACGCAGACCCGCATGGATTTTTCCGACACCGCCGCTCATGCCATGGCGATCCTTGCCATGGAGCAGTTCGGCCATGTCATCCTCGACCGGGACGAAAGGCTAACGCCTGCGCGGTCGCTGGACGAGATCGGGCGGGCATTGGAGGCGGGGAAGGTTCCGGTGTGGCTGCCGTCGTCGCTGGCACTGGCGGCGCTGGATGTTCCGGCCTCCTGGGACATTACCTCCGATTCTCTGGCCGCCTGGCTTGCCGGCAAGCTTGGCGCAAACGCGCTGTTGCTTATCAAGCAGACCGGTGCATTCTTCGACAATGATACTGCTGATAGCCTGAGGGCCCGAGGCATTGTCGACCCGGGCTTTGCCGCCATGCTGCCCGACGGCATTGATTTCCATCTCGCCGGTCCGAAGGATGCTGCCGGGGCCGGCGCGATGCTCGCGTTGGGCAAGCTGCCCGGCATCCGGATCGTGGCTTCAACAGGGTCGTCGGCAAAGAAGGCGGGATAGCCGATGGTGAAGCTGCATGTGCCGCGCTGGGCGTGGGTTTTGACGGGTTCCGGGCATTTTTTTACGGAGAGCTTCGCACTTGTTCGCCAACTCGAACATTGCGATGTCTTTGTGTCGAAGGCCGCCAACGAAGTGCTGCGCATGTACAAGCTTAAACTTGATTTCCCGGAGACGACGCGCGTGCTGCACGACAAGACCGCAAGCGCGATCCCGGTCGGCGAATTCTACCACGGTGTCTATCACACGGTCGTGGTGGCGCCGGCCACGTCCAACACGGTCGCCAAATGCGTGCATGGCATTTCCGACACGCTCGCCACCAATGTCTTTGCCCAAGCGGGAAAGTGCCGTGTGCCAGCCATCGTCTTTGCTTGCGACACCGCGCCGGAACTCGAAACCCAGGCACCGCACGGGCTGGTCAAGGTCTATCCACGCAGGATCGACTTGGAAAATACCGAGCAGTTGAAGAGTTTCGAGCGGACCCAGGTGGTCGAGTCGCTCGCTGATCTCGAAGCCTCGCTCACACGGCGCCAGGCCGAACTCGCAAGCGATGGCTGAGCGGCTGGTTTTTCTTACCGGCCATCTGGCCAAGGCGCGGCTGGAACGGCTGCTGGCCGGGCTGGGCAGAACCGAATTCGCGTGGGAAATCGTCGACGTTGGCGTCAAGGTCGCCGCGTTGATGAGCGAGGACATTGTGAAGCGTCGGCTCACTCTGACAGGAGACGTCGACCGCGTTATCCTGCCCGGACGCTATCGGGGAAACGTCGAGCACCTGTCGGAGCATTTCGGCGTGCCCTTTGTGCGCGGCCCCGACGAGATCGCTGACCTTCCAGCCTTCCTTGGCCGGGCGGGCAAACCGCCGGATCTCACGCGTCACGATATGCGCATCTTCGCCGAGATCGTCGATGCGCCGATGCTGTCGGTCGAGGCGCTGATGGCGAGGGCCTCGATGCTGGCTGCGGCCGGCGCCGATGTCATCGATCTGGGCTGCCTGCCGGAGACGCCGTTTCCGTTGCTGGCGGAGGCTGTGCGAGCGCTCAAGGCACGGGGATTCATGGTCAGCGTCGATTCGGCCAGCGTGGACGAACTGGCGATCGGGGCACGCGCCGGCGCGGACTATCTTCTCAGCCTCGATGAGAACACGCTGCCGTTGATCTTCGATCACAGGACTACGGCGGTGTTGATACCGTCCATCCCCGGCGATCTGGATTCGCTCGGCCGGGCCATCGAAGCCGCGCAAAAGGCCGGCGTCGCCTTCATTGCCGATCCCGTGCTCGACCCTATCCATTTCGGCTTCGCCGTTTCACTCGGGCGCTTCATCGAGGCGCGGCGCCGCTGGCCTGACGTCGAATTGCTGATGGGCACCGGCAATCTCACCGAGTTGACCGATGCGGACAGTTCCGGCGTTACGGCCGTTCTAACGGGACTCTGCTCGGAACTCCGGATCCGAAACGTGCTGGCGGTGCATGTCAGCCCACACACGGTGCGCACGATCGAGGAGCACGATATCGCCCGCCGCGTCATGTTGGCTGCTTGCACGGACGGCGCGTTGCCGCGCGGCTATCACCCAGGGCTGTTGCAGATCCACGATCGCAAGCCTTTCACAGCCTCCACCGACGATATCGAGGCATTGGCGGCCCAGGTGCGCGACGCCAACTTCCGCATCGCGGTAGCGGAGGACGGCATCCATGTTTTCAATAGCAAAGGGCATGCGGTTGCCACGGATGCGTTCGAACTTTTTGCCCGGCTGGACGTCAACGCCGACGGCGCACACGCTTTTTACCTCGGCGCGGAACTGATGAAAGCGGAGATCGCGTGGCGCCTCGGCAAGCGTTATGTGCAGGACGAGCCGCTCGCATGGGGCGTTGCCGTGCCGGCTCCCGAAACCGACCGTACCCGTCTTGCCGAGCCGGGCAAGACGCTCCGCGCAAGGAAAGAGCGCTAGGACCATGCCCTACATTCGCGAATCGATCATCACGACGGTCAACAAGGCAGGCAACGTCCACATCGCGCCGATCGGCATCATTGCCGAGAATGACGGCTGGGTGATTGCACCTTTCCGGCCGTCGGTCACGCTCGACAATCTCGCCGAAGTGCCGTTCGCCATCGCCAATTATACCGACGACGTGCGTGTCTTTGCCGGCTGCCTGACAGGCCGCAAGCATTGGCCAACCGTTCCGGTTGACGGGTTTCCGGTGCCGCGGCTCGAGGCGGCGCTGGCGTATTCGGGCCTCGAGGTCCAGGCGGTCGATGACAATGGCGTGCGCCCCCGCCATTTCTGCCGCGTGGTGCGGGAGGAAACGCTTGCGCCGTTCACCGGCCTCAATCGAGCCAAGGCGGCGGTGCTTGAGCTGGCCATCCTGGTCAGCCGGCTCGGCATGCTGCCGCGCGACAAGATCGAGGGGGAAGTCGCCTACCTTTCGATTGCCATCGAAAAGACAGCAGGCGACGGTGAAAGGGAAGCCTGGGGCTGGCTGATGCAGCGTGTCAGCGATCACTTGACCGCCAAAGGTTCGGGTAGCGAGGACCCGCGAGCATAGGCGCGAGCGCCGCAACCTGCTTACGAAGGATATCCCGCCAAAAGCGCTACCGCGGACGCGGGTGCCGCGCTGCTCGCTTGCCCGCGAACGGTGTCATCGGCGGGGATGATGTCGGCGAAATCGACGTAACTGCGTTCCATGCGTTCGGCCAGTCGCCTAATCTGCCAGCGACCGCTTCCGGCGCCGACGATCGGGACATCCCGAGGCAGGGTTCCGGCAACCAGAGACGCTGCATCGTGCACCTTACGCAGTTGCTGCTCGCTGAACCAGCGCGCGACCTCGCCCCATTCCGGCGGGGTCAGGTCGGTGGCGTCGCGCCCCACCATGCGCGCCAGCCGCTCGATCGAGCCGTCCACGGTCTTTTCCTTGCCGTCGGCGGGAGGGTGCCTGTCGTCGTCCTCGTCGAGTACGCCCAGGATGCGGTGCGCGTCGGCGATAGAGGCGAAATACTCGTTCATCAGCGGCGTTAGCCTGCCATGGACGGGAGCCGACGAGGCTACGCCGAACAGGAATGTCCTGGTAAAGCCGGTATAGACCAATTCGCCGGTTAGAAGCCGTCCGGCATCGGTGTAGCCGTCATTGGCCACGGCGCCGTTCTTGATGGCAATAATATCGGTGGTGGTGGAGCCCATGTCGACGAACAGGGCATCGCCGGCGAGTTTTGCCACCAACAAGGCTGTCGCGTGCCAATTGGCGGAAGCCACATCGGCGGTCAGCTGCGCTGCCCGCTCGACTCCGACGAAACCGGATGGTCCGGCATAGACCAGCTTTTTGTCTGTGGGGAAATGGGTGGAAATCAGAGCCAGCAGAGCCGCCACGCCGGCATCGCGGGACGGAAAGATGTCCGACAGTTCGCCCGTCATGGTGAATGCGTTGAGATCCGCACCCGCGTAGATCGGAGCCGTTTCGTCGAGGGCTGAAGCCAGCTTGTGCAGGCCTTGCCAGAGCGGCGTTGCGATCGTTACCGCCTCGACGATGCGACCGTCTTGTGCGCGGGTCACCTTCAGATGCGCGCCGCCAATGTCGAAACCGGCAATGATGCCCTTTCTTTTTTCCACGCTTCAAGCTTTCATGACGGGGGCAATTGGTCGGTGAAAAAAGCGTTGCGTATCATTCCGGTTCTCGACCTGAAAGACGGCGTGGTGGTTCGCGCCCAGCAGGGAAAACGCGATCGCTACAGGCCGATCGTTACGCCGCTCAGCCGAAGCCCTGATGTGGTTGCGGTCGCTGAAGGACTGCGTGGGCTTTATCCTTTTTCCACTTTCTACATCGCAGATCTGGACGCTATCGAAGGCGGAGCGCCAAACAGCGACGCACTCGCCCGGCTGAGGACGATGGCGGAGCCGCCGGAACTTTGGGTCGATGCCGGCGTGGCCGACGAGAAGACACTTTTGGCGGCGCTTGCCGAACGCTCGCTGTCTCCTGTTCTGGGCACTGAATCGCAGCGGGACGACATATTGCTGCGGCGTTTTCATGATCATCCCGATCTCATCCTGTCCCTTGATTTCGTCGGCGATAGTTTTTGCGGACCGCGTTCTCTTCTCGATGAGCCCGAGCTTTGGCCGCAAAAGGTGATTGTCATGACGCTGGCCAAGGTCGGTGCGGCCGCCGGTCCCGACTTCGGGCGGTTGCAGGAGGTCAAGGCCAAGGCCGGAAATCGCGCCGTCATCGCGGCCGGCGGCGTCCGAGATGAGACCGACATCAGCGCCTTGTCCGCAATGGGCGTCGCCGCGGCGCTGGTCGCAACCTCATTGCACAACGCTACGCTCACGCCGGGCCGCCTCGCATCACTCGGCGCCTGATCATCGTTGCTCGTCGACTCCCGAAGGACGTGCGCCCTTCGGGAGCGTCGTTTCAAAAGCCCAGAACTTTTTTCAGCCGGCGCAACAGACCATCCGTCTCAGAAGAGGGTTTTTCCTGTGCGGGGCTGTCTCTTGTCTAGGCTGCGAACGGATGCTTGACCTTGTCGCGCTGGGCCGTTGCTTCGGCGGCGGTCGGGGTTCCTGCAACGGCGCGCTGGATGGCTTCCTTTGTCGCCTCGTAATTGTATTTCTGGATCTTGGCGTCGTCCGCCGCGTCCCAATGGATGAATACCCCGACGCAGATGAACACGTCGTCTGCTTCGTTGGCCGGAATGGTCCCGTCCGCAACGCTGTCCTGCACGGCCTTTGCCACGGCGTGCTGCGCCGGGCCGAACATCTGAACCGCCTGTTTGGCACCCTTGATCGTGACCTTGTTGAACATCACGGTGTTGGGTTTGCATTGAAGATTGGGCGCGATCACCGCCAAAAGCGAAGTAAAGCCGTCCTTGTTGTTGGTAAGCGCGTTGCAAAATGCCGTTTCGACCGCGCTCCCCCGCGGGCCGATGAGCAGGTCGACATGCGCGACTTCGTTGCCGTCTCCCACCAGCGATTCACCGACCATAACCTTTGATATTTTTGCCATGCCAATTTCCTCCAAGACACAATTATGATGTCCACGGACGCTGCAACCGAGCAGGCGCTCGATGGACAGCTATCCTTGTTGGCAGCGTCCGGATTTGCCCGGACCGGTTGGCTAGATAGCCGCGGAAGCACAGCTTCCGCTTTTGGAAGTCAAGCACCAACGCCGCGATTATGCAAGGTGAGGGCGAGGGTGTGGACTAAAAGAGTAGCCACGGTGAGGTCGGCCGAGGTGCCGGGGTTGATGTTGTCGGCCTTCAGCCGGCGGTCGAACTCCATGAGCAGACGAATGCGCGACGGTTCGTCGCCCTCGGCATGGAGCGCCGCCTGAACGGCAACGGCTTCCTGCCGCGCCTGATTTGCGACGTGAACGCCGTGCTTGCGCATCACATGGCTGTCGGGGAAGTCGGCGAGAAACGCCATGTAGACGAACACCGTCGGCCACATGCCGTCTTCTTCACGTGCCAACGCTCCATCCAGCGCGGCGAGCCCGACCCCGAACACGTCGCCGAAACAGTTGCTGTACTGGCGAGCGATCATGTCGCGGTCGGCAGCCTCCCTCATCGCGTCCAGCAAATGGACCTTCGGCTCCTGCCGCACATCGTTGGCGGCTTCTCCGAGGCCGCCTGGCGCGGCCGTGACGATCGCCTCGAATACCGCCTTGGTATCCTGCACGCTCAAAGCCCGAAGCAGCGAATCGAGATTGTCGCGCAGTCTGTCACCGCCCATTTCGGCAGCGCATATCAGAGGCCCTGCCAGAAGGATGATTCCGAGATTGGTATTGGTTGCGACCGCCAGTCGTGTCGCGCGCACCGCCTCCAGCATCCGCTGCCCGACCGGCAGACGAGGATCGGTCAGCGGCCCGGAGGAAACCTCCGCACTTGTCATGAACTGGGCGGCGGACATGCCGTGTCCGTCGGCGAACAGATGGACGTTGCCCGGCTTTAGGGCTTCGATCTCCATCCTGCAGGCATTCTTATAGCTGGCCCGGAGGCGTTCACGCGAAAGCGCCAACTTGCCCGCCCTCACGAATTCGCAGGCGCGGCAAAACGGTAGGGCCGCGGTGCGGCGGCCGCCTCGGCGCGGTCGGCCAGAAGTTTCAGCAAGGCATCGGCGATTGCTTCGGCGATGTTCACGGCGACCACCGACTGCAATCCCGACCATGCGGGCATGCTGTTCACTTCGAGTATGAACAGATTGCCGTCGTCAGCCCGCACGATGTCCACGCCGGCAAAATCCGCGCCGACCGCGGCTGACGCAGCGACGGCCAGCGATGCCAGTTCCGCCTTGCCATGTTCGGAAACCTGTTCCGGCACGCCACCCCGGTTGACGTTCGTGATCCAGTCGTCGCTGATGCGGCTCATCATCGCCACGGTCTCTCCGGCGCAGACAAACACGCGGAAATCCCGGAAAGGCGGACCGGCACGCGACACATATTGCTGAAGGTAGTAGACGCTGTTCACCTCTTCTGCGGCCGGCAGGTCCGAGAGCGTGCGGATCAGCTTTATGCCGCGGCCTTGCGCCCCGAACAATGGTTTCAGCACCAGCGGGCCCCGCGGAAGCTCTTGCGCCGCGACCTCCTCGGCGACGGCAAGTCCTTCTACGGCAAAGGTGCGTGGCGTAGGCAGGCCGGCATTTTTCAGGAGGAATGTCGTCATCGACTTGTCGACGCAGCGCTCGATCGCCTGCGCGGAATTCCATACGGGAACCGACAGTCTGCTTAACGCGTGCAGCACCCCGAGGCGCCGGGTAACCGCTTCGAACGATCCGGCGGCGATCGAACGGACGAGCACGGCGTCGGGCCGCGTGCCGCCGAAGCCGGGGATCGCAAGTCCGCTCGGGCTGCTGGTATCGAATGCGATCGCCGCCAGCGGCACGGCTGTAACGGCGGCGCCCCCCCGACCAAGTCCTGCCGCCAGGCCGTTGGAGCCGGTGTCCACTTTGTCGCTGACGATCAGGATGCGAGGGAGCATGTGGCCTCTCGGGTGCGGGAATGTCGGCGGCGCGAGCGATTCCACGCCCTCATGGCCGCGTCCGCGGCAGGGCTGCACGGAAGGCAGTCGCCGGGCGGGCGAATGACAGACGAATCCCTTTGCACCGCCATGCCCTAGCCGAGACTCCGTTCGAGCATCTTCAGATCACGCCGACCGGCGCGAAACGTATCGCCGGTTTCGATCGCTGTCACGATCACTTCAGCCGGGCTGAACAGCAGCGGGTCGATGGCATAGAAATCGCCCTTGAACCGCGTGAAGATCTCGGCGAAGGGTTGGCCGTAGTCCCGTGAGGCGCTGCTGGGAAGTTTTTCCGCGAGTTTGCCAGCCTCCTTCGCCGATCCTTTGACGAAGAGCTGGACGCTGCCGCCATAGATGATGGCATCGTTGGTTCGGCCCATAGCGGTCAGGAAATCCGGATGGGGGGCGGGGATCGGCGCCGTTCCGATGCCGTCGACAACGTTCTCCAGCGGGAATTTGAGATCGTTGATTTTGTGCAGGGCAACCTCGAGCGCGCGCGCCACGATCTGCACGCCGCCGGCGAGGCTTTGTGTCGGCGCATAGAGGAAGGTGAGCTTTTCCGTCGCCAGTCCAGTTGCCTTGCTCACTTTCTCAACGGTCGCGCGGGGAGGCGGTTCGGCCGTCTCAAGGATAAGCACCGCGGACGATGCGATGTCGCGATAGGAAAGTGTCTCGAACAGCGGTTCGACCCGGGCGAGGGCCCGCGCCGGCCCAGATCCCATCGCGAAATAGTCCTGGCCAGACAGGTTCCAGCCCGCATACTGGCTGCCCAGGCAGGCCAGCACCGGCTGCGAAGATCGCGCTTCGACGGTGAACGGCCATTGCTGTGACGCGCGATCCATGAACACCGAAACGCTGCCGAGACCGCCCATCGCAGCCTCAGCCATGCGCATCCCGGCCTCGACGCTGCCGACGGTCTTGGCGCCGGCATCGATCAGGCGCTCGCCCAATGGTCCCCTGGAAACGACGATACGCAGGCGTTCGGCGTCGCCGATCATGCCGTCAACGATGCGCTGTGCATTGTCGTTCAGGAATGCCGAACCGTCTTTCATGTCCGGTCTCCTTCCCATTGGAGTTGCAATTGGCTGGCTTGTCCCTTGATGAGCCGCTTGGTCGATTGGGCGCTCGGACCGCGCGCGAAGACCGTGCAGACAGGGTCGCCGGCAATCAGACGGGTGCCAGCCGACTGTTGGTCCGCTGTCCATTCAGGCCAGGCAATCGACGGAAAGTGAGTGATTGGCGTCGCGGCGTAGGTCACCATCGACGCCATCGAATCGACGAAGCGCGGCAAGCGGAAGACCTGACCCGTCGCGGCGCGCAGATGCGCTTCGATCAATGGCGCGTCAACATCGTCGAAAATGTCGAGGGTGGCGCCCGGCCTCGGATTGATCTCGATGAACGTGTAGCCATCTGGTCCGCGGATCAGATCGGCGCTGCACAATCCAAGCAGGCCGGCGCGCCGCGTCAGACTTGAGAGCCAGCCGCCGATGACCGCCGCCTGTCTGCGATCGAAGCGTCTCAACCGTACGGCGCCGCCGTAGCGATAGGGCGCTGTGGGGGCGGGAGACGTCCATTGGTGGCTGAAACCCACGAGGTGCGCGGTTTGACCATTGCCGACGAACAGGGCCGAGATGCTGCGACCGGCAGCGAAGCGCTGGAAGTAGCGGCCGGCGGTCGGGCTTTCTCCGGCTGCTCGTCTGACGTGTCCGCCGCCGGCGCCGCCCGCGGTCTTGACCACCCAGTTCTCCGGGTCAGGCGGCTGGTCCCATCGCAGTTGCGGATGCGGGATGCCGAGTTCGGCGCAATCATCGGCCAGCAACTGCGGATCCTTGATCCTGCGGATCGCGGCGCCGCCATTGCCGGCGAGCCGAAAGTGTCGCGCGATTTTGTCCACGGTCTCAGGCATCCGCTCAAACCCTGAGCCCAGGACTATGGCGGCCGGCAGGTCGTCGCCAGCCAATCGCCGAAGCGTGTCGATGATGCGCTCGCCGTCGATGCCTCCTTGCAGGTCGCCTGGCAGCATTGTCGCGCGTTCTGCGAGCGCGACGGTGTCCGTATCGCAAAAGAAATCGGCGACCAGCGGACGATAGCCGGCGCGACGCGCGGCGGCGGCCAGCGCCCGGCCTGAAATTGCCGCGATCAAAAGAGATCCGGCGTTACTTGGCAATCTCGCGTGCAAGGGAAAACGCTTCCTGAAAACCGAGCGTGATCGTCTTTTCGGATTCGATCATTCTTTTGAAGAGACCGAATTCGACCTTATATTTGACATTGCCGATGGCAAGCGGACCAATGCCGACAGCTTTTGCCGCATCGAGTGGATCACCATTGGCATTGACGGCCAATCCTTCGATGCCGGCCGGGGGAACGGCATTGACGTCGGCCGCAATAAGCAGGTCATTGCCTTTCAATTGGGCTTTGGAGACCACCTGGACGCCAGCTTTGGCGCAAGCCAGGATAATTTCGTTGGCTTCGACCAGCTTTGTCTTGCGGGCGTCGCTCGATCCGTCAGCCGCATCGACGGTGAGGTGGAACCTGCTTTCGATCTCGGCCGCGATCTGCTTGACCCGTTCGATGCCGTCATGGCCGACAAGTGTGACCCGGGCACCTTCCCCTGCCGCGATGACGGCGGTGCAGAAGCCGACGACTCCGGTGGCGCCGAAAACAGCCACCCTCGTATCCCTGAGCGCACGCTGGAATTTCTTCTCCAGCGCCTTTTCGACCTTGGCCACCATCGCCGCGGCTGTGGTGAACGAGCCGGCTGGATCGGCAAATACCGAAACCTGGAAAGGCGGCACCATCGCCTTCTTCGCGGCGTCGAACATGTCGAGCGCCAACGAGGCATCCTTCCCGGCGATGAAGATGCCGGTGTCGACACCCGCATCCGGCGGGCGTGAAAAGATCGCGTCCTGGACCAGTCCTGTCACTTCGGCCAGGCCCACATCGACATAGGGGACGACGGCGTCGAAACCTGCGTCGAGCGCCATGTTCACGTCGAAGGGGCTCATCTGCTTCAACGGTGTCAGCATGTGCAGGATGTGTTTGCGGGCCATTTCTTGCCTTTCTGCCTGAAACTGAAGCGTCAGCTGCCGACGAGATCCAGCCTGGTTGAACTGATCTTCGCGCCGGAGTTCCTGCCCTTGACGATCTTGACCTCAAGGCCGCCCTCAACTGTCGTCTTCCGAACCGCGTCGACGAACTTGAGTGCGGCGTCCTGCGATGGCGCGAAGGCAAAGCCTGTCGGCCCCCAGGAACTCTGGCCGATGCCGACGGCGCCTGCTTCATTGAGACAGTGGGCCACCATCTCGACCCGCTTCGAGGTGAACACGCCGCCCTGGGCCGGGGCGAAATGGCTGCCGATCAGCATCTGTATCGCGGTGACGGCGGCGCCGAATGCCGGAAGGTCCCGCTCGACCAAAGCCGGCATTATGCCCATCAGCACCCTCCGGCAGATCTCCCCACTGCCTGCCGTTGGGAATGGCGGCAGCGAGCGAAACGCCGCAACCTCGGCTGCTCCATGCAGTCCATGCCCGGAATGGTCGAGGATGAGGAGGACGCGCCACTCTTCCGGAAACGGCAGCCGCGCGACGACCGGAGGCGTTCCGCCGCGGTCGTTCTTGCCGGCGTCGACTATGACGCCGCCGTCTTCGAAACTTGCGATGCCGATGCCGGATCGGCCGCCCCGCTCGAGCAGGTTAGCGTCGCCGGCGATGTCCAGAGGCAGATTGTGGAGCGTGCGCAACGCCGAGGCGACGGCAAGGGCGATCTGTGTGCCGGAGCCCAGACCCGCATGACTGGGGATCGACTGCTCTACCACCAGATGGTGCTGGCCGCGAATGCCGAGATGCTTGCAGAGCGTCGATAGATGCTCGCTGGCGCGGGTGCTCTCGGAGCCTTCGACGATGGTCTCGCTGGACCGCGACAGGGTGACGACGGTTTCGGGTTCGCTCAATGGAAGCCCGACGCTGCCGAACCGCCGTCCAGCATCGCCATTGAGATCAAGGAAGCCAAGGTGCAGGCGAGCGGGCACTCGTATGGTAACAGAATTCGACATCTGCCCCCCGATGGGTGCATCATGGATGCATCATGGAAGTTTAGGTGCCCGGTACCATGATAACTGTTTTCGTCGATGGGGCAAGCCAAAGAGAACGCATACGTGTTTGCCGGCTCCGGCGTGTGACAGACCGAGCAATTCGCGGAGGTCGAGATGAACGAGACAGTCAAGGAAAAGGTCTATTCGGAAGCCGAGATCGCCGACCGGCTTGAGAAGGAGCTGCCGAAATGGCGTTATGAAAACGGCTGGATCCGGCGCAAATACAAGACCCACAGCTGGAAATCGACGCTCATGGTCATCAACACGGTTGGTCATCTCGCCGAGGCGGCGTGGCACCATCCTGATATCACCGCCTCCTATGCCTGGGTCGAGGTGCGCCTGACGAATCACGCGGCGAAAGGCATTACCGACAAGGATTTCGAGTTGGCGAAAAAGATCGAGGACGTTGTCCAGTGGCAGCCGGCCAAGGAAGGCGGGGCATTGGAGGGCACTCCACTGACCGATCAACGCTTCGCTTACGTCAAATATGACTAAGCAGGGTCGGAATTTGTTGACGCGTATGAAAACATTCGCTGATCCGCTGCAGGGTGGGGTTCACGGCCAATCCAGTTTCGTCTAGGATCGAGCCGGCACCAGAAAGTAGTTTAGCGAATGGCGGTTGCTTGGATCGGCAACCGGGAAGCGCTGATTGAGCACGCGGCTGCGCATGCCGCGTCGCTATTGTCGTCAAGTCGGTGCCCGGTTTTCAGCTTTGATACGGATATAGATGGCACGAGGGCGGCGATCGCGCTGGCTGAGCGGGCTGGCGCGGCATACGACCATGCCGATGGTGCGGCACTTGCCCGAGAGACCGCGCTTTTTACCGACAAGGGGGCAATGACCGTCGCCCCCGGAGAGACGCGCCGGCGTGCCGATGTCGTGGTGATCGTGGGCGAGCTCCCGCGGATCCATCATGGTCTTGTCGGCGAACTTGCCGGGACGGTTCCCGACCTCTCGACCGGCAACCAGCGCGCGTTCTTCGTGGTAGGCCCAAACGGGATGTCTGTGCCGCCGCTGAACGGCGGACGCAAGGCAACGCAACTTTCCTGTGGCCAAGCTAGCCTCACCGCCACGCTGGCGGCACTGAGGGCACAGTACAAAGGGCGGCGTACATCGCAACCGGTGTCGAATTTCAATGATTTTGCCAAAGCTCTGGCGGCCGCGCATTTTCCCGTGTTCCTGTTTTCAGGCCACGCCGCCGAAGGCTTGGCATTGGAGATGCTGCAAGGACTGATCGCCGATCTCAATCGCAAATCGCGCGCATCCGGCCTTTATCTGCCGGCGAGCGAAAACGGGTGGGGAAGCGCGCTCGCCTCGGCCTGGATGACAGGTTTTCCGCTGCGCACCGGCTTTGCGCGCGGCCTCCCTGAATTCGATCCCTGGCGCTGCGATGTGGAGCGCATGATCGCTGCCGGCGAAGCTGACCTGCACCTGCGGATCTCCGCCGCAACGGCCCAACTACAGAAAAAAAGGGCACGCATGGCGCTGATTGTGCTGACGAAAACGGAAAAGCCGGTTGCCGGCGCCGCAGTCACCATGGCCATCGGCGAGGCTGGGGTCGATCACGATGCGGTTGTCTACTCCAGCCGCACGGGCTCGCTCAGGTCGATCGATGCGCAAGCGGCCTCGCAATTGCCCTCCGCCGCGACGATCATCCGCCTGATCGCTACCCACGCCTTCGCCGAGCCACTGCCATGCTGACGAAAATCGCCGGCGGCGACATCATCGATCCCGTCAACGGCCGTCTCGGCAAAGGCGACCTCTGGATCAAGGACGACAAGATCGTTCCGGCGCCGGCGGGAGGGGCGGCCGACCGGACCATCGAAGCCAGCGGCTGCATCGTGATGGCTGGCGCCATCGACATCCACTCCCACATCGGTGGCGGCAATGTGAACACCGCGCGGCTGCTCTTGCCCGAACAGCATGCCGCCCATCAGCTGCGGCCAGCAATGACGCCGCTCTCCAATGCCGGCTGGTCGACGTTCCAGACCGGCTGCCTCTACGCAAAAATGGGCTTTACAACGGTCGTCGAGCCGGCGATGTCGCCGGGAGCGGCGCTGCACACGCATCTCGAACTGGCTGACATCCCGATTATCGACAAAGCGACCCTTGCCATTCTCGGCAACGACGATTTCCTGTTGTCGATGATCCGCGACGACGCCCCCCGGACGATGATCGAGGACTATGTCGCCTGGACGGTCGCTTCGACGCGAGCGCTTGGGGTCAAGGTGATCAACGCCGGTGCGGCGGCCGCCTTCAAGGAGAACGTCCGCACCTTCTCGCTGGATGATGTCGTGCCTTCCTATGGCGTCAGTTCGCGCAAGATCGTCAAGACGCTGCAGGCCGCCGTCGACAGTCTTGGCTTGCCGCATCCCTTGCATGTCCATTGCAACAATCTGGGCAGCCCCGGATCGGCGGATACGGCGGCTGCGACGATTGCAGCGGCGGATGGACTGCCGCTGCATCTCGCCCACCTCCAGTTCTATGGCTATGGCACGGAAGGAAAACGCGGGTTTTCCTCTGCCGCCGCACGGCTTGCCGAACTGGTCAACGCGACGCCGGAAGTCACCATCGATATCGGCCAGGTGATGTTCGGCCAGACGGTCACGGTCTCCTCCGACGTCATGCGGCAGTTTTCGGCGCGTGGCAGCGCACACCCGAAAAAGACCGTCATTCATGACGGTGACGGCAATGGCGGCGGCATCGTGCCTTACAGCTATGGCAAGGACTTCTACGGCACGATGCAGTGGGCGATCGGGCTCGAGCTTTTTCTCCTGATCGACGATCCTTGGCGTGTGTTCTTCACCACCGATCATCCCAACGGTGCACCTTTTACCGCCTATCCGGCGCTGTTCGAACTGCTGATGAGCCGGGAAGCGCGCACCGAAATGGCCGCCGGACTTTCCCTATCCGCCCTGGCGCTCTCTACCCTGGCCGCAATCGACCGCGAATACACGTTCGAGGAAATCGCCATCATGACGCGCGCGGCGCCAGCCAAGCTGCTCGGCTTGACGGATCGAGGCCATCTCGGCGCCGGCGCAACAGCCGACGTCGCTGTCTATCGCAGGGACCGCAGTATCGCCAAAATGCTCGGAGAGGCGGCGTATGTTTTCAAGGATGGCGATCTCGTCGTGCAAGACGGGGAAATCATCCATTACCGCTGGGGCAAGGCATTGAGGCTCAAGCCGCCTGTCGACAAGGCAATGGTGCGACGGCTCGAGGACTATCACCAGCAGCGCTACGGCCTGTCGCTGGACTGGTTCAATTTCCCGGATTCCGCGATTGCGCGCGAACAGCCATTCGGCGAGGTGCCATGCCGAACATGAGCATCAATGGCGTAACGATCGACGATACCTTCGCGGAAGCCTTCGGCATGCGCGCAACCGCCATCGTCATCACCGCGCCGAGCCGGAAATGGGCTCGCCAGGCGGCGATCACGATGACCGGCTTCGCCACCTCGGTGATCGGTTGCGGCTGCGAAGCGGCAATCGATCTCGACCTGCCGCCATCGGCTACACCGGATGGCCGGCCGGGCTGCCGCGTCATGATTTTCGCGATGGGAACGGACGAATTGCAGAAACAACTGCTCAATCGTGTCGGCCAGTGCGTTTTGACCTCGCCGGGTTCCGCCTGCTTTGCCGGGCTGCAGGGCAGCGCCGAGCTCAAGCTCGGTTCGGCACTGCGTTATTTCGGCGACGGCTGGCAAATCTCCAAGAAGATCGGCGACAGGCATTTCTGGCGTATTCCCGTCATGGATGGCGAGTTCCTGTGCGAAGCAACGACTGGACTGACGAAGGAAGCTGTCGGTGGCGGCAATTTCTTTGTCATGGCGCAAAGCAGCGCCAACGCTTTGGCCGCTGCCGAGGCCGCGGTCAATGCGATCGGCATGGTGCCTGGCGCCATCGTGCCGTTTCCGGGCGGCATTGCCCGTTCGGGTTCCAAGATTGGTGGCAAATACAAAGGCATGATCGCCTCGGCCAACGAAGCCTACGCGCCGACGTTGCGCGGCGTCGTCGCGAGTGAACTCGGTCCCGACATCAACGCCGTCCTGGAAATCGTCATCGATGGTGAGACCAATGATGCCGTTGCCGCCGCGATGAAGGCCGGCATCAAGGCTGTGATAGAGCTCGGACCGAAAAAAGGCGCGGTTCGGATCAGCGCCGGCAATTACGGCGGCAAGCTCGGGAAATTCATCTACTCGCTGAAGGATATGCTGCCATGAAGGCGCTGACCTTCACCCTGGTTGCCGAGCCGCCGGAGCGCCTTGACCTGTCGCCGCTGACGCCGGAGCGGCTGGCCGGGATCGAAAGGCGCGACGTCGAAAGAATCCAGATCGGCATGACGAAGCACGGCTCGAAGGTGGGCGACATTTTTCGCGTCGCCGGCAGCGATCCGACAAACATCGTGTTCGAAGGCGGAAGCACGCGCCTCGACCTTGTGGCGCAAGGCATGCGGGGTGGGTCGGTTCGCCTCGTTGGCAATGCCGGCGCCCAGGCCGGGCGCGCCATGCGCGGTGGCAAGCTCACGATCGAAGGCAATGCGGGTCCACACGCCGGCTCCGGCATGCGCGGCGGCAGGCTTGAGATAACGGGCAATGCCGGCGACCACCTCGGTGCGCCGCTCGTCGGGGAACTGGCCGGCATGAACGGCGGGGTGTTGATCGTCAGGGGCAAGGCGGGCGCCTTCGCCGCGGACCGCATGCGGCGCGGCCTGGTCGCGGTGCTGAAAGGCTCCGGCGACCATGCCGGCAGCCGCATGATCGCCGGCACCCTGGTGGTGGCCGGTGGCACCGGTGAGATGCCCGGTTATCTGATGCGTCGCGGTTCAATCCTTCTCGATCGCACGCCGGCACGCATGTCGCCGAGCTTCGTCGAATGCGGCGCGCCCGAGAGCGTTTTCGCCGCCATCATCGATCGTTATCTGATCGCCGAGGGCATTTTGAAACGGCCGCTTCTGGGGAGCGCACCGCGCAAATATGGCGGGGATAACGCAGTGCTCGGAATGGGCGAGGTTCTTTTTCCGCGCTGAGATCCGTCGACACAGGAACCATAGGATGGCAGGACGCAAGTGCTTGCCGCTGGGGTAGTGGTGGGGCCGACCGTCATTCGACCTGCAACGTGGAGAACACATGAAAATCATCTCTCAAGCGAAAGCCCATGGCGGCGTGCAGGGCGTCTATTCCCATTTGTCGACGAGTTGCCGTTGCGACATGACTTTTGCCGTTTTCATACCTCCGCAGGCGCGGGAGGCGCCTTGTCCCGTTGTGTGGTATCTCTCAGGCCTGACGTGTACCCACGCCAATGTAATGGACAAGGGCGAGTACAGGCGCATGGCCGCCGAGCTCGGCCTGATCGTCGTTTGTCCCGACACCAGCCCGCGCGGGGCCGACATTCCGGATGAAAAAGACAACTGGCAGTTCGGCTCCGGCGCCGGCTTCTATCTCGATGCGACGCAAGAGCCTTATGCGAAGAACTATCGTATGTATTCCTATGTCGCCGAGGAGTTGCCGGCCCTCATCGCGGCTGAATTTCCAGCCGATATGGCGCGCCAGGCAATCTTTGGCCATTCGATGGGCGGGCATGGCGCGCTGACGATTGCCTTGAAGAATCCGCAACGTTTCAAGAGCTGCTCGGCGTTCGCCCCGATCGCCCAGCCAAGCACCGCCGGCTGGTCGAAACCGGCCTTTGAGAAGTATCTCGGCAAGGATGAGGCCTCGTGGCGAAGCTGCGACGCGACGTCGCTCATCGACGACGGATACCGTTTCCCCGAATTTTTGGTGGATCAGGGAACGTCGGATGGATTTCTTGACGACGGGCTGAGGCCTTGGCTGCTTGAGGCGGCCTGCGCCAAAGCAGGTATTCCGCTAAAGCTGCGGATGCAGGATGGATACGATCACTCGTATCTTTTCATCTCCAGCTTCATGGACGACCATCTGAGATGGCATGCTGAGAGGCTTTGATCTGGGCAGGCCGAAGGCATGGCCAGATGCAAACAAGTTATTGCGACGCCTTACACCGAGAGCGCCGCGCTTGCCGCCGTCAAACGCTACACATCCCTGGATTGCGAAAATACTGAAAGCACTGGCCAGCCCCGATGAGGTTCCCGACCCACCCTGCGGCTGCTGGGGCGAAATGCCTGATGGCATCCAGTATTTCGAAGTACCCTTGGGCGAGGGTCGGAAGCTGCTGTTCGTCCGCATCGGCCAGGACGAGCTGTTGTTTGACAAGCAGACGCTAAGGGTGTTGCCGGCGAGTTAGACGCCCGGACCAGAGCCTGATCCGGATCGAGTGGAGGCCTGCCTCTATGCCTCTACGTATTCCGCGAGGCTGACACCCTTGGGCACATCCAGCCCGTCGGCTCGCAAACCTTCGATGTGAAAGCGTATTGCATCGCGAATCTCGGTTTCCACCTCTGGCACAGTGGCACCTGTCGCGATGCAGCCGGGTAGGTCCGGCACATAGGCAGAAAAATTATTTCCTGCTTTTTCAATCACCACCGCGTAACGCATGTCATCACTCCTTCAAACCTGACTGCTTGAGGATGCTGTTCAGTGTTCCTGGCGCAACCTCTTCAGACGGCTTGCCAGCCACGGTGACGCGGCCGGCTTTGACTTCATGCTTATATTGGCGATGGCTGCCCTTGGTTGCAACCAGATACCAGCCATCGGCCTCCAGCAGGCGAATGATCTCGCGAACTGTAAGCCGAGGTGGCACTAGATCTCAGCTGCACCCGCTCGTCGAGCCGCACGTGTCGCACTTCTCGCAGGTCCCATTCCGCACCATCGTGAAATTCTGGCACTCGGAGCAGGAATTGCCGGTGTAGCCCTGGAGCAGCGATTTGGCGCGGCGGTCGTTGGCGAGTTTTTTTGCTTCGGCCGCCTCGACGGCCGCCGCGTCGGTGAACAATCCCGCCGTGGCGTCGGAGGCAGCACCCGCCGCTTCCTCGAAGGCGATGTCCTCGGCCAATTCCTTTGCCCGCTCCTCATAGTCGCGCTTGTAGGCGACCGCTTCGTCGCTGGCGGGTTTCAGCGCCAGCACGTTGGAGCCGGAGAAGGCGGTCGGTGCCGAGCGGGCAGGGGCGCCCGATGGGGCCGCAAAGCCTTTCGGATCGTTGCCGCTGACGCGCGACACCAGCTTCACCGGCGAGGCGCCACGGGTCAGGCCCTTGGAGACCGCATCGGTCTTGCCTTCGCTGATGCCACGGCCAAGTGCGGTGTTGGAAAAGTCCGACTGGTCGACATGGGCGAGATCGTTGCGGCCGAGGTAGGAGATCGCCAGCTCGCGGAACACGTAGTCGAGGATCGACGTCGCGCTCTTGATGGCGTCATTGCCCTGCACCATGCCGGCCGGCTCGAACTTGGTGAAGGTGAAGGCGTGCACATATTCGTCGAGCGGCACGCCATATTGCAGGCCCAACGAAATGGCGATGGCGAAGTTGTTGAGAAGGCCACGCAAAGTCGCGCCTTCCTTGTTCATGTCGATGAAGATCTCGCCGAGACGGCCATCGTCATATTCGCCGGTGCGCAGGAAGATGGTGTTGCCACCGATCTTGGCTTTCTGCGTGTAACCCTTGCGGCGGCCGGGCAGCTTTTCCTGCTCGCGCGACACGCGCTCGATGATGCGCTCGACGATCCGCTCGGTGATCTGTGCGGCACGTGCTGCCGCAGGTGCGGCGAGCAGCTGCTCGACGGCTTCATCCTCGTCGTCCTCGCCATCGGCGAGCAGCGAGGAATTGAGCGGCTGCGACAGTTTCGAGCCGTCGCGGTAGAGCGCGTTGGCCTTCAGCGCCAGCTTCCACGACAGCATGTAGGCGCCCTTGGCGTCTTCCACCGTCGCATCGTTGGGCATGTTGATGGTCTTGGAGATCGCGCCGGAAATGAAGGGCTGTGCCGCCGCCATCATCTGGATGTGGCTGTTGATAGACAGCGAGCGCTTGCCGATCTTGCCGCACGGGCTGGCGCAATCGAACACGGCGAGGTGTTCGGCCTTGAGGAACGGCGCGCCTTCCAGTGTCATGGCACCGCAGACATGGATGTTGGCGGCCTCGATGTCCTTCCGGGAGAAGCCGAGCGCCGGCAGCATCTCGAACGAGAAGTCGTTGAGCTGCTCGTCGGTGAAGCCGAACGTCTCCTTCACCCAGTCGGCGCCGAGCGTCCACTGGTTGAAGACGAACTTGATGTCGAAGGCCGACTTCAAGGCTGTGTTGAGCGCCGCGATCTTCTCGTCGGTGAAGCCCTTGGCCTTGAGCGCGCCGGGGTTGATCGCGGGCGCCTGGTTGAGGTTGCCGTGGCCGACCGCATAGGCTTCCATTTCGGCGATCTGGGCTTCGGAATAGCCGAGCGTGCGCAGCGCTTCCGGCACGGCGCGGTTGATGATCTTGAAATAGCCGCCGCCGGCCAGCTTCTTGAACTTCACCAGCGCGAAGTCGGGCTCGATGCCGGTGGTGTCGCAATCCATGACCAGGCCGATCGTGCCGGTCGGCGCGATGACGGTCGCCTGCGCGTTGCGGTAGCCATGCTCCTCGCCGAGTTCGATGGCGCGGTCCCAGGCGGCCTTGGCGTGGGTTGCAAGGTCCTGCTGCTTCAGGTCGGAAGCGACGAGCGGCACCGGGTTGACGGCGAGCTTCTCGTAGCCCTGCTTCTCGCCATAGGCGGCACGGCGATGGTTGCGCATGACGCGCAGCATGTTCTGGGCATTGCGGTCGTAGTCGGCGAAGGCGCCGAGTTCGCCGGCCATCTCGGCCGAGGTGGCATAGGCCATGCCGGTCATGATCGCGGTGAGTGCGGCGCAGATCGCGCGGCCTTCGTCGGAGTCGTAGGGAATGCCCGACGTCATCAGCAGGCCGCCGATATTGGCATAGCCGAGGCCGAGCGTGCGGTATTCGTAGGACTGCTTGGCGATCTCCTTCGACGGGAACTGCGCCATCATGACCGAGATTTCGAGCACGATGGTCCACAGCCGCACCGTGTGCTCGTAGGCTGCGATGTCGATCGTGCCGTCGGCGTTGCGGTAGGGCAGCAGATTGATCGAGGCGAGATTGCAGGCCGTGTCGTCGAGGAACATGTATTCGGAGCACGGATTGGACGCCCGGATCGCACCGGCGGAAGCGCAGGTGTGCCAGTCGTTCATCGTCGTGTTGAAATGCAGGCCCGGATCGGCCGACGCCCAGGCGGCGTAACCGATCTTTTCCCAGAGATCCCTGGCCTTCAGCGTCTTCAGTACCTTGCCGTCCTTGCGGGCGGTCAGGTGCCAGTCGGCATCGTCCTCGACGGCGCGCAGGAAATTATCCTTCAGCGACACCGAATTGTTGGAATTCTGGCCCGAAACCGTGAGGTAGGCGTCCGAATCCCAGTCTGTGTCGTAGGTCTTGAACGACATCGAGCTATAGCCCTGCTTGGCGAACTGGATGACGCGGTAGATGTAGTTCTCCGGCACGGCCGACTTCTTGGCCGCCTTAATCTCGCGCTTCAGCGCGGAGTTGATCGACGGATCGAAGCAGTCGTCGCCATTGCCTTCGCAGTTGACGCAGGCCTTCATGATCGCTTCGAGATGCTTCTTGACGATCTTCGAGCCGGTCACCAGCGAGGCGACCTTCTGCTCTTCATTGACCTTCCAGTCGATGAATTCCTCGATATCGGGATGGTCGGCGTCGACGATGACCATTTTGGCGGCGCGGCGCGTCGTGCCGCCCGACTTGATGGCGCCCGCCGCGCGGTCGCCGATCTTGAGGAAGCTCATCAGGCCCGACGAGCGGCCGCCACCGGACAGTTTTTCGCCTTCGCCGCGCAGCAGCGAGAAGTTGGAGCCGGTGCCGGAGCCGTATTTGAACAGGCGCGCTTCACGCACCCACAAATCCATGATGCCACCCTCGTTGACGAGGTCGTCCTGTACGCCCTGGATGAAGCAGGCATGCGGCTGCGGATGCTCGTAGGAGGATTTCGACTTGGTCAGCTTGCCGGTGAAGGGGTCGACATAGAAGTGGCCCTGGCTCGGGCCGTCGATGCCATAGGCCCAGTGCAGGCCGGTGTTGAACCATTGCGGCGAGTTCGGCGCGACGCGCTGGGTGGCCAGCATGTAGGCAAGCTCGTCACGGAAGGCGCGTGCGTCTTCTTCCGACGCCTTGAAGTAGCCGCCCTTCCAGCCCCAATAGGTCCAGGTGCCGGCAAGGCGGTCGAAGACCTGGCGGGCGTCGATCTCGGAACCGTAGCGCTCGGCTTCCGGCAGCTTGGCGAGTTCCGCCTCATCGGCGACGGAGCGCCACAGGAAGGAGGGGACGTCGTTCTCTTCGATCTTCTTCAGGCGTGCCGGAACACCGGCCTTGCGGAAATATTTCTGTGCCAGGATATCGGCTGCGACCTGGGAGAACTGCGCCGGCACGTCGATATTGTCCAAGCGGAACACCACCGAGCCATCCGGATTCTTGATCTCCGAAAGCGCCTTGCGGAATTCGATCTCCGCATAGGCGGACTGTCCTGGCTTGGTGAAACGACGCTCGATGCGCATTGGTCCGGTCCCTTTTGTCTATATGTAGCGCTTTTCCCCAGGGATTTCTGCCCCCGATGCGAAACGCGCATGTCCGCCGTCTGCCGGCGTTCGAAAACGGCCGGCTCTCCATTTCGCAGCCTCCGCCGGCCCTGCTGGTCAAACTCCTTGCGAAGTGCCTGTCCAACGTGCCGACGAACCCACGGGTCCCTCAAAACTGATTTTTTTCCGATTCCCTCGGTCGAGGGAAATTCACACTATCTAGCGTCGAACCTACCTGCAAACACTAAATATAGTATTAACAGACAATTTATTCAAGCCCGACAATTGTCCCTATCGACCCCAACCGCCCCACAATTCCAACGCTTCCGCCGGCCTCGTAACCAGGCGAAAATGCGAGCAAAACGCACATAATCCGGGAAAAAGACCGGGCTCAGAACTTTCCGGTCGCACTCTCAACAGGAGCGCATGGCCTATAAAAGGCGACTCGTTTTGCGCCGTCAAGGATTCGTTTGCGTAGCTTTTGTGACCCCAACATCTTGTGTGTCACATATGTGGATAACGGGGATAGAATGCGGTGCGGCGATCGCAATTTTGCCGTCACCAGGCAATCCGGACGCGGCAACGATCCAAAGCGTCGTGCCTGAATGGATCAGCCGTAGTGCAGCCTGGGTTTTGGCTCGGTGCCGGTGAACTGCACCCCGATACGGTCATTGCGACGCCAGCGGACCTCACACCGATAGGCAATGCCGTCGAGCGGCACATAGAGAAGGAAGCGATCGGGAACCCGGGCTTCCAGCGGTATCTTCAGTTCGGCTCCGCCTTCGTGTTGATTGCGCAGCGTGCAGCCGACTTCCGAATTCGAAATTCCGGTGATGATCGACCCGCCCTTGAGCACGCGCGGACGATGCTCGCGCTCAGGCTCGTCGGACTCGTTTGGAATTGGATTTGCGGGATTCGCCATCGATCAAAAAATACCAGAGCTGCCGAATCCTACCTTTGATTCCTTAGCAAAGCATTCATGTCGATGCGCGGCAACGCGTGTCCAGCCTTTGCAAGCCAGTCCCATTTTGCAAAGAGCGCGGTGTGGCCGCCCGTCAGGAGAAGCTGTGCGGGTCGGCGCAGAAATAGGCGATGATCTGGCAAAGGTCGGGTTCGTTGACCATGCGCACCGCTTCGCTTGCACGGACCCATTTGCGGGTGCGTGAGCGTTTTTCCTTCCAGCGGTCCGCGACTTTGTCGACATGCAGCGGAAACACCAGGACCTCGCACGGGACTTCTTCGCCGGAAGCCAGCGCCTTGGCGTAGAAGTAACGGCCGGCTTCAAGATGAGAGACACGGCCGCGTAGCCCGGCCTCCTCGCCGGCTTCGCGCGCCGCGGCCTCGCAGAGCGGCTCCCTGGCCTCCGGCCAACCCTTGGGCAAAACCCAACGGCCGGTATCGCGGCTGGTGATCAGCATGATTTCGACGCCGTCTCCCGTGTCGCGCCAGGGCAGGGCGGCAACCTGCAGGCGGCACGGCGCGGTGCCGAAGAGCCGTCGGACCCTTTCGGCCAGATGATTGTGTGTCGTTGGCCTCGTCAACATCTAAGAAGCTAGCCCCAGCCTCCGGAATCGTTTGCCGTCTCACGAATCTTACGGCTAATTGTCGGCAATAAAAGTAAAAAATTTCATTCGCCTGGCCAATTTCCGCCAATAGACGTCGATTTCGCGAAATATCCGGCTCTGCCGGACGTGTTTGCGAAAGCAAATCCATCCCCGGTGCAAGCTGCTGGTCTGTAACAGGCAGGTAGTTGCGAATCAGCCGGCGTGGTCGTCGGCGATCGGCTTCTGGTAGGTGAAGCCCATATCCCACGGGAAATAGATCCAGGTGTCCTGGCTGACTTCGGTGACGAAAGTATCGACCAGCGGCCTGCCTTTCGGCTTGGCATAGACGGTGGCGAAATGCGCCCTGGGCATCATCGCGCGCACGATGCCCGCCGTCTTGCCGGTGTCGGTCAGGTCGTCGATGATCAGCACGCCGGCGCCGTCTTCGGCGAGCAGGGCAGGGGTGATCTCCTTGAGGACCTGCAGCTGCCCCTGGCTGGTATAATCGTGATAGGAGGCGACACAGACGGTTTCGATGACGCGGATGCCAAGTTCACGCGAGATGATCGCCGCCGGCACCAACCCGCCTCGCGTGATGCAGACGATCGCTTTCCATTGCCCTTTGTTGGCGCCGGCAAGCCGCCAGGCGAGTGCGCGAGCGTCGCGATGGAACTGGTCCCAGGAGACCGGAAAGGCTTTTTCGGGAAGGGACATGCGCGCACTCCACAGCACGCGGGGATCGCGCGCAAGAAAACAGGGGAATGCGCGCGGAATTAGCTGGAAAGCCCCCATCTTGGCAAGAGCAGGGGCCTTGGCAAGGCAAGGGCCAGCGATCGCTGTGGGCTTACCGCGACAGGAAGGCTGCCACCGGCGCGGTGCGCAGAACGCTGCGCGTCACGCCGCCGAACAGAAGCTGGCGCAGCCATGAATGGCTGTAGGCGCCGAGCACCAGCAGATCGGCGCCGGTCTCCGCGATCCTGGTCTGGATGATGTCATCGACCGAACTGCCGCCCGACTGCTGCACCGAGACGCTGACGGTGGCGCCGTGGCGCGACAGCGCTGCCGCGATTTCGGCGCCGGCGGCCTCCGGGCTGTCGTCGAGCGTTTCAGGAGGGTCGATAACCAATATGTCGGTCTTCTCGGCTTCGATGATGAAGGGCAGCGCGTCGAAGGCGGCGCGCGCCGCTTCCTTGCTGCCGTTCCAGGCGAGCAAGACGCGTTTGAAGGTGGTGATCAGCGGACCCTCGTGCGGCACCACCAGCACCGGCCGGCCGGCATCGTAGACCAGCGTGTCAACGTCCGCGCTGGAATCGCCGCCCGTTTCGCGCTGCGCTGCTATGATCAGGTCGGCGGCCCGCACGCTCGAAATCCCGGTCAGCGCACTGTCACCCGAAAAGCTCTCCAGGCTTCGCCACTCGAAGGAAAGACCGGAATCCTCGATACGCCTGAGAAACAGCGTCCTCAACTTCTCGGCCCGTTCCCGGTTCATATCTGCCGAAACCTGCAGGAATTCGGTGTCGGGAAAGCCTGTGGCAGAGGTGTAGGGCACGGGAAGCGTTTCGGCGTGGATGCCGACCAGATGGCTCTGGAACCGGTTGGCGAGCGGAATGGCGCAGTCGAGCACGCGCTCGGCGTCCTGCTCGTTCTGCAGAATGGCGACGATGGTTTTGAATCGCATGACAATCCCTCAGTTCACGAGCTGGCGAACTCGTGCCGGGGAAACGTTGCAGCGTCGTGCTTTGTTCCGGTCTGGACCAGATCAGCCGGGATTGCTGGCGAAGCCGGCGACCATCGCCTCGACATCGGCGCGGGCAGCGTCCAGCGCCTCCTGGCTGCGGGCACGCACGACCAGTTCGGTCCAGAACTTGCCATCGCCATATTTCGGATAGGAGCCGATGATCGTATCGGGATGCGCTTTCTGGATATCACCCAGCGGCCCCCCGATGAGGCCTTCGCCGAACGGGCAGGGCACGGTCGCCGACAGCATCTTTGTGCCGGCCTTCAGCGTCGGCACGACATTGTCGAGCATGGCCTGGAAAATCGACGGCACGCCAGCCATGACGTGGACGTTGCCGATGCGGAAGCCAGGCGCGACCGACACCGGATTGTCGATGAGATCGGCGCCGCGCGGCATCCGTGCCATGCGCTTGCGGGCCTCGGTATATTCGATGCCGCGCGCGGCATAGCTTGCTTCCAGCATCGCATAGGCCCGGGCATCGTATTCGCAAGGCACGCCAAAGGCCTTGGAGATGGAATCGGCCGTGATGTCGTCATGCGTCGGCCCGATGCCGCCGGTGGTGAAAACATAAGTGTAGCGCGCGCGCACGGCGTTCACCGCCGCGATGATCTCGTCTTCCTCGTCCGGGACGATGCGCACTTCCTTCAGGTCGATGCCGATCGCCGTCATGATGTCGGCGAGATGGCCGATGTTCTTGTCCTTGGTGCGGCCGGACAGAATCTCATCGCCGATGACGAGCATGGCGGCGGTCACGATTTCAGGCATGGGAAGCTCCGGCAAGCGAGTGGCCAGGGAAGGCGAGTGGTCTGAGATAGCGCGGCGCGGCGGTGGCCGCAATGTCATCTCCGCGCCGCCGGCTTCCCTGCCCGACTGCATGACCGCCGGAGGTGGATGGCTCGGTTGAGTCCAACGCATTTCCACACCATGTTCTGCGATAACGTGGCGGTCGAGCAAGATCTCGGCCGCATCGAGGGGCCCAACGGCAAGGGGCACGTGCCGCAATTCGTGGCCGCGGAGCGAACCGCCGCATCCATCGAGCGCATCGCCGGCCGGGCTGATCGGGGCCTCACCTCAGCTTCACGACAATTTCAAGGAACCATTCGGCTGACTACCGGGTTTTATGAGTGTCGCACCAAGGCGGCTAAGATACGGAGTGATTCAATGGTTACAAAACTTCTCGCAGCATCCGTCCTGACGATTGGTCTCGCCACATCGGCGATGGCGCAGTCACTGGACGGCAGGTACTCAAACAATCATGACTGGTGGCTGTTCGGTAACAACGACCAGACAACTGTCGACCCCTACACCACGGGAAGCATCAGTGACGGCTCCGGGTTGAACACCCAAGGCAACACCGGCGCTATTGGCCCATGTGCCCACAACACACCAGGCCCGGACGCTAACGCAGGGCAAAACGTCAACGATCAGTATTGCGGCAAATAGCCAGAACGCGATTTCCGAAAAGCGCACGCCGATTTTCTGGAAATCCATGTTCGAGGGCTAGTCCGCAAGGACAGCCGCTGGCCGCTGGCGCGTCCTCTCTCCGGACGGCGCTGCGGTCGGCGCTCCGTCGAACCGCTCCACATCAACCGCGATACCGAATCAATCCGAGACTTCTGTCTGCGGCCGGTCGCGGCCGTCGGCCAGTTCCTCATGCCATTTTCCCTCGGCGTCCTCATACTGGATGCCGTCCGTCGCTCCGGCGACCTGCTGCTCGGCCGAGGCGATTTCGGCGGCGCGCAACGCGTCCTGATGCGTGGGAAACGTCTCGGAAAAGGTCGCTCCGACCTTGTAGGCCCAGCCGCCGTCATGTTCGACGATCTTGTAAGTCAGCTTCGCCATGAAAAACCTCCGGTTGAAAGGTCCGTCTGCTCAATGCAGTCGGTCGTCGGGCAGTCTGTCGTCGGGCACCAGCACTTCCGATTCCTTGGCGGCTTCAATCAGCGCCCGGCGCGCATCTGCTGTCGAACGATAACCTTCCAGCACTTTGAGGCAAGTGTCGAGGGCATCACGATGGCGCGGGCCGCGATTGAGCGGCCACACCGTCATCAGGCACTCCGCGGCCTCCTGGGCGCTGCGGATGTGGCGATATTTGCCGACGTGGCCAAGTTCGACGACGACCGGCACTTCAAAAGGTTTGTTGTCCATCATGGCCGCAACGCAAAGCAGCCAATTTGGTTGCAACCATGGCCGTCAGCCTGCGCCCAAACGTCTCAGAGGCTGTTTGAAGGCTCTACAGCGCCGTGTCGGGAGCGCGAACCGTTCAGCCCGCCGCCTTCATCCAATGCTGCATCGTGGTCACCGAACGGGCAAGTTGTGGCGCCGGGTGGATTGTCTCGCTGAATGTCGCCGCCGCACGCCACCCCCAGCGCGGATCAGCCAGGAAGGCCCGCGCCAGCGCCACCATGTCGGCGCGGCCCTCGGTGACGATCGCTTCGGCCTGTTTGGGGTCGTCGATCAGGCCGACGGCGCGGGTCGGAATATCAGCGCCCTTGCGCACCGCCTCCGCCAGATGCACCTGATAGCCGGGGCCGGTGGGCAATTTCTGCAACGGCGAATTGCCGCCGCTCGAACAGCAGAGATAGGCAACGCCCTCGTCCTTCAGCGCTTTGGCCACTTCGATCGCGTCCGCCACGTCGAAGCCGCCGTCGACCCAATCCTTCACGGACAGCCTTGCGCCGAGCATCAGCTTTGGCACCGCCTTGCGCACCGCCTTGGTGATTTCGACGGCAAAACGCATGCGGTTTTCCAGCGCGCCACCCCAGCGGTCCGTGCGCTGGTTGGACAAGGGCGACAGGAACTGGAAGATCAAATAGCCATGCGCGGCGTGCAGTTCGAGGAAATCGAAGCCGGCGCGTTCGGCTCGCCTTGCCGCCTCGGCGAAGCGCTCGATCAGCTGTAGGATCTCCTCGTCCTCCAGAGCGTGCGGCACGTTCCAGCCGGTGTCGTAGGGGATGGCCGAGGCGGAGACGGTCTGCCAGGGATCCTCGTTTGGCTTCAGTGGCCCGCCGCCCTCCCACGGCTTGCGGTTCGAAGCCTTGCGGCCGGCATGGGCGAGTTGGGAGCCGAATTTCGTGCCGGGTGCGGCGACGCGTCGTGCAGCGTCCAGCGCGCGGCGGGCGGCCGCTTCATTGTCTTCGGAGTAAAGGCCGAGGCAGCCATGGGTGATACGCCCGCGCCGCTCGACATCGGTCATCTCGACCGTGACCATGCCGGCGCCGGACATTGCGAGGTTCATCCAGTGATGGAGATGCCAGTCGCTGGCCGAGCCGTCCTCGGCGGAATACTGGCACATCGGCGCGACGGCGATGCGGTTGGGGAAGGTGAGGCCGTCGAGAGTGATCGACTGGAAAAGCGACGCTGTCATGAGAAACTCCGGGAGGGTTCGCAGCTATTTAGGCGACCGATGGCGCCTGCGCCAGACACGAGGCGGTGAAAGGGCTTCTGGACCAATCACGGGCGGGATTGCCGAAATGCCGGTTCGCGGCTACGCCTCGGCCAGGCATGTCTCCCAAAAGTGGCTCCGGTTTTGGGAGACCGACAGGCATAAACAGGAGCATGAAGTGCGACGCGCTTTAGCATGGAGACCGGGATGGAAGATCGTATTCGCGTCCGTTCGGAGGAAATCCTCTCCGACGACTGGGCCATCCTGAAGAAGACCGTCCTCGACTACCGCCGGCGCGACGGTCAGTGGGAGACGCAAATCCGCCAGACCTATGATCGCGGCGATGGTGCGGTGATCCTGCCTTACGACCCCTTGCGTTCGACCGTGCTTCTGGTGCGCCAGTTCCGCTATCCCGCTTACGTCACCGGCCACCGCGAGCCGCTGATCGAGGCCTGTGCCGGCCTGTTGGACGAAAACGATCCGGAGACCGCCATCCGCAAGGAAGCCGAGGAAGAGCTGGGTTATCGCTTGAAGGATATCGAGCGGCTGTTTTCGCCCTATATGAGCCCCGGCAGCGTCACCGAACGGCTCTGGTTTTTCATCGCCCGCTATTCACCCGCCGACCGCATCTCGGCCGGCGGCGGCGCGCAAGAAGAGGGCGAGGACATCGAGGTTCTGGAAATGCCGCTCGACGAGGCGCTGGCCGGCATCGCCGATGGCCGTATCGTCGACGCCAAGACCATCATCCTGATCCAGCATCTGAAGCTCAATCCGATGCCTGCCTGAACGGCGCCGGTCCTCCTTCGCCAGGGCTTTCGGGTGGCCCGCCACCCGAAGCTCGAAGGGCGAAGGGTGGTGCGGATGAAGGGACTCGAACCCCCACGCCTTTCGGCACTGGAACCTAAATCCAGGGCGTCTACCAGTTCCGCCACATCCGCATGGACCGGCAATCCCATGTGGCCATCATTCTGTCAATGTCAGAGACAAGATGTGGCCCAGCGACAAGATGTGGGGCAGGCCCGAATGCTGGTTATTGGCTGGGATGCGAAGACTGTTGAAAATTGGCCTCGCCTGTGACAAAAGGCGTGTCAAATGTGACGGGACGCGACGATCCGCTTCTGCAGAATGTGATAAGAAGTAGGAAAAACAAGAACTTATTCACATTTTGGAACGCAGTTTGGGAGAGTTTGAGCCGGGTTTTCGGTCAAATCGCCAGGTTCCGTACCAAAAGCCATTCCCGGCAAGAATATACCGGCAGGCTGTGAACGGCAGAGGCCGTGGCAGTCTCATTGGTGAAAACAAAGGTTTTACGATGCAGGTCACCGAAACGCTCAACTCCGGTCTCAAGCGAGAGATCAAGATCACCGTGCCGGCCGGTGACATGGAAGCCAAGCTGATGGCGCGGCTTTCGGATGCCCGCAACAAGGTCCGCATCAACGGCTTCCGTCCAGGCAAGGTGCCGGTGCAGCACCTGCGCAAGGTCTACGGCAAGTCGTTCATGGCCGAAGTGGTCAACGAAATCCTCAACGATTCGACCCGTTCGATCATTACCGGGCGTGGTGAAAAGGCTGCCATGCAGCCCGAAGTCATCATGACCGAGGACGAGAAGGAAGCCGAGAAGATCCTGGCCGGCGGCGCCGACTTCGAATTCCGCCTCAACTACGAGATCATCCCGGCGATCGAGATCAAGGACTTTTCCGACATCAAGGTGACGCGCCAGGTGTTCGACGTGCCTGATGCCGAGATCGACGAGCAGGTCCAGCGCGTTGCCGAATCGGCGCGCAGCTACGAGCCGAAGACCGGCAAGGCCGCCAATGGCGACCGTGTCACCATCGACTATGTCGGCAAGATCGACGGCGAGGCCTTCAATGGCGGCGCCGGCACCGATCAGCCGCTGGTGCTAGGCTCGAAGGAATTCATCCCCGGCTTCGAGGATCAGCTTGTCGGCGCCAAGGCCGGTGACGAAAAGCAGGTCACCGTGACTTTCCCGGAAAACTACCAGGCGGCGCATCTGGCCGGCAAGGAAGCGACCTTCGACGTCACCGTCAAGGAAGTGTCCCAGCCCGGCGCGCTGGAAATCAACGACGAGACCGCTAAGAACCTCGGCCTGGAGTCGCTGGAGCGCCTGCGCGACGTCGTGCGCGGCCAGATCGAGAACCAGTTCGGCGCCATGACGCGCCAGAAGGTCAAGCGCCAGCTGCTCGACCAGCTCGACGCGGCTTATTCGTTCGAGGCGCCGTCGAAGCTCGTCGACGCCGAGTTCAACAACATCTGGGCGCAGGTCAATCGTGATCTGGAAGCAGCCGGACGCACCTTCGCCGACGAAGAGACGACGGAAGAAGAGGCGCGCGCCGAGTATCTGCGGCTTGCCGAGCGCCGCGTGCGCCTCGGGCTGGTGCTGGCTGAAATCGGCGAGAAGGCCGGCGTGACCGTATCGGACGAAGAGCTGCAGCGCGGCCTGTTCGAGCAGGTGCGGCGCTATCCAGGAAACCAGCAGCAGGAAGTCTTCGAGTTCTACCGCAACAACCCGGAAGCGTTGAACACGCTGCGGGCGCCGATGTTCGAGGAAAAGGTGGTCGACCATCTGCTCGGTCAGATTTCGGTCACCGACGTCAAGGTCAGCAAGGAAGAGCTGATGGCCGATGACGAAGAGGACGAGACCGCCGTCAAGGCGAAGCCGGCGAAGAAAGCCGCCGCCAAGAAGGCCGACGCCAAGACGGCCGACGACGCGGAAGAGCCCAAGAAGAAGGCCGCGCCGAAGAAGAAGGCCGCCGAATAACACCAGCGCTCCGCTGAAACAGGAAGGCCGCCCTCGAGGCGGCCTTTTTCGTTGCCAAACTGCAACAGCCGCCATGCTTCGCGAGCGACGGCCTGTGGCGACCAAGCTTTGATCATTATCTGCGCTTCTATTGCAAGCCGCTTGGTTGTTGGAGGGCGTGTTGAGACTGTTCGTCGAATTGGGACACGCTTCGGCAATCGCGCTGATCCTTATCTCGGTCTGCGGCATTGCCCAGGCCGGCACGGTGCCTGACAACTGGCGCTTCGGCACGAGTGAAGACGGCCTCGTGACGGCCTCGCTCTACGCCACCAACAAGCTGATCACCGGCGGCGGTGCCTTGAGCTACAGCCCGATCCTGACGATTGCCTGCCGGGCAAGCGGCGAGCCGCATTGGACTGAATGGCTGCAACTGAACGACGCTGTTTCGGCCAGCCGCAAGATCACCATGTCGATTACGGTCGATCAGGAGAGCAAGTTCGACGAAAGCTGGTCGGTCGGGCCGCGCAGCCGGATGCTGGTGCGCGATGGCGCCGATGGCATCAGGCGCCTTGTCGCCGCGAACCGGCTCCAGCTTTCGTGGCGGTTCGGGCTGCTGGCGGGGCGCGGCGAGGCCGATTTCGACCTCGCCGGGTTCGGCGAAGCGGTCAGCCAGGTTGCTGGAAACTGCAACACCGATCCGCCGTGAACGACCGTGAGGCGAAGGCGGCAACGGCCGAACTCGCCGTTCCCGGTGATGCTGATCGGCTTCAAACCTTTGTTCTCATACATGTCGTTGCCCTTAAAACGCACTTTGCGGCGACATCTTCAAACGGCGTTGCTGACCCAGCGGAGCACGTTGGTCCAAAGCCGCGCATAGCCGGGCCATTCGACAAAACTGTTCGGCAGCCAGTGCGGTCCGATGTCCGACGTCCAGACCAGCGTGCGTCCTTCGCCGTGACGCCCGGTGACCAGCAGGGGATGGCCGCCCTGGTCCTGCGGCAGCCGCGCCAGAACCTCGACATCGTCGCGATCGCGGGCGACGACCTCGTTGGCGCCGAGCAGCAGCGGCCATTCGCCCTCAATGCCGGCAAAAAGCGGATGGTCTCTTGAACCAGTGATCTCGGGACGAAAGCCCTCCGGAATTTCGAGCCGGTCATCATTGGGAAGGCAGGTCACCGGCAGCGCCTCCTCGACCGCCGTGCGATGCCAGCGCGCCTTGCCGTCAATGCCTTGGAAGCTGAAGTAACCGCCGATCATGATCAGGCCGCCGCCGGCCAGCGTCCAGTCGCGCAGGAGCTTGAGCCGGTTCGGCACTGTCTTGCCGTGCAGCCAGACATCGGGATGAAGCAGCAGCGAGTTTGCGCCAATGTCGGACAGGATGATCGTCCTGTATTGCGACAGCCCTTCCATGGTGAAAGGCAGCTTCTCGACGGCCTCATGAGCGGGCATGTAGTCGAGATCGAATTCGCTGTCCTTCAAGGCGTCGACCAGGGGCGTTGCCCCGAGATGGAAGGTGACGCTGCCGAACTGGTCGAACCCCTTGTAGTGGGTCGCCGAACTCACCCAGCTTTCGCCGACAAGAAGTACTTTTGTCTTCGCCATGATCATACTCTCCTGATTCCGCCAGTCTTGTTCTAGCCGGTTTCGCCCGCCCCCGATCTCTGGGATCGCGTGGTCGGCGTCGGCCGGCGTTGGCGCCGGCCCTGCCATCTCAGATCAGCAGCAGGCCCTTCATGCTGGCATATCCCTTCCGCCCGATGATGATGTGGTCGTGCACCGCGATGCCCAGCCGCTTGCCCGCGTCGATGATCTCCTTCGTCATCTCGATGTCGGCGCGCGATGGCGTCGGGTCGCCTGACGGGTGATTGTGGACCAGGATAATGGCAGTCGCCGAGAGTTCGAGCGCCCGCTTGATCACTTCTCGCGGGTAGACAGGCGTGTGGTCGACAGTACCCGTCTGCTGCACCTCGTCGGCGATCAGCGCGTTCTTTTTGTCGAGGAACAGGATGCGGAACTGCTCGCGCGCCTCGAAGGCCATTGCTGAGCGGCAATAGTCGAGGAGCTGCTGCCAGGACGAGAGGATCTCGCGGCCGTGGACCTCGCTGCGTGCCATGCGCTGCGCCGTTGCGGCGACGATTTTCAGGTCGAGTGCCACCGCAGGGCCGATGCCCTTGACCTCCTGCAGCAGGCCCACCGGGGCGCCAAGCACTTCGGCCAGCGTGCCGAAGCGTGCCAGCAGCGCCTTGGCCGCCGGTTTGGTGTCGGCACGAGGGATCAGGCGAAAGAGCAGAAGTTCCAGAAGTTCGTAATCGGGCAGGGCATCCGGACCCGCCAGGGCAAAGCGCTCGCGCAAGCGGTCGCGATGGCCGAGGTAATGCGGCTTTTCGTCGAGCGTCGCCTTGGCTTTCGCAGCAGGCCGCATCGGCGCTTCGGAGAAGAAACTCCGCTCGTCATCGTCGCTTGTGTTCCCCATACCCCGCCCACATTGCTCCGGCACAGACATTAGAGCTGTTCTGGCCTGGATTGAAACAGTTCCGTTCTCCGATCGCGAGACGATCCACGGCAGATCGTGGCAGCCCGCTGTCAGCCTATGGCCTCCCTATACGGCAAGATGAAACCACGATTGCGCAACAAAACTTAACATCACTTAACGCATGCGGCCACTTTCACCTGACATGGTGACGCCACCGGAGGCTCTTTGCCTCGCTATACTGGAGCACGCATGTTCGCCAAAATTGACTCTGGACTATTTGCCGGCCGGGCATCTCTTGCGGTCATGGCAATCCTGCTTTCAGCCCATTCGGACGGCGCGCTGGCGGCAGACGCCATTGCGGTGAATTCCGATGATTTTACCCTGCCGCCCGAGCCTTCCCGTTTCGGGCGCTTCGAACAGAAACTGTCCGACTGGCACGTCGTGCTCGGCGGCGGCGCCATCATCGTCCCCAAATACGAGGGCAGCAATGAGTTCAAGATCATGCCGGTGCCTTTCGTCACGGCGACATTCCTCGACACGGTGACGATCGATCCGACTGGTGCCAACATCGCCGTTTATGAACAAGGACCGTTCGCCTTCAGCGCGCGGCTTGGCTATGAGATGGGCCGCAAGGAAGACGACTCCGACCATCTGCGCGGCTTGGGGGATGTCGACATGGGCGCGACGGTCGGCGTGAAGGCAGCGGCGAAGTTCGGTCCGGCCGAAATATTCGCGCAGCTGGACAAGTCCATCGGCGGCAGCGATGGCCTGGAGGGCAGGGTGGGGATCGAGGTGACCCGGCCTCTGTCTCAATCGTTGATGATCGGCGCCAGCGCGTCCGCCGTGTTCGCCGACGAAAATTACATGCAGGCCTATTTTGGTGTCACGCCCGAGCAATCGGCTCGCTCGGGGCTGGCGCGCTATGATGCCGGCGCCGGTTTGAAGCGCGCCGATTTTTCGGTTTCCGCCACATATATGCTCGACGAGAACTGGATGGTGCGCGGCGAAGCGGGGGTCGGCGTTCTCTTGGGTGACGCTGCCGACAGCCCCGTCGTCGTCGAAAAGATCCAGCCTTCAGGGATGCTTCTCGTCGGATATCGGTTCTGACGCCTACCCAGGGCACCAAATGCAAGCTGGACAAGCTCCGGAATGGCACAGCAACGGCACCAAAGCGATTTGAGCGCCGAATCCAGGTCGGCAAGGCAAGGTTCGCGCATCCTCATTGTCGAAGACGATCTGGAGATCGCACGCATGCTGGGCGACACGCTCACCGACAACGGCATGACCGTGGAAATTGCCGAGAGCGGCGTCCAGATGAATGCCGCGCTTCGCACCCAGAAATTCGATCTCATCGTGCTCGATGTCATGTTGCCGGGCGAAAACGGTCTCAACATCTGCCGCCGCCTTCGTGCCGCAACCAACATTCCGATCCTGATGCTGACCGCGCTCGGCGAGGAAATCGACCGCATCTTCGGGCTGGAAATCGGCGCGGACGACTATGTGACGAAACCGTTCAGCGCGCGTGAACTGACGGCCAGGATACGGGCGCTGCTGCGCCGTACAGCCTATGATCCCGACGAGCGGGACTGGTCGAAGGTACTTCGTTTCAACGGCTGGCGCCTTGATCCCATACGCCGGCAATTGCATGACCCCAACAATGCGCGGGTGACGACCACGACGCATGAATTCGACCTGTTGCTTGCGTTTTGTCGCAATGCAGGCCGGGTTCTCTCTCGTGAGGAACTTCTGGGCGTAACCCATGCCGGGCTCGCGGGGCCGATCGAGCGTAGCGTCGATGTCCATATCAGTCGAATCCGCAGGAAGATCGAAAAGGACGCGCGCGATCCGGTGCTTTTGAGGACCGTTCGGTTGGGTGGCTACATCTTCACCGCGACGGTGGAGGAAGCATGAGGGATTTCATCCGCCGTTTCTTGCCACAGTCCGTGCGTGGGCAGTTTGTGGCAATCATTTTCATCGCGGTGATCGTGATCATGTTCGTCGGTTCGGTCGTCGAGAGTTTCATAGAGAATGCCGATCTTCCCGCCGCGGAAGATAACGCCAGGCGTGCGGCCGTTGTTGCTGCCTTGTTGCAAGAAACGCCGGCGCAGGCGCGTGGCGCAATTCTGGCGACAGCAAAGCGGGCCGGCTTTGATTTCGAGATATTGCCCAAGGACCGGATAACCGGCATTGCCCAATCCTATCTGCAATGGCGAAGTGTCGAATGGCTTTTGCGTATCGACAGGGGGACGGTTGAGGGACGCTGGATAAGGGTCGGCGGCCGATACGCGTTTGTCATCGACCTCGACCAGCAGGACGTCCTGGCCCATTTCGGCATGCCCGATTCCTGGCTGACATCGGGCCTCGTCCGTGCCTCGTTCTACAGGTTCATGGCTTTCGTTGCCTTGCCCGTGCTGATCTGGCTGTTTGCGGTTTGGGCCGTGACGGATCCGTTGAAGCGCATCTCGGCGGCAGTCGGTTCGGCCGAGATCGAGAATGGCGACCAGCTCTTCGTCGAACACGGCTCCATTGAAATGGTGGGCTTGGTGCGCGCCCTGAACAGAATGAGGACGCGTATCCGCACGATGATCGAAAACCGCACGCGCATGTTGCGCAGCGTCAGTCATGATCTGCGCACGCCTTTGACGCGGCTGCGGCTTCGCGCCGAGCGCATGGATGATGGCCCAATCCGAACCGCAATCCTGTCCGATGTCCAGCACATCGAAATCTTGATCGACGAGACCCTTACCTACCTGCGCAACGATGTTTCGACGGAGAAGCTGCAGCGCGCCGATATTGCCAGCGTTCTGCAAACCGTCTGCGCCGAATTCTCCGATGTCGGATTTCCTGTCTCATATTCCGGGCCGGACCGGCTTCTGGGCTGGTGCAAGCCCAATGCATTGGCGCGTGCGATCGCCAATCTTTGCGACAACGGGGTCAAATTCGCCGGCAATGTCACTGTCGCCTTGACAGCGACCGGCACGGCGGCGCGCATCACGGTAGGGGACGACGGGCCGGGTATTCCGATGACGGCACGTGCCCGTGTTTTCGAACCATTCTTCAAGGAAGATGCGTCGCGCGGCATTGCGTCGAAGCATGGCTTCGGTCTGGGCCTCTCGATCGTTGCCGACATCGTCCAGGGGCACGGCGGCAGGATCGAATTGGAGGACAACCAGCCCAGCGGACTGGTCGTTACCATCGACCTGCCGAATGCCGCGGATGTGCAGTCGGCATAGACGGCCTCCCGCCGGGTAAGATGCGCTCTAAGCCGGCAGGCCGGGGCGATCGAGCTTTTTGGGCGACAGCGTGAAAATCTCGCACCCTGTGTCGGTCACGCCGATCGTGTGCTCGTACTGCGCCGACAGTGAACGGTCGCGCGTTACCGCGGTCCAGCCATCCGACAGAACCTTCACGTGCGGCCTGCCCAGATTGATCATCGGCTCGATGGTGAAGATCATGCCTGGCCGCATCTCGACGCCTTCATTGGCGCTGCCGTAATGCAGGATGTTCGGCGCGTCATGGAACAACTGGCCGACGCCGTGGCCGCAGAAGTCGCGCACCACCGAGCAGCGCTCGCCTTCGGCAAAGGTCTGGATGGCGGCGCCGATGGCGCCGGTGCGGGCGCCCGGCCTGACCGCCGCAATGCCGCGCATCAGGCATTCATGCGTGACTTCGAGCAGCCGCTCGGCGGCGCGCTTGATCGTGCCGACCGGATACATGCGCGAAGAATCGCCGTGCCAGCCGTCGAGGATGTAGGTGACGTCGATGTTGACGATGTCGCCATCCTTGAGCGGCTTGTTGTCGGGAATGCCATGGCAGACGACATGGTTGATCGAGGTGCAGGATGATTTCGTGTAGCCGCGATAGTTGAGCGTCGCCGGCAGCGCGCCGTGGTCCATGCCGAATTCGAAGACGAAGCGGTCTATTGCTTCGGTGGTGACGCCGGGCTGGACCATCGGCACCAGCTCGTCGAGGCAGCGCGCGGTGAGATCGCATGCCTTGCGCATGCCGGCAAAGCCGTCCTCGCCATAGAGGCGGATCTGGCCGGTATTTCTGAGCGGGGCCGTGGCAGCGTCGAGATAGGTGACCATTTTGTCCGTGTAGCGGGTAGGGCCCTGCAAGAGAGCCGACGTGAAGATCTCCCCAGATTTGGCACTTGAGGGCAAAAGGTTCAAGGAAGAACTGCCCGATGCACCCGCACAGTTCGAGATATTCGCCTTGCATGGGCGGTTCAGCGACCCAAGTGACGACACATTTCTGGGCCAAAAGCCGGTCAAAGCAACTTTTGACGACGAACGGCGTTGCTGCGGTGGCGCCAGTTCGGGAGACAGGAAATGGACAGACTGCAATTCGAGGTGCCGGTGCGCATAGCGCCCGCGCCCGGCCTGCCGGTCGAGGAGATCTACGGGGTCGAACAGGCGCTCGATTTTCTCCAGGACTGGCCTGCGCGCCGTCAGGGCCCGATCTACCAGAAAGCCTTCAACGCCTGCTTTGGGGCCACGGTAGACGTGGTCAAGACCGAGGATGCTTGCCGGGCGTTCATGGCGTTTTGCCGGGCCAGCGGACTGATGGCCAGGGACATGATGACGCCGCGCAAGCGCGGCGGTGAGGCGAGGGCGCTCCAGGCCTAAGGGCCGCCGCCGTTTCGCCTGCCCCCCACTGCAACCAATGAAGCGCGTTTGACGCACAGGCGATGTCGCGAGCGTATCGTTGCGTCCCCGCAACCACGTCAGCGCCGTTAAGCTTCCGTTTCCACCTTCCCGGCTACGCCATTGCTTGTTGGCAATGGTTGATTCGTTGCGTCAGTCTCATGGTTCGGAAGATGTCCCCAGAAAAAATCCGTGCATTCCCGATCGACCGTCAGGTATTCTTGGTCAGAGAGGTTGCTGCCAAGCTCGGCAACCTGCATGGCGAGCCCGCCACCTCGTTCTGGAGGGCCAAGGCGTCGGAGTTGCTCGATCTCGTCGTCGGATCGGGCAGGGACAGAACGGCAGCCGGCGACGAAGTGCGCAGGTTCTTCCTGGCCGTACAAAGAGAGATGTCGGCCGGGGTGGTTGCGGAGCCGATGCCGATTCTTTCCGCTTGAAGAAATCCTGCACAGCTTTGGCTTCCCACTGCATTCTCCAATAGTGCGAGCAGCAATATATCGGTGTTTGCTGCCTTCGACGGCAAGTTCGCTGATCGGGTGCGAACCCATGGCTGCCTATCGCAGGCGGATGCTCTAGGACATCGATGCTCTCTCTCTCGCCGCCTCCCGCTGGCCCTAGCCCTTCTCGCTTGCCAGGAAGTGCGCTCGCGCGTTGATCAGCCAGCGAAGCACTTCTTTTTTGAAGCCAATGGACCACTGCTCAAAAATGCACCGAACTTTTTAGCCATTCGTTCATTTATGCGTGCTTTCTAATTTAAACCATGGCCTTGAATAGCTTCACCCGTGTTCGGCTTGTAATGGACGCCATGCGCCGGAGCACGGGCGCAAACGTCGCCACCATTTTTGCCCTCACCTTGCCGGTCGTTGTCGGCGCTGCGGGCTTCGGCGTCGAGACCTCCTATTGGTACTACAACAGCCTGAGATTGCAGGCGACGGCCGATGCAGCCGCCTATGCCGGAGCGCTCGAACAGATTTCGGGTTCCGACAAGCCGACGATCGTCGCGGCCGCGACCCAGTCCGCGGTGTCGAATGGGCTGGGCTCGGGCACGATCGTCGTCAATACGCCGCCCGCGTCCGGACCGAATACGGCGAAAAAAGCGGTCGAGGTGATCGTCGGCCAGAAGCTCGACCGGATGTTCACCCTGATCTTCACACAGGACAAGGTTCCCGAACAGGCGAGGGCGGTGGCCGTCATTACCGATGCCTCGAGTGCTTGCATGCTCGCGCTCGATCCGTCCGCGTCGCAGGCGGTGCTGTTTTCCGGCAGCACCAGCGTTAAGCTCACCGGCTGCTCGGTCATGTCCAATTCCATCGCCTCCGACGCCATCAAGCTTCAGGGCGCGGCCGGTCTGCAGGCCGATTGCCTGATATCGGCGGGCGGTGTCTCTCTCAGCAATCCCGTCACGACCGTCTGCGCGGCCCCGATCACCCAGGCACTGCCTGCCGGCGATCCCTTTGTCGACCTGCCGGCCCCGGTGGCCGCGACCCCTTGCCTGAACGACAACAAGGCGACGCTCGGTCCAGGCACCTATTGCAGCGGCATGAACCTGAAGGGCAATGTCACGCTTTCGCCCGGCGTTTATGTCGTCCAGGGCAATCTCAAGATAAACGCCAACGCGGCCATCACCGGCGCCGGGGTGACCATCTTCATGTCGGGCAGCTCGACCGTCAGCATGAATGGCAATGCGTCCGTGAAGCTCAGCGCGGCGACTTCGGGCACCTACTCAGGCGTTCTGTTCTACGGCGACAGGACCGGCATGAGTGCATCCAGCACATTCAACGGCACAGCGGACTCGCTTTTGACCGGGGCCATCTATTTCCCCAAGCAGCAAGTGAGCTATCTTGGCAACTTCTCGGGCAATGGCGGCTGCACCAGGGTCGTCGCAGATACGATTCAATGGTCCGGTAACTCAACCATCAATCAGGATTGCTCGAGCCTCGGAGTGCCCAACATTCCAGCCGCGCGGTCCGTGGCACTGTCCGAGTAGCTCCGTGGGGCGCCGGTCGATGCCGATCCTTGGCGATGATTCGGGCGTTGCGGCGGTCGAGTTCGCGATGGTGCTGCCCATTCTGTGCCTGGTGCTGCTTGGTATTCTGGACGGCTGGTCCTACATAACGAGTTCACTGTCGATGCGCGCCGGTGTGAAGACGGCCGCGAACCTGGTCATGAGCGGATCGACCGATGATGCGGCGACCCAGGCCCTTGCCATTGCGAGCTGGGAAAATCGGCCGGAAGACGGCCAGGTCACGCTAAGCCACATCCGTATGTGCGGGACGACCGTGGTCGACGCTTCCACCATGTGCAGTGGGCCCAAGGTGCCGTCGATCTATGTCCAGATACAGGCATCGGGCACCTGGGTGCCGCCAATTGCCTTCGGCGCCTTTGCCGCTCCCACCGTCATCGGTCACCAGGAGGTGATCCGTGTCCGCTAGGGTAAGCGCGTTGCGGCGGGATCGATCGGGCGGGGCCGGGCTGGAGTTCGCGCTGATCGCCCCCTTCCTTGTCATGCTGCTGTTCGGAATATTCGCCTTTGGCTGGTCGATGCACTCGGTCTCCAGTGTTCGCTATACGCTGGAGACGTCAGCGCGCTCGCTGCAGCTTAAGAACACGCTGACCCAAGCCGACATTCAATCGATCGCCACGCAGAAATTGCAGGCCTTGGGGTTCAAGGACGTGAACGTCACGATCGCCATCGACCCGGTGAGCGGCGGCTTCCGCATGGCGCATCTGACCGCCGCCTATGCCTTCGTCATCGACTTCCCCTACTTCAGTTCCTTCCCGATCAACTACGCGACAACCGTTACCGTGCCGCTGCTTGGCAGCGGCTAGGCTGTGGCCTGATAACCTCGCGCGCTGGGGCTCTGCTTACTTGTACGCCTTGAGCGTGATCAGACCACCGAGAATGGCTATAGCTATCAGGATCAGCGCCCACGACACGATGTTGTGCGACAGACGCCTCCGTCGGCCGCGCAGGGCGCGGTCGCGCCAGCGTTTGGCCTGATCAGCTCCTATGTTTAGTTTATCCATGCCCTTCTCCCCACGAGCAGAATGCGACTCATGCCGGCTGGTGTCCAGATGGCACCGGTTTGGCGGTCGTGGCGCAAGCTTGGCACTCGGCCTGCTTTTTATGGCACGGGGCTAGCTAATATATTCGTTAGTGCTAATATTAAGATTACGTTACGTCATGTTCGACCATCTGTCGGGTGCAATGTGGGGGTTCCAATGAGAGTGGCTGTATTGTGCGCGGCTGTTGTTTTCGCTGCGACCGGTGTCGCTGTTGCCAAGGAAAAGAAGGCGGCGGTCAGTGACGCTGCCGCCTTGTGTTCCACGAAACCGTCGGCCAAGAAGCCCGTTGCAAATCTGGACTGCGGTTTCACCGGAACCGCCAAATCGGAAGACAGCGGCGCAAAGGCAGAGCCGCGTCTCGGATACGACTCCAATCCGTGGATCATAACAGGCTTTTGACTTTGCACTGTCGGATGCCGGTTGAAGCGCTGAAGAGGGTCGTCTTGAGCGGCGCGCGACCCGTTCTCAGGTAGGCTCCCGCACGCAAACCAGGCAAATAAATACGGACTTGCCACTCGGGGCTTCTCCCGTTGTCGCAATGCCGTGAAAGCCCAACTCGACCGTGCAATAAAAAGCCCGCCACGGGGGCGACCTGCGGCGGGCTCTTGGAGCGGCTACATCCCTGAGGAATCGACCACTTTGTAGCAGGATTATGACCCGTGTGGCCGCGTTGGCCTATGGTGTGATCGCGGAAGACTGCGCGTCAGTTGAAGAGAGCAGCAGAGAGCCAAGCGAAATTGCCGACATTGGGAGGGAGGTTTGCGCCAAACGCAAATTTTTCTGGTACGCCCAAGGGGAATCGAACCCCTGTTACCGCCGTGAAAGGGCGGTGTCCTAACCGCTAGACGATGGGCGCGCTCAGACGAAGCGGCTTATACTGGCGTTGTGCGCAACCGGCAACCCGTCAGGTGCCACCTTGGACAACTTTTTTCCAGGCCTGCCAAATCAACGGTTTGCCGAGGGTTGGCAGGCTTTGATGACTAGCGGCGACACCCATCGTTTCGTCATCCACGGATCTTCGCGACGGAGCTGTGCACCTGCTCCGCCCGAGGATGACGAAGTTGGGGACGCTTCGGCCTATCTCGAATGTTCAGGAGGCTGGAACGATATTGCCGGAACGGCCTTGGCGGCTGACAGGCGTAGGCCGTCAAATAGCGCTGCTAGCCGTCACCGCCGCTGCGCCGGCGGCAGCGCCAGTTCCAGTCGCGCTCGGGACCGACGTCGACGTGAACCGATTCTGTGTGGCAGTATGTGCCGACACCGCCGCGACCGGGCATGCTTCTGATGTAGCTCGCCAGTTCCCATTTAGAAACGCCGGGAACCTGGATGTCTGCGGCGGCGCAATACATGTGCAGCGAATTCTTGGCGCCGTTGGCGCGCCGGTTGCGGGCCGGGTCGCGATAACCTGACGTCACCGTCATCTTGCGGCCGTAGTGGCCTTCGATCGTCTTCAGCACGCGCACCAGCGACGGTTTCAGGCAGGCCACATCGACGCTCTCGTTCTGCTTGAGCAGCCCGTTGGGCGCCAGCCGGGCCATGCCGGCGGCGGACGCAACCTGATAGGAGCCGCCCACTGGCCCCTCATCCTCGTTGAGGTCGACGTCGCTTTCGTCATCGAGGCCGGACTTGCGCTTGATCTCGAACAGGGCCGTCTGGCGCACGCCGGGCAGGGCATCGCTACCGGTGATGTGACCGCTATCGCCACCGAGCGAAGCCAGCTGTACCGGCTTGGCCGTGGAATTGGCCGAGGCAAGCGTGATGATCGGCTTTGCCGCTGCTGGCGTCGCTTTTGCCTGCGCCGGGGGCTGCTCGCCCGTCCGGGCGTTGCTGATGAGGGGGGCTGGTGTCGCCGAGGCTGGCGTTGCGCCAAACATCGAGGCGAGGAAGCCTTTCTTCTTTGGTGCTTCGGCCTGCGGCATCTCGCCAGCCGTCACATAGACCGGGTTGTTCATGGCCGGAGCGGCAGCGGGCTTCGGCGCCGCCACGTCGCCGTCGGCCGCGGCGATCTGCTGGGCGACCGCATCGGTCTGCTGCGCTGTCTGTGCCTGCTGCGTCAGCGACTGCGGCGTGTTTCCAACGATGGTTTCGGCGCCCGCCGGCATGGTCAGCGGAAAGGCAGCTCCCGGTTTGGACACAGGCACATAGGCGACCTTTTCAGGCAGCGCCGTGTCGCTTGCCGTCATCACGGTCGTCTGCTCCGTCGTGACATCAGACGAATCGGAGGCGGCGATCGCCTTGCCGCTGGAGGCCGCGTTTACATCCGATGCGGTGGCATTGTAGCCGGGCATTCCGACCGACATTGCCGGGTCGCCAGCCGAAGTGCAGGAGGCCAGAAGCAAGGAGCAGAGCGCTGCCACAATGGCGCGGCGTTCTCCCTTTGCGAGGCTCCATCCTACCGATTTCAAAGTCAAATTCCCCCTCGATGTCCGGTCGGCATATCTTGGCGCGGCATGCATGCGTCGCTGCCAAGGTGACCTTTGTCTCCGATCCGGAAACGAGACCTGTGTCAAATCCGCAAGCCTGGAAGTATTTTTGCAGTGATTGCCGAATTACGGCCGCTTGATGGTTGACGACACCATTTCGCCCGCTTTTGGCGGCCCGTCAACTCACCACACATTACAGTCCGTTACACACGGACCTTCACATAGGTGCCCGGAGCATCACCCAAGGTTTTCATATGCTTGCCCGGTTTGCGGGCAGGCACGCGGGTGTTGTCCTTGGCCTCTATCCAGCCTTGCCAGTGCGGCCACCAGGATCCTGGATGGTCGGTGGCATTGGCTATCCACTGGCTGAAGTCGCCCGTCGGCGTACCCCCGGTCCAATACTGGTATTTGTTGGATGCCGGCGGATTGACGACTCCGGCGATATGGCCCGACCCCGCCATCACATACTCGACCGTGCCGCCGAAATATTTGGAGCCGAGGAACACCGAAAGCGCCGGCGCGATGTGATCTTCCTTGGAGGCAAGGTTGTAGACCGGGATCGTGATGTCGCCGAGCGAGACCGTGCGGCCCGCCAGTTCCATCGTGCCTTGCGAAAGGTTGTTCTCAAGATAGCAGTTGCGCAGGTAGAAAGAGTGGTTGGCTGCGGCCATGCGGGTGGAATCGGCATTCCAGTAGAGCAGGTCGAAGGGCAGGGGATCCTTGCCGCGCATGTAGTTGTTGACGACATAGGGCCAGATCAGGTCGCCTGAGCGCAGCATGTTGAAGGCGGTCGCCATCTTGGTGCCGTCGAGATAGCCCTTTTCGCTCATCGACTTTTCCACTGCCGCGACCTGTTCTTCGTCGACGAATACCTTCAGGTCGCCGGCATAGGTGAAGTCGACCTGCGTGGTGAAGAAGGTCGCCGACTTGATGCGGTCGTCGCCCTCTTGCGCCATCAGCGCCAGTGCCGCCGCCAAAAGCGTGCCGCCGACGCAATAGCCGATCGCGTTGACGTCGCGTTCGCCGGTGGCCTTCTCGACCGTGTCGAGGCCGTATTGCAGACCCTCGCGGATATAGGCTTCCCAGCTCTTGGTGCCGTGGCGCTCGTCCGGATTGACCCAGGAGATGACGAACACGGTGTGGCCCTGTTCAACCGCCCAGCGAATGAAGGATTTCTGCGGGTTCAGATCGAGGATGTAGAATTTATTGATCCATGGCGGGCAGATCAGCAGGGGCCGCTTGAGCACCGTCTCGGTCGCCGGTTCGTACTGGATGATTTCGGCGACGTCGCTGCGGCCGACCACCTTGCCGGGAGTGGTGGCGATGTTCCTGCCGATCTCGAAGGGCGAGTAGTCGGCCTGCCGCAGCTTCAGGTCGCCCTTGCCGGCGGCGATGTCCTCGGCCAGCATCTTCATGCCGCGCACCAGGTTTTCGCCGTTCGAGGCGACGGTTTCGCGGAACAGTTCCGGATTGGTCAGGATGAAATTCGACGGCGAGATGGCGTTGGACACCTGCTTGACGTAAAAGCCGGCCTTGTGGCGGGTGTGCTCGTCAAGACCTTCGGCGTGCTCGACCAGATCGGCCGCCCAGCGCGAGGTGACGAGATAGGCCTGCTTGAGGAAATCGAAGAAGGCGTTGCGGCCCCATTCCGGGTCGAGGAAGCGCTTGTCGCCGCGCTCCGGCTTGACCGCGTCTTCGGTATCTTGCGCGGCGTTGCTGGTGCGCTGAATGGCGTTGGCCCAGACTGTCATATAGCCGGAGAACAGCCGCGTCTGCGCTTCCAGCGCGCGCTGCGGATCGGCAAGCCAGTATTCGCTGAGCTTGGAAAAGGTCTTCACCATATCGACGACGGGCTCGGCCACATGGTCGCGCACGTCGCCTTTTTCGCGCGGCTCGGCCCAGGCGGAAGCGGCCTTGCCGGCCTGCTCGATCATGCGCGCCATGTTCAGGGCGAAGCGTTCCGGGTCCTTCACCAGATATTGCTCGACGGTCGAAGGCTGGTCATCTTCCGCTTTGCCCGAATCGGGTGTTTTGGACATGGTTGGCGGGGTTCCTCCCGAGGCCTTTTCTTGACATATTAACATGGGACATCCGACCGGGCCAATCTCGCTCTACCTCGGCTGCCAAGGAAACAATATGACGATTAATATTGGCGAGACTGTTTTTTTCGGTGCCGGACGTTTTTGCCGCATCGGCGCGGCGATCGTCCTCATCGGCATTGCCGGGTGCTCGAGCACCAACACGAATGGCCCGACGCCTGTCGCTGTGGGTGCGGGACCGAAGGATACCGGCACCTTCCCGAACCTGAACATCAAGCCGCAAGTGGCGGCGCCGCAGTTCACCGAAGCCGAGAAGAACGCCAAGCTCGCGCAATTGAAGGCGGATGAGAATGCGCAGGCGGCAAAGGGCGGCGGCCCCAAGGTCGCCAACCAGGCGGCGCTGACGGATCTGGCCAAGAAGCATGGCGACGAAACGCTGAAGCAGATCGAAGCCAAATGCGACCCCGCCCTCGACCCTACCTGCAAATAAGTATATAGCGCGCGCCCAACACCCCTTCGCTGTCTGGAACTGCCATGGAAGAATTTCACAAGGTTCGCCGGCTTCCGCCTTACGTGTTCGAGCAGGTCAACCGGCTCAAGGCCAGCGCCCGATCGCGTGGCGCCGACATCATCGACCTCGGCATGGGCAATCCGGACCTGCCGACGCCCAAGGCTATCGTCGACAAATTGTGCGAGGTCGTGCGCGACCCGCGCACGCATCGCTATTCCTCGTCGCGCGGCATTCCGGGCCTGCGCCGCGCCCAGGCCGCCTACTATGGCAGGCGCTTCGGCGTGAAACTCAATCCCGACACGCAAGTGGTGGCCACGCTTGGCTCGAAGGAAGGCTTCGCCAACATGGCGCAGGCGATCACCGCGCCCGGCGACGTCATCCTGTGCCCGAACCCGACCTATCCGATCCATGCCTTCGGCTTTATCATGTCGGGCGGCGTCATCCGCTCGCTGCAGGTGGAGCCGGACGACGGTTTCATCCCGGCGCTCGAGCGCGGCGTCAAGCATTCGATCCCGAAGCCGCTGGCGCTGATCCTCAACTATCCGTCGAACCCGACAGCGCTGGTCGCCTCGCTCGATTTCTACAAGGATGTGGTCGCCTTCGCCAAGAAGAACGACATCATCATCCTGTCCGACCTTGCCTATTCGGAGATCTATTTCGACGGCAATCCGCCGCCTTCGGTGCTGCAGGTGCCTGGCGCGATCGACGTTTGCGTCGAATTCACCTCCATGTCGAAGACCTTCTCCATGCCCGGTTGGCGCATGGGCTTTGCCGTCGGCAACGAGCGGCTGATCTCGGCGCTGACGCGGGTGAAGTCCTACCTCGATTACGGCGCCTTCACGCCGATCCAGGTGGCGGCGGCACACGCGCTCAACGGCGACGGCGCCGACATCGCCGAGGTGCGCGACATCTACCACAAGCGCCGCGACGTGATGGTCGACGCCTTCGGCCGCGCCGGCTGGACCATTCCGGCACCGGCGGCATCGATGTTCGCCTGGGCGCCGATCCCGGAGCCGTTCAAGCATCTCGGCTCGCTCGAATTCTCCAAGCTGCTCATCGAACATGCCGACGTAGCCGTGGCGCCCGGTGTCGGCTTCGGCGAGCATGGCGACGAATTCGTGCGCGTTGCTCTGGTCGAGAACGAGCACAGGATCCGGCAGGCGGCGCGCAACATCAAGCGCTTCCTGTCAACCAGAGCCAAGCAGCCCAACAATGTCGTGCCGCTCTCCGCTCACCGGTAAGCTTGCCGCACGCAAATTCGATCTGACTTTGAGGGACGTCGCCGGACATGGCTGAAGCATTGCGTGTTGGAATTGCCGGCCTCGGCACGGTCGGTGCATCGGTGGCGCGCGTGCTGCGCGACAAAGCGGTGGAACTGACCCGCCAGTGCGGCCGTGACGTGATCGTCACCGCCGTCTCGGCGCGCGACCAGAAGCGCGATCGGGGCGTCGATCTGAGCTCTGCAAAGTGGTTCGACGATCCGGTCAAGATGGCCCAGACCGCAGAAATCGACGTGTTCGTCGAACTGATCGGCGGCGACGAGGGCCCGGCGCGCTCATCGGTGAAGACGGCACTCGAAGCCGGCCGTCACGTCGTCACCGCCAACAAGGCTCTGCTGGCCAAGCATGGCGTGGCGCTGGCCGAGATCGCCGAGAAGAAGGGCGTGCTTCTGAACTACGAGGCGGCGGTGGCGGGCGGCATTCCCGTCATCAAGACGATGCGTGAGGCGATGGCCGGCAATTCGGTCACCCGCGTGTTCGGCATCCTCAACGGCACCTGTAACTACATCCTGACCCGCATGGAGGCCGAGGGCATCTCGTTCGATGCTTGCCTGAAGGACGCGCAGCGGCTGGGCTATGCCGAGGCTGATCCGACCTTCGACATCGAGGGCCACGACACGGCGCACAAGCTGTCGATCCTGACCAGCCTTGCCTTTGGCACCAGGATCGCCGCCAACGACATCTACATGGAAGGCATTTCCAACATCACCCAGGCCGACATCCGCGCGGCCGCCGATCTTGGCTACCGGATCAAGCTGCTGGGTGTCGCCCAGCGCACCGAGAGCGGCATCGAGCAGCGCGTGCATCCTACCATGGTGCCGACCGCATCGGTCATCGCGCAGGTGCATGGCGTCACCAATGCGGTGGCGATCGAGACCGACATTCTGGGCGAGCTGCTGCTGTCCGGCCCCGGTGCGGGCGGCAACGCCACCGCATCGGCCGTCATCGGCGACATCGCCGACATCGCCAAGAGCCGGCCAGGCTTCCAGCATGGTCCGGTCTTCGGCCGGCCGGCCAAGGAGCTGAAACCCTACAAGAAGGCGCAGATGCGCAGCCATGCCGGCGGTTATTTCATCCGGCTGACCGTGCACGACCGCATCGGCGTGTTCGCGGCAATCGCCAAGCGCATGGCCGACAATGACATCTCGCTGGAATCGATCGTCCAGCACGCAGTCAACGGCGAGGCGGCGGCACAGAAGACGGTGATCCTTGTCACCCACGAGACGACGGAGGCCGCCGTGCGCAAGGCGGTAGACGGCATCACCAAGGACGGACATCTGACCGACAAACCGCAGGTCATCCGCATCGAACGGGCAGGGTAGCTTTGTCCGACAGTCGCGCGGGACAAGAATTCCGCAGGCATTGAGGTCCGGTCTGGAGGCAGGCAGCCGCCACAGACCGGAACGAATTCGCGTCGACGCCGTTCTCTTGGTCACCAACCAGAGGAACCGCTTCATGGCTGACACCAACAAATCCGACACCCCCGACATCGACGACATCCAGAAGACGCTGGAAAAGCAGATTGCCGAACTGCGCAGGGAGATCACCAAGATCAACAAGAGCATTTCGGCGCGGGGCGCGGAGATGCTCGACGACGCCAGCGAACAGGCGTCCGAGTTGTACGACACCGCGGCGAACCGCACTTCGCGTACGGCGCAACAACTGCGCAGCCAGGCCCAGGCTGTTTCGGAAGTCGCGCGCGAGAATCCTGGTACGACGACAGCTTTGGTCGGCGTGATCGGCCTGCTCGGCTTTCTGGCCGGCTTCGCCATTGCTCAATCGACGAACGATACCTCCCGCCGCTGGTATTGACCGCAGCGCAATAGGGCCGGGCTTCCGGCCTTTTCTATTGTTTTCAGCAAATCACTTTTAAGGAGGACACCATGGCTTCATCAGCGTTGATCGGCATCCTGATCACATTCCTCGTCATCATCCTCGTTCTCTATCTGGTTCAACGCCTGCCGCTCGATGGCCGGATGAGACAGATAGTTCAGGTCATCGTCATCATCATCGGCATCATTTCGCTGCTCAAATACCTCGCGGTTTTTTAGGCCGCGAAGGCCGCCATTCTCACCGTTTTAAGACTGGCCCGGCGCGTGGCGATCGGGCCGGTCGTGTTTCAAGACGTAGTTTAATCGATTGATATTGTTGGATATTCGATAATATTCGTGGCAGGTCTTGCCGTTGTCATGCTCGTTTGACAAAACAGGCCCGCCTCCGGCGGGAGGCCGCATTGCCAACGAGGAAATCACCAGATGAATGTGGCCCAGAACATCGTCGCCGGCCTTGACCGGATACTCACCATGGAACTGGTGCGCGTCACCGAACGGGCCGCCGTCGCGGCCGCCAGGCTGCGTGGGCGCGGCGACGAAAAGGCGGCCGACCAGGTCGCTGTGGATGCCATGCGCCAGGAACTCAACCGGCTTTCCATCAGGGGCACGGTGGTGATCGGCGAGGGCGAGCGCGATGAAGCGCCGATGCTCTATATCGGCGAAGAAGTCGGCTCCGGCAAAGGTCCGGCGGTCGATATCGCGCTCGATCCGCTCGAAGGCACGACGATCTGCGCCAAGAACCTGCCCAATGCGCTCGCCGTCATCGCCATCGCCGAAAAGGGCAGCCTGCTGTTTGCGCCCGATGTCTACATGGACAAGATCGCCATCGGTCCGGGCTATGCGGACGGCGTCATCGATATCGATGCCTCACCGGCCGAAAACATCGCCAGCCTCGCCCGCGCCAAGGGCGTGGCTATTTCGGACATCACCACCTGTATCCTCGACCGGCCACGTCATGCCAAGCTGATCGATGCCGTGCGCGCCACGGGTGCCGCGATCCGGCTGATCGGCGACGGCGATGTCGCCGGCGTCATCCACACCACGGATCCGGAAGAAACCGGCATCGATATCTATCTCGGCACTGGCGGAGCACCCGAGGGCGTGCTGGCCGCCGCCGCGCTGCGCTGCACCGGCGGCCAGATGCAGGGCAGGCTGATCCTCGACACACCGGAAAAGGTTGCTCGCGCGGCAAAGATGGGTATTTCCAATCCGAAACGGGTCTATCGGACGGAGGACATGGCGCGCGGCGATGTGCTGTTTGCGGCCACCGGTGTCACCGACGGCAACATGCTGGCTGGCGTCAAGTTCGGCCACAATTACATCACCACCCACACGATCGTGCTGCGCTCGTCGTCGCGGACGGTGCGCGAGATCAAGGCACGCCATCAGGACCTGGATAAGTTCTGACGCTTGCTTGCGAAGCCACCTTGCAATTGTTAGCCATTCGGGCGCACCCGATATTGGCTGCAAGGATTTGACGATGAAACCGTTCGACTGGCACGCGGATCCGATCTCGCGCGCCACCGCCATCACGCAGTATTATCGCAACACCCAGAATGTGCGTCGCTTTCTCATCCGGGAATGCAGCTACGCATTCAGCTTCGACCGGCCTTTCATGGCCTGGCTCAAGGACGGTGTGGAAACGACGATGGGCGATGCGGCCGACGAATGGCTTCGGCGCCAGGCTGAAAAGCGGAAAGCGCAGTTTTCTTGATACTTCCCGGACGGCGCACACCGTGAATCGCTTGGCTTTGCCTGCCTTTGGCCTATAGAGCGTCGCATGAACGTGACACGATTTAAATCGTTGCCAATGCAGGTCGTCGCCCCAAAACCGCTGCGCACTTTTGGGCGACATGCACTATCGTGCGGCCAACGATGAGTTGGCAAAGCGTATGACCGGCGAAAAGCGCCTCTTCCTCGATGTCAGGCAGTCGGTATCAGGGGTTTCCTGGGAGCACCGGCTGACCGAGCGGCAGGACATGATCGCGCTCGCCATCGCGCAAGGCTACGGGGTACCCGATATCGTAGCACGGGTGCTTGCCGGCCGCGGCGTCACCGCCGAGCAGACCGAGCGGTTTCTCGATCCGACGATCCGCGATCTTCTGCCGGATCCGGCATCGCTGACCGACATGGACAGGGCGGCGGCCCGGATCGCCGCCGCGGTGATGGCCAGGGAAAAGGTGGCGATCTTCGGCGACTATGATGTCGATGGCGCCGCCTCGTCGGCCTTGCTGAAGCGGTTCCTCACGCATTTCTCGGTGCCGTCGGAAATCTACATCCCGGATCGTATTTTCGAGGGCTATGGCCCCAACCCCGACGCCATGCGCGAACTTGTTTCGCGTGGCGCGACACTGATCGTCACCGTCGATTGCGGCACCAACAGCGCCGCTTCCATCGATGCCGCCAATGAGGCCGGGGCCGATGTCGTGGTGCTCGACCACCACCAGGTCGGCGGTGCCTTGCCGGCGGCAATCGCTGTCGTCAATCCCAATCGCGACGACGACCTTTCCGGGCAGGGCCATCTCTGTGCCGCCGGCGTGGTCTTCCTCGCCCTTGTGCAGACGGCCAGGATCCTGCGTAGCCGCATGGCCGATGCTACGCCGCCGGACCTGCTTTCGCTGCTCGATATCGTGGCATTGGCCACCGTTTGTGACGTGGTGCCGCTGACCGGCGTCAACCGTGCCTTCGTGGTCAAGGGGCTGCAGATGGCGCGCCAGCAGAAGAACGAAGGGCTCGCGGCACTGGCACGGGTGTCGCGCATCGGCGAGCCGATCAGCACTTTCCATGTGGCCTATCTGATCGGCCCGCGCATCAATGCCGGCGGACGCATCGGCGATGCCGCACTTGGCAGCCGGTTGCTTGCGACCGACGACCCGGTCGAGGCGCGCACCATTGCCGAGACGCTCGACCGGCTCAACCAGGAACGGCAGTTGATGGAGCAGGAGATGCTCGCGGCGGCGCGCGCCGAGGCCGATGCGGAGCTCGCCGGCGGCAATGGCCCGGCGATCGTCGTCACCGCCAGCAACAGCTGGCATCCGGGCATCGTCGGTTTGCTCGCCTCACGGCTGAAGGATCATGCCCGCCGGCCGGCCTTCGCCATCGCCTTCAACGCCAACGGCATCGGCACCGGCTCGGGCCGCTCGGTCTCGGGGTTCGACCTCGGCCGGCTGGTGCGCGAGGCGGCCATTGCCGGTCTGATCGTCAAGGGTGGCGGGCATGGCATGGCGGCGGGCATCACCGTCGAGCGGGCGAGGCTTGGTGAGCTCAGGGCGTTTTTCGAAGAGCGGGCGGCAGCCGATGTGTTTCGCCTGCAGGGCGAGGAAAGCCTGGCCATAGACGGTGCGCTTGCCGCTGAAGGCGCGACACTCAGCCTGCTCGACGCGCTGGAACAAGCCGGACCTTTCGGTGCCGGGCACGTGGCCCCTGTTTTCGCGTTGCCGCGCCACCGGTTGGCCGATGCGCGGCCGGTCGGCACCAATCACATCCGCGTCGAGCTGCAATCGGAAAGCGGCGGCCGGATCCAGGCGATCGCCTTTCGCGCCGTCGATACCGCGCTTGGCGAATTCCTGTTCAAGAACCGGGGCAAGACAATCCACGTCGCCGGTTCGCTCTCAGGGAATTACTGGAACGGCAACCGCACCGTTCAGTTTCGTATCACCGATGCGGCTCGTGCGTAGGTTTTGATCAGGCGAGAACTGTCTGCAGCCGGGTCAGTTCGCCGATCTGCGCCATCGTCGCCTGATAGCCGAGATTGATCGCCTCGTCGGCGCGGTGGAACTCGGTCAGGCCGATATGGCTGAGCTTCGGCTGCAGCGACATGTCTGGCGGATCGCCGGCAAGTCTTGCGCGCGAAATGCGGTCCTGGATGATGTTGAAGGCCTCGACCATGACGCCGGTGATGCCGAGCCGGGTCTGATGCGACTGGTGTTCGGGATCGCCATGTCCGGCCCTCGGCGCGTCCTTTTCGACGACCAGTTCGCCAGCGCTGTGCTTGATGACGGCGGCACGGCCGAACAGGTCATAGTGAAGGTTGACCGCCACGACGAGCGGCTGCTCGTAGGCGCGGCAGACCGAAACCGGTACGGGGTTGACCAGAGCGCCGTCGACCAGCACGCGGCCGTTGCAATTCACCGGCTCGAACACGCCGGGAAGCGCATAAGAGGCGCGCATGGCGGTAATCAATGAGCCGCTCGACAGCCAGATTTCGTGGCCGGTGCGGATTTCGGAAGTGACCGCGACGAACGGCTTGGCAAGGTCCTCGAAACGAATGCCGGCCATGTGCTCGCGCAGCCTTGCATCGAGTTTCATGCCGCCGAACAGGCCGCTGCCGCGCAAATTGAGATCGAGCAGGCCGAAGATGCGGCGCTTGGTCAGGCTGCGGGCGAATTCTTCGAGCTCGTCCAGTTTGCCGGCGAGATAGCAGCCGCCGACCAGCGCGCCGATCGAGGTGCCGGCGATCATCGATACTTCGATGCCGGCTTCATCCAGCGCGCGCAGCACGCCGATATGCGCCCAGCCACGGGCGCACCCGCCACCCAAGGCGAGCGAAATGCCTGTTTTCTTCTGGGAGTTCGTTTCGGACGCGCCGCCTGACGAGGACAGGCCGTTGGCCTCCCTGACATCTGGTCTGTTACGCAATGACGCCCACTCGAGCATCATGATCTCCCTTGTCCCGAGGCTACTATACGAGCGGGGCGTATCGAAATGATGAATCTGTGTCGTTGGTGTCAGGCAGAAGGTTCAAGCTGATGGTTTCCGATACGTGTTTTCCGCATCGAACAGCGGCTTGCTGCCGTCGATGGCAAGCGTCCCTTTGCCGTCGACCAGCCCCACCGTCCGATAAAAGCATGAACGCCGGCCAGTGTGACAGGTTGCGTCGTGGCCCAACACTTTGACGCGCAACCATATGGCATCCTGGTCACAATCCGTGAGCATCTCGACGACATGCTGAAAATTGCCTGATGTCTCGCCCTTTTTCCAAAGCGCGCTGCGCGAGCGCGACCAGTAGTGGGCGATGCCGGTCTCCAGCGTCAGTGCCAGTGCTTGCGCGTTCATATGCGCAACCATCAACAGCATGCCGTCCGCGGCGTCTGTCACGACGACCGTGACCAGCCCGGCTGCATCGAAGCGCGGCGAAAACACCGCGCCTTCCTCGAGAGCCTTCTTGTCCGACGGAGCTTTTGGAAATTCCAGTGCCGACATCGCCGGTCCTTGTTTTGATGGCCGGCGAGGGCCGATCAGACCCCGCCGCCGCGCACCATGGTGACGAAACGGACCTGCTCTTCGGGCGTGTCCTTGAAAACGCCGGTGAAGGTCGAGGTCAGCGTGGTTGATCCCTGCTTGCGGATGCCGCGCATGGCCATGCACATGTGCTCGGCCTCGATCATGACGGCGACGCCGCGCGGATTGAGCACGTCCTGGATGACGCCGGCGATCTGCGCCGTCAGCGCCTCCTGGGTTTGCAGGCGGTGGGCGAAGATATCGACGACGCGTGCGATCTTGGACAGGCCGACGACCTTGCCGTCCGGAAGATACCCGACATGCGCCTTGCCGATGATCGGCACCATATGGTGCTCGCAATGCGAATGGAATGTGATGTCCTTGACGATGACCAGGTCATCGTAGCCGGCGACCTCCTCGAAGGTGCGGCCGAGCTCGTCGGCCGGGCACATGTCGTAACCACCGAACATTTCGCGAAAGGCCTTTGCCACCCGCTTCGGCGTGTCGACCAACCCTTCGCGGTCCGGATTGTCGCCGGTCCAGCGCAAAAGCGTGCGCACGGCGGCTTCGACTTCGGCTTCGCTTGGCCGGTCGGTGACCGGCTTTTCCATATAGGCTGACTGTGGCATGAGCTTCTTGATGACGGCATCCATAAAGGCGTCTCCCGTAGTCCCTCTCGGCGGAGGAACGAGTTGAACGGACCACGACCTTTCGGTGTCGGAAACTCGCCCCGTTTCCAGCCCCGTAAGCGGCGTGAACTTCCCGGCAAGGACATTGGCTTTCGTCGTTCTTGTCGATACCGGACTGCCAGCATTATATAAGGTCATAGCGAGCGAAAGGAAGACACGACAGCGGCAATCGCTGTTCGCTTGGCGGCGACGGATTGGAAAAGTATGATAAACGACGTCTACAACGCGAAAATTCTCGGTTTTGCCGGAAACATCGCCCGCATCGGCCGTCTCGATCATCCTGACGCGACCGCCAAGGCGCACTCCAAGCTATGCGGTTCGACCGTCACCGTCGACCTCAAGATGCAGGACGGCGTCGTCACGGATTTTGCCCATGACGTGAAGGCCTGCGCGCTCGGCCAGGCGTCGTCATCGATCATGGCGCAGCATGTCGTCGGCGCGAGTGCCGAGGAATTGCGCGCGGTGCGCGACACCATGCTGAAGATGCTCAAGGAAAATGGCGCCCCGCCGGACGGCCGCTTTGCGGATCTCAGATATTTGGAGCCGGTGCGCGACTACAAGGCGCGGCACGCTTCGACCATGCTGACTTTCGATGCCGTGGTCGACGCGATCGGCCAGATCGAGAAGAAGCGCGCCGAAGAAGCGGCCTGACCTTGGGATTTGGCCGTCCACGGTGCGCAGGCTTCGCGCAGGCGCCCAAAATCTTTGCTGCCACGGCTGGCATTTGGCTGGACAGGAACCGGGCCAGAAGGGTTTAAGCCTGCGCTTCCAGCGCCCGCCTGCTTTCGGCAAATTCACTTCTGAGCCAGTCGGCGAACGCGGCGGCCGGCTCCGAGAGGTCGTGCAGGTTTCTGGCCACCAGCCAATAGGCGCCGGATGCGACGTCGATGTCGAACGGCTTGACCAGCGCGCCGGATGCGATTTCCCCGCCGATCTGCAACAGATCGCCCAATGCCACGCCATGTCCGAGCAAGACGGCCTGCTTTGAAAGCGACGCATCCGCCAGCATCGGCCCGCGCGCGGGCACGGCGTCGGCGGGCACGCCGGCCGCTTCGAACCAGCGCACCCAGCCCTGGCGATTCTCCTCGTGCAAAAGCGTGTAGCGGCCAAGATCGATTGGCTTCCTGAGGGCAGGGCCAGAAGCAAGCAGCGCCGGCGACAGGACCGGCGAATCGACCGTCGAGGCAAGCCGCTCGGCCTGGCTGCGCGGCCACGAGTCGGCATGCGCGCTGAAGCGCAAGGCAAGCTCCGGCTGATCGCTGCGGAACTCGATCAGCCTTGGATCGACCTCGAGAGAGACGTCGATGTCGGGCCGCAATTGGCGAAACCGGTTGAGCCGGGGAACCAGCCACACGGAGGCAAGCGACGGCTCGACACTGACGCGGACCACGGACTGTGCCGGTGTCGCCACCAGATCGCCAAGCAAGGTATCGATGGCGTCGAAACTTCTGATGAGCTGATCCAGCAGACGCCGGCCGGTGTCGGTCAGTTCGACTCGTCGATGGTGACGTTCGAACAAGGGTCGATGCAGGAAGATTTCGAGCTCGCGGATCTGCCGGCTGATCGCCGCCTGCGAGACGAAAAGCTCCTCGGCGGCCCGGCTGAAGCTCAGATGCCGGCCCGCCGCCTCGAAGCTCCTCAATGCCGTCAGCGGCAGGCGCCCACGCTTCATTTCGCATAACCCAGGATTATCCGAAGTGGAAATTATACTCGTTTGAAGGCGAAGGCCAGCGGCGGTCTAATCCATGTCAAAGGAGACCGACCATGATCCAGTTGCTGAGGATTTTTGGCGATGTCATGCGGATCGCGACGTTTCAATGGCGTGACGAAAAGCAGCATTCAAAGCGCCGCGAGGGGCCGGCCAGTCGTGGCCGCTGGGCGCCGTCGGCTGACAGGCAGCCGTTTCGCCGTTCCCGTCCGTGATGGCGGGGCGCGCAAGGAGCGGGGATTGCGTTCTCCGGCGGAAGTCCACATCTATCGCCTGGGAAACGCGATACGGAGACTGTGGTGCGCGACCAGCATGGGCATGCGCATATAGACGGGTCGCAAAAACGCGGCCGCAACTGGCCCGGCCCCTGGCGCAAGACGCCAGGCCGTCTCCTCGGCACGTCGCTCGTGCGCCTCTACCAGCTGACGCTGTCGGGCTTTGTCGGCAATTCCTGCCGGCATCTGCCGACCTGTTCGGAATATGCGCATGAGGCGATCGCCCGCCATGGTCTGTGGGCCGGCGGCTGGATGGGATTCTTCCGCGTGCTGCGCTGCGGGCCATTCGGCACGCATGGCATAGACCTCGTGCCGGAGGCGCTTGCGGATCGCTATCTCTGGTTCATGCCCTGGCGGTACTGGCGGATCGGCAGCAAGCGCGACAAAGCGCAGGAATGATGGCCGGGGGGAGAGCAGGTTTACGATCCGGTAGGGTTAACAACAGCCTGCACAAAGACTGCGCATTTGAGACAAAATCGAGACAAGAGACCCCGCTAAGCCGCTCGCGAACCCCCTTCTGGAGCGAGCAGAAAATGCGCAATTTCGACCGTCTTCCCTTCATCTTTGCCGGGATCCTGTTCCTGCTCGCCTGGCTGCTGGGATTTCCGCTGCGCGCGCAATCGGCGCCGCTGGGGGATTTGCAGTGCACGGTGATCGCCGATGCGGCGAGCGGCAAGACGCTTTACCAGAACGGAGTGTGCGACCAGCGGTTCAGCCCGGCCTCGACGTTCAAGGTGCCGCTGTCGCTGATCGGCTATGACAGCGGGATCCTGAGCGACGAGCATACGCCGGCGTGGGACTACAAGCCGGAGTTCAAGGCGGTGAAGCGGGACCAGAAGACCGTCGATCCGGTGATCTGGGAACGGGATTCGATCGTCTGGTTCTCCCGTGAAATCACCAGTCGGCTCGGGCCGGAAAAATTGGCTGGCTATGTCTCCAAATTCGGCTACGGCAATGCCGATGTTTCCGGCAATCCCGGCAAGAATGATGGTTTGACCCAATCCTGGATAAACTCCTCGCTCAAGATCACGCCGGTCGAGCAGGTCGATTTCCTGCGCAAGCTGCTGGCCCGCAAGCTGCCTGTCTCGGCCAGGGCCTACGACATGACATCAGCCATCATCCCGACCTTCCAGGCCGGAGGCTGGACGGTGCAGGGCAAGACCGGAAGCACTAGGCTGCGCAACGATGCCGACAAGGTTCAGGATAAGCGCTCGCTTGGGTGGTTCGTCGGCTGGGCGAACAAGGATGGCCGCCAGATCGTCTTTGCGCGCCTTGTCGTCGACACCGATCGGACCGATATGCCCAAAGGCCTCAAGACCCGAGCCGCGTTCCTGAAGGACCTGCCGCTGCTCATCAAATGAAGTCTGACATTTGAGCCGGGCTTTACGGCGGCGGAATCTGTCCATAAAAGACAGCCGCTGCCGGACGCATCCGGCCTACTCTTTGCATGTCGTAACCCCAAAACCGCCCACACACTTTTGGGCGACATGCATTTCAACCACCCGCGCTCGTTTGCGGGACTGGATAGGAGATATACATGCTGAATTCCGTTTCCCTGACATTTCCCGATGGCTCCGTCCGCGAATACGACGCGGCGATGACCGGTGCGGGCCTCGCCGAATCGATCTCGAAATCGCTGGCCAAGAAGGCGGTCGCCTATGCGATCGACGGCACCGTCCGCGATCTCAGCGATCCGCTTGGCAAATCCGGCAAGGTCGAGATCGTCACCCGCGACGACCCGCGCGCACTCGAACTGATCCGTCACGACGCCGCACATGTGTTGGCGGAAGCCGTGCAGGAATTGTGGCCGGGAACGCAGGTGACCATCGGGCCGGTGATCGAGAACGGGTTTTACTACGACTTCGCCCGCAACGAGCCGTTCACGCCTGACGATTTTCCCGTGATCGAGAAGAAGATGCGCGAGATCATTTCGCGCAACAAGCCGTTCACCAAGGAAGTCTGGTCGCGCGACAAGGCGAAGAAAGTGTTTGCCGACAAGGGCGAACGCTACAAGCTGGAGCTGATCGACGCCATTCCCGAGGATCAGGATCTCAAGATCTACGCGCAGGGCGACTGGTTCGATCTTTGCCGTGGCCCGCACATGGCCTCGACGGGGCAGATCGGCAACGCCTTCAAACTGATGAAGGTGGCCGGCGCCTATTGGCGCGGCGATTCGAACAATCCGATGCTGACCCGCATCTACGGCACGGCCTGGGCTGATCAGGCGCAGCTCGAAGCCTATCAGACGATGCTGGAGGAGGCCGAGAAGCGCGACCACAGGAAGATCGGCCGCGAGATGGACCTGTTCCATTTCCAGGAAGAGGGGCCTGGCGTCGTCTTCTGGCACGCCAAGGGCTGGAAGATGTTCCAGAACCTGGTCAACTACATGCGCCGCCGCCTCGACGAGCAGGGCTATCAGGAGGTCAACGCGCCGCAGGTTCTCGACAAGAGCCTGTGGGAGACGTCAGGCCATTGGGGATGGTATCGCGACGCCATGTTCAAGGTGACGGTGGCCGGCGACGATACCGATGACGACCGGGTTTTCGCTCTGAAGCCGATGAACTGCCCGGGCCATGTGCAGATTTTCAAGCATGGGTTGAAGTCTTATCGCGATCTGCCTGTCAAACTTGCGGAATTCGGCAACGTCCACCGTTACGAACCATCCGGCGCGCTGCACGGGCTGATGCGCGTGCGCGGTTTTACGCAAGACGATGCGCACATCTTCTGCACCGAGGAGCAATTGGCGGCGGAATGCCTGCGCATCAACGATCTGATCCTGTCGACCTATGCTGATTTCGGTTTCGACGAAATCAGCGTCAAGCTCTCGACGCGGCCGGACAAACGCGTCGGTACCGACGAGGCGTGGGATCACGCCGAGGCGATCATGGGCGGCGTGCTGGAGACGATCAGGACACGGTCCGGCAATCGCATCAAGACCTCGATCAATCCGGGTGAGGGCGCCTTCTACGGGCCGAAATTCGAATATGTGCTGAAGGATGCCATCGGCCGCGAATGGCAGTGCGGCACGACGCAGGTCGATTTCAACCTGCCGGAGCGGTTTGGCGCCTTCTACATCGGCTCGGATTCCGAGAAGAAGCAGCCTGTCATGGTTCACCGCGCCATCTGCGGCTCGATGGAGCGCTTCCTCGGCATCCTGATCGAGAACTATTCCGGCCATTTCCCGCTGTGGTTCGCGCCGCTGCAGGTGGTGGTGGCGACGATCACGTCGGATGCCGACGACTATGCGACCGAGGTGGTGGCAAAGCTGAAGGCCGCTGGGCTGTTGGCGGAAGCGGATCTGCGCAACGAGAAGATCAACTACAAGGTCCGCGAGCACAGCCTGGCCAAGGTTCCGGTCATCCTCGTCTGCGGCAAGCGCGAAGCGGAAGAGCAGACGGTCAACATGCGCCGACTGGGCTCGCGCGACCAGGAATCGCTTGGCCTTGAACAGGCGATCGCGCAACTGACCGAGGAAGCCGTCACACCCGACCGCCGGCGCAAACGCGCGGCCTGATTGGCATAGTTTCGACCAAATGGCGGTGGAGCGATCCACCGCCATTTTCATATCCCTGTCACGCCGACCTTGTAACGAGCCCCTATGCTCAAGTTGAAATTGCGCGAACGACCCTTTCCCGAGCTTTCCTATGCCAATCCGCGCCAGCCGGCGCTGACGCGCTGGTTCATACATTCGGTCGAAGGCTTGTCGGGCCGCGACCGCTACACAGCACTCTATGATTTCTGGCGCCGCCAGATCGTGCCGACCGGCGAACGCGTGTTCAGCCGCATGCTCGACCTGATCGACGTGCGGGTGCGGACCGCTGATCAGTGGCCGCCCGCGCAATTGCCGGACACGCCGCTGGTGATCGTCGCCAATCATCCGTTCGGCATCGGTGACGGTATCGCCGTGCTGTCGCTGGCCGAGCAGCTCGGCCGTCCGTTCCGGGTGATGATCCACAAGGATCTGCTCAAGATCCGCGAGATGGAGCCTTATTCGCTGCCGATCGACTTTTCGGAGACCAAGGATGCGCTGAAGAACAACATGGCCGTGCGCCATGAAGCGGTGCGACTGTTGAAAGAGGGCGTCACCATCGTGGTATTTCCGGCCGGCGGTGTCGCCACCGCGCCAAAGGGTTTTGGCCGGGCGCGCGATCTGCCGTGGAAGATGTTTCCGGCCCGCCTCGTCCAGGACGCCAGGGCGTCGGTCATCCCGATGCATTTTTCCGGGCAGAACGGCAGGCTGTTCCATCTTGTCAGCGGGCCGATGAACATGGCCGAGCGCGACGGCCGGGTGGCCAAGTTCGTCGGCAAGGCCTCGCTGACGCTGCGCACATCGCTGCTCATCCACGAATTCGCGCGGCTGTCGGGCAAGGCGATCGACATGCGCGTCGGCGATGTGCTGAGCTGGAGCGAACTGGAGCCGTTGCGCGACCGCAAGGCCTTGCTCGACCGCCTCCATCGCGGCGTGTTCGACCTGGCGCCAGCTTTGCCACGCCGCCGGATCCCGTTCCTGCCGGCGCGGACCGAACTGGCGGCTTGATCCTTAAAACGAAGGTTAATCCGCGCCTTCTTCAGGATCCATCGCCGCGGCCTCGGTGGCCAGAACCTCGATTTCCTGGTTCTGCCCGGCCACGACCGTAAAATCCTTCTGGTAGATGCGGTCGCGGTTCTTGGCGATGATGGTGTAGTCGCCCTCGGCCAGCACCATCGAGGCGAAAGCGCCGACGGTTTCCTTGATCGGATCGCCGGACTCGTTGAGCAGTGACCAGGACGTGTCGGCGATCGCCTCGCCACCGGTTTCGCGCACCAACTTCATCGTGATCTCGGCGGCGTGATGCTCGACGGTGGCTTCGGTCAGCTTGCCGGCCTCGACGCGGATGTCGGAGCGAATGACTGCATTGACCGCGCCATAGGTCGAGACGACATGGTAGATGCCGGCGTTGAGCCGCACGACGCTGTTGGGCTCGACATCGGGAATGATCAGCGCGCGGTCGCCATTGGCCTCGGCAGTGCCCTCGTAGATCGAAAAGCGCAGCTTCTTCGGTGGAATGCGCACGCCGCCGGACAGCACGGCGTCGAGCTTGAGGCCGCCGGCATCGAGCACGAGGCTTTCGCGCTTGGCGTCCTTGCCGACAGTGATGCGTTTGGTGGCGCCGGCCCGGCCGTAGGAGGCGTGAACCAGATAGCTGCCGGGCTCGAGCTGGAAGACGGCGGTGCCGCCATGCGAGGAGGCGACCATCGGCAATTTGCCGTTGACGGCTTCCGGCTTGAAGACCCGCCAGACGATGCCGCGCGTGATGTCGGAACCCTTGTCGGTCAACTGGGCAGAGAGTGTGATGGCACCGCCGCCGCTCAGCGCCAGTGACGTCTCGCCTTTCGGCGTCGCGTAGCTCGAAATTCCCGGAAGCTTCAGGTCGCTGACTCCGTCGACATTCTGCGCCATGGCGAACGAAACCGGCGCCATGAACAGCAGGGCGCCGAGCCAGACCAGGAAAAGACGGACAGTCCCCTCAAACATGCCTTGCGTTGAAGCCCATGGCGGTGGCAATTTCAAGGCTTAAGAGTCCGACCGATACGACTCTTCCGTCCGGCGTATCCCGCGCCAATGCCCGAGCCGCCCGAATCCCCGATGGTGCGCTTCAGCTCAAAACAGAATGTCCAGGAGACTTGCGCCCATGGCGTCGCCGATCATCGACTTCCTGCTGACCCGAAACTCCGCACCGATTCCAGATCTGAAGGAGCCGGCGCCGAGCGATGCGGAGATCGCGACAATGATCACTGCTGCCTCCCGGGTGCCCGATCATGGCCGGTTGGAGCCCTGGCGCTTCATCCTCTACCGTGGCGACGCCCGCGTCGAGATCGGCAGGCAACTGGCAGCACTTGCCGAGCAGCGGGAGGGCCCATTGACGGAGGGCCGCCGCAATCAGGAACTGGCGCGGTTCTCGCGGGCACCGCTGGTGATCGGCGTCGTATCTGTCCCCAGGGAGAATCCAAAAATCCCGCAATGGGAAATGTTCCTGTCGGGCGGCATGGCGGCGATGAACCTGATGATATCAGCCAACGCGCTGGGCTTTGGCACCAACATGATCAGCAACTGGTATTCGGATGTGCCGGAGGGCAGGGCACTGCTGGGGCTGGCGCCGCAGGAGCGGGTCATCGGCTTCATCCATATCGGCTCCTATGCCGGCCCGGCGCCGGAGCGGCCCCGGCCCGATCCGGCAAAGCTGTACAGTGACTATTCGGGGCCGTGGGTTGGCTGAATGTTCTACGAGCCTTCAAAGGGCCACGGCCTGCCGCACGACCCTTCGAAGGCGATCGTGGCGCCGCGTCCGATCGGCTGGATTTCGACACTGAACAGGGCTGGTGAGATCAACCTCGCGCCATATTCCTTCTTCAATGCCGTTTCGACGCGGCCTTTCATCGTCTGGTTCTCCTCCGAAGGCGAGAAGGACAGCGCCTCCTTCGTCCAGGAAACCGGCGAGTTCGTCGCCAATCTGGTCAGCCGCGATCTCGCGGAGAAGATGAACCGCACGTCGGTCAATGCTCCGCGCGGCGTCAATGAGTTCGTCTATGCCGATCTTGCCATGGCGCCGTCGCGCCTGATCGCCCCGCCGCGCGTGGCGGCAGCGCCGGCCGCGCTCGAATGCCGGGTGACTGAAGTTTTTCGGCCAAAGGCCCTGGACGGGTCGCCGACAAGTGCCGTCATCGTCGCCGGTGAAGTGGTCGGCGTGCATATCGACGACGCCTTCCTGACGGACGGCCTGTTCGACATCACCAAGGCCGGCAATGTCGCTCGTCTCGGCTATATGGACTATGCCAGCGTCGACGAGGTGTTTTCGATGCGCCGGCCACGCTGGGACAAGGACTAGATATCAGGCTCGGCCAGTTACCGCGCCTGACCGGCACTCGTTCGCCGCCTGGCGGTCATGACGGTGCGCACATAGCCGGGCTCGCCGATCCGAATGCTTCCATCGGGCAGGCCCAGTATGCGGTCGAGGGCGATCTCGTAGAGCCTGACGCGTTTCTCCAGGACTTCGATCGCGGCCTCCATGTCGGCGTCGCTGCCGCCGGCAATGGCCTTGGCCACGACATCACGCGTGGCCATGCCGAATTGCATGACGATGTCGGCGACACCTTCCGGATCGAAGGTCCTGAAAGTGCCGTCTTCGATTCCTTGCCTGATGACCTTGACCAGCAGCGGTGAAAACGACGCGCTGGCGGCCAGATTGATACGGTGGAAAAGCACCAGATTCTCAGGCCGGAACATCGTCTCGAAAAGAGCCCAGGCTTCCGGCGCGGTTTCGATCTTGGCCCGCCGCGACTGGCTGAGCAGGCCATTCAGGCGGCCAAGCGGGTCGAGGCCGGGATCGTGGAGTATGTCCTGGACCCCAGCCAGTGCCTGTCTTGCAAAGCGATCGGCCAATGCCTCCAGGAGAGCCTCCTTGGAGGGGAAGTAATGATAGAAAGCACCCTTCGAGATGCCGGCGGACGCAATCACGTCATTGAGGCTCGCTTTGTCATAGCCCTGGGTCAGGAACAGGGTCTGGGCATGGTCCAGAAGTTCTTCTCGCCTGAGTTCTGGATGCTTGATGACACGGGGCATGACGAACTTTCTGCACGTGATGGCTGCTCCCGTCCAGTCCCGACGTCGGCAGCCAGGGCAACGAATTTCGGGTTAACGGGTCCCTTCGGAGCCTCCGCCTGCGCGTTGGCTGACGGAGCATCAAACGAAAAACCCGCCTGTGCGGCGGGTCACTGGCGCAAATCAGCACCATAGGCAAAAATGTACCATAGCTGAGATCACCCAATCGAGAAAAAATTCCTATCGTGGAGGCTGCCCGGCAAAAAGCGGCCAACACAACCGACTGCCGCAAGCCTTTTGTTAAGCTGGAGTTCGGAGCCTCGGGTCGAAGGTTCGCTTGAACTATAGACCAGTGGTCTGTATGGTAGACCAATGGTCTAAAATACCAATCATCAGCGGACATCAAGGCAGGTCGATCATGATCGCGAAATTGGTTCTTCAGACATTCGTCTGGTTCGTCGCCATGGGCGCCTTGCTCTTCCTGTCGGCCGGCACGCTGCATTGGCCGGGGGCCTGGGTCTATCTGGTGGGGATGGTGGGCCTCAGTCTCACCTTGGGCGTGGCGCTGGCGAGGCGCGATCCCGGCCTGATGAATGAGCGGCTGAGCTCTCCCATCCAGAAGAATCAGGACGCGGCCGACAAGGTGCTGCTGTCCATACTTCTGCTCGCCATCTTTGGTTCTCAGATATTCATGGGATTCGACGTTCGTTTCGGCTGGTCGGCGGTTCCCGTCTGGGTGCAGGTGGTCGGCGCACTGGTCCTGCTGCTCGGAATCTGGATCTGCTATCTGACGATGCTGGAGAACAGTTTTGCGGCGCCCGTGGTCAAGATCCAGGACGAACGCGGACAACGTGTGATCTCCACCGGGCCTTACAGCTACGTTCGCCATCCCATGTATGCCGGCGCCATCCTCTTCTTCGCCGGCACGGCACTTCTGCTTGGTTCCTGGTGGGGGCTGGCGTCGGTGCTCGTGCTCGTCGTTCTCTTGGCCATCCGCACCTTCATCGAAGAGAAAACGCTTCGCGCCGGTCTGCGCGGCTATGACGACTATGTGGCCCGGGTCCGTTACCGCCTGATTCCATTGGTTTGGTAGCAGGCGCTCAGGCGGAAACACCTGCCGCCTTTGCCCGCGCCAGAAGCCGCTCGGCCAGCCGCAGGTGCGGGCGGTCGAACATCTTGCCGTCGATAGCGACGACGCCGGGGCTTCCCGCTGCCGCGAACGCAGCAACGATTGCCGCCGATTGTCTCACCGCCTCGGCCGACGGCGTGAAGGCTGCGTTGATGACCGGCACCTGATCGGGGTGGATCGCCATCTTGCCGGTGAAGCCATCGCGTTCGGCCTCGGCGCACTCCGCGGCGAAGCCCGCCATGTCGCGAAAATTCGGGAAGACGGTGTCGATCGCCGCGACCTCCGCCGCACCGGCGGCGAGTATGGTCATGGTGCGAGCGTGACGGAACACGTCCGTGTAGCGGCCACGCTCGTCGCGAGCCGAGCGCGCACCGAGCGCCGCCGACAGGTCTTCCGCGCCCCAGGTGAGCCCGGCAAGCCGCGCGCTGGTCCCGGCATAGGTTGCCGCCGCCAGTACGCCTGCCGGCGTTTCGGTGATGATCGGCAGGATCTTGATCGCGCCGTCGGCCAGGCCGTTTTCGGCCTCGCGCACCCTGAGTTTTGCCGACAGGTGCTGCACATCCTGGCCGCCGTTCGACTTGGGCAGCATGATGCCGTCGGGTTTCGCCGGAACCAGCGCCGCCAGATCGTTATCCGTCAGCCCGGTCGCGAGGTCATTGACCCTGACATAGATGGCGGAAGTCGTTTGTGCCCTGCGTTCCAGGATGAAGCGCGCCGCTACGCCGCGCGCCAGCGCCTTGTTGTGCGGCGCCACGGAATCCTCGAGGTCGACGATGACCACGTCGGCGCCGGCACCAAAACCCCTTTCCAGCTTCCTCTCGGAGTCACCGGGGACGAACAGCAGCGAGCGCATGATCAGGCCGCCTTCTTCAGCATCATCGCTTGCCTGGTGCATTTGGCGACGAGATCGCCATGCTGGTTGTAGGCGCGATGCTCGAATTCGACGATGCCGCGATCGGGCTTCGACCTGGACTCGCGCACCGAGATGACTGTCGTCTCGACGCGAACGGTATCGCCATGGAAGACCGGATGTGGAAACACGGTTTCCTTCATGCCGAGATTGGCCACCGTGGTGCCGACGGTGATGTCATTGACCGAAATGCCGATCATCAGCCCGAGCGTGAACAGCGAATTGACCAGCGGCTTGCCCCATTCGCTCTTGGCGGCGAAATCGAAGTCGATGTGCAGCGGCTGCGGGTTCAGCGTCATCACCGAAAACAGCATGTTGTCGCTTTCGGTAACGGTCTTGCGCAGCGTGTGCTGGAAGACATGGCCGACGACGAACTCTTCGAGATAAAGTCCGGCCATTTCTTTCTCCTCAGGTGCTTGACGGTTGATAGGCGCTGCAAATCAGCCTCGCAAGCCAGTTAATGAACATGGTGAACGGTTCGTAAACCAATTCTGCCTACGGTCGTCAGTGGGGTCGGAACCTTCCGGCAAGGGGCGTAAGCAGGCGGGCATGGTTGTTGTTTCGCATTTCCTGAAATGGATCTACACGGCCAAGGTGTCGGAGCGCGCCGCGGCGGCGAGCGCTCTGGCCCGAGCCTACATCAATTCCGAATTGCCCTTCGAGGACCGCTGCGCCGCAGAGGCGGCGCTGACACTGTTGCTCGACGATGCCTCGTCAAAGGTGCGGCTGGCGATGGCCGAGGCGCTGTCGATGAGCCAACACGCGCCAATGCAGATCATCAGCGTGCTGGCCTCCGACCAGCCGGAAGTCGCCGGCGTGGTGCTGGCGCGCTCGCCGCTGCTCACCGACGCCGACCTGATCAACCGCGTGGCTTCGAGTCCGAAGACGACGCAAAAACTGATCGCAGACCGGCCGCTCGTCTCTATGGCGCTGTCTGCGGCCATCGCGGAGATCGGCGAGGCGGACGCCTGCGCCGTGCTGCTCGCCAACAGCGGCGCCGACATCGCCTCGCTCAGCTTCCGCCGCATGGCCGAACGGCATGGGCACCTGCCGCTGGTGCGCGAGGCGCTGATATCGGATGTCAGGCTGCCGGCCGACTGCCGGCATATGCTGCTCGTCAAGCTTGGCGAAATGCTGAAAACGTCGCCACTGGTGATGGCGATGATGGGCGCGGCGCGAGCCGACCGCGTCATGCGCGACGCCTGCGTCAAGGCTTCGGTGACGCTGATCGAAGGCACGCGCACGGAAGAACATGCGGCCCTGACCGAGCATCTCAGGCTGCGTGGCGACCTCACCGCGAGCTTCCTCATCCGCACCATCGCGCATGGCAAGGTCGATTTCTTCGGCTCGGCACTGGTTGCGCTCAGCCAGCAGTCCGAACAAAGGGTTAGGGCGCTGCTGGCCGGCGGGCACGACGTGGCCTTGCAGGCATTGTTCCGCAGCGCCGGGCTCGCCGGCGCCACGCACGCCATCATCCTGCGTGCGCTGAAGATCTGGCGCGAGGTCGCCAACGGCAAGCGCATCGCCGGTGTGCAGGAGGTCAGCTGGCTGATGCTCAAGGAAGTGGGCGGTCAATCCGCCGAGGGTGATCTCGCCGCCTTGGTCAAGTCGATCCATCTCGACGCGCTGCGCGAAAACGCACGCGGCCACGCGCTGGCGATAGCGGCCGCCTAGCCTTTATCCCTGGCGAAAAAATCCGGAAAATCCTCCATCGCGGCGGCGATGATGCGCAGCGATGCCGCGATCTGCAGCAATTCCCCGGTACCGTTTCGCTGGGCAATACCAGCCGCATATTGCCGGGCGACGGTGACGGTGGATGTCTGCGGATCGCCGGGGGCGCGGAAGAGCAGTTCGCGCGCCAGCCCTCTCAGGAAGTTGGCGATCGAAAGCGCGGTCTCGGATGGGATGGCATGGCTTTGGCTCGCATCGCGCAGCCGAAGGACCTCCAGGCCGACGGTGACGGCGGCGACGCCGCCGCCCAGAACCGCATCGCCTTTCTGACCGGCATTCTGCACCAGCGGCATCAATTGGTTGATGCGGTCGTAGGCGAGGCTCTCGAAGGCCGACCGCCTCGGCACCCGCTCATGCAGGCAAAGCCGCGCCAGATCCTCACGCATGGCGCGCACGATGCGGTTGGCCGCGAGCCAAGGATCGGCCGGCAGCACGACGATGAAGACACCGATCGCCAGCAGGATGCCGACCAGGATCGACGCCGAACCGGCAAAGAAGGGCCCGGGATCGTAGATCATCGCCTGGTGTGGACTGAGGAAGGCGAGAAAGTTGATGGCGAAAGCCGTCGCCACGCCGACGTAGCGTGGATTGGCCATGGCCAGCGCCGTCGGCACCAGGATCGGCACGACAAACAGCATGAACCAGCCGAAGCCGGGCAGGGCAGGCAATGCGATCTGGCCGACGAGAAAAGCAAAGGGCAGCGCCAGCAGGGTTCCCTTGAAGAAGCCCCAGGCGACCTGCACAGGGTCGGGGCGAGCAGCAAACAGGCTCGACACGACGGCAACGAGAATGACCGTGCCGGCGGCTTCCGACCATTTCGTCGTCAACCAGAAGGCCGCGACCAGCAGCGTCGCAAGGGCAGCGCGCACCGCGTTGCGCGATGCGCCGGCGTAATCGCGATGCACCACCAGCGCAGGCTGCCTGCTGCCCCTGGCCGGGCGCGTGGCAGGCGCACGCAGGGCATCGAGGCCGCGCAGCACCTGCTTGAGCGCATCGGCGAAATCGGCGGCAATGGTCAGGCGGGTGATCGTGCCGACCCTGTCGTCGCCCTGGTCGGTCGAGGCATCGGGCATTTGCCGGGCCTTGGCCGAGATGGTGTCGAGCCGCGCCACCCAAGGCGTGGTGTCGTCCAGCGCGCCGGGCTTCGCGGCCATTTCACCGACAAGGGCCTGCAACTCCGAACGCACCGGAATGAGCGCCGCATTCTTCGGAGCGGCATGCGAATGCAACGCACGTGCCGCCGACAACGCCGAGAGCAGTTGTCCGATGGTGCGCCGGACCGGATGCGCGCGCGGCGCGAAGCTCGGCGCCTCGAGCCTGGCATAGGCGCGCATCTCGCCGAGCGTCTGGGTATCCGTGACCAGCTTTCGGTGCAGCGCGGACAGCGTTGCCGGGTCGCCGCCGGAGAACGCACCGCCGGCATAGGTGGCAAGATCGAGGATGCAGCGTTTCAGGCGCGAGACGATGGCGTCGCTGGCCAGTTTTGGCAGGATCAGCCGGCTGGTCAGGCCGGCGCAGACGATGCCGAGCACGATCTCGGCACAGCGCGCGACAGCGAGGTCGAAGACGAGATGCGGCTGTCCGAAAGCGGGCAGGCCGATGATCATTGCGGTGTAGCCGGCCAGGGCGGCGCCATAGGCTTCCGGATTGCGCAGCAGCGACGAGACGAAGGTGCAGATGCCGATCCAGACGGCAAGCACAGTCACCAGCACCCAGGGGTTGGTGCCAAAAACGGTGGTGATGCCGATCGCGGCGATGCCGCCGACCAGCGTGCCGAGCAGCCGGTAGAAGCCCTTCGCCAGCACCATGCCGGCAACCGGCTGGGCGACGATGAACACCGTCATCATGGCCCATTGCGGATGGTCGAGCTTCAGCGCATAGGCTGCCAGCAGCGCGATCAAGCCGGCTGAAACGGTGCGCAAGGCAAAGATCCAGTCGGAGCGCGTCGGCTGCGTCAACCCGGCTAAACTCGTCTCGAAATAGCCTTTCAGCCGCGTCCTGGTCACATGCTCGTCTCCGCAACTGGAGCCTTGTTATGGACCGGCTGGCGGCTAGATATCCAGCACTTCCGTCTCGGCGAATTCGGCGCGTTCCTGGATGAACCGGAAGCGGGCCTCCGGCTTCGTGCCCATCAACGCATCGACGGCGTCCTTGGTCGCCGTCTCGGCGTCGATTACATCGATCCTGAGCAGCGTTCGCTTCCTCGGATCCATGGTGGTTTCCTTGAGCTGGGCGGCCATCATCTCGCCCAGACCCTTGAAGCGGCCCAGTTCCACCTTGCCGCGCCCGGTGAATTCGGTGCGCAGGAGCTCGTCCTTGTGGGCGTCGTCTCGGGCATAGGCGACCTTGCCGCCTTGCCTGATCGAGTAAAGCGGCGGCACGGCGAGATAGAGATGGCCGCCACGCACCAGCGCCGGCATCTCCTGATAGAAGAAGGTGATCAGCAGCGAGGCGATATGGGCGCCGTCGACATCGGCGTCGGTCATGATGATCACGCGGTCGTAGCGCAGATCCTCATCGCGGTACTTCGAACGCGTACCGCAGCCGAGCGCCTGGATCAGGTCCGAAATCTGTTGGTTGGCCGCCAGCTTATCGTTGCCGGCGCTGGCGACGTTGAGGATTTTGCCGCGCAATGGCAGCACGGCCTGGCTGGCGCGGTCGCGCGCCTGCTTGGCCGAGCCGCCGGCCGAGTCGCCTTCGACGATGAACAGTTCTGCACCGGCCGCGGCATTCTGCGTGCAATCGGCGAGCTTGCCCGGCAGCCGCAATTTGCGCACCGCGCTCTTGCGCGACACCTCTTTTTCCTGGCGCCGGCGCACCCGCTCGTCGGCGCGTGCGATCACCCATTCGAGCAGCTTCGAGGCTTCCTGCGGATTGTCGGCCAGCCAATGGTCGAACGGATCGCGGATCGCGGTCTCGACAATTCGAATTGCCTCGATCGTCGCCAGCCTGTCCTTGGTCTGTCCGACGAATTCCGGCTCGCGGATGAACACCGACAGCATGCCCGCCGCCGAGATCATGACGTCTTCCGAGGTGACGATCGAGGCGCGCTTGTTGCCGACGAGGTCGGCATAGGCGCGCAGGCCCCGCGTCAGAACGTTCCGGAAGCCGGCCTCGTGGGTGCCGCCTTCGCCGGTCGGGATGGTGTTGCAGTAGGAATTGATGAAGCCGTCGCCGCCGAACCAGGTCACCGCCCATTCGAGCGAGCCATGGCCGCCCTGTTTCTCGCTCTTGCCGGCGAAAATCTCGCGCGTCACCTGGAAGTCGTCGCCGAGCGATGCCTTGAGATAGTCCTTCAGGCCGCCGGGAAAATGGAATTCCGCCTTGGCCGGTGTCTGGTCTTTTTCCTTGATCAGCGACGGATCGCAGGTCCAGCGGATTTCGACGCCGCCGAACAGATAGGCTTTCGAGCGCGTCATACGGTAGAGCCGCGCCGGTTCGAACGCCGCGCCCTTGCCGAAAATCTGCTCGTCGGGGTGGAAGCGGATCTTTGTGCCGCGCCGGTTGTGGACCTCGCCCAACTGTTCCAGGCCGGTCACGGGAACGCCGCGCGAGAATTTTTGCCGATAGAGTTGCCGTCCCCGCGCGACCTCGACCTCGAGATGGTCCGACAGCGCGTTGACCACGGATACGCCGACGCCATGCAGGCCGCCTGATGTCTCGTAAACCTTGGAGTCGAACTTGCCGCCCGAATGCAGCGTCGTCATGATCACTTCAAGCGCCGGCTTCTTGAACTTCGGGTGCGGATCGATCGGGATGCCGCGGCCATTGTCGGTCACGGCGAGATTGCCGTCGGCCGAAAGCTCGACATCGATGAAGGTGGCGTGGCCGGCCACCGCTTCGTCCATCGAATTGTCGATGACCTCGGCGAACAGATGGTGCATCGCCTTGTCGTCCGTGCCGCCGATATACATGCCTGGCCGGCGGCGCACCGGCTCCAGCCCTTCCAGCACCTCGATGTCGGCGGCGCTATAGCCCTCGCTGCCGTCCTTGGTCGAGGCAGGACGCTTGGTGGCTTGCACCACCAGTGGATCCGCCGGGCGCGCAGCGGTACGCACCGGCTGCGGCTGCTTGTCCATATTGCCGAAGAGATCGTTGCTGTCGTCCATGCCTGCCATAGGTTCCGGTGCTGCGAATCACCTCGCGATACTGCCACGCTTTTCAGCGCCAAGCGACCGAGGTTCCTGTTCCGTTCGGGGATCTGGGCCCTCTTACCCCAAAACCATTCGATAACCAAGCCGGCGGAAATAGATCCGATACCAACGCCCGGGATTCCTGATTCTTTAACAATGCCGCCTAACGTGAGCCCAACTAAATAAGAAACTGCTGATATCAGGGGTTTAGGCGTGAGGGGCAAGGCCATATCGATGATCGGCATCGCCGCCGTTTTCGGCGCGATCTCGATCTTTGCCGCGGATTTCTGGGTCAAAAGCCAGGCCAAGGCCGATTCCGAAGAGAAGACGTCGTCGATTCCGGCACCTGTCGTGCCGAAAGTCGAATTCAAGACCATCGTGGTGGCGAATGCCCCGTTGCGCTACGGCATGGAGCTCGACCGCGCGCAGCTCAGCGAAATCCCGTGGTCGCAAGAGTCCGTGCCGCAGGGCGCCTTCACCACCATCAATGCGTTGCTCGCCGACGGCAGCCGCGTGGTGCTGTCGCCGATCGAGGTCAACGAACCGGTGCTGCTGACCAAGCTGTCCGGCCCGAATGGCCGCGCGACGCTCTCCAACATGATGACGCCCGGAATGCGGGCGGTCACCATCCGCACCGACGAGATCGCCGGAGTCGGCGGCTTCGTCACGCCCGGTGACCGCGTTGACGTGGTGCTGACGCGCGATGCCGGCGAAATCCAGGAAGTGGCCAAGAATGCGCAAGGCGCTGCCGGTTCCACCATCACCTCCGAGATCGTTGTCGCCGATGCCAAGGTGCTGAGCGTCGGGCAGGGCGCCGACGAGCGCCAGACGACGCCGCAGATTTCCAATTCGGTGACCATCGAGGTGACGACGGACGGCGCGCAGAAAGTAGCGCTGGCCCGCACCGTCGGCACGCTCTCGCTGTCGCTTCGGTCCGCCAGCGAAGGCGCTGACGGCAAGAGCGGCGTCACCACCATCTCCTCCTTCGGCGGATCGGTCGCCTCGAATGTGCAGGCCGCGGCCGGCTCGGTGTTCGACGCCGTCACCAAGGAGCCGGAGAAACCGAAGTTCAAGACGGTCATCGTAACGCGCGGCACGAAGGCCGAGGAATACCAGGTTCCTTCGCGGGACCAGAAATAAACCAGTGGGGACTGGGTGAGGGACGGGACAATGTTCGGGCTGTTCATATATCGGGTCATGACGCGGTTGCGCGTTTTGCGCGCCGTGGCTGTCGCGTCTTCGCTGGCCGCTGCGGCGATGCTGGCCTTGGGCGCCTCGGCGGCGAGAGCTGACAACGACGTCGTCTACGTGTCGTCGACCAAGAATGCCTCGATCAAGGTTGCCAAGGGCAAGCCGAAGACGATCATCACCAGTGCTGCCTTCTACCAGATCGTCATCGGCGATCCGGAGATCGCCAACGTCAATCCGCTGACCGACAAATCCTTCTATGTGCTCGGCAACAATCTCGGCACCACCGGGATTGCGCTGTTCGATGAGAAAAAGCAGCTTGTCGGCACCGTCGACATCGAGGTGACGCTCGACACCGACCAACTGGCCAGCACCATTCGCGCCAGCGTGCCGGATGCCAGGATCAAGGTCGGATCGGCCAATGGCCGTGTCGTGCTGTCGGGCGAGGCCGACGATGCCGTCGCCGCCGAAAAGGCAAACAAGATCGCGACGCGCTTTTCCGGTGCCGAGGAGGTGATCAACTCGGTCAACATCTCATCTTCGCAGCAGGTCCAGCTCAACGTCCGCTTTGTCGAGATCAACCGCCAGGCGGGCCAGGATCTGGGTGCCAAATACGCCGCCAATTTCGCCTATGGCCTTGGCGGCCGCGACGTCTCGATCGATCCGGGCACAGTGCCGGCGGCCGGTACTGGCGAGATCATCGGTCGTCTCCTATCGAACGGCGTATCGATCGATATCGCCATCAAGGCGCTGGAAGAGCGCGGCTTGGCGCGGCGACTGGCCGAGCCGAACCTGATCGCCCGGTCCGGCCAGACGGCTAGCTTCCTCGCCGGCGGCGAGTTCCCGATCCCGGTCTCGGAGGACAACGGCAAGATCTCGGTCAGCTACAAGAAATACGGCGTCAGCCTGGATTTCACGCCTACGGTTCTGAAAGACGGGCTGGTCAGCCTTGATATCGCGCCGGAAGTCTCCTCGATCGACGCGTCGGCCTCCTACAATATCGGGACGATCTCGGTTCCTGGCTTCATCGTGCGCCGTGCCAGGACGTCGGTCGACCTGAAGAACGGCCAGAGCTTCATGATCGCTGGACTGCTGCAGTCGCAAAACGACATCACCACGTCGCGCATTCCCGGCCTCGGCAAGATGCCGGTGCTTGGGGCGCTGTTCTCGTCGAAATCCTATCAGCGGCGCGAGACCGACCTCGTCATCATCGTAACGCCCTATCTGGTCAAGCCGGTCGATCCGTCGAAGAAGCTCGTCGAGCCGACAGATGGCACGCAGCCGGCCAGCAATGCCGACTATTTTCTCAACAACACCGAGGAAGTGAAGGATTCCGATGCCGGTCGCACCGTGGCGCTGGCAGACGGCCGCGTCACCCAACCTGCAGCGGCCGCTTCGGCTGGGCATTTCCTCGACCTGCCGAAGGATTGAAGCCATGCGTCTGGTCTTTGGATCGAGCGTCGCCTTGCTGCTGGCCGGCTTTGCCGCCGGCTGCACCAGCGACGACTATGTGCGCAGCGAAGGGCCAACGGCCGGCGCCGGCAATGCGCAGGCCGCCAACACCGTCATGCAGATGGTCGATCCCTGGAAATACGGGGTCCAGAACACCAGGCTCCTGGTGCCGGCCCAACGAGGCAGTGCCGCGGCTGTCACACCCGATCAGGCGGCCGGTGCCAAGGCGTCGCAGTCGACCACAGGCAACTGATTCAACGGGCAACTGGTCAACGGGCGACCTGACAGGCTGACAGAATGGCAAACGGCATCAAGACCAGGAAGATCCTGCTCGTATCGACCGACAGGACGTTTGCGCAGGACACGCGCACCGCATTTTCCGCCTCCGAGATCATACAGCTCTCGACGGTGGAGAAGAACGTTACCGAGTTGCGCGGTGAGATCCAGGAAGCCGACTTCGGCGCCATCATCGTCGACATGGATGCGGCAAGGCTGGAGGAAGTCGAGTCGCTGCAGCGCATCATGCGCCGGCTGGAGGACAAGGTTCCGGTCGTCGTCGTCACCCAGGAGTTCAACGCGGCCGCGGTGCGCATTCTCGTGCAGCTCAAGGTCGCGGATTTCCTGGTCAAGCCGATCACCACGGCCGATCTGGTGCGCTCCGTCGTACGGGCGCTGCAAGGGCCCGGGCGCGAGGAAAACACCGAGTCGCAGATCTATACCTTCATGCCTGCGGCGGGCGGCGTCGGCACCACGACGCTGGCGCTGCAGACCGCCTTTCAGCTGCATCACTCGGTGACGCGCGGAGCGTCGACCTGCGTCGTCGATCTCAACTTCCAGCAGGGCGCCTGTGCCGAATATCTCGACCTCGAACCGCGTTTCGACATCACCGAGATCGAGAACCAGCCCGAGCGTCTCGACCGCCAACTGCTCGACGTGATGCTGTCCAAGCATGCCAGCGGGCTTTGCGTGCTGGCGGCACCGGCGCATCCAGCCGAGATGCGCTCGTTCAAGACCGATGTCGTGGTGCGCATGCTGGATCTCGTTTCGGCCTATTTCGACAATGTCGTCATCGACATGCCCCGCACCTGGTTTCCATGGACGGAGACCGTGCTGCTCGGTTCCAACAAGCTCTACATCGTCGCGGAAATGACGGTGCCGTGCCTGCGCCACACCCAGCGGCTGATCCAGGCGGTCTACGAGACGGCCGGCAAGGAAGTGAAGCCGAACGTCATCGTCAACCGTTTCGAACAGAAGATGTTCGATAACGGCATCAAGCAGGCGGACGTCCAGGAAATCCTTGGCGAGCATTTCGTCGGCGGCATCGCCAACAACTACCGGCTGGTGCGCGAAGCAGTCGATCGCGGCGTACCGCTGCACGAGATCGATCCCAACGCCAATGTCGTCAACGATCTGAAGAAGATCATCCTGCCGGAAGAAGCGGTCCCGACCCGGGCGAAATCGCGCTCGCTGTTTGGCATGGGCCGTGGATTGCTGAAGAGGAAAGCCGGATGACCAGCCGCTTCTCCACCCTGCAGAACCGCGATGCGCGTCCGCAGCGCGCGCCTGAGACGACGCCGGTCGCCCATCATGCCGTCGTTATACCAACCAGCCGAAAGGCTTTGCCGGCAAAGCCGGAAGCAGCGCTGGCAAAGAATGCCAACAAGGTGCTCGATGCGCGCGTGCGTATCCACCGGCTGCTGCTCGAAGAGATCAATCTTGTCGCGCTGGAGCGTTTGCCGAAGGATGAGATGCGCCGGCAAGTGCATGACTTCGTTTCGGAAAAGACCAAGCAGGAGCGGATGGCGATCAACACCGTCGAGCTTGACGCGCTGGTCGACGACATCGTCGACGAGATGGTCGGCCTCGGTCCGCTCGAGCCGCTGCTCAAGGATCCCGACATCAACGATATCCTGATCAACGGCCACATGAACTGCTTTGTCGAAAAGAAGGGCAAGCTGCAGCCGGTCCACATTCCGTTCAAGGACGAGGCGCATCTCCTGCGCATCGTCAACAAGATCGTCGCCGCGGTGGGTCGCCGCGTCGACGAATCGCAGCCGATGGTCGATGCCCGCATGCTGGACGGCTCGCGGTTCAACGCGGCCATCCGCCCGGTTGCGGTCGACGGCCCGCTGGTGTCGATCCGCAAATTCTCCAAGAACAAGCTCGGCCTGCATAAACTGGTCGAATTCGGCGCCATCACCCAGAACATGGCCGAAGTGCTGGCGGCGGCCGTGCATGCCCGCAAGACGACGATCATTTCGGGCGGCACCGGCACCGGCAAGACGACCATGCTCAATGCACTGTCGGCCTTCATTCCGGAAGACGAGCGGCTGATCACCATCGAGGACGCGGCCGAGCTTCAGCTGCAGCAGCCGCATGTCGCGCGCATGGAAACACGTCCGGCCAACATCGAAGGCCATGGCGAGTTGAAGCAGCGCGACCTGGTCAAGAACGCACTGCGCATGCGCCCCGACCGCGTCATCCTCGGCGAGTGCCGCGGCGAGGAGGCTTTCGACATGCTGCAGGCAATGAACACCGGCCACGAAGGGTCGATGGCGACCATCCATGCCAACACGCCGCGCGACGCCATTTCGCGGCTCGAGCAGATGCTTGGCATGACCGGCATGCCGATGACGGTGCAGTCGATCCGCAGCCAGATCGCCAGCGCGCTCGACCTGATCGTCCAACTGACGCGCCTGTCCGACGGCAAGCGCAAGGTGACCAGTGTCGCCGAGGTGACCGGCATGGAAGGCGATGTCATCCAGATGCAGGAGATCTTCCGCTTCGTGCGCACCGGCATGGAGGCCGACGGCAAGATTCTGGGCCACTACGAGGCGACCGGCATCCGGCCGCGCTTCCTCGAGGACCTGCGCGCCATGGGCATCGAGTTTCCCGGACGATATTTCGAACCCGGCCGGCCGCAGGAGTAGCCAAGTGTTCGATGGAATGAGCGCGATCTATGTCGTCTATGCCGCGGCCGCGCTGACCGGCATCCTGATCGCCGAGGCCTGTTACCTGCTTTATGCCGGCCGCAGCGACAAGCGCACCGCCATCAACCGGCGCATGAAGCTGCAGGAAAACAAGATCAGCCAGGAGCAGGTGCTCGTCCAACTGCGCAAGGAGCGCGGCCTTGACGCGGGCACGCCGCTGTTTTCGGCGGACCGGTTTCGCGCGCTGCGAACCCAGTCGGGCATGATCATGCCGCTGTCGAAATTCCTCATGATCACCTGCGGCGTGGCGATGGCGATGGCCTTGGTCGCCATCTGGTACGGCTTGCCGCCGCTGATGGGGTTCGTCCTGTTCGTGGTGCTCATGCCGCTGTTGCCGGTGCTGACGCTGCGTTTCAAGCGCAAGCGCCGGCTGAAGCGGTTCGGCATGCAGTTGCCGGAGGCGCTGGAACTGATCACGCGTGGCCTGAAGGCCGGCCATCCGGTGCCGGTGGCGATCGCCATGGTGGCGCGCGAGATGCCCGACCCGATCGGCAGCGAGTTCGGCGTCATCGCCGACGAAGTGACCTACGGATCCGATCTGGTTTCGGCGTTGAACTCGCTGTTCGACCGGGTCGGCCAGGAGGATCTGCCGTTGTTCGTCACCGCCGTCTCGATCCAGACCAGTTCGGGCGGCAATCTGCGCGAGATCCTCGACGGCCTGGCGACGACGATTCGCGAGCGTGGCAAGCTGCGCCGCAAGGTGCGCGCCATTGCGACAGAAGGCCGGATGTCGGCCTACATTCTGACGGCCGTGCCGGCGTTGCTGTTTGCCGCCATCATGGCACTGATGCCGGGCTTCTACAGCGACGTCTGGGGCGAGCCGAAGACCTGGTATCTGCTTGGCGCGTCGATCACCTGGCTGATGCTGGGCAATCTGATGATGTTCAAGATGTCGAATTTCAAGTTCTGACATGCAGGGTTTCATCGAATTCCTCGCCTCGCTTGCGCCGACCTCATTGATGCCGGTGGCCATACTGCTGCTGGCGGTGGGTGCTGCCGCTGTTGCCTGGCCTGTTGTCATGGCGAAGGGCGATCGCAACGAGGTCATGCGCCGGCTCAGGGTCGACAACGGTCCCGTGGCCGCCAAACCGGAGCCGGTGCAAAAGAAGAATACCGGCATCGTGCGCGAGAAGGCGGTGAAGCGGGCGCAGGAATTCTACGCCAGGAGCGATCCGGAAAATGTCGCCCGGCTGCGCATGAAGCTTATCCAGGCGGGCTACATGGAGCCGCGCGCTGTCGGTACGTTCTTCCTGATCCGGTTCACCGCGATGATCGGCACGGCAATCGGTGTGTTTGTGCTCAACCGCTGGATGGCCAGTCCGGACGCAACGATGGCCAGCCGCTGGACATTCGTCATCCTGTCGGGCGCGGCCGGTTATTTCCTGCCCGGCCTGGTGCTGAGCCAGAAAGTGCGGGAACGCAGGCGTGAGTACCGCAACGGGTTTCCCGATTTCATGGACCTGATGATTGTCTGCTCGGATGCCGGCATGAGCATGGAGGCAGGCATAGAGCGCGTCTCCAAGGAACTCGCCAAGACTTATCCCGCGCTCAGCCAGAACCTGCAGCTGGTGTCGCTGGAGCTGAGGGCCGGGCGCAGCCTCGACGATGCGCTGAAGGCGCTCGCCGATCGCCTCAGCCTGGACGAGGTGCGTTCCTTCGCCACGCTGCTGCAGCAGTCCAAGGAACTCGGCACCAGCCTGTCGGGGGCGCTGCGCGTCTTCTCCGACGACATGCGCCATAAGCGTATGTCGTTGGCCGAGGAAAAGGCGCACGCTCTGCCTGCCAAGATGTCGGTGCCCGTGGTTGTGTGCATCCTGCCGGTGGTGCTGATGATCGCGGCCATTCCAGTCATCGTCAAAATGACGGCGCACTAGCGAGCGCTCCACAAAAGCCCTAGCAAGGGGCTGACAAACCATTGTCCTGACCGAACCCGGCTTTGCAGGTGAGAAAGTCCATGCTGCTGCGCACCCTCTTCCTTGGCCTTGCCGCGGCCAGCCTGTCGCCCGCCTGGGCCGTGGCCGGCGATTGCGGCGATGCCGCCGCCTTGGTGCAGCAGGCCTATCCCAAAGCTCGAAAGAGCGCCGACGGCACCTCGTTCACGCTCGAACCCCACACCAGCATTGCCCTGACATTCGCGTATGGCGATCCGCCAGGGCTGGTTTGCAAGATCTGGCCCGCCCATGACGACCTGCTGTTGGTCGCAGTGCCGCTGATGGACGGGTCCCAACCCAGCGACTACGCGCATGCCGGCGATATCGAGCTTTTGATTGTCGACAGGAAGAGCCGGCAGGTGCGCCAGCGCCTGCTCCAGCCCGGGCTGATGAATGATGATGCCATCGCCATCCGCCAGGTGGAACTTGATACCGGCCGCTATGCGCTGGCGCCCGATGTTACTGCCTTTGGCCTGCGCATCGAAATGGCAAACAATTCGCTGCCCAATCCGTTCAGTGAAACCGACCTGCGGCTCTATGCCGTCGATGGCGATTCCCTGAGGATGGTGCTCGATGGCCTGGTCGTGGCCGGCAATGGCGGCGAGGGTGATACCAATTGCGCCGGATCCTTCCATACCAGTCGGGTTAGCCTGGCGATGAGCCCGGCCAAACATCATGGCTACCACGACATAACGGTGGTCGAGCGAATGGATACCGACAATCCGTTGCCCGACAAGGATGGCGAGTGCCAGTCCCATCCCGGCAAGTCCGTGAGCCAAACCTACCGGCTGCGCTATGACGGCAGCCGGTATACGGCTCCTGCGGGGCTCAAAGCCCTGGAGCCGTGAGGACGCCGCTGGCTGCGACTGAAGCACCGCGGCCTGGTGGTTAATGGCTGGTGTGCCCGAAGCCGAATTTTGGCGGCGTTTCGGCACCGAAGTTTAATCGCCGCTGATATATTGTGTTTCCTGAAGAACGACCCGGCAAATCGGGCGATGAGGCAGGGGCATGCGTCACAATAATTTCCCGGCAATGGCCACGATGGCGGCCGTCTTGATGATGTCTGGCTGTTCGACGAGTGGCGTCGACACCACCAAGACCACCGCCATCCAACCGGCGGCTAAAGACACCGAAACCTCCGATCTGGCGCAAGGCAAGGCGCAGTTTCGCGACGCCAATTACGGCCTCGCCGAAAAGCACTTCCGCAAGGCCGTCGAGTTGAAGGCCGACAATGCGGAGGCCTGGATGGGGCTCGCGGCTTCCTATGATGAACTCGGCCGCTTCGACTTCGCCGACCGTGCCTACGGCCAGCTTCTGAAAGTCGCCGGTCGCAGGCCGCAGATCGTCAACAATATGGGTTATTCGCAACTGCTGCGCGGCAATCGCAAGAAGGCCAAGGCGCTGCTGCTCGAAGCGAAGGCCGGCATGGCCGATCCCACCGTCGTCAACGCCAACCTCGCTCTCCTGAACAAGGGTTGATCTCGCGTCCAATGGTCCGGTTTCGGGACACGTGCCATCGACGCTTTGTAAACCCTATCTGCAGGTTGCATCGATGGATCGCCTGAAAACCCGTATCTGGGGGCAGCCGCTGACCTAGAATGCAGCGCAACCGCCGACGCTCGAGAGGCCCTTGCCCGATATGCTGGACTTCAGTTCGCTCCTGCTCGCAGCCGCGCTGTCGGGCATATGCCTCAGCGTCACCATGTTTGCGATCTGGTTCACCGCACCCAAGGCAGGTTTCGTGCTGACGGTGGCGTGCGGAATTCTGGTGCTCGTCGCGCATGTGATCCTGTTCTGGCGGTACACCAAGGATCCCGATCCGCTGCTTTGCCAGATCGTGCTTGCGCTGCTCAGCCTGGGGTTCCTGATCCTCTGCTTGTCGGCCATGCAATATCTCGGCGTGCCCGGCTACAGGCGCGCCGTTGCACCGGCGCTTGCTGCCATGGCCATTTGTGCCATCGTGACCTTTATGGGCTTTGACGGCGTTGGTTTCATCATCACCTACACCACGGTGACGGCGCTGCTGTCGGCGATCGGCGCCATGTTCTGGATCAACGGCAGTCACGATCGCCGCATCCTTCTGGTGGTTTCGTTTCTGAGCGGCACCTGCGCGATGTCGTTTGCGTTTTGCGGCGTGGTTCTGCTGACCAAGGGGCAATGGACGCTCGCGGTTGCGCCCGACAATTGGGCCGAACGATTGAATTCCGTCGTGGCGGTGGCCTGCATGACCGGGCTCGGAGCATTGACGCTCTCCCTCCATCATCTGCAGGCGCAGATCGAGCTCAAGGCCGAGACCATGACCGACCCGCTGACAGGGTTGCTGAACCGCCGGGCATTGACGTCGCTTTACGGCGAGCGGAGTTTCGGTCCATTCATGTCCATCGTCATGTTCGACCTCGACCACTTCAAGCGGACGAACGATGTCTACGGTCACCCGGTTGGGGATCAGGTCTTGTGCCGTTTTGCCGCCGTCATCAAGAAATATGCCCGGCCCGGCGTCGACGCTTTTCGCCTTGGCGGCGAGGAGTTCGCAGTCGTCATGTCGCGGATGACGGACGAAAAGGCCTACGATCTCGCCAGCAAGATCGGCGTGGCTTTCGGCGCCGAAATCGTCCCCACCCAGCTCGGCAAATTGCGCAGCACGGTCAGCGGCGGCATCGGCTTTGGCGAGGCAAGCGGCAGCAGCCTCGACAACGTGCTCACCGAGGCAGACGCAGCGCTCTATGCCGCCAAACGCGCCGGACGAAATTGCGTCATCAGCCGCAAGAGGATGGGCAAGGCCGAGCCGATCAAGCCGGCCTTGCGCTCAGCGTAAATTACTCCGCGGCCCCCAGATAGTCGGACAGCGGCGGGCACGAGCAGACCAGGTTGCGGTCGCCGGCGACATTGTCGATGCGTGACACCGGAGGCCAGTACTTGGCTGCCGTGTCGGCGTCGCCGGCCGGATAGGCCGCTTCCAGGCGCGAGTAGGGATGGTTCCACTGGCCGGCCAGCGCCTCGGCGGCGGTGTGCGGCGCGTTGACCAGCGGATTGTCGGCCAAAGGCCATTCGCCCCTGGCGACTTTTGCTGCCTCTGCCGATATCGCGATCATGGCCTCGCAGAAGCGGTCGATTTCCCGCTTAGGCTCGGACTCGGTCGGCTCCACCATCAGCGTGCCGGCGACCGGGAAGGACATGGTCGGCGCGTGAAAACCATAATCGATCAGCCGCTTGGCGACATCGTCGACACTGATGCCTGCACTCTCCTTGAGCACACGGGTGTCGAGGATGCATTCATGCGCGACGCGTCCCTGCCTGCCCTTGTAGAGCACCGGGAAATGCGCACCGAGCCGCGTTGCGATGTAGTTGGCGGAAAGGATCGCTGTTTCGGTCGCCTGCTTCAGGCCCGAGGCGCCCATCATGCGGATATACATCCAGGTGATCGGCAGGATCGAGGCGCTGCCGAAGGGGGCGGCGGAGACGGCGTGCGCCGAGCCTTCGGTGACATGGCCGGGCAAATACGGCTTCAAATGCGCCTTGACGCCGATCGGCCCGATGCCGGGTCCGCCGCCGCCATGCGGAATGCAGAAGGTCTTGTGCAGGTTCATATGGCAGACATCGGCGCCGATGTCGCCGGGACGGGCAAGCCCGACCAGCGCGTTGAGGTTGGCACCGTCGAAATAGACCTGGCCGCCATGCTCATGGATCAGCGCGCAGAGATCGCGTGCGCCTTCCTCGAACACGCCATGCGTCGAGGGATAGGTGAACATCAGCGCTGCGAGATTTTGCGCATGCTCAGTCGCCTTGGCCTTCATGTCGTTCATGTCGATGTTGCCGTCTTCGGTGCAGCGCACGACGACGACGCTCATGCCGGCCATCGCCGCGCTCGCGGGATTGGTGCCATGCGCCGAGGAGGGGATCAGGCAGACGGTGCGGTGGTTGTCGCCGCGCGAGCGGTGATAGCCGCGGATGGCGAGCAGTCCGGCATATTCGCCCTGGCTGCCGGCATTGGGCTGCAAGGTGACGGCGTCGAAGCCGGTGATCTCCGACAGCCAGCCCTCCAGCTCGCCGATCATGGCACGGTAGCCTGCCGAGTGCGCGGCCGGGGCGAAAGGGTGCAGATTGGCAATGCTCGGCCAGCTCACCGGCATCATCTCGGCGGCGGCGTTGAGCTTCATGGTGCAGGATCCCAGCGGGATCATGGCGCGGTCGAGCGCCAGGTCCTTGTCGGCCAGCCGGCGCAGGAAGCGCATCATCTCGGTTTCCGACTTGTTTTCGTGGAAAACAGGCTGGGTCAGGAACTCCTTGCCGCGCGGCTTGCCGGGCACCGTGCTGTCGGCGGAGGCACCAGCCTTGGCGCCGAACAGGGCCGCGATTGCGTCGAGATCGGCCTCGGTGGAGGTTTCGTCGAAGGCGATGCCGATGTGGTCGGCATCGACGGCACGCAGCAGTCTGCCGCCCTTTTCAGCGGCGGCGGCGATCGAAGCTGCCTTGCCCTTCACCTCGGCCGTCACCGTGTCGAAGCGGCTTGAACCGAGCACGGAGATGTTTGCTGCTTTGAGCCCGGCGGCAAGACGATTGGCCAGCGTGTGGATGCGCCCGGCAATCGCCTGCAGCCCGGCGGAGCCGTGCCAGATGGCATAGGCGGTCGCCATATTGGCGAGCAGCGCCTGCGCGGTGCAGATGTTGGAGGTCGCCTTGTCGCGGCGGATATGCTGCTCACGCGTCTGCAAGGCAAGCCGGTATCCGGGCCGGCCCTTGCTGTCGGTGGACTGGCCGACCAGGCGGCCAGGCATCAGCCGCGTCAGCCTGTCGGAGACGGCGCAATAGGCCGCGTGCGGGCCGCCAAAGCCCATCGGCACGCCAAAGCGCTGCATCGGGCCGACGGCGATGTCGGCGCCAAGCTTGGCCGGCGCGTCGGTCAGCGTCAGGCCGAGCGGGTCGGCGATGAAGACGACGAGAGCGCCGGTCGCGTGTGCCTTGTCGATCGCTGCCTTGTGGTCGCCATAGACGCCAAATGTATCCGGCCAGGAGACAAGCAGGGCGGCGGTGTTGTCGTCGATCGTCTCGCCATCGATCTCGATGCCGAGCGGCTCGGCGCGGGTGCGCACCACGTCCAGCGTCTGCGGGTGCGGCGTGCCGGCAAGTGCTACCTTGGTGCGCTTGTCGCGGTGATGGCGCAGCGCAATGCCGACCGCCTCGGCCACGGCGGTTGCTTCATCCAGCAGCGACGCCGATGCCACCGGCAGGCCGGTCAGTTCGGTGACCAGGGTCTGGAAGTTGAACAGCATTTCCAGCCGGCCCTGGCTGATCTCGGCCTGATAGGGCGTGTAGGCCGTATACCAGGCCGGGTTCTCGAACAGATTGCGCTGGATAACCGGCGGCACATGGACGCCGTGATAACCGGCGCCGATGAAGCTCTTCAGCACCGTATTCCCGGCCATGACAGCCGAAAGCTCAGCCAGCGCTTCCGCCTCGCTCGCTGGTGCCGGCAGGGCAAGCGGCCGATCGAGCCGGATCGACTTCGGGACGGACTGGCTGATCAGCGTCTCGATCGAGGGCACGCCGATGGCGGCCAGCATGGCTCTGGTATCGTTGAGGCCGGGACCGATATGGCGGGCCGAGAAGGGGTAGGGTGCTGCGGTCATCTCAATAAGTCCTGATATCAACCGATATGGGCTTTGTAGGCGGCCTCATCCATGAGACCGGCGAGCTGGCTTTCGTCGGCAAGCTTCATCTTCCACAGCCAGCCGGCCCCTGTTGCGGCCGAATTGACCAGTGACGGATCCGACGACAGCGTGCCGTTGGCCTCGGTGATCTCGCCGTCGACTGGTGCATAGACATCGGACGCCGCCTTGACGGATTCGACCACGACGGCGGTGTCGCCCTTGGTCAATTTCTTTCCCGTCTCCGGCAGTTCGACGAAGACGAGGTCGCCGAGCTGCTCCTGCGCGTAATCAGTGATGCCGACCGTGGCGATGCCGCCCTCGACGCGGAGCCACTCGTGATCTGATGTGAAATAGGTCGTTGCCATTGAGATCATCCTTTTCGGTAGCGATGCGGTGTGAAGGGCAGGGAGCTGATATCGACTGGGATTTTCGTGCCGCGCACATCGGCGAAAACCCGTGTTCCGGGCTTTGCCAGAGGTGTCGAGACATAGCCCATGGCGACCGGATGGCCGGCCGAGGGGCCGAAGCCGCCCGACGTGACATGGCCGGCCGGGTTGCCGTCGGCGTCGAAGAGCGCGGCACCGCCACGCACCGGCTGGCGGCCTTCCGGCTTCAAACCGACGCGCTTTTGCGCGGGTCCTCGTTCCACCGCGGCGCGGAGCGCATCGGCGCCGATGAAAGTGCCGGAAGCGCGGATGTCCTTTGGAATTGCCCACATCAAGGCGGCGCTGGCCGGGTCGGTTTCCGGTGTGATGTCCTGGCCATGCAGGCAGAGACCGGCCTCCAGGCGCAGGCTGTCGCGCGCAGCCAGGCCGATCCACAGCACGCGCTCGTCTCCGAGCAGCTTCGCGACGAGGTCGCGTGCATCGGCCTCCGGCAAGCCGATCTCGAACCCGTCCTCGCCGGTATAGCCCGACCGGCTCATGAACCAGTTCTTGCGCGGTTCGACCCCATGCATGAACAGCAGCGAGCCGGTCTCGATGCCGGCGCGGGAAAGGGCGGCCCAGGCTTCAGGACCCTGGATGGCCAGGAAGACGCGGTCGAGCGGCTCGATCCTGGCGTCGAAATCCGCGGCAAGTGCACGCAAATGCTTTTCGTCGGCTACGGCGTTGCCGGCATTGGCGACCACCATGAACCTGGCATCGCCAAGCCTGGTGACGATCAGGTCGTCGAGGATGCCGCCTGCTTCGTTGAGGAAAAAGGACAGTTTGGATTGCGAGATTTCGAGCGCGCCGGCATCCAGTGGGCAGGCACGGTTGAGCAGTGCCGCCGCTTCCGGTCCGCTGACCTCGAACAGCTTCATATGCGAGATGTCGAACAGGCCGGCCTGCTCGCGGGTGTGAAGGTGTTCCTTCATGACGCCGGCCGGATAGGTCAGCGGCATCGACCAGCCGGCAAAGGCGCCGAAGCGCGCACCGGCGGCCATATGGATATCTTCAAGGGGAAGGTGTTTTGTGTCGTCGCCCGTCATGTCGTCTCCAGAGTCGCACGCAATCGGTCGCGAATGGCGACCAGTCCGTGCCCCTCTGTCTGAAGCCTGAGAGACTCGCGCAGCCGGAACTCTGTCAGCGGCGCTTACACCTTCGGCGCGGGGGCAAGCCCCGACTTTCCAGAGTGTCTTTCCCGTCTACGGTTCTTTTGCCTGAGAGATTTCGGGCGATTTCCCCTTCGGCGACAGCTCTCGCTGTTCTCTCCCGCAAACAGGTAGGACTCAAGACCCTGAGTCCTCGACGCGCCATCCATAGCTTGCGCGCGACGGCTTGTCACCTGTCAGCAACATCTAAAGCGCGTGCATGTCGTTCTTCAAACCGCGGCACGCTGTCAGGCGACATGCGTTGGCGACAAGTCTTCACTAACCACGCCGTTTGCCGGTTTTTCAAGACACTGCTGATATGTTGGCTTGTGTGACGCTATGGGGCCGGCGCTTGGCGACGGCGGACGGGGACGACAAATGGGCGAATTGATCATGAGCGCGCCGGTGGCCGGGCTGACCTCGAAAAGCCGCATCGCCGCGGAGGACGTGGCGATGTTGCGCCATGAAGTGTTCGGCGACGGCGTCGTGACGCGTGGCGAGGCCGAGGCGCTGTTCGCGCTCGATGCCACGGCGAAGGACAAATGCCAGGAATGGCCGCCCTTCTTCATTGAGGCGGTCACCGACTATATCGTCCACCAGGAAAAGCCATCGGGCTATATCTCGCAGGACAATGCCGACTGGCTGATCCGCACGATCTCGCGCGACGGCATGGTCGACAGCCGGACCGAACTCGAATTGCTGGTGCATGTGCTGGAACAGGCGAAATCGTCGCCGGCCCAGCTTTGTGTGTATGCGCTGGAGCAGGTGGCGCATGCCGTCATTGACGGCAAGGGGCCGCTGATGCTCGGCGGCGCGCTGGCTCCGGGCCTCGTCGCGCAGGCGGAGGTCGAGCTTTTGCGCCGGATACTCCATGCCCATGGCGGCGACGGCAACATCGCCATCACGCGCGCCGAGGCCGAGGTGCTGCTCAAGATCAACGAGCGGACTGCTCAAGGACAAAACGATCCGTCCTGGAACGAGCTGTTCGTCAAGGCGATCGCCAATTTCGTCATGTGCTCGGCCGGCTACGAAGCACCGACGCGCGACGTGGCGCTGCGCCATGACGCCTTCCTCGAACATGCCGATCCGGAAATCGGCGGCTTCTTCAGCCGCATGATCTCCGGCGGGCTTGCCGGCATCATGGAGGCCTACCGATCTCCTGGCGACATCGAAGCCGAATGGGAAGCCAAGAACAGGGCGGCCGAGGCCCTGGCCCGCCGTGCCGAGACGATCGATGCCGGCGAAGCCGGCTGGCTGATCGAACATATCGGCGTCGACAGGCCACTTTACGAGAACGAACGCGCGCTGCTGACCCTGATCAAGCACGCCTCGCCGGAAATTCACCCGGCGCTCAGGCCGCTGCTCGACAAGGTTGCCTGACCGGCCAGGGATTGCTTAATCGGATCCGGGATGCTGGTCAGATCTGATCGACGTCGACGTATATCCGGGCCAGGCCTTCCCGGACGGTCGACATGGCATCGGCGACACTGATGTCGATGTGGTCATGCATGAGCCTTGCGGCCGTGTCGGCATCGCGGGTTACCATGGCTCGGGCGATTTCGCTGTGTTCGGTGTAGGTTGTCGACAGTCGCCGGTGCTTCTCCACTTCGATCTTGCGAACGAAATGGATGCGCGTGTTGATGCCTTCGAGCATGCGCGCCAGTTCGGGATTGCCTGACAGCCTGGCGATGCGGATGTGAAACTCCTCGTCCCTGGCGGTCAGCTCGGCGCTGGAAAACGAGTCGGCGCGCGCCATGGTGAGCGTCCACCAGTCGACGAGCGCGGCGAGCTCTTCATTGGTCGCGCGCTGGATCGCCAGCCTGACGGAGCGCTCCTCAAGCACCGCCCGCACGTCGGAAAGATTGACGACCTCGTCGACATCGAAGCCGCGGCAAAAGAAGCCGCGATTGGTCTGGAAGGTGATGAGTTCCTCCGTGACCAGCCGCTGGAGGGCCTCCCTGATCGGGCTGCGGCTGACATTCAGCCTCGCGGCAAGCGCCACTTCGTTGATGCGCTCGTTCGGCTTGAAGCGATAGTCCATCGCCATGCGACGGATCTCTTCATAGACGCGCGGGCCGGTCTTGATCGGCTTGGATGCCAACGCCGCATCGTCGTCCTGGTTGCTGTGCCTGGTGGGTCGGAGCATGGCGTCGGTCAAGCCTTTGCGGCGCTTGGTTCGGCGAACCGCGCCTGTGTGGGAAGGATACCGTCGAGGGCGATCGGCGCAGCCCGGCCGGCGATCAGGTCGGCGACGATGCGGGCCGATCCATGCGCCATCGTCCATCCAATATGGCCGTGGCCGGTGTTCAGCCAGAGGTTCTTGATGTTGCGCAGGCCGAGGATCGGCAGATTGTCGGGCGTCATGGGTCTCAGGCAGGCCCGCATTTCGGCGCGATCATAGGCGATACCGCGCGGGAACAGGTCCTGCGTGACGCGCTTCATGAAGGCGAAATCCGAAGGCTTGTGGCTGCGATCATAGCCCGCGAATTCCGCGGTGGCGGTGACGCGGATGCGATCGCCCATCGGCGTGATGGCAACGAGATTGTGCTCATCGATGACGGGGAGTTTTGGAGCCAGCGCCGGGTCGACGATGGGAATGGTCAGGGAATATCCTTTGACCGGATAGATCGGCAAACCAAGGCCGATCTTGCGGGCGAGGATCGGGCTTTCGGCGCCGAGACACAGAACGTAGGTGTCGGCCAGAAATTCTCCCTTGTCGGTGACGACCCGGATGATCGCGTCATTCCTGCGTTCGATCCCGACGATCCTCGTGCTTGTCAGGATCTTGCCGCCCCTCGTTTCGACGATGGCCGCCAGCGCGCGCGTGAACTTGGCGGCGTCGCCGGTTTCATCGGTTGGACACATTATGCCGCCGGCAATGCTGCCGCGCGACGAAGCCAGCGCCGGCTCGCGGTCAATGATTTCCTGTGCGTCGACAATGCGGATCTCCTGGCCGTCGGCCTCCAGCAGGCGCATGTTGGCGACGCCCTTGTCGAGCGCCTGACGGCTGCGGTGGAAGTAAAGGATGCCGGCCGAGGTCCTGTCGTATTGGATCGATTCCTCCCTGACGACCGCCTGCAGGACCGATTGGGAATGGACCGCAAGCCGATGTTTGAGGAGGGTGTTGCGACGCGCTTTGGCGGCCGTGCATTCCCTGAGGAAGCGCAGCGACCAGCTGTAGAGATGCGGGTCGGCGGAAAGTTTGAAGCGAAGCGCCTGGTCTTTCAGGAACAGCGACTTCAGCAGGATTTTTGGCGCGGCTGGTGATGACCAGACGAAGGAGTGACCGGGCGCGATCATGCCTGCATTTGCCCAGCTCGCGCCCTCGGCCACCTGCGGTGCCTGCTCGAGAACAGTGACCGCGTGGCCGTCCTTTTGCAACTGATAAGCGGTGGTGATCCCGACCACGCCGCCGCCCAAGATCAATACGCGCATTGCTGTCCCGAAGGGCTGTGTTCCTATTGTCGACAATTCAATAGGAAGACGCCGATCCCTGTCAACGGTGAATGGGTCGGCGACGGACAAGCGATCCGCGCAAGCGCAAAATTCAGGCGTTTACCGGTTCCCAGGATCTGCACAGAGCCCTTGACAGTTTCGGCAATATCGCCGTTTCTATTGTCGACAATTCTGATTGGCATCAGGGAGGGGACTGCGCCATGGACGCCCCGGTTAGCCGCGCCGACGACACGCTTGTCCTCGACAAGGAACACATTCCCTTCAAGACCGATGACGGTATCGGCACGCGCGCCAATCTCGGCCTGCTCGTGCTGCGGACCGACCAGACCATCGAGGATGAATTCCGGTATGCGCTGCCCGCGCGCGACATCGCGCTGTACGAGGCGCGGCTCTACAGCGATGTCGAGATCACACCGGAAAACCTGATGAAAATGTCGGCGGTAATCCCGGCAACGGTGGGACTCTTGCCCGACGTCAAGTTCGATGTGATCGGCTTTGCCTGCACGTCGGGAGCGCTGGTCATCGGCGAGGATAAGGTTGCCGAGCGCGTTCACGAGGTGCTGCCTGGTGTGCAGGTGACCAATCCGGTGACCGCGGCACGCGCCGCGCTGAAGGCCCTGGGGGTCTCGAGGATCGCGCTGCTCACCCCTTACTTGGCGAAAATCAATCATTCGCTGCGGGCATCGCTGATGGCGCGGGGGATGGATATTCCGGTCATGGGCTCCTTCAACGAGGCGGACGACAATGTCGTTGCACGCATCACGCCGGCATCGGTCAAGCAGGCCATCTTGGAAATCGGTGCGTCGAGCGACTGTGATGCGGTGTTCGTTTCCTGCACCAGCATGCGCGTTGCCCGCATCATCGAGGAGGTCGAGAAGGAGTTGGGGAAACCGGTCACCTCCAGCAACCATGCACTTGCCTGGCATATGCTGCGGCTTGGCGGCATTGGCGAGCAGATTGCCGGAAAAGGCGAGCTGTTTCGCCGCTCGCTAGGCTAGCATCTTCAGCGCCGGATTTGCGGTGTGCAGCTCAGATCCCGCCGTACCAGTCATAGCCATTGTCTTCCCAATAGCCGCCCCTGCCACCGCCGACATCGGCAAAGCCGTCGACCAGTTCGATCTTGTAGAGATATTTCGGCATCTTGTAGCCGAGCTGGCGCTCGACGCGAACCCGCAGCGGCGCGCCGTTCTCGACCGGCAGCGGCTTGCCGTTCAGGCCGTAGGCGAGGATCGTCTGCGGGTGACGGGCATCGATGAGGTCGATGGTGCCGTAATATTTGATGTCGCCCGACAGGCTGCGGTCGATCGTGTCGAGGCAATGGAACATGACATAGCGCGCCTGCGGTTTGACCACCGCCTGGTCCAGCACCAGCGACAGCGGCGTGCCGGTCCATTTGGCTATGCAGCTCCAGCCTTCGACGCAGTCATGGCGGGTGATCTGGGTGCGGCTTGGCATGTTCTGGAGCTGCTCGCGGCTGAGCGACAGCGGCTTTTCGACAAGACCCGTCACTTCCAGACGCCAGTCGGCGAAATTGTTGGCGAGCAGGCCCTTGTAGACGTCGTCATCGGGAGCGGTGACGCCGTTCGGCCGCTGCGGCTGGCGGATATCGGCCTCGGTGAATTCCGGCGCCAGCGCACCGCGTCCGGCGAGCAGGCGTTGCGCCCGGTATGTCAGGCCATTGGCGTTTTCGAGGAAACTGCGCAGGCCGCTGCCGACGCTTAGCTGGCTGTCAAAGGCGTCGCAGCCCGACAGCATGATACCGGAAGCGCCAAGGCCGGCAGCGGTCAGGAATTTGCGGCGGCTGATCTCAAACTTCGCCATGTCAGGCACTCCTCTCGGCTGTATTGTCGTTCTGTGCGGGAGGATCGGTGCGGTACCAGCCGGTGATGATCGAGCGCAGCTCGTTGATCGGGCCGGCGGCCAGGATCATCAGGATATGGACGACGAAGAAGGCGACCAGCAGCACCATGACGGTGAAATGGATGGTGCGTGCCGTCTGCCGGCCACCGAGCAGATCGTTGAGGAAAGGCAGCACCGAGTTCATGCTTGGCGACATCGCCAGGCCGGTGATGATCATCAGCGGCAGCAGCACGAACAGAACCCCGCCATAGGCCATCTTCTGCAGCGTGTTGTATTCGCGCGTGTGGTGGAATTTGAGCTTGGCGTGGTCGACGATGTCTTGCGGCAACCGCTTCAAATCGTCGAGGCGTGGCGCGAGATCGCGGCGGATGTGACCGTTGACGATGCTGGCGACCAGCCAGACGATCAACGTCGTGGTGAGTATCCAGGCAAAGAAGAAATGGATGACGCGCGCAGTGCCGAGATCATAGTAGGACGGGATGGTCGCCCAGGACGGGAAGGCGCGGGACGTCTCCTGGCCGGCCGGACCCGACCAGCCGAGCACCCCAGTGGTGTTGAAGCGTTTGCCGAAGATCTCCGTGTAGCCGCGCGGACCCGCATCGGAGTTCTCGGCGCCGATGGCGAAGATGGTGTTGTTGTAATCGAAGCCCGATTGCTTGCCGATATAGAGCTGCGGACGGGCATTGAAGATCTGCAGGCCGGACAACAGCATGAAGAACAGCGAGATGGCCCACAGCCAATGCGTCAGCCGCGTCCAGCGCGACTGCCGGTAAATCAGCGTTTTGTCGTTCGACGCCGAAGCGCCTGGATCGGCGGCGGATTGGCTTCTGGCAACGGATTCCATCGTGTTTCGTCTCCCGGCCTCGCGGCATGGCCTGCGCGCTCATTGTCCTCCTGATACGTCGCGATCCAAACCGATGTTTCATCCGATCACGGATTTATTACGGACCGCCCAGGCTGACGGCGAGATTGACGGCAGCGGCGACGATGACCGTGTTGAAGAAAAACGACAGGATCGAGTGGACAAGCACGACACGACGCATATGCGTCGTCGAGATGTTGGTGTCGGCGGTCTGCGCCGTCATGCCGATCACCGTCGAGAAATAGAGGAAGTCCCAACCCTCCGGCCGTTTGTCGCCCGGAAACAGCAGTCCGCCGACCGGGATTTTCTTCCTGGTCTCGGCATCCATCGCATCGCCATCCATCCAGTAGACATGGGCATAATGGAGCGCTGCCATGGCATGGATGGTGAACCAGCCGAGCGGGATCGACAGCAGCGCGAAGAAGAGCTCGATGGGATGGCTTCTGTCCTTCTGATTGATCAACAGGAACAATGCGACAACGGCAACGCCGACGACGACAAGCGTCACGGCGAAGATGACCAGCACCGACTGGTCGGTGGCGCGCGCATTCTTGCTCAGATACCTGCCGGTGAACTTCGGCATCTGGGCGACGACGAGAATGACATAGGCGGCAAAGAACGCGTTGGCGCCGATCGAATAGGCAAGCGGAGCGTGCAGCAGCAACGCCACCAGAAGCGCAAAGACGCCGAAGCAGGCAGACACAGCAAACAGCATGTGGCGCTGCATGGGTTTGTCTATCGGAGCTTCGGCGGCCATGGTGGTTCCAGCCCTGGATAGCGCTAATCCGGTGTGGCCGATTTCATGGCACGCCGCAAGATGCGATCGAGTTCGCCCAGAAACCGCGACCGGTCTTGCGGCGCGAAGCTGGCATTGTAGCCCTTGCTTTCGCCGGTCTCGCGCAGATGCTGCTTCAGGTCGCGCATCGCCACCGCCATGCCGATCGTTTCCGGCGTGAAGGGACGTCCGGTTGGCCCAAGCACATGGGCGCCGAGTGCAACCGCGCGGGCGGCCAGCGGAATGTCGGCGGTGATCACAATGTCGTTGGTGCGTGCATTGTCGACGATCCAGTCGTCGGCGGCATCAGCGCCCTTGGAGACCACGACATTGCGGACCATCGGATCGCGCGACGGCCGCAAGCCGCCATTGGAGACGTAGGTGACAAGGACGCCATGCCGGTCGGCCACTTTTTCGACCTCGGCCTTGACCGGGCAGGCATCTGCATCGACGAGAATGGCGGGGAGTTCGCTCATGTTTCTTTTCTCCTCCCATTGTGAACCACGGAGGCCGCGCGCCGGTTGGACCGCGGCCTGTGATCTTCCTCAGTAAACCACGACGCTTCTGATCGATTTGCCCTCATGCATGAGATCGAAACCCTTGTTGATGTCCTCGAGCTTGAGCGTGTGGGTGATCATAGGGTCGATCTGGATCTTGCCGTCCATGTACCAGTCGACGATCTTCGGCACATCGGTGCGGCCGCGCGCGCCGCCGAA
>NZ_JBVVQG010000007.1:0-295847 GCF_055811095.1 Mesorhizobium sp. WSM4833
GGGGGCCCCCCCCGCGGAAAAAACGGGGGGCAGGCGGCCATTCCGCACGCGGGCCGCCGGGGGGGGGGTGAGGCGCCCCCCAAACGGGGCCTGGGGCAGCTCCGGTCAAAAAGGAGCGGGCGCGCTGCGGCGCGCCCGATCCTTTTCGACTGGCGTGATCGATCTATTCGGCGGCCAGCGCCAGTTGCGGCTTTTCGGCTTCCTGGCTCAGTTCCAGATCGTCCGTCCGTCCCTCCGCCCCGCGCTTTTTCGGCTCCCGGCCGAAGAACAGGGCGTAACCGGCCGGCAGGACCAGGATGGTCAGCACCGTGGCAACCAGGATGCCGCCCATCATGGCGTAGGCGAGCGGACCCCAGAAGACGCCGCGCGAGATCGGGATCAGCGCCAGCACCGCCGTCAGCGCCGTCAGCGTGATCGGCCGGAAACGGCGAACGGCCGAACCGATGATGGCCTCGTAGCGGTCCATGCCCGCGGCGATGTCCTGGTCGATCTGGTCGACCAGGATGATCGAGTTGCGCATGATGATGCCGAGCAGCGCGATGACGCCGAGAATGGCGACGAAGCCGAACGGCGCACCGCTGATCAGGAGTGCCGCGGCAGCACCGATAATGCCAAGCGGACCGGTCGCCAGCACCAGCATCGCCTTGCCGAAGTTCTGCAGCTGGATCATCAAAAGCACGACAATGACGGCCAGCATGATCGGTGCCTTGGCGGCGATCGAAGCCTGGCTTTCCGCCGAATCCTCCGCACCGCCCTGGATTTCGATCTTGTAACCGGGCGCCAGACCCGCACGCAGGTCCTTCATGTCGTTGTACATCTTGGTGACGACGTCGTTGGACTGCACGCCGTCGGGCAAGGTGGCGCGCACGCTGATGGTCGGCAGGCGGTCGCGGCGCCATTCGATGCCTTGCTCCAGCACCGGCACCACCTTGGCCACCTGCGACAGCGGCACGAAACCGCCGAAGTCGGTCGGGATATAGACCGAGTCGACCGAGGACAGCAGGCTGCGGCTGGCATTCGGCTCGCGGGCGACGATGGACACCGTCTCCTCGCCGTCGCGGAAGTCGTCGAGCGGCGCGCCGGACATCGTCGCCTGCAGCATCTGGCGGATGCGCTGCGAGGTGACGCCGAGTGCGCGGGCACGATCCTGGTCGATGACCAGCTTCATCGCCGGAACCGGCTCCAGCCAGTCATCATGCACGGCGCCAAGCAGCGGATCTTCACGGAACTTCGCCTTCACCTGGTCGGCGATGCGGCGCACCTCCTGGCGATCCGGCCCCATGACGCGCATCTGCACCGGCCAGCCGGTCGGCGGACCGAGGAACAGACGATCGACCTTGGCACGGATGGACGGGAAGTCTTGCGCCAGAACGGTGCGCAACTTGACGATCAGACGCTCGCGAGCCGGTTCGTCATTGGCCATGACGAGCAACTGGGCAAAGTTGGGGTTGCTCAGCTGCTGGTCGAGCGGCAGGAAGAAGCGCGGCGCGCCCTCGCCGATATAGGTGGCGATGAAACGCTTGTCCTTGTCGTCCATCATCTTGGTCTCGAGCGCCTTGGCCTGCGCCTCGACTTCCTTGATGCTGGTGCCTTCCGGCAGCCAAAGGTCGACGAGGATTTCCGGCCGCGACGATTGCGGGAAGAAGTTCTGCGGAATGAACTGGAAAGCCCACAGGCTGGTGCCGAAGGTGACCAGCGTCATCACCAGGACGATGATGCGATGGCGCACGGCCCAGCTGACGGTGGCACGAAGCCGGCGGTAGAAACGCGTGTCGAAGACATCGTGATGGCTGCCGGCATGCTTGCGCTGCTTGAGGATCATGTTGCCGAGCCATGGCGTGAAATAGACCGCGACGAACCAGGAGACGATCAGCGCGATGCCGACGACATAGAACAGCGTGCGGACATATTCGCCGGCGGTCGAGGCCGCGAAGCCGACCGGAATAAAGCCGGCCGTGGTGATCAGCGTGCCGGTCAGCATCGGGAAGGCGGTCGAGGAATAGGCGAAGCTCGCCGCCTCGACCTTGACCATTCCCTCCTCCAGCTTGCGCTCCATCATCTCGACGACGATCATCGCGTCGTCGACCAGAAGACCGAGCGCGATGATCAGCGCGCCGAGCGAGATGCGCTGCAGGTCGATGCCGAGCTCGTACATGATGGCGAAGGTCGCGGCCAGCACCAGCGGGATGGCGATGGCAATGACCAGGCCGGAACGCCAACCGATCGACAGGAACGAGACCACGAGCACGATCAGCAACGCTTCGCCAAGCGCATGCATGAACTCCGCCACCGCATCGGTGACGACGCCCGGCTGGTCGGAGATCTGGTCGACCGCAACGCCGTAGGGCAGCGCCTCTTCGAAGCGCTTGTAGGTGGCCTCGACATCCTTGCCGACATCGGTAACCTTGAAGCCCTTGGCCATGACGACGCCCAACTGCACGCTGTCGTGACCGTTGAAGCGGTACTTTCGCTGGAACGGATCCTGCAACCCCGAACTCACCGTGGCGATGTCGCCCAGCCTCGTGACCTGACCGCCGGCGCGCAGGCGCAGGTTCCTGATATCCTCGACCTTGCCGACATCGCCCTCGACGGAAATGCGCACCGAGTTGGTGCCGGTATCGACGGAGCCGGCCGGGTCGACATTGTTCTGTCCCTTGATCGCATTCTGCAGATCGGTCAGCGTCAGGCCGCGTTCGGCCAGGGCCTTGGACGAGACGTCGATGTAGAGCTTTTCAGGCTGGTCGCCGATGATGACGGCCTTCTCGACGCCGGGCGTCGTCAAAAGCATGTCGCGCGCCTGGATGGCGAACTTCTTCAGCTCGGGATAGCTGAAGCCATCGCCGCTGATCGAATGCAGGGTGATGAAGGTGTCGCCGAATTCATCGTTGAAATAGGGGCCGAGCAGACCTTGTGGCAAGTCACCGGCAATGTCACCGACCTTCTTGCGCACCTGGTAGAACGCGTCGGTCACCTCGGCGGTGTTGGTGTCGCCCTTGATCTGCACGGTGATGATGGCGCTGCCGGCGCGGGTGAAGGAGCGCACGAAATCGAGATGCGGCGTCTCCTGCAGCTTGCGTTCGATCTTGTTGACGACCTGGTCTTCCATCTCCTGGATCGAGGAGCCCGGCCAGATCGCCTGGACGACCATGACCCGGAAGGTGAAATCGGGATCTTCCTTCTGGCCCATGCGCATCAGGCCGAGCGCGCCGGAAATGATGATCAGGCCGAACAGGAACCGCGCAATGGCGGGATGGCCGATTGCCCAGCGCGACAGGTTGAAGGGCCGCTTCTCTTCCGTGGAATTGGTCATCGACGCTGGTCCATCTATCTAGCGCAACAAAATCGAGGGTTCGTAGTGGCTTCCGGGCGGCAAGGCTCTCCCAGCGGAGAAGCACTCATCGCGGTGGGACGCGAAATCGATGTGGGGGTTACATCAATCGAGCGTCTCGGTCGGGCGCCTGCCGCCCGGAAACCAGCGGCTGCGGGAACGCGCAGCCGGTTGTCTGTCGTCAGCGCACCTGCTTGGCGTCGCCGTCCGCCGCGGATGCCGATTGCAGCGCCGTATCACCGGCGAGCTTCACCTTGAGGTTCTCGGTCATGAATTGCGTGCCGGCGGCGACCACGACATCGCCGGGTTTCAAACCCTCCGCGACACGCACGCCATCGGCGGCGAACTCGGCAACCTTGATCGGACGAGCATGAACGGTGTCGGCGCCACGATCGACGGTCCAGACGATCGATTGGGTGCCTTGCTCGGCCAGTGCGCTCAGGGGGATCGAGACCAGCTGCCGCTCATTGGCCGCCGTGGCTTCGATGCTGGCGGTCATGCCGAGCAGCACACGCGGATCGTTGGGCAGGCTGACGCGGACGGCAAAGGTGCGCGATTGCGGATCGGCGCTGCCGGCGACTTCGCGGACCTTGCCGTCGAGCGCCAGCGCATCGTCGGACCAGAAGCCCGCCTTGACCGCCTTGCCCGGCTTGAATTCGGCGATTTCCATTTCGGGGACGGCGATCAGCACTTCCTTTTCGCCGTCGACAGCGACAGTGACAACCGGCGTGCCGGAACCGACCACCTGGCCAACGTCGGCGCTGACCGTGGTGACGATGCCATCCCTGTCGGCCTTGAGATCGGTATAACCGACCTGGTTCTTCGCCTGAGCCAGTGTCGAAAGGGCGGAATCACGGGTGGCGACCGCTTGGTCATAGGTCAAGGTCGCCTGTTCGAGCTGTGATTTCGGGGCAAAATTCTTGGCAAAAAGCTGCTCGGCACGCTTGCGGGCGAGTTCCACGGTCTCGACCTGCCGCTCGGCGGCATCGAGCGCTGCCTGCGCGCTCTTGACCGAAAGGTCGTAGTCAATGGGATCGATGCGGGCGAGCACATCGCCCGAGGCCACATGCTGGCCGATATCGACGAGGCGCTCGGTGATCTTGCCATTGACGCGGAATGCCAGAGCGCTCTCGGTGCGGGCCCTCACCGAGCCGGAATAGGAGAGCGTGCGGGTGTCATGTACCTTCGCGATCTCGACAACCTTGACCGGGCGGATGATATCCTTGACTTCGGCTTTTTCCTGGCTGCAGCCGGCAAGCCCGAGAGTGGCGGTGACAAGCAGCACCGGGCCTACAGCGGGCAACCTGCCGATGATTGAACTGAACGAAGACACGCGCGTACTCCCGAAAAATGGAGATGAATCGTTGAAACCGGCGCCCGACGGGCGGAGGCTACTTCAAGGCCTTGATTGCATAGTCGACGAGGTCGTCAGGCATTGCCCGGTTGGTCTTGGCAAGGCATTGCGCCACCATCTGCGGGTGACACAGGATGACGGTCGCGGCGCCGAAACAGCGAGACGCGATAACCGGATCCTGTTTTCTGAACTCACCGGCCTCGATCCCGTCACGAATGATTTCCGCGAACAGGTCGTGAATGCTGTCGACATGCTTGTCGATCACACCCCAATCCCGTTCGAGGGCGACGATGACCATCTCGTGGACCTTCTGGTCGTCGAGCATGACCTCCATCGTCATCTTGTATTGCGCATGCACGTAGCGCCGGAGCCGCTCCTCGGCGCTGATCGGCAGGCGCGAAATCTCGTAGGCCATCTTGTAGCTGGCGCCGAGCATCCGGCCGCAGACGGCCTGGTGGATTTCGACCTTGGAGGCGAAGAAACGGTAGATGTTGGCCGGCGACATGCCGAGCTCACGCGCAATGTCGGCGACATTGGTCTTGCCGTAGCCATAGTGCCGGAACAGGCGCTCGGCGCAATCGAGAATGCGCGTTACATTTTCCTGTCGGGCGGCTTCGGCGACTATGGTGGCGGCTTCGGACATGATCCTCTATCGATTTACGAGTGACGAATTTTGATTTTCATCACTCGTAAATCGAAAAGAAGGACCTGTCAATGCGAATTCGGTATACACGTACGAATGGTGACAGATGGTGACAGTGAGAAGGTGGAATCGACGATCGCTGTTAGCGGCTGGCCCTGATGAATTCGTCATCCTAGGGCGAAGCAAGGAGCGAAGCGACGCGGCGCAGACCCTAGGATCCATGCCGCGGCGTTGGTCAAAGAGTGCGACGGATCAATAGGTTACACCGGTCAGCGAGCTGTAGCCTGCAGCCGCCATTCTCGACTGTCGGAGCTCGGCCGCAAGGTGACGGCATGGATCCCTTGGGCTGCGGAGCAGCTCCAGGGTTTCCGCGACGTCACTCGCGACTGCTACACCCTAGGATGACGAAGCCCGCGACAAGTTGTCGAGGCGAAGCATGGGTGGCGATGCAGCTAAGCCCCCTTGGCCATCTCGCGTAGCCGGAATTTCTGGATCTTGCCGGTCGAGGTTTTCGGGATTTCGGCGAAGATGACCGCCTTCGGCACTTTGAACCGGGCAAGCAGCGCGCGGCAGTGATTGATGATCTCGACTTCGGTCGCGACCTTGCCGGGTTTCAGCTCGACATAGGCAACAGGCACTTCGCCCCATTTGTCGTCGGGCCTGGCGACGACGCCGCAAGAGGCAACCGACGGGTGCTTGTAGAGCGCGTCCTCGACCTCGATAGAGGAAATGTTCTCGCCACCGGAGATGATGATGTCCTTGGAGCGGTCCTTGAGCTGGATGTAGCCATCGGGGTGCATGACGCCGAGATCGCCGGAATGGAACCAGCCGCCGGCGAAGGCTTCGTCGCTCGCCTTGCGGTTTTTCAGGTAGCCCTTCATGACGATGTTGCCGCGGAACATGACCTCGCCGATTGTCTCGCCGTCGGCCGGTGTCGTCCGCATCGTCTCGGGGTCCATGACCGTCAGGCCTTCGAGCGCTGCATAGCGCACGCCCTGCCGCGCCTTCCTGGCGCTGCGCTCGCCCTTTTCGAGATCATCCCAGGCGCCGTGCCATTCGTTGACGACCGCCGGGCCATAGGTCTCGGTCAGGCCGTAGAGATGGGTGACGGCAAAGCCGGCATCCGCCATCCCCGACAGCACGGCTTCCGGCGGGGGTGCTGCAGCCGTGTTGAAAGTGACCGTCTGCGGAAATGCGCGCTTGTCCTCGTCCCTGGCATTGATCAGCACCGACATGACGACCGGCGCGCCGCACAGATGGGTGACGCCCTGATCGGCGATCGCATCGTAGATCGGCTTCGGCCGCACCCAGCGCAGACAGACATGGGTGCCGGCCTGGACGGCGAGCGTCCAGGGAAAGCACCAGCCATTGCAGTGGAACATCGGCAGCGTCCACAAATAGACCGCGTGCTTGGCCATACCGGCATGGATGGTGTTGGTGTAGGCCATCAGGGCCGCACCGCGATGGTGGTAGACGACGCCCTTCGGATTGCCCGTCGTTCCGGACGTGTAGTTGAGCGAAATCGCATCCCACTCGTCGTCGGGCATCGACCAGGCGAAGTCCGCGTCGCCGCCTGCGACAAATGCCTCATAGTCCAGTGAGCCTACCCGCTCGCCCTTTGGGTACGGCGCGTCGGCGGCGTATTCGGGATCGTCATAGTCGATGACCAGCGGCTTGACCCTGGCCAGTTCCAGGGCCTGCTTGACGACGCCGGAGAATTCGCGGTCGACGATCAGCACCTTGGTCTCGGCATGATCGAGTTGGAAGGCGATGACCGCCGCATCGAGGCGGGTGTTGAGCGAATGCAGCACCGCCTTGGTCATCGGCACGCCGAAATGCGCCTCCAGCATCGGCGGCGTGTTTGACAGCATGACGGTGACGGTGTCGCCCTTGCCGATGCCGCGCTTCTGAAGGGCCGAGGCAAGCTTCAGCGACCGCTGCCAGAAAGTGCGATAGTCGATGCGCTGGCGGCCATGGATGATGGCGATATGGTCGGGATAGGTCTTGGCCGCGCGCTCCAGATAGGTGAGCGGCGTCAGCGGCTGATGGTTGGCCGCGTTCTTGTCGAGATCCTGTTCGTAAGGATTGCCCATCCCATGCTCCCCGCGATTTTCTTTCAGACGTTCTAATCACAGGCTTGGGCCGCGTCACCACAAACGATGCCAGGACAGAGCGCATTCGGCACAATGATGAACCAGATTCGGCGCAAGCGGGAGCATCGCATACCTCTGCCCAGTTTGACTTTTGTCGAGAGCCGTGAATAATGTCAGCTGAGGAGACGGCATGGCGATCCGACCGGCAGAACAACTCATCCACAAGGCCGCCTGGCTCTACTATGCCCATGGCCTGCGGCAGGACCAGGTGGCGAGCCAGCTTAACATTTCCCGTGCCTCGGTCGCCATGTACCTGCGCAAGGCGCGCGAGACCGGCATCGTCAACATCTCGACTTCGACCCAGCTTTTCACCGACGACGTGCTGGCGCGCAAGCTCGAGGATGCGCTGAGCCTCGACGCCGTCTGGATCGCGCCGGAGAATGATCATATTGCCGACCCGTCGACGGAAATCGCCGTGCTGGCGGCGAGCGTCTTTCTCGAACTGGTCAAGAAGGGCGACCGCATCGGCGTCGCCTGGGGCCGCACCGTCTATATGATTGCCGACGTCATGTCCTATGCCGATCTGCAGGATGTCACGGTGGTGCAGCTCTGCGGCAATCTCGGCGCGCCCTATTCCTATCGCCCCGACCAATGCACTATGGAAATCGCGCGGCGGCTCAACGCCAAAGGGCTCAATTTCTACGCGCCGCTGGTGCTGTCTACGGAAGAACTTGCGCGTGCGCTGCGTGCCGAGCCGGTGATCCGGGAACAATTGTCGGGTGTCGGCGAATGCGACCTGGCGTTATACTCGGTCGGCGCGGTCGACGCCGACAGCCATCTGGTCAAATGCGGCGCGCTGACGCCAAGCGAAATGGCGGATCTGCGCAGCCAAGGCGCTGCCGGCGTGATTGCCGGGCAGATCATAGACGCCGAGGGCAAGGTGCTCGACTGCAGTTATAACAGGCGGGTGATCTCCGCCGAGCTTGCATCGCTGCGCGCCATCGCCAGGCGGTTGGTGGTGGTGCAGGAGGACAGCAAGTTCGAACCGCTGCTCGCGGCGATCGCCGGCGGCCTTTGCACGCATCTGGTGGTCGGCGCACACATGGCGCAGCGGCTCCTGGATCATGCGGCTGCCACGACAGAAAAGGCCTCCTAGGAAATCCCCTCTCCGTCGCCGGCGCATTGTCATCAAAGCGTCGCGGCATTCCTGTTTCACCATCAAAGACAAACAACCGGACGAAGCGAACATGAAGAATTTGTGGAATGACGAAGCAGCCGAAAAACTCGTCGCAGACTACGCGAAAAAGGGTGTCGGCCGCGACCTGGCGCTGCGCGTCTACACGACCCGGCTGCTCGGCGGCGAACCACGGCTGGTCCTGCATGGCGGCGGCAACACCTCTTGCAAGACGACGGCAACCGACCTCGTCGGCGACCAGTGGGACGTGCTGTGCGTCAAGGGCAGCGGCTGGGACATGGGCGTCATCGAGCCGCAGGGCCTGCCGGCGGTCAAGCTCAAGCCGCTGCTCAAGGCGCGCGCGCTGAACAGGCTGGCCGACGAGGACATGGTTGCCCTGCAACGCGTCAACCTCATCGATCCGTCCTCGCCCAACCCGTCGGTCGAGACGCTGCTGCATGCCTTCCTGCCGCACAAATTCGTCGACCACACGCACTCGACCGCCATTCTCGCCATCGTCGACCAGGAGGACTCCAAGCCGCTGGTGACCACGGTTTTCGGCGCCAAGATGGGCTATGTGCCCTACATCATGCCCGGCTTCGACCTCGCCAAGGCGGCTGCCGACATCTTCGACGCCGATCCTGATGTCGAGGGCCTGATCCTCGACAAGCATGGCATCTTCACCTTCGGCGACGATGCGAAGCAGGCCTACGACCGGATGATCCATTATGTGAACGTCGCCGAGGACTTCATTGCCGCAAGTGGCAAGCCGAAGGCGGCAAAGGCAGCCTTGCCGGCAAAGCTCGCGACGCCGGCGTCGATCGCGCCGATGCTGCGCGGCGCGGTGGCGGTAGCGCGCGGCGAAGGCCGCTTCGACCGGATGGTCAGCGATTTCCGCACTTCGCCGGCAATTGTCGATTTCATCAATTCAGCCGAGATCGCCGATTATGCCGGGCGCGGCGTCTCGACGCCCGATCTGTCGATCCGCATCAAGACCGGGCCGATGGCGCTGCCGGCGCCCGACGCGGACAAGGCCGGCGACTACAAGGCGGTGATCAAGAGCCATGTCGACGCGTTCGCCAAGGATTATCGCGCCTATTTCGAAACCAACGATGCGCTCGACGACGTCAAGCGCACCATGCTTGACCAGATGCCGCGGCTGACGCTGGTGCCCGGCCTCGGCATGTTCGGCCACGGCCGCACCCTGAAGGACGCGAAGATCGCGTCGGATGTCGGTGAGATGTGGATCGAGGCAGTGCGTGGCGCCGAGGCCGTCGGCCGGTTCCATCCGCTTTCCAAGGCCGACCTGTTCCCGCTCGAATACTGGTCGCTGGAACAGGCCAAGCTCGCCTCCAACAAGCCGAAGCCGCTGACCGGCCAGGTGGTGCTGATCACCGGCGGTGCCGGCGCGATCGGTGCAGCGACGGCAAAGCTGTTCGCCGACAATGGCGCCCATGCCGTCGTCGTCGATCTCGACGCCGAAAAAGCCGCCGATGCAGCGAAGAAAGCCGGCAACAATTCGATCGGCGTCGCCGCAGACATCACCGACCCGGCACAGGTGCGTGCCGCCTTCGACAAAGCGGTCGCCGTGTTCGGCGGTGTCGACATCCTGGTTTCCAATGCCGGCGCCGCCTGGGAAGGCCGCATCGGCGAGCTTGACGACGCGCTCCTGCGCAAGAGTTTCGAGCTCAATTTCTTCGCCCACCAATCGGTGGCGCAGAATGCCGTGCGCATCATGCTCGAGCAGGGCACCGGCGGCGTGCTTCTGTTCAACACCTCCAAGCAGGCCGTCAACCCCGGCCCGAAGTTCGGCGCCTATGGCGTGCCGAAGGCGGCGACGCTGTTCCTGTCCAGGCAGTACGCGCTCGACCATGGCGCGCATGGCATCCGCTCGAACGCCGTCAACGCCGACCGCATCCGCTCGGGCCTTTTGACCGACGCCATGATTGCCAGCCGCTCAGGCGCGCGCGGCGTGTCGGAGAAGGACTACATGTCCGGCAATCTGCTCGGCCAGGAAGTGACGGCGCAGGACGTGGCGCAGGCCTTCCTGCATCATGCGCTGGCCGACCGCACCACCGCCGACGTGACGACCGTCGACGGCGGCAATATCGCGGCAGCGCTGCGGTAGGGAAACCGGCCGAGACTGACGCAAAACAGGCGAAGGTATTCGGGATCTGCAGCTACAGCAGTTCTCGGATGCCTTCCCACGCCATTCTGCCCAACCGTGATTCGGCCTCGTCATTGCCGCCATGTGCATGCAATGTCGAGCGTGGTGTGTTCTCGCCAGGCAAGAGAATGCGATGCCCCGCATCCGGCGATGACACGAGATGTGTGATCTTGCCTGCTTCGCTGCGCCGCCGGACAATTTCTGTCGCGAACCATAGGGAGGGCCACAGCGCATCGTCGCCGCCTGCGACCAGCAGGATCTCGGCCGATGCGGTCTCAACGGGGATGGTCGCCGCAGCCGCTTCCTGCCTGAAGGTTTTCAAGCAATGTTCGAAGAGTCCCCTGTAGGATACCAAGCCATCCACGTATTCTGGTGTCCAGTTTGGATCCGTCGGCACAAATGGCAGGGGAATTCCGTCGAGCGACCATGAGGATCGTTCAGGCCAACTGACGCCATCCCGGCCAGCACCAATATTTCCCCAAGTCACCGATGACGGGCTGATGGCGACCACAGCGTCGATGCGCGGGTCATGGACCGCCGCAAGCAGTGAGGCCTCGGCACCCTTGGATGTGCCGACATAGACGATGCGGTGGCATCCTGTTTCAAGGAGACAATCGGTTGCCGCGAAGAAGGTTTCGAGGGGAATTTCGCATATTCCGGGAGGCTGGCCCTCACCGCCAAACCATTGCAGGGCCAAAGCCGACGAGCCCTCGTTTGCAAAGAGCCGTGGGCGCCCAACATCGACGCGGCCACTCGACCCACCCAACACCACGACACCCGTGGTGGCCTGCGGGCGTCGAAACAAGGTTCCGGCGACGGCGCCGGACAGGTTTTCCTCGATTGCCGCCTGAGCTTCCATATACGCACCGAACCTTGGGCCGGAGCCTGGCGCCGGCTGCAGATATTCAGCAAAAAGGCCGCCTGCAGCAAGCGGCTGCAGGCGGCCTTCGATAGCGAAAGTTACTTGGCGTTCGGGTTCGGCATCCAGGCCGGCATCGCGACATCGGCGTGGGCGAACTGCGGCAGCTTGGCCGACAGGTCCTCCATGTTCTTGATGTCCTTGTCGATGAGGTCCTTCTGGGTGATCAGTGTCGGCGGCACGACGACGTTGTGGCCGGGGTCTTCACCGGCCAGCAGCTGTGCCAGCGCACGCACCGAGACCTGGCCGACGACGGCCGGATTGGTCGCGGCGGTCGCGGCCCAGGCGCTGTCGGGTTCGCGCATCGCGGCGATGTCCGACGTCGAGATATCGGCCGAATAGATCTTGATGCCCTTGTTCAAGCCCGCCTCATCGACAGCGATCTTCACGCCCTTGGCGAATTCGTCATAGGGAGCGAACATCACCTTGATGTCGGGATGCGCCGTCAGCACCGAACGCGCCTGGTTGGCGACGGAGTTGGCGATCGGATTGTCGAGCGTGCCGAACATCGCGACTTCCTTGATGCCGGCATATTTCTTCTTAACGTCAACCCAGGTCTCGTTGCGGCGGTCGAGCGGCGCGATGCCGGCGACATAGACATAGCCGGCATTCCAGCTTTCGCCATTGTCCTTGACCGCCTGCTCGAGCGCGAGGCGGGCCAGGTCGCGATCGGACTGTTCGATCTGCGGGATCTTGGGGTTTTCGACATTGACGTCGAAGGCCACAACCTTGATGCCGGCGTCGACCGCACGCTGCGCGGCGTCCTTCATCGATTCCGTCAGGCCGTGCTGGATGATGATACCGTGCACGCCGAGCGCGATGGCCTGATCGACCATGTCGGACTGAAGAGCCGCATCCTGGCGGCTGTCGAGGACGCGCAGGTCGATGCCGAGCGCCTTCGACTGCGCCTCGACGCCCGAGAGATAGGCCTGGAAGAAGTCACCGGTCGAGAGATAGCGCACCAGCGCGATCTTGACGCCGGGCTTGTCGAAGGGCGCCGGCTTGTCCGCGGCAAAAGCCGGAAACTGCATCAGCATGGTTGCGCCGGTCAATCCGAGCGCCACCTTCCCCAGAAGTCTTCTTGTAATGCTCACTTTGTTTTCCTCCACTCTTGTTGAACTCGAAATCCTGTTCCGGTCGAAAGCTATCTCCTGCCCCTGCCCGAAAGCGCAAAGGTGAAGACAAGGGCGACGACCAGAACCACGCCCTTGATGAAATCCTGCGTGTAGTAAGGCGCGTTCATCATCGTCAGGCCTTGCAGCAAGATGCCGACGAACAGCGCGCCGATGGCGGTGCCGAACGCATTCGGCTTGGCGGCACCCAGCACCGCGTAGCCGATCAGCGCCGCGGCAACCGCATCGAGCAGCAGATTATTACCCGAGGCGATGTCGCCGCGTCCAAGCCGGGCAGCGAGCAAAATGCCGCCGATCGAGGCAAAAACACCTGAAATGACGTAAGCCCAGATCTTGTATGCCTTGACAGGCGCACCGGCGAGTTCGGCGGCGCGCTCATTGCTGCCGACGGCATACATCATGCGGCCGAAACGGGTGTATTCGAGGAAGAACCAGATCAGCACGGCGAGCACGAGCAGCACCACCACCGACACTGGAATGAGGTTCGGGATGAAGAAGTCGAAGCGGTGGCGGCCGAGCGCCAGGAAGGCGTCGGAGAATTTGCCGTTGGCGACCGAACCGTCCGGCATGGTCATGCCGGTGGCGATCGAGCGGCCTTCGGTTGGAATGCGCTGCAGGCCGACGAGCAGGAACATCATGCCGAGCGTCGCCAGCAGATCGGGCACACGCATGTAGACGACCAGCCAGCCATTGATCAGGCCGACGATGGCGCCAATGAGCAGGCAGACGACGACCGCGACAAGGGCGTTCTGCTCCAGCACCACCATGACATAGGCGGCCGCCATCATGGCTGAGGTGGCGACCGAGCCGATCGACAGATCAAAACCTCCGACGACCAGCGTGGCGGTGACGCCGAGCGCCAGCACGCCGGTGATGGCGACCGACTGGAAGATGAAAACCGCACTTTGCGGCGAAACGAAACCGTCGGCGGCGATCGAGAAATAGGCGACGAGCCCGAACAAGAGCACGATGAATCCGTAGCGGATGGCGTGGTCGCGTAATGTCATTCGGCGCTCCCGCGCGCTGCGCCGTTTTTAGCCAATCCGAACCCATGCTCTTTCCATTCCCATTCCTAACGCCCGCGCTCAGGCGGCACTGTGCAGCGGCCCGCCGGCGACCTCGGCCAACAGGCGGTCGAGATCGACATCGGCATTGCGGTGCTCGCCGACGATGGTCTGTTCCGACATGACCAGGATGCGATCGGCGGTCTCCAGCGCCTCGTCGAGTTCGGTGACGAACAGCAGCGTGGCGCGTCCGTTTGCACTGGCCCTGAGCTTGGCGGCGATGTCGCGCCGGGCGGAAATATCGACGCCCTGAAACGGCTCGTCCAGAATGAACAGTCTCGCATGCTGGGCCATCCAGCGGGCGACCATCACCTTCTGCTGGTTGCCGCCGGAGAGCTCCGACATCTCGTCCTTCTCGGAGCGGCAGACGATGCCCAGCTCCTCGATCTGCCGGCGCGCCGTGGCGCGTTCCAGACGGCGCTTGAGAACAGCGAAACGTGACATGCGCTTGTGAAACGGCAGGCTGATATTCTCCTGGATGTTGAAGCCGCCGACGATGCCGTTCTCGCCGCGGTCCTTGGCAACGAGGAACACGCCGGCGGCGATCGCCTCGCCGGCTGTTTCAGGCGCATAAGGCCTGCCGTTCAGCGTCATTGTGCCGGCCAGCGGCTGGCGCACGCCAAACAGCGTCTCGGCAAGCGCCGTCTTGCCGACGCCGACGAGGCCGGTGATGGCAACGACCTCACCGTCGCCGAGCGTCAGCGAGATCGGCCGTGCGCCTTGTGCGACGCGCAGACCGTCTATCTTGAAGACGGCATTGGCCGAATCCCTGACAACAATCCGGTCGAGATGGATCTTGCGGCCGAGCATGGCGTTGACCGCGCCTTCATAGTCGAGCGGTTTCTTGTCGAAAATGCCTGAGATGATCCCGTCCCGCATGGAGACGATGCGGTCGGCCAGCCGCCTTATGTCCGACATACGGTGCGAGATGTAGAGGATGGCCACGCCTTGCTCGCGCAGCCTGTCGATCAGGGCAAACAGCCGATCAGCCTCGGCGCTGGAGAGCGATGAGGTCGGCTCGTCGAGGATCAGCACTTTCGGCTTGTGCGCCAGCGCGCGGGCAATCGCCACCATCTGGCGATCGGCCAGCGAAAGATCACTCACCCGCGCCTTCAAATCGATGGCCAGCCCCATGCGGTCGGCAACCGCCTTGGCCTCTCGCCGCACGCGCATTGACGTCGAGATCGGCGACGACACCGTCATTGATGTTCTGATGCACGGTGACGACGCCGGCGCGGATCGCCTCGGCCGGGGTTTTCGGCGCGAAATCCTGGTCGGCGAGCGCCATCGTCCCCCCGCCGCGTTCGTAGACACCAGAGATGATCTTGACGAGAGTGGATTTGCCGGCGCCGTTGGCGCCCATCAGCACGGTCACTTCACCGGCATGCAGTTCCAGCGAGACGCCGCCAAGCACCTCGTTATGGCCAAAGGATTTCCTCAGTCCCTCTACGCGGAACACGGCATTGCCGACCATGCGTTCCTCCCTGACATGACGCTATGGGCTGCATCGGCAATTGTCAACACGATTGACAATTGCCAGATCGCTTCCTAGCTTGGCCCGGCCGCCACGCCTCCGTTATGTTGGAAGCGCATATGCGGGAGGATAACGATGACTGAAGAATTGCCGTTCGAAGCCCTGTCGGTCGAAACCCTGGCTGCACGCCTTGGCGGCAACGAGGCGCTGTGCGCGAAGATCGGCAAGGACACTGGCGCCTGGAAGGTCCGCGAGGTCGGCGACGGCAATCTCAACCTGGTGTTCATCGTCGAGGGCGCCAGCGGTGCGGCCGTGGTCAAGCAGGCCCTGCCCTATGTCCGCCTGGTCGGCGACAGCTGGCCGCTGCCGTTGAAGCGCTCCTTCTTCGAATATCACGCGCTGACCAGGCAAGAGGCGCGCGCGCCGGGCTCGGTGCCGGCGATCCATTATTTCGATGAAGGTCAGGCGCTGATCATCATGGAATATCTTGCGCCGCCGCATATCATCCTGCGCCGTGCCCTGATCGACGGCCGCCAACTGCCGAACATCGCCCGGGATATCGGCCTGTTCATGGCCCGGACGCTGTTTCGCGGCTCCGACCTGCATATGGCCGCCAAGGACCGCAAGGCCGATCTGGCGCTGTTCGCCGACAATGTCGAGCTTTGCGACATCACCGAAAACCTGGTGTTCTCCGATCCCTATTTCGATGCCAAGATGAACCGGCACACCTCGCCGCAGCTCGACGGCCTGGTCGCCGAACTGCGCGCCGACCGCGACCTCAAGGTCGAGGCGCAGCGGCTGAAGCACATCTTCGCCGCCAATGCCGAAACGCTGCTGCATGGCGACCTGCATTCCGGTTCGATCATGGTCACCGACACGGAGACCCGGATGATCGATCCGGAGTTCGCCTTCTACGGCCCGATGGCTTTCGACGTCGGCATGCTGCTTGCCAATTTCTGGATGTCCTTCTTCTCGCAACGCGGCCACGAACAGAAGGGCAAGCGCGACGCCATGCGCGCCTATCTGCTCGGTGTGACGGTCGAGACCTGGTCGGTGTTCCGCGCCGAGTTTTCGCATCTATGGCGCAGCGAGCGCACCGGCATGCTCTACCAAAAGAGCCTGTTCGAGGACCAGGGCGACATCCTTGCCTCAGAGCAGGCGCGCGACCATGTGCTGCACCAGATCTGGACCGACCTGCTAGGCTTTGCCGGCGTCGAAGTGCACCGGCGCATCCTCGGTCTCGCTCACAATGCCGATTTCGAGACCATTGCCGACGAGGATCTGCGCGCCAGTTGTGAAGCAAAGGCGCTGAAATTCGGCCGCCACCTCGCCGTCAACCGGCGCCAGATCCACAGCATCGACGAGGTCAACCAACTGGCCGCGCTGATCGAACAGGAGAGCAGCATTTGAACGTCGGCGACCGCCACTATCGCACCATCTGGCTGAGCGACGACGGGCGTTCGGTCGATATCATCGACCAGCGCTGGCTGCCGCATGATTTCCGCATCGAGAGGATCGGCACGGTTGCCGGCATCGCCACCGCCATCCGTGACATGTGGGTGCGTGGCGCGCCTCTCATTGGCGTCACCGCTGCCTATGGCGTCGCCATGCAGATGGCCGACGATGCGTCGGATGCAGCGCTCGACGCCGTGTGGGAGACCCTGCACGAGACGCGGCCGACCGCGATCAATCTGCGCTGGGCGCTGGACGAAATGCGGCGCTTCCTGCGGCCTTTGCCTACCGAACAACGCGCTGCAGCCGCCTATCGGCGGGCCAGTGAGATCGCCGACGAAGATGTCGGCCTCAACCGCGCCATCGGCGAGAACGGTCTCACCATCATCAAGGCGATCGCGGCGCGCAAGCAGAAGGGCGAGCCGGTCAACATCCTGACCCATTGCAACGCCGGCTGGCTGGCGACGGTCGATTACGGCACGGCGACCGCGCCGATCTACCTGGCCACAGAAGCCGGCATTCCGGTCCATGTCTATGTCGACGAGACGCGGCCGCGCAACCAGGGCGCCCAGCTGACCGCCTGGGAGATGGCCGGGCACGGCGTGCCGCACACGCTGATCGTCGACAATGCCGGCGGCCATCTGATGCAGCGCGGCGCAATCGACATGGTCATCGTCGGTACCGACCGCACCACGGCCGACGGCGATGTCTGCAACAAGATCGGCACCTATCTCAAGGCGCTCGCCGCCGCCGACAATGACGTGCCGTTCTATGTCGCATTGCCGTCGCCGACCATCGATTGGACGGTGCATGACGGTCTGGCCGAGATCCCGATCGAGCAACGCTCGGCCGACGAGGTCTCGCTGGTCTGGGGCAAGACCGCCGCCGGCGAGATTGCCCAGGTGCGCATTTCGCCTGAGACGACGCCGGCGGCCAACCCGGCCTTCGACGTGACGCCGGCGCGGCTGGTGACCGGCCTGATCACCGAGCGCGGTGTCGCCAAGGCCTCGCGCGAGGGCCTGAAGCAGATGTTTCCCGAGCGGGCGTAGCCGCTCGCTTCTAGTACAGAGGCTCGGCCATGTGCTTGGGTGTCGGCCAAGTCTCGGTGATACCCGGCTGCACCGGCCGCTCCAGATAGGTCGAGAGCACCACATAGCTGCGCGTCGAGGTGACGCCCGGCGTTTCGTAGAGGCGCGCCAAAAGGCCTTCGAGGGCCCTGGTGTCTTCGGTGCGGACCTTCAGCAGCATGCAGGTGTCGCCGGCGACGGTATGGATTTCCTCCACTTCGGGATATTGCGAGACCGCCATCAGTTCCGGCGTCTTTCCCCAGCCCCTGGTGTCGATATGGACAAAGGCGAGCAAAGGCTTTTTCACCGCCCGGGGATCGATGATGGTGACCGTGTTGCGGATGGCGCCGCTGCGCCGGAGCCGTTTGACCCGCTCATGCGCTGCCGGTGGCGACAAGCCGACGCGATCGCCGAGTTCGGCGTAGCTGATCGTGGCATCATCGACCAGGACACCTAATATTCTTCGGTCTATCGCGTCGAGATCGCGGGCCGCTGGCCTGTTCTGCAGAATGCCATCTGTTTCTTCATCCATGGCGAAATTCCTGGTTCTCCGCTGAATATAATACGGCCATTATGCCGATATGTCGAACATTGATCAACTTGCACCATTGACTGCCCGAGCCCCGATCCCGGCGCTTGCCTATCTGTTGACGGGCTGCATCGCGGTCATCGGCTCGAACTCGCTGGTGCTGGGTCCGATTGCACCGGCTGTCGCCTCGTCGTTCGGAACCAGCGTGCCGGCCGTGATGATTGCGGCGGCCGCGTTCGGCCTCGGCACCTCTGCCAGCGCGCTGTTCCTGGCGCGCTACATCGACCGGCTCGGTGCTCGCAGAATGCTGCAGGGCGCACTGCTGCTGTTGGCACTGGCGCTGGTCGCCAGCGCCGCGGCACCCACGGTGATCATGCTGGTCGCCGCACAGCTGCTGGCCGGCATCGCCGCCGGCGTCGCCATGCCGGCGATCTATGCCAGCGCGGCGGCCATCGCTCCTCCGGGCAGGGAGAGCGGCACGATCGGCGTCGTGCTGACCGGATGGACACTCAGCATGGTTGCCGGCGTTTCGCTTTCGGCCGTGCTTGCCGATCTGGTGCATTGGCGCGCCGTTTTCGCAGCGGTCGCGGTGCTTGCGGCCCTTGCATGGATGGGGCTGACAGCGACGTCGCTCAGCGACACCAGGAAGGCCGGACCGGCGCCCGCCCCGCTGGAAGCGCTCGGCATTCCCGGAATCCTGCCGCTGCTGGTCGCGTGCGCGGCCTTCATGACTTCGTTCTACGGCGTCTATGGCTATCTCGGCGACCATCTTCATGCAGGGCTTGGACAGCCGGTGAGTGCCAATGGCCTGGCGGCGCTTGCCTACGGCATAGGCTTCGGGACGGCTGCCCTGCTCGACGGCGTCATCGACAGACTGGGTGCGCGGAGCGTCATGCCGTTTGCCTATCTTCTTGTCGCCGTCGTCTACGTCGCGATGGCCGCGACGAGCGACAGTTTCGGGCTGACCTTGACCATGGTGGCAATCTGGGGACTGGCCAATCATTTCGGCCTGAACGTCCTGGTGATGCGCCTGTCGGCGCTCGATCCATCGCGGCGCGGCACGATCATGGGCCTGAACAGTGCGGTGACTTACCTCGCGGTCTTTGTCGGCACCACCAGCTTCGGGCCGCTTTATTCCAACTTCGGCTTTGCTGTCTGCGTGATGGTTGCAGCACTGCTCATGCTGATCGCCGCATCGGCGGCGGCGTGGCGCACGCGGTAGTCGAACGTGCTTGGCCCAACCTTCTCACGGTTGACAGCAGCGTCCTGCCCTTTCATACAAAGCCGTTAATGTTCTCAGGGCGGGGTGAAAGTCCCCACCGGCGGTAAGGGTTTCTACCCAAGCCCGCGAGCGCTTTCCGGTCCACGCATCAATGCGTGGATTCTTAAGTGCTAGAGCGTCCTTTACGCGTCCAAGGGACGCGTGGCGCTCTAGTGGAAAGGTCAGCAGATCCGGTGTGATTCCGGAGCCGACGGTTACAGTCCGGATGGAAGAGGACGAAACGGAAGCCGGCCCGCTTTTTGCGGGCTTAATCCGTATCGTGCGTCCTGATTCTGGTTCGAAACGGAAGGATGGACCCATGAATCAGCATTCCCATAAAGACTATGAAACGACCCGCATCGCCGTTATCCGCGCGCGCTGGCATGCCGACATCGTCGACCAGTGCGTACAGGCCTTCGAAGCTGAACTGGCCTCTCTGGGAGACGAGCGCTTCACCGTCGACATCTTCGACGTGCCCGGCGCCTATGAAATTCCCCTGCATGCCAAGACCCTGGCCGGGACCGGCCGTTATGCCGCGATCCTCGGCACAGCCTTTGTGGTCAATGGCGGCATCTACCGGCATGAGTTCGTCGCAAGTGCTGTCATCGACGGCATGATGAACGTGCAGCTGTCGACCGGCGTGCCGGTGCTGTCGGCGGTGCTCACCCCGCACAACTACCACGACAGCGCCGAGCACCACCGCTTCTTCTTCGAGCACTTCACCGTCAAGGGCAAGGAAGCGGCGAACGCCTGCGTGCAACTCCTGGCGGCGCGGGACCTGATCGCGGCCTGAGGTCGTCAAACTGGCCGGATTTCAACCCTGCAACAAGAATTGCGATCGAGAAGCGCTCCGAAGGTTGCGGTTCCCTTGAAATCCCGCCAGAAGCATCAAGGGCCGACCGGCAAACCGGCCGGCCCGCGACGTTGCGCTTGAAACCAGATACGGGAGACTATTGGGTGGCTCGCATAACACTGAGACAATTGCTCGACCACGCCGCCGAATACGGCTATGGCGTGCCCGCTTTCAACATGAACAACATGGAACAGGGCCTCGCCATCATGGAGGCCGCCGAGGAGACCAAGTCGCCGGTCATCCTGCAGGCTAGCCGCGGCGCGCGCGCCTATGCCAATGACGTGGTGCTGGCCAAGCTGATCGACGCGCTGGTCGAAATCCATCCCGACATTCCGGTCTGCATGCATCTCGACCATGGCAACAACGAAGCCACCTGCGTCACCGCGATCCAGTACGGCTTCACCTCCGTCATGATGGACGGATCGCTGAAGGAAGACGGCAAGACGCCGGCCGACTACGCCTACAATTCCGGCATCACCAAGCGCGTCGTCGACATGGCGCATTGGGGCGGCGTGTCCGTCGAAGGCGAGATCGGCGTGCTCGGCTCGCTGGAAAGCGGCGGCGGCGAGCAGGAAGACGGCCACGGCGTCGAAGGGGCGATCAGCCACGACCAGCTTTTGACCGATCCCGAACAGGCGGTCGAGTTCGTCAAGGACACCCATGTCGATGCGCTGGCGGTTGCCATGGGCACCAGCCATGGCGCCTACAAATTCTCGCGCAAGCCGGACGGCGCGGTGCTGGCCATGAACGTCATCGAGGAGATCCATCGCCGGCTGCCGAACATGCACCTGGTCATGCACGGCTCGTCCTCGGTGCCCGAGGATCTGCAGGAGATCATCAACAAATATGGCGGCCAGATGAAGCCAACCTGGGGCGTGCCGGTCGAGGAGATCCAGCGCGGCATCAAGCACGGCGTGCGCAAGATCAACATCGACACCGACAACCGCATGGCGCTGACCGGCGCGATCCGCAAGGTGCTGACCGAGAACCCGAGCGAGTTCGACCCGCGCAAGTATCTGACACCGGCCATGGCCGCCATGCGCAAGCTCTGCAAGGAGCGCTTCGAACAGTTCGGCACCGCCGGCAACGCGCAGAAGATCAAGCCGCTGCCGGTCGCCGAAATGGCCAAGCGCTACAAGTCGGGCAGTCTGGACCCGAAGTTCGGCTGAGCTGAACGCTGGTATCGAGGGCAGGAGCGCGGCAGCGCCCTGCCCGTTTACCGAACACTATTGAAGCGTGCGCGCCGGCGGCTGACCGGCGTGGTCGCGCGCGATGCCGGCGTCGGCATCCTCGGCGCCAAAAGCACGGTCGAGGCCCGTCGCCACGACCGAGACCCTGAAGCGGCCTTCCATGCCCTTGTCGAAGATGGCGCCAACGATGATGTCGGCATCCTCGTAGACCTCTTCGCGGATGCGGGTGGCGGCCTCGTCGACTTCAAACAGGGTCATGTCCCTGCCACCCGATATCGAGACCAGCACGCCCTTGGCGCCTTTCATCGACACTTCGTCGAGCAGCGGGTTGGCGATCGCGGCTTCGGCCGCCTTCATCGCGCGGCCTTCACCGGAAGCCTCACCGGTGCCCATCATGGCGCGGCCCATGTCGCGCATCACGGATTTGACATCGGCGAAGTCGAGATTGATCAGGCCTTCCTTGACGATGAGATCGGTGATGCAGCTGACGCCGGCATAGAGCACCCGGTCGGCAATGACGAACGCATCGGCGAAGGTGGTCTTGGCATCGGCGATCCTGAACAGGTTCTGGTTCGGGATGACGATCACCGTGTCGGCGCTCTCGCGCAGCCGCTCGATGCCTTCTTCGGCCATCTGCATGCGGCGCCGGCCTTCAAAGGTGAACGGCTTCGTGACGACGCCAACCGTCAGGATGCCGGCTTTGCGCGCCGCCTGGGCGATGATTGGAGCCGCACCGGTTCCCGTGCCGCCGCCCATTCCGGCGGTGACGAAACACATATGCGTGCCGGCCAGATGGTCCATGATCTCGTCGAGCGATTCCTCGGCCGCGGCGCGACCGATCTCGGGAAGCGATCCGGCGCCCAGCCCTTCGGTGACATGAGCGCCAAGCTGGATCAGCCGCGTCGCCTTGGACATGGTCAGCGCCTGCGCGTCGGTGTTGGCGGCGATGAATTCGGTACCCTGAAGCTGCTCGGCGATCATGTTGTTGACGGCATTGCCGCCGCCGCCGCCGACGCCGATAACGGTGATCTTGGGTCTCATCTCGGAGATTTCGGGCTTCTTGAACTCGGCCATGCCTGTTTCTCCTTCGTCAATTGCGCGCGCTTCACGACCCACCCGCAGACTGCCTTGGGCATATTGCAATCGAGCGGCATGACGCGAATCAGTCCGTTGCGATGGGTACCCCAAAAAGCCAGACAGCGGCCAGAGGTGCAAGTGCATGCGAGGTCAAGATTTGTGATGACCGTTTTGCACAGCGTGGCTCGGGCGCTGCGTGCGCCAGATCTTACCGCAGCGAGCTCGCCGCTCCCGCCGATAGCGGCTGCGCGCTGGTTTACCGGCTCGTGCTTGGCATTCCGCCCTCCAACCTCTATGTTGCGATCGCAGATCGCGCAATTGGTTTTGAAATGCCTCCCGACATACCAGCTAGTGACTTAAAAAAATAAGGAAAAGCGCTTGGCGACAGCCACGTCTGTTTTCCTAAAACTCACCAGCTATTTTTACCAGGGACGTGCGGCCGGTCAGGCTGCGGCACCTTCGAAAACCAGAGGCTTTAAATTGAGCGATGCAATTGCGGACGTTTTGAACTGGCTTGAAAGCAGAACCGACATCCAGAGCCTGAGGGCGGCGGTGTGCGACCTCAACGGTATCATGCGCGGCAAGCGCATTCCCGTCGAGCAGGCAAGAAAGGCGCTGGAAGGCAAGCTGCGCATGCCTTTTTCGCTGATCGGACTGGATGTCTGGGGCGAAGACATCGAAGGCAACAGCCTGGTTTTCTCGACCGGCGATGCCGATGGACTGTGCCAATGGACCGGGCGCGGCATTCTGCCGGTGGCCTGGACGGCGCATCCGACGGCACTTGTCCCGCTGTGGCTTGCCGACGAAAGCGGCGCGCCCTATCTCGGCGACCCGCGACGGGCGCTGGCCCGCATCCTCGATCGCTACAAGGCCCTGGGCCTGACCCCGGTCGCGGCAACGGAACTCGAATTCTACCTCGTCGATCCGCAATCGCAGCGGCCGGTCGGCCCTGTCTCGCCGGTGACCGGACGCCGGCTCGATTCCGACGCGGCGCTGTCGATCGACGAGATCGACGATTTCGAATCCTTCATCCATGACGTCTACGAGGCTTGCCGGACGCAAGGCATTCCCGTCGACACGGCCATCGCCGAAAACGGCGTCGGTCAGTTCGAGATCAATCTGAACCATGTCGCGGACGCGTTGCGGGCGGCTGACGATGCGGTGTTGTTCAAGCGCACGGTGAAGGGCATTGCCCGCAAGCACGGCTTTGCCGCCTGCTTCATGGCCAAGCCCTATGGCGACCGGGCGGGCAACGGCTTTCACGTTCATTTCAGCCTGGTCGACGGTGAAGGGCGCAACGTCTTCGACGACGGCACCGACCAGGGCTCGGAGACCATGCGCCATGCAGTCGGTGGCCTGCTTGCGGCAATGGCCGAGAGCACGCTGGTATTCGCGCCGCACTTCAATTCGTACCGCAGGCTGCGCCCAAGATCCTATGCGCCAACCGCGGTCGCCTGGGGCTATGAGAATCGCATGGTCGCGATCCGCATTCCGGGCGGGCCGACCGCTGCTCGCCGTATCGAGCACCGCGTATCGGGAGCCGACGCCAACCCCTATCTGGTGCTTGCGGCCATATTGGGCGCCGCGCTGACCGGCATCGAAAGACAGTTGTCGCCAGGTGATCCGATCGGCACAGACGGCCAGGGACTTCCGCCGGCAAAGCTGCCGCCGGACTGGGCATCCGCGATCGCCGCCTTCGAGAGCGGGACGCATGTGGCGGAGATTTTTCCAGCCATCCTGCGCGACTCCTTTGTGGCCTGCAAACGCCAGGAGCTGAACACGTTCGCGCTCAATGTCAGCGATTTCGAGATCGAGACATACCTCGAGAGCGTCTAGATCGGGTTACGCCAGTACGGCCAAGCTGGCGCGCATCGGCCAATCATGTCCTGGCGGCCGCGATACGGTCGGCAGGCCTCGGGCTTCCTGCGTACCGAACCCTAATCGCGTCAGGCAGACTCGCGCCAGGGCCGCATTGCTGTCGATGACGACCAATCCATTCACGTCGTTGAGGCTGGCAGCCACCACCGACAGTTCGGTGCAGCCGAGCAGGGCGGCATCGGCGCCGGTCGCTTGCGCGATGTCGAGCGCGCGCTCGGTTTCAACCGCCGCATCCGCGATCGAACCCGCCTTGACGAGGCTGATCGCGCTGTCGACGCACGCCTGAAATTCGATGTTCGAGGGAAGGCAGAGCTCAAATCCCGCCGCCGACATCCTGTCCTGATAGAAGCCGGAGACCAGCGTGCCCTGGGTGGCTAGAACAGCAACCCGGCCCCGCTCCAGGCTGCGACGCGTCTCCGCCACCACGGCGTCGCCGATATGGATGATTTCCGCGCGCGAATTCGCCGCCAGTTGGTCGTACCAATGATGGGCGGTGTTGCACGGCATCGCGACGCAGGCGACGCCGAGCGTATTGAGCGTCGCGACCGCGGCTTTCAAAGGCGCCAGCGGCCCGTCATGGCCGGCAAGGATGGCTTCGGTCCTGTCGGGCAGCTGCGGTACGCTGAGGATCACGGCAGGCACATGTTCGTTGTCTCTGAACGCCTGGGTTATCCGGGTCAATTTGAAGTAGAAGTCAGCCGATGCAAGCGGCCCGAGGCCGCCGATAATGCCGAGTTGGGGACGGATGCTGTCGTCGATCATCCGGCAGGCTCGGCTTCGAGCTGCTCCGAGACGTTTTCAGGCTGTGTCGCCTCCCTGTGGCTGGGAGCGATCATTGCCGTGCTCGCTGCGACGGTGCAGACGCTGGCCAGCGTCATGAACGTGTCCACGGCCGCATCCACCGCAACGAACAGGGCGAACGCCGCCTCGAAGGGAAGCTTCAGGTAGCCGCAGACGATGGACATCTGCGACAGGATGAGCAGGCTGCCCATGCCGCCGGTGGTGAGCGCGAGAAGCGCCGAGATGATGCCGACGAGCACGAGGTCCGAGACGGCAAGTGGGTGGCCGTAGAGTTGGGCGATGAACAGCGCACCCGAAGTGTAGAGCAGCGCCGGGCCTGTACGCAGCAAAGCCGCCTGCAGCGGCACCAGCAGTTCCACGACCACCAGGCTGAACCGCAGGCGCTCGCTCAAAAGGTTGATGACCCATGGCAGCGAGGCGACCGTAGAGCGTGTGGTGATGGCCACCATGAGAAGCGGCTGGCAGGTCTTGATCGTGGTCCAGTAGCTTCGTCGCGACCGGATGGCGATAATGGCAAAGGCGCCGGCAACGAATATGAGGCAGGAAAGACCCATCACCAGCAGGTAACCGCCCATCAGCGTGAGCGGCTTGGTTCCGGTCGACGCGGTCTGGTCCGCGATCAGGATGAAGGTTGCAAAGGGCAACCCCCAGATGAACCAGTTGGTCAGCACCGTACAGGCCCTGTAGACCGCGTTGAGCGCCTGCGTCAGGCTCATGGACGAGGGCTGGGGAATCTTCCCCATCGCGAGCCCGAAAAGCAGGCAGAACAGCAGAACCTGGATGGTCTGTCCCGAGGCCAGCGCATTGAAGACGTTGTTCGGCACCAGGTCGAGCAGGATCGAATGCCCGCCGCTGGGATCCCCATTGGAGGGCGGCGGCTGGAACGGGAAGGCGAGATCGGTGGACACGCTGCCTTGCGAATTGATGAACTCGCCAAGCTCGATGCGCGACTGGGGATTCTCGATCTGGCCCGGCTGCAGGATCAGCGACAAGGTGCCGCTCACCAGCACGGCCAGGAACGACACGACCAGCACGGCCATACCCACCTTACCGAGGTAGCGGACCGATTTCGGGTCCTGGACCATCGCCGTGATGGAGAAGATGACCGACGAGACCAAATAGGGCAGGACGACCATCTTGAGGAAATTCAGGTAGAGTTGTGCGACAGGGCTGATCGCATGGGCAAAGTCTGGATAGTAGAGGCCGCACAGGATTCCTGCAGCAATCATCGCAATCGTCGTCACCGGCGATCGCAAGATACGCCTTGCCGCGAGACGCCAATCGAAAGGCAGGGGTCCGGCTACGTCGGAGATGGCCATTGTCAGGCTTTGCTCCCCAGGCGATAGCGGGCGATGATCTCGTCCGTGTTGAGAATCTGCTGACCCCGCGCGAGGTCGAGATACAGATCGACAAAGGCCGCGAGATGCGGATTGTCCGGCCGCACGCCGACTGCGATCGTATCGACCTTGTCGGTCAGCGTGATGGAGCGCGCTACGACTGTCATCGACGGATCGTCGACCATCAGCTTCTTGATCTCGAAATCATCGCGATAGGCCATGTCGATCGTCCCGTTTCGGATCGCATCGATGATCAGATCCCAGCTTGCCAAGCGATGGATTTGCGCATGTGGGAAAGTCGTGGCCGCATAAGTGGCGAAGGAAGAGCCCTCGATCACGCCGAGATCGCCTGAGAAATCACGGACAATCTGTTCTGGCGGCTTGCCTTGCGCGATACGCGCCAGGTTGAGGCGGTTGGCGATCAGCCCTTGCCGCAGCATGGCGTAGGGGCGGGAATAGATGATCAACCGGCCGCGCTGAAGCGTCCTGCTGAGCTTGCCAATCGCCATGTCGGCCTGTCCGGAACTGACCTGTCTGACGATATCGTCGAACGTTGCGGCGGATCGGTCGAACACCGGCTCGACCCCAAGCGCCGCGGCGATGCCGTGGGCCAGTTCCATGTCTATGCCATTGTCCCCCGATCCGTCGGCCGGGAAGAACGGATTGGAAGCGAAGGCCGGCATTGCGATGCGCAAGGCATCGCCGCTCGCGATCGGCGTTGGGGCGTTCTCCGCCTGCTGTCCTGGAGTGTTGGCCGCCCGGGCTTGCGAGATCAGCAACCCGCCGCTCCCGGCCGCAAGCAGTGTACGACGTGTAACCGGCATACGCGTTCTCAATTAGACCGGGAAAGCCAGCAAGATGCACAACCGACGTTAAACAAACGTATATATTACACTGCGCTTTTTTATGTATTGGATAAGCAGCTCAGCGCCACAAAATATTAGTATCACCTAATGTAAAAGGAATGGCGGAAGGATCGCGTTACTTCCCGCCAGGCGATCAGTTGGCCCCTAGGCGATCAGCTGCACTGTCAAAACGTCTCTGCCCAGGGCCGCAGCTCAAGCTCCGAGCTCCAGGCGCTGCGATGCTGGCGATGGATTGTAAGATAGGCCTCGGCGATGGCGTCCGGCGATAGACGGCGGTCCGGCCGGTCGGCATCGGCCACCTGTCCGGGCGGCTCGATCTGGCCGTCGATGATGAAGTGGGCGACGTGGATGTTCTGCGGAGCGAGCTCGCGGGCCATGGACTGCGCCAGGCCGCGCAGGCCGAATTTCGGCATGGCGAAGCCGGCTGAGCCGGGAAATCCCTTCACACTGGCGGTGGCGCCGGTGAACAGGATCGATCCGGAACCCCGCGCCAGCAGCCGGCGTGCCGCCTGCTGGCCGACCAGGAAGCCGCCATAGGCGCCGACCAGCAATGCCTGTTTGACCGCTTCGGCATCGAGCTCGGCGATCGGTCCGCGGGTGCGCGCGCTGGCGTTGAACACTGCAAGCGCCAGCGGGCCGGCCTTGTCTGCGGTGTCGAACAGGCTGGCGACGGACGCAACGTCGGCAACATCCGTCTCGACGGCCAGCGCCCCGGTTTCGTCGGTCAGAGCGCTGAGCTTCTCGACATTGCGGGCGGCCAGAACCACGCGAAAGCCTTCCCGGGTGAGAAGGCGCGCAAGCGAGGCGCTCAGACCAGCGCCGGCGCCTGCAATGACGGCCACATCGGATGCCATGATTTTTCACTCCTTGCGGATTTCGGCGGAAGCGTTCGCCAGATCAGGCAAGGTCGCGCCTTCGGGGCTGACAGACAAGAGGTGGCATCTCGGCGGTTGTTGAGCCAGACGGCTGCAGAACCGACGTTGCGCGGTCCAGCATCGCCTGTGGCGCTACGAAGGCCGCTCGGCCTTCAGCACCGAGACCGCCACTTCGACAGTGGTAAGGCCTGGACCTTGCCCGCTAACCGGATTCATCCGACCGATATTTTGACGGTAGAATCGTCAGGCTTCGCAAAGCTTTCGGCGATCTCATCGATGGGGACTGGAGCATGGTCCCGAAAAGTGGGAAACGGTTTTCGGAAAAGATCATGCTCAACGAGGAAACGACTATGGAACCAATCTGGGCCGTCGGCCTGATGACCGGCACGGTGCTGGACGGCAACATCGACGTCGCGCTGATCAAGACCGATGGCGAGCAGATCGAGGATTTCGGCACCTATCGGTTGATGCCCTATCCCGCGTCGATCCGCTCGCTGCTGGAAGAGACGCTGACGGAGGCGCGGGCGTGGAATTTCGTCGGGCCGGAGCCGGCGATCTTCCGCACCGCGGAGGATGCCCTGACACGCGCGCAATCGGCGGCCGTCAAGGAGTTGGTCGAAGGCTATGGCAAGACGATGGCCGATATCGGCATCGTCGGTTTTCACGGCCAGACCGTTCTGCATCGTGCGCCGCAGGTTGGACGGCTGGGCCAGACCCGGCAGCTCGGCGACGGTGAGCTGATGCATGCCATACTGGGCACCAAGGTCGCATACGATTTCCGCTCGGCCGACATGCGCGCCGGGGGGCAAGGCGCGCCGCTGGCCGCGGTCTATCACACCGCGCTGATGCGCAGCGCCGGTGCCAATGGCGAGGTCGCCGTACTCAATCTCGGCGGCGTCGCCAACATCACCTGGTGGGACGGCGCTGACAATGTCGTCGCCTTCGACACCGGCCCCGCCAACGCGCCGCTCAACGATTTCATCAAGTCGAAGGGGCTCGGCGAGATGGACCGCGACGGCGCGCTTGGCCGGGCGGGAACGGTCGACGAGGCCCGGCTCGCCAAGCTGCTGCAGCACCCTTATCTGAGCAAAGCCTACCCGAAATCGCTGGATCGTTTCGACTTCGGTGCCGCGATGGCGGACGGCCTGAATGCAGAGGATGGTGCAGCCTTGCTCACCGCGTTCACCGCCGGCGCCGTCGGCAAGGCACTCGACCTCTTACCAAGCCGGCCTAAAAAGCTGGTGGTCAGCGGCGGAGGTCGCCATAATCCGACCATGATGGCGATGCTGGCCAGCCGCGCCGGCGTCGAGGTGGTGCAGGCCGAGAGCCTGGGCTGGAGCGGCGACGCGGTGGAGGCGGAATGCTTTGCCTTCCTCGCGGTTCGCGTGCTGCGCGGGCTGCCGATCAGTTTTCCGAGCACGACCGGCGCACCACGGCCGATGCAGGGCGGAAAACTCGCCGGTTAAGCCAGTTTCTTCTGCAGGAAGATGCGGCTGCGGCCGACGGGGGAGTCGGCAAGTGTTCCAAAGGGCTGATAACCCTGGCGCTGATAGACCTTGGCGGCATTCGGATTGAAGGTGTCGATCCAGGCGTTTTGACAGCCGCGCGCCACCGCTTCATGTTCGGCCGCGTCCAGCATCTTGCCGGCCATGTGCTGGCCACGCAGCCGCTCATCCACCCAGAGCCATTGCACATAAAGCCATCCCCAGGCGGTGTAGCCGGAAATGCCGGCGACGACCGCGCCGGCGTCGTCGCGCACGAACACCGCAAGCGCATGCCTTTCGGACGCGCCGACATCGCCGTCGTTGAACGCCGTCAGCCTTTCGCTGAGAAAAGTGAGGTCTTGCGGCGAGGGATTTGCCGTCGTTTCCAGTGTCGTGTTCATCGCTTTTCCGAGATGGGTTGCGTATCGGCATCGCCGCCATTGCGAAATTCGGACGCGGCAATGCCGTAGCGCTTGAGCTTGTCATAAAAGGTCTTACGCGGCACGCCGAGCGCGTCGATGGCGGCGCGCACGTCGCCGCCATGGTCGCGTAGCGCATCGCGGATCAGTTGCGCCTCATAGTGGCCGACCCGTTCGGGCAATGCTGCCGCAGGCTCCGGCGAATACGCGCGAACCGTTTTCATCTCCTCGTCCGGGCCGAGACCGAGCGCGACGCGATCGGCGAAATGGGCGAGCTCGCGCACATTGCCCGGCCAGTCATGCGACTGGAGATGATCGCTGACGGCTGCATTCACCTTGGCGACAGGCCGGCCAAACCGTTCGGCCGCCTTGCCGAGGAAATGCCCGAACAGCATCGGGATATCGCCGCGGCGTTCACGTAGCGGCGGAATGCGCAGCGTCACCACGTTGAGGCGAAAATACAGATCCTCGCGAAAATCGCCGCGCTGGTCCGGCCGCCCGAGATCGACCTTGGTCGCCGCGACGACCCTGAGATCGATGCGCCGGATCTCGTTCGAGCCAAGCGGCGTGAGGCTGCGCGTTTCGAGCACGCGCAGCAGCTTGACCTGGAGCGCAGGCGGCATGGATTCGATCTCGTCGAGAAACAGCGTACCGCCGCTCGAATGCTCGATGCTGCCGATCCGCCGCCGTTGCGCGCCGGTGAACGCGCCTGCCTCGTGGCCGAACAACTCGCTCTCTATGACCGTCTCCGGCAGTGCGCCGCAATTCAGCGCCACGAAGGGTTTTGCGCGCCGCCGCCCCCATCGGTGCAGGAGGTCCGCCACCACTTCCTTGCCGGTTCCCGTTTCTCCTTCCACCAGCACATCGACATCCATGTCGGCGATCTGGCGCAAGGTCTCGCGCAACCGTTTGATGGCAGGCGCCTCGCCGATCAGCGGCAGGCCGTCGGCGGCCAGTGCCGCGGCTTCGCGCAGCCGCCGGTTTTCCATCACCAGCCGCCGCTTCTCACTCGCCCGTTTCAGCGCCTCGACAAGGCGTTCTCCGGCATAGGGTTTCGGAATGAAATCGTAAACGCCGTCCTTGAGCGCGGCCACAGCGAGATCGACGTCGCCATGCCCGGTAACCAGGATCACCGGTATATCCGCGTCGATCGCTTTGATGCGATCGAACAGCTGCAGACCATTCATGCCTGGCATGCGGATATCGCTGACGACGACGCCCTCGAAATTCCTGTCGACGACGGCAAGTGCTGCCTCGGCGGCGTCGAGTGCGACCACCGTGAAGCCGGCAAGCTCGAGCAATTGCGTGGTGGCGTGAAGGAGGTCCGCATCGTCGTCGACGAGCGCGACCAGCCCTGATCCGTCTGTCATTCAATTCGCCTCAAATCGATGGTGAAGGATGCGCCGCTGCCATTGCCGGGATCGAGCCGCAGCGTGCCGCCCAATTCCTGGGCGATCTCCTGCGAGATCACCAGCCCCAGGCCAAGCCCCTTCTCCTTGGTGGTCTGGAACGGCATGAACAGATTGCCGGCCGCCTCCGGACCAAGGCCGGGTCCATTGTCGCGCACCGAAATCAGCACTCGATCACCGCGCTCGGCGAGTTCGATCTCGATGCGCGGATCGGGCTGGTCCTTCATCGCGTCCAATGCATTTTGCAAAAGATTGACCAGGATCTGCTCCAGCCGGATGCGGCTCGCCATGACCACCGGCGAGGCATTGCCGCGCGGCCTGACGATGGTGACGCCGGAATCGCGTATGCGGCCTGACAGCAGCGACAGCGCGCCGTCGATCGCCTCGCGCACCGGCAGCGGCGAAGCGGCGACGCCCGGCCGGCGGGCGAAAGTGCGCAAGGTGCCGGTGATCGCGCCGATGCGTTCGGTCATCGAAACGATCGATGTCAGATTGCCGCTGGCCGATCCGGTCTTGCCGCTGTCCAGAAAACGACCTGCATTCTCGGCATAGGTGCGGATGGCGGCGACCGGCTGGTTGATCTCATGCGCCACGCCGGCGGCGATCTGGCCGAGGATGGAAAGCCGGTTGGCCTGGGCGAGATCGTCGCGCAGTCGGCGGACCTTGGCTTCGGCATTCTCGCGCTCGGCGATTTCGCCGGCAAGTGCGGTGTTGGAGCGCGTCAGCTCGGCCGTTCGCGTGCTGACCCGGCTTTCGAGCTCGGCATTCATGCGCGCCAGCGCTTCCTGCCGCAGCCTGCGCGTTCGCCGACGCCGGGTCAGCACGTAGGCAATCAAGCCTAGAAGCAGCAAGCCCAGGAGCGTGGTCAGGCGCGCCGTATTGGCGGCCGAGGAGAGAGCAGCGTCGGCGGGCGTCAGCAGCCACAGACGCCAGCCTGGGACTGCACCGGGCAAATCCTGCACCACCTCGACGAACTGGCGTGGTTTTCCGGCGTTGTCGATCGTCGCCAGGCCATCGCCGGCGCTGCGTCTGAACGGCAGCGGCTCGAAGGCAGCATCGGCCAATTGCAGTTGCTCATGGGCGGCGGCCACGTCCTCGGCCGACAGTGGTGCCAGCGCACGAAACCGCCAGTCGGGCTGGCTGGTGGCCAGCACGACGCCTCGTTCATCGGTGACAAAGACAAGGAAACCGCTGGAACGCCAATTTGCCTCGACGCCGTCGAGCTCGACCTTCAACACTGCAACGCCAAGCGGCTTGCCGTTATCGTCGACGCGGCTCGAAAGGTAGAGTCCCGGCCGTCCGCTGATCGTGCCGAGGCCATATTGGCTGGCAGCACCTTTCGCCATCGCCTCCTGAAAATAGTGCCGGAAATTATAGTCGATGCCGACAAAGCTGGTCGGTTCGCCGGCATTGCTGGCTGATATGGCGATGCCTGCCGTATCGATGACATAGATGGCGGAGGCCGAGGCATCGCCGGCAATCGCCTTGAGCTTGTCGTTGAGGGCCGCTTCTTGCATCTTCCCGGCCCGGCGCAGCGCGCCCCGCACAGCATCGTCGCGGGCCAGCACCAAGGGAACCAGGCGCTGCTTTTCGATTTCGCCGGTCAGCGTTCCCGCCGCCAGCGGCAGAGCGGCAAGTGCTGTGTCGCGCAGATTGTCGGCCGCCTGGCCGGAGGCGATGCGCCCGGCGATGGCGATCGCGCCGGCCAGGAAAGCCAGGGCTGCGACCACGACAAGCCAGCGGCCATCGCGCAGCCGGGCCACCGCCTCGCGCAGCAACTCACGGCCGGCAAACCCTTGGGATTCGCTATCGGTGCCTGCCTGCGGCGTCTGCCCTCTCCCTTTTCTTCGCGGCTTTCCGGTCAGTGTAATGCGAAAATCCGCCCAGGCAAACGCCACTTGTGCGGAAATCCGCACAAGTATTGTCCGCGCGACCTCTGACAAAGGCGGAAATCCGCGATTCCGGCCTTTCCCCGATCTGGCACGACGCTTGCAAAACTGTTTTCAGCGGCGTGCGACCGGAGCGCCGCGATGGGAGAAGTCACGCAGGCGATCCGTTTTCGCCCATCCGGCCAGGGAGAGTTCGATGCACATCGCAGACCAATCAGGCGCGCTTGCCGCGCAGCGCAAGCCTTTCTATGCCCAACTCTACGTGCAGGTGCTCGTCGCGATCACCGTCGGCATCCTGCTCGGCCATTTCTATCCGTCGGTCGGCGAGAGCATGAAGCCGCTCGGCGACGCCTTCATCAAGCTGGTCAAGATGATCATCGCCCCGGTCATCTTCCTGACCGTGACAACGGGCATTGCCGGCATGAGCGACCTGCAGAAGGTCGGGCGTGTTGCCGGCAAGGCGATGCTCTATTTCCTCACCTTTTCGACGTTGGCGCTGATCATCGGCCTTGTCGTCGCCAATGTCGTGCAGCCGGGCGCCGGCTTCAACATCGACCCGGCGACGCTCGACGCCTCGACCGTCAACACCTACGCCGCCAAGGCGCACGATCAGTCGGTCACCGGGTTCCTGATGAACATCATCCCGTCGACCATCGTCGGCGCCTTCGCCGACGGCGACATCCTGCAGGTGCTGTTCTTCTCGGTGCTGTTCGGCATCGCGCTGGCGCTGGTCGGCGACAAGGGCATGCCCGTGCTCAACTTCCTGCAGGCACTGACGACGCCGATCTTCAAGCTGGTCAGCGTGCTGATGAAGGCCGCCCCCATCGGTGCCTTCGGCGCCATGGCCTTCACCATCGGCAAATACGGCATCGGCGCGGTCATCAATCTCGCCATGCTGGTCGGCACCTTTTACGTGACGTCGTTCCTGTTCGTGTTCATCGTGCTGGGTGCGGTCTGCCGCTACAACGGATTCTCCATCCTGTCGCTGATCCGCTACATCAAGGAAGAGCTGCTTTTGGTGCTGGGCACCTCCTCGTCGGAGGCCGCCCTGCCCTCGCTGATGGAAAAGATGGAGAAGGCCGGCGCCAAGCGCTCGGTGGTCGGTCTGGTCATACCGACCGGCTATTCCTTCAACCTCGACGGCACCAACATCTACATGACCTTGGCGGCGCTGTTCATCGCACAGGCGACCAACATCCACCTGTCGATGGGTGACCAGATCCTGCTGCTGCTGGTGGCCATGCTCTCGTCCAAGGGTGCCGCCGGCATCACCGGAGCGGGCTTCATCACCCTTGCCGCCACGCTGTCGGTGGTTCCGGCGGTGCCGGTCGCCGGTATGGCGCTGATCCTCGGCGTCGACCGCTTCATGTCGGAATGCCGGGCGCTGACCAACTTCGTTGGCAATGCCGTCGCCACGCTGGTGGTGGCGCGCTGGGAAGGCGAACTCGACGAGGCCAAGCTGGCGAGGGCGCTGGCGGGCACGGCTGATGACAGCCTGCCGGCGGATGTCGTCCCCGCCGAGTAACCACGCGTGGCTTATGCGTAAAAGGCCGGAGGCATGCTGCCTCCGGCCTTTGTCATGCAGTCGCACGTCAGACGGTGCCGATCTTGCTCAGTGGTGTGTCCGGATATGTGCTTGGGCCGACAGGCATGCGGGCTGCCAAAGTGCCCTCGTCGTCGAACAGCACAAGGCTGGCGGCGCCGACGAGCCCGGCATGGCGGCCGAGCTGTGCTGGAACGACCGGTACGTCGCGATAGGCGCGCATGGCCCGCTGCCTGATGGTTGCCTCGATGGTCGGCGCCATCAGGTCGAGCCCATTGGCGATGCCGCCGCCGACGACCAGCACATCGGGCGAATAGAGATGTAACAGGTTGGTGAAGCCGACGCCCAGCCAGCGGGCTTCCTCGTCCAGCAAGGCCGAGGCAAGATCGTCGCGCAGCCGTGCCGCCTCGACGACATGGCGGCCGGTCACCTCCGCATCCGCTGACAGGCGCCGCAAGGCAGAGCCGTCGCCGGCCGCCGTGGCGGCGCTGGCGCGGCGGCCGAGCGCGGTTCCCGAAGCGATGGCCTCGAAGCAGCCGATGACGCCGCACACGCAACGCTCGCCCTCATTGGTGATGGTCATGTGACCGATCTCGGCGGCAAGGCCACGGCGGCCATGCAGGATGCGCCCATCGACGACGACACCGCCGCCGATGCCGGTCGACACCGTGACAAAGACCAGCGAGCGAGCGCCATGGCCGGCGCCGAAGCGCCATTCGCCGAGCGCCGCGGCATTGGCGTCGTTCTCCAGACGGACCGGCAGGCCGAGCCGCCGCTCGAGGATGTCGGCAAGCGGCACATCCAGCCAGCCGGTGAGTGTCGGCGGGCCGACGGCGATGCCGGCCAGCGGATCAAGCGGTCCCGGCGCACCGACACCGACGCCGACGACCGACAGTGCCGGGGCTTCGGCATGGACGGTCGCCGCCAGCGCCTCGATCTGGCCGATCACCACGTCTGGACCGGCCTGCGCCCGCGTCGGCACCGCTGCGAATGCCAGGATCTTGCCCTCACGGTCGACCAGGGCGGCGCGAAGCTCCGTCCCGCCAAGATCGATCGCAAGGGCGGCTTCCGTTGTCATGCCGCGACCTTCAAGCCGTGCAGCCAGCCGATGCGGCCGGCGAGGTCCTTGTCACCGAAGGCGAGCGAACCGAGAACCGCGGTTTCGGCCCCGGCGGCACGCAGCAACGGCACGGTCTCGTGGCGGATGCCGCCGTCGGCGGCCAGAACCACTTGCGCCTCACGGCCGGCCTTTCTCAGGATAGCGCGGGTAGCGCCCAGCCTGTCGCAGGCCTTGTCCGACAGGCTCTGTCCCTTGACGCCGATTGTGGTTCCAAGAAGCGTTACGAAGGCGACTTCAGGGACGAAGGCCGTCACCGCTTCCACAGGCGTCTCCAGCCTGAGCACGACGCCCGCCTCGGCGCCGAGCTCCCGCGCCAGCCGCACGGCGCGCAATCCCGCCTCGCCATTCTCGGCATGGACGCTGATCATGTCGGCGCCGGCTTCGATGAACTGGCGCGTCTGCGCCTCGACGATTGCTTCATCGACCATCAGGTGGACATGGATCGGCTTGGCCGTCAGCCCGGCGATGCGGGCGACGAGGTCGGGGAAGAACAGGAAGGACGGGGCGAAATGACCGTCCGCCACATCGATATGATGAAGATCGACATAGGGTTCGATGCGCTTCAAGTCGTTCTCGAAATTGGCAAGATTGGCAGACCAGAGCGAGAATTCGGCGATCATGCGATCGCGTGGCAGTTCGGCGATGGCGGCCGGGCCGGAGAGAGATTTCGAGATCATGATTGGTCCTGCTTGTCAAAATTTGTGTTGAGAAAGCTGCCGATGGCGGCGCGGATTTCGGCGAAATGGCGCTCCTTGTCGGTGGCCTTCGGCGTCACCTCGACAAAGGCGGCATTGGGGATGGTGTCTGCAAGGCTGCGCGCGGTGGCCAGCGGATGGACGAGATCGATGCCGCTGCCGATGACGAGTGTCGGGAGCGCGAGGCCGGCGGCCGCTGCCCGCGTCACGCCGGGCCCATCGTTTGCGATCGCTCGCATCACCTCGGCGAAAACATTCGCATTGGCGCGCGCGAAAAAGCCGAGCAGGGAAGCAAGATTGTCCGGCGCCTCGATGCGAAAGCGAGCCGCCGTGGCGGAGGCCGCAAACGCATCGCGCGCGTCATCCAGCGGACGGCCGCGGATGAGCTCCGCCACTTCCACGTAAGGGCGCATGTTTTGCGATGCCGCGTCGAAAGCCCAGGCAGGGCGAACAAGCACGAGACCTGTGACCCTATCCGGGTGCCGGGCCGCAAGCCGCAAGGCGATTGCCGCGCCCATCGAGATGCCGCCGGCGACGAAACGGTCGAGGCCGGCGGCATCGGCGGCAGCCAACACGTCGTCGGCGAACATCTCGATCGAAAAAGGACGCTTGCTGCCGGCGCCGGAGCCGCCCTGAGCGCGACATTCGACGGTCAGTCGGCGGTATGAAGGACCATCGGGAAAGTTCTGCGCCACTTGTGCCGCATCACCGCCGAGGCCGTGCTGGAAGACGACGGGAGGCCTGCCCTGCCCCGTGTCGAAGACACGAAGCGATGCATCGTCGCGAAGCAGGATCGCCGGCGCGGCGCCCATCAGAGGAGTACCCGCAGAAAGGCTGCGACGCCGGGGGCTTCATCGGCGGACAGCCCGTGGGTGACGAGCGATCCGTCGAAGCCCGCTGCCTTCAGCCGTGAAACAAAATGCGGAAAATCGACGATGCCTTGTCCGGCGGTGGCAAAGCGGCCGTCACCAGAGCGATCCTTGGCGTGCGCCATGGCGATATGGCCGGCAGCCTCGTCGATCGCGGCGGCGACGATGGCGCGCGCTTCGTGTGGCGTCGCGTGCTCGAACAGGTTCGCCGGATCGAGCACGATCTTCAGATGCTTCGATCCCATTTCGGCGATCAGCCTGGTCGCGTCCCTGGCCGAGGTAACGATGTTGGCCTGCTCGGGCTCGATGCCGAGATCAACGCCGGCGTCTTCGGCAACCGCCAGCGCTTTCTCCATCTCGGCGGCCATGTCGGACCAGGCCGCCGGGGTGCTATTGTCGGGATGATACGCCCATTGATCGGCGGCATTGCGCGAGCCGGTGCAGAGCGTGACCAGCGGAATGTCGAGGGCAGCAGCAGCATTGATGATGGCCGCGAGACGCCTGAGGCCACCGTCGCGGACGACCTTGTCGGGATGCGCCATGTTGTAGGTGCCCGACAGTGCGGCGAGTGCAACCCCGGTCGATTGTGCTGCGGCGCGGATGGAAGTGACTGCTTCCGCCGGCACGACATCCGGCATCGACGGCAGGCCGGCGCAGGCGAGATTGAACTGCGTCGTCTCATAGCCAGCCTGCTTAACCGCCGTCAGCACGGCAGCCGGCTCTGTGCCGGCAAATGTCTTGGCGAAAATGCCGAGACGCATCAGACCGCACCCGAAACCGAGGCGAGCTCGACCCGCTCGCCGGTCTCGACCGAGCGGGCAATCGCGACCATGGCGCGGATCGAGGCGATGCCGTCCTCGACATTGGCGCCGCGCATCGGCGTGCCGTTCAGGACTGTATCCGCTAGGCCTTCCAGTTGGCGGCGGAAGAAATGACCGTCGGCGCCGAGCGGCTTGTGGGCGGTGGCGGTCTTCTCGTAAAAGATCTCGACCTCGCTGGCGCGGAAGTACCAGGGGTTGAATGTCCTGGCGATGACGGAACCGTTCTCGCCATAGAGCTGAAAACCTTCGTGCCAGTCCATGCGCACGGCGACGGTAAGATCGAGATGCCCGAGCGCGCCGCTGGCGAACTCGGTCTCGACGAACCAGCAATAGGCGCCGAATTTCTCATTGAGGCGGGCGCGCACGGCAACGATATCGCCGCACAGGAAACGCGCCGTGTCGACGAGATGCGAGCCGTGCGCCAGCATGAAATATTGCCTGAGATCAGCCTTGGGATTGCCGGTCGGCTTCTTCGCCAGCTTGCTGGTGACCGGCAGCGGCTGAATGGCATCGGTGTTGGTGTAGCGATGGGTGGAATCGCAGTACCAGGCCTTAAGCGCCAGCACCTCGCCCATTTCATCGCGGACGAAGTCGCGCGCCGCCTCCAGTGCCGGGTCGAAGCGCTTCATGTGACCGACTTGCAGGACCTTGCCCGAGCGCCTGACCGCCAGCGCCAGTGCCTCGCCTTCCTCCACCGAGGTGCCGATCGGCTTTTCGCACAGGACATGCTTTCCCGCATCGAGCGCCTTGATCGACATCGGCACGTGATAGGCGTCCGACGTGGCGACGATCACCGCTTCCAGTTCGGGATCGGCGAGCATGGCGTCGTAGTCGGCATACATCTTTTGCGGCTCGTAGGTGGCGCCCATGCGGGCGAGCAGATCGGGTGCCGCGTCGCAGATGGCGTAGAGGTCGGCATTCCCAGCCTTCACGCAGGATTGCAGATGCGCGAACTGCGCGATGGGGCCGCAGCCGAGCACACCGACCCTGAGGCGTCTGTCCTGTTTCTTGATCATCGTCTCGTTCTTCAGGCGCCCAAGCTGCGCATTGTCTGGCGGTTGGTCTTGACCGCGCCGGCGGGATCGGCGGCGGCCGTTTCGGATTCCTCCTCCAGCACCAGCCAGCCGTTGAAGCGCGGTGCGGTGTTGGCGATCTCGATCACCGCCGGCGTGTCGCAGACGCCCTTGCCGAGCATGGCCCAGCTGCCGTTGGCATCGACGTCCTTGAGGTGGATGTAGCGGATGCGGTCGCGGTAGGTGCGCAGCGTATCGGACATGTCCTTGTGGCCGCGCAGTATATGGCCGGTATCCGGTACCCAGCCGACCAGGTCGGGGTCGAGCAAGGCAAAGATCGCGTCGTAATCGGCGCGGTCGAACAGCAGCGTGTTGTGGTGCGAGCTTGGATGCACCGCGACCTGAACACCGTCCCTGCGGCCAAGCTCGCCGGCCTGGTTGTAGACCTCGGCCGCGATGGCGAACTTCTCGTCGCGCGGCCCGTCGGACACCACCGTCGCCGAGCCCATCGAGACCAGCGCGCCCGGGAACGCAGCCGCGAAGCCGATCCAGCGTTTGGCGGTCTCGAGATCGTCGCCGATCTTCTCCTTCAGCGTAAAGCCACTGTTCGAGCCAAAGGCGAAAGAAACCAGCGTCAGCCCCCACGCCTTCAGCGCGGCGGCGAACTCCTCCGGCTTGTCGCCATAATGTCCGATCATGGTGTCGGTGATCTCGATGCCGGCATAGCCACCGTCAGAGATCGCCCTCAGCAGATCGTCGGGGCCGCCGGTGAACCGGTCTCCCAGCATTTCCCAGGTGAAGGTCTGGCAGCCGACTTTGAGGTCTTTCACGTTCATCCTTTCAATCCTTGATACCGCTTATTGATTGATGCCACCCTGCGTCGCCGTGGGATGAACATCCTACTTGACCGAGCCCGCGGTCATGCCGGCGAGGAAGTACCTCTGGGCAACGAGGTAGATGAGCAAGAGCGGTAGCGAGCCGAGCACGCTCATCGCCATCATCTGGTTCCATTCGAAGGCGTGCTGCCCCATCAACAGCTGGATGCCGATCGGGACGGTTCGCATGGACGTCGATTTCGTCAGCGTCAGCGCAAAGAGAAATTCGTTCCAGCACAACAGGAAGGTGTAGACCGACGTCGCCACGATACCAGGCAGTGAAATCGGGACAATCACCCGCCAAAGCGCGGTCCAGCTGCTGCCGCCGTCGACAGCCACGGCTTCATCGAGATCGCGGGGCAAGGTGTTCAGATATCCCGTCATCAGCAGGATCGCGTAGGGCAGCGTAAACACCAGGTAGGTCAGGATCAGTGCGACGTAGGTGTCGAAGATACCGTATGAGACGACAAGCCCGAAGAAGGGGATCAAAAGTGTGATCGGCGGAATCGTCTGCGTGCTGATGATGATTGTGTTCAGGCTGCCCTTGCCGCGGAAGTTGAAGCGGCTGAACCCGTAGGCCGCCAGCAAGGCGATCAGCACCGTCAGCACGGTCACCGCTCCCGCCACGAAATAGCTGTTGAAGAAGAAGCGCAGCTTTACCGGGTCGCCAAGAATGGCTGCATACGCTTCCAGCGTGAACGCCTTTGGCAGGATGGTTGGCGGCAGGGCAAAGATTTCGGTATTCGATTTGAACGAGCTGCTCAGCATCCAGTAGATCGGGAATGCCGCGAAAAAGAGCCCCGCTGCAAGCGCTACATGGAGCGCCACGGTGATCAGCCTGTCTTTCGGCGTATGCCTTTTCCTCATGGTGATTACCGAGCCTTTTGATAGCGAATATAGAACAGCGTCAGGCCGAGAGAGATCAGCAGGATGACCACGGCGCTGGCCGAAGCCTGCGACAGGTTGTAGCTCGAAAATGCCAGCTTGTACGTGTAGGTGCTGAGGACCTCGGTCGAGTAGATCGGGCCACCGCCCGTCGTTATCCAGATTAGCGGGAAGACCTGCATGGTCCAGATGAAGTCGAGCAGCGAGATGCTGATGATGATCGGCATCAGCTGCGGAATGGTGATGAAGATCAGCTTCTGGTAGGCTTTCGCCCCGTCGATATCGGCGGCCTCGTAGAAATCCTTGGGAATGCCCTGCAAACCCGCGAGCAAACTGACCATGAAGAGCGGGTAGCCCGCCCAGATATTGGCAAAAGTGACTGCATGCAGCGCGGTCTCAGGCGAGGAAAACCATTCGACCTTGGAACCGATGATGCCGATTTGCATGAGAATACTGTTCACGACACCGTTCGGCTCAAGCAGGAGGCGCCAGATCACGGCGATGATCACCGCGGTGAACAGCCAGGGCAGTATGTAGAGCACACGCAGAATATTGCGCAGCGTCGGATTGATGCGGTCGCTGTTCAGCATGAGCGCGAAGACCATGCCGATGGTCATGTGGAAAATGACACTCATGCATGTGAAGTAGAGCGTGTGCCACAGCGAAGCCCAGAACACAGGGTCGTCGAAGATCGCCTGGTAGTGCTTCAGTCCGGCAAAGGATGGGTCACGACGCAGCACCGCGCTGTTCTGGAACGAGTAGGCAATCACCGTCACCATCGGCAGCAGCATCAGGAGCCCGATTATGAGCAGCGCGGGCGACAGATAGAGGTAGGGTGCGACCGCTCGTTTGAGCTTGTGGTGGGAGCGCTTTTGCCGGGTCATGTGCCAACCTTGGGATACGCCTTCAAGGGAAGGTAAGCTTTCAAAAACAAGTCCACTCAGAATGCCGATCCGTTGTTGCCGGGTGGCCTGCCCGAAGTCAGGTCACCCGGTCGAAGACAGCAAACGGGAACAGCCCGATCAGAATTTCGCCATCCAGCCCTTCTGAGCGGCGGCGGCTGCTTGTTCCGGAGACTGCTCGCCGGCGAGCATCTTCTGGGCTTGCACGTCGAACTGGGTCATCAGGTCTTCAGCCACCGGCAGGCCCGTGAACTCATTGGCGAGATGACCGGTCTTGAAGATTTCAAAAGCCTTGCCGAAAGCCTTGTCCGAGGTCACGAAATCGGGCTTGGCGTTGACGTTGCCCGGGAAGGCGTTTGCAAGCGACACGAGCTTGGCGTTGACCTTTTCACTCATCAGATACTGGACGAGTTTCCAGGCCTCTTCCTGATGTTTCGAAGCCGCAGAGATGCCGATGCCCCAGGAGGCATAGGGAAGGCCGCGCTTGCCGGTATAGTTTTCCACGACAGGGACCGGGATGAGGTCGAAGTTCAGCTTGGGATTGCGCTTGCGGATGAGGTTCACATGCGCGAGCGAGTCGATCATCATCCCGACGCGGTTGTTGACGAACTCCTCGACCTTTTCCTGCTCGGTCTTGGTGGCGATGCCGGGCGAGATGGTGCCGGCGTCATTGAGTGATTTGACGAAAGTGAGCATATCCACCACCGGTTTGCCCTCAAGGTCCGGCTTGCCGCTCGCCATCATCGACTGGCCCGAAGCCCAAACCCACGACATCATGTCGTTCTGGACGCCGGATGGCGTTTGCAGCGACAGGGGCAGCACCCAGCCATACTGGTTCTGGTCGGCGTGCGTCATCTTCTTGGCGGCTTCGAGAAACTCCGCACGGGTCGACGGCAGCTTGGTCACGCCCGCCTTGGCGGCGAGGTCCAAATTCACGAAGACCGGATAGACGAACGAAGCCACGGGAAACATCACGGCCTTGCCGTCCACCTTGATGATATCCGCGACCTGGCTCTTGTCGAAACCGCTCGCATCCATCATCGGATTCATGTCGGCGAGTGCGCCCTGCGCATTCAGATTGTTCACCCAGGCGCCGTCGAGACCGACGACGTCGCTGAGCGTTCCGGTTGCAGCACCAACCGAGATCTGGTCTCGCGTGGTGGCGTAGGGGCCGCTGACCAGCGTCACCTTGATTCCGGGGTTTGCCGCCTCGAACTCATCCATGATTGACCTGAGCGAGCCAGCCGGCAATTCGGGCTCCCACCATTGGGTGAATTCCAGCGTCGTATCCGCCATGGCGCCGGTTGCGCCAAGCAACCATGCGGCCGCGGCTATTTTCAGCATCGCGGGTTTAATACGAAACGTCATTTTCTCCTCCTTCTTTATATTCGCCCGCACAATGCGGCCGATCGTCTGATTATTCAGAAGTCTTCTTACGCAGGCGCCTCACCCTCGCCCGCGGGTCTCATCGCTGATATTCAGATTGCCAGATGCGTCTCGGGGTCGAAGAAATGGAGCTTGGCATCATCCAGGGCCAAGCTGATTTCCGAGCCGGAGCGGACTGTGCTGACCGGTTCGAATTTCGCCACCGCATTCGACGCCAGGCCGAAATCCTGCACCGCGTCAGGGTCGCCGGAGTCCACCCGGACCGCATCGATGTTGAGATGGACGATTTGTTCGGATCCGAGTTCTTCGATCGAGGTCACCTTTGCCGGAATCGTCTGATACTTGCGGCCCGATTCGAGACTGCTGTCATAGAGATCCTCCGGTCGTATCCCGAACACGACCTTGCGCCCCGCATACGACCTCAAGCCCGGCCTGCGCACGAAGGCTGCATCCTGCAGCCGGATGGCCAAGGCGCCGGACATCAGTTCGTCGCCCGTCAGGGTTGCCTCGAAAAGATTCATCGAAGGAGACCCGATGAAGCCGGCAACGAAAGCGTTCACCGGCGATTCATAGAGCCTCTTGGGTGCGTCGACCTGCTGCAGCACGCCGCCTTTCAACACCGCGACCCTGTCGCCCATCGTCATGGCTTCGGTTTGGTCGTGGGTCACATATATGGTCGTTACGCCGAGCTGCTTTTGCAGACTGGTGATTTCGGCGCGCATTTGAACACGCAGTTTCGCGTCCAGATTGGAAAGGGGTTCGTCCATGAGAAAGGCTGCCGGCTCGCGCACCATGGCGCGGCCCATGGCAACCCTTTGACGCTGTCCGCCTGAAAGGTTCGCGGGTTTGCTGTCCAGCAGAGACGTCAGTTGAAGGGTTTTGGCGATCTCGTCCACGCGCTTTTTGCGCTCGGCCTTCGGCTTGCCTGCCAGCCGCATCGAAAAGCCGATGTTTTCGAACACGGTCATATGCGGGTAGAGAGCGTAGCTCTGGAAGACCATCGCGATGTCGCGGTCCTTGGGCGGCATGTCGACGACGTCGACCCCGCCGATCCGGAGGCTGCCGCTGGTGACGTCCTCCAATCCCGCGATCATCCGCAACGCGGTGGATTTGCCACAGCCGGACGGCCCCACGAGAATCAAGAACTCGCCGTCCTTGACCGACAGGTTCAATTGGTCGATTGCGTGAAAATTGTTCCCGTATGTCTTGCAGATATTCTCAAGAACGACTTCTGCCATATTCCTCCCTCCACAAGCCTAAGCCATTGATTTTTATGATTGTCCTCGGCTTACGTTCACCTGCGAAATTTTCCTCGGATAGTTCAGGCTATGTTCCGGTATCAAGCCGCGCATATTTCAGTTCGACTGCCGACGGCGCGTTCGTCGATGCCAGGAGTTCCTTGACCTGGTCGTCGGTCGGAAGCGCCTCGCGCCCGCCCCGCCCCGTTATCGAAAGGGCCGCCGCCGCGGCCGCGAATGCGACCCGGCCTGCGGTGTCGGCCCCGCGCGTCAATGCAAGGGCATAGGCGCCATGAAAGCAGTCACCGGCGCCGGTCGAGTCGACGACGGCAACCCGGTGCGGAGGCAGGTGCCAGAGCCCTGTCTCGTCGCGTCCGCGATAGAAGACGCCTCTGCCGCCATCCGTCAGAACCACGGCGGACCGCGACGGCAACCACAATGCATCGAGTATCTCGGCCGGAGCCTGGCGGCCGGTGGCGGTCCGCGCAAAGCCGAGCGGAAGAATGAGATGGTCGCAGAGCCCGATCAGTCTCTCGGTGGCCGGGCCGTGGCTCCATTCGACATCGCCGAGGATCGCAAGGCCGAGATCGCGAGCCCGAGCCACGACATCCAGCGACCCGATCCCGTAACTGTCGACGATCAGGACAGTCGCGCGGCTGAGAACCTCGTCCGGAAAGTCCGGCGCGGTGCCCAGCATCGCTTCGTCGTCATACGCGATGAACCGCTCCCCATCCGAACCGACGGTGATCCGCGAGCGCACCGGGCGCGCGTGCGGGTGGCGCGGCGCGAACGCGGTTTCAACGCCGCTCGCAACGAGATCGCACAACACGGCGTCGTCGGCGGCACTGCCCAGCCATCCGACGAACCCGGCGCTTCCGCCGAGCCGCGCGACGGCGGCAAGTGCCGTCGCGACGTTTCCGCCGAAAGCTCGGGCACTTTGCAAAACCTTCCCCTTGCCCGCCGACAACGGCTGATCGACATAGACGATGTCGTCGATCGCAATAGCTCCGAAGCCGAGGATTGAAGGGACGGCGGGCATCGTTCAGGCACCCGCCTTCGCCAAGGCGTCTTGCGCCGAAAGGCCGTCATGGATGACGCCCCGAAAGGCGATCGCTGCCTTTTCCGGATCGCCGTGCCCCCAGAGATTGCGGCCCACCACGGCACCGCGCGCGCCTGCACGGATGGCGTCCGCCGTCTGCTGAAGGGCGCCGAGCAGCGTGTCGGTCTTCGGACCTCCGGCGATCACAACCGGCACCGGGCAGGTCCGAACGGTCTCTCGAAACGACTCGAAATCGCCCGTGTAACCGATCTTGATCACATCGACGCCGGACTCGTAGCCGATGCGTGCCGCATAGGCGATCTCGTCGGGGGTGAAGACGATTTTTGCCCCGTCGGTGAAATCGCGAGGGTAGATATGCGCTACCACCGGCATGCCGTAACGAGCCGCCGCGTTCACCGAATCGGTCAGCCAGCGTATGTATTTTCCCTCGGTCGCGCCGCGCACCGGAATGGCCACGGCCAACGCATCGGCGCCGGCGCGCACCGCATCCTCGGGCGTTGCAATCAGTTCACTGATGCGATCGTCTGGGGTGAAGCAGCCGGCCTGGATCACCAGGGAAGCCTTGCCCGCATATTGCGGCCACAGATGGCGCGCGGTGCCAGGCTGGATGCTGACGTAGTCGGGTTTGCCTACCATGACGCGTGCAAGCGCACCCGGCAGGTCGGCAAGACCTCCTTTGCGCACGTCGCCATAGCCGACAAAGTGGTCGACCGCGCCGCCAAAAAGATTCCCCGATGGATGTGAGAAGAGGCGCGCCAAGCGCACCTTGGTTCCGAGGCTCATGAGTCCAAAACTCTCCAATTGATTGATTTCAAAATCCTGGACCCAGTGTTTGCGAAAGAAATAACAAATGCAATCTTTCGAAAGCTTTCGAATTCGCCTATTTTCGGTAGAGTGAACCGAGGCCAGGGCGATCGCTTGGCGCATGGAGGCAAGGACAGGCCAATGTTGTCAGAGCAGAGACGCCAATCGATCCTGGGTGAAGTGCAACGCAGCGGACAGGTTCGCATCAAGGACCTGTCAGACGATTTTGGCGTGTCGGAAGTCACGGTGCGCTCCGACCTCGAGATACTGGATCGCAAGGGACTGCTGACCAAGACCCGCGGAGGCGCGGTGACCCGGACCACGGATTCGACCACGGCCGCGTTCGCCCGGCGGATGCAAACCAACCTCGATGCAAAGAAACGCATCGCCCGGGCAGCGATAGACCTGTTCGAGGACAACCAATCGGTCATCTTCGATGGCGGCTCGACATTGATGCAGGTTGCCATGCTGTTACCGCCGCTCAGCAATGTCGTGGTCGCGGCCACGGCGATGAACATCGTGCAGCATCTGATGCATCGGCCCGGGCTCGACGTTCACATGATCGGCGGCCGGGTCTATCCGGACACGGTAAGCACGCTGATCACCGATGCCGACACGGCTCTCGGCGGCTTGGTAGCGCATCAGGTCTTTGTTGGAGCGCATGCGATTGACTCGTCACTGGATGTGGTCGACGTGAACGAAGACATGGCGCGAACCAAGCGAAACCTCGTGCGCATGGCCCGGCGCGTTGTCCTCCTTGCGGATTCGAGCAAATGGGGCGTCAGCGGAACCTCCAAGGCCTTTTCGCTGTCGAGCGTCGATGTCGTGATCACCGACGATGGCCTGTCCGGCCCAATACGCAGCCAGCTTGATAGGACAGGGGCCAAGGTGATCTATGCCTGACCCCGTCGAGGTCCCTGGCCGCGGCGGAAATATCCGATGCGCGCATGACCCACGGCATCCGCATCGGCGGTCGGCCGTTTTTTCATGTCGGTCATTTTCTCCTCCCATGACTGGCAGCCTCCCGATATCGCGCCAGCATTTTCGCATGTTGTATAAAAATTTTACGCGCGTCAATATTTAATATGTTGTATAGCCCTTTGCGAAGGCGATCCGTTACTTCTGGGCGGATTCGGCAGACGGTGACCGCGTTGGGAGGTACGATCGAGAATGCACGGGATATCAACGACGAAACTCGGGATCGGCGTCATCGGATGCGGCAATATCTCGATGACCTATCTGCGCAATGCCGCTCTCTTCGGCGGCATCGAGTTGCGCGCCTGCGCCGATATCTCGGCCGACATGACGGCGCTGCGGGCGAAGGAATATGGCATACGGGCACTCGGCGTCGATGCACTGCTGGCCGACCCCGAGATCGATCTCGTCCTCAACCTGACCATTCCGGCGGCGCATTTCGACATTTCGTTTGCCGCCCTTTCGGCCGGCAAGCACGTCTTCACCGAAAAGCCGCTCGCCACCTCGGCCGCCGATGGACGGCGCCTGGTCGACGAGGCGCGGTCGCGCGGGCTGCTGCTCGGCTCGGCGCCCGACACCTTCCTTGGTGCAGCCGGACGCCGCGCCCGCCGGCTGATGGATGACGGCGCCATCGGCCGCCCGGTCACCGGCACCGCCTTCATGATGGGCCGCGGCATGGAGCACTGGCACCCCAACCCGCAGTTCTACTACCAGCCAGGCGGTGGCCCGGTGTTCGACATGGGCCCCTACTATCTGACCATGCTGGTCAATCTGCTCGGCCCGGTCGAACGCGTCATGGCGATGGCGACGCGCGGCCAGGAGGAGCGGCTGATCACTGCCGAAGGGCCATTCAAGAACACCACATTCAAGGTCGGCACGCCGACCAATGTGCTGTCGCTGCTGGAGTTCCGCTCCGGCGCAACCGTCACCTTCGGCGCCTCGTGGGATGTCTTTCGCCACTCCAACCATCCGATCGAACTGCACGGCACGGAAGGCTCGCTGCGCCTGCCCGACCCCGACACGTTCGGCGGCACCGTGTCGCTGTCGAAACGCGGCACCGACTGGAGGGATTTCGCCAGCGAAGGCGAACTCTATGGCGCCCGCAACTGGCCTTATGCGGCGCCCGATCGCGCCAATTACCGCATGCTCGGCGTCGCCGATCTGGTGCGCTCGCTTCAGACCGGCAACACGCCGCGCGCCTCCGGCAATCTGGCGTTGCATGTACTGGAGATCATGGACGCTATCCTGCGCTCCGGTGAAACACAGGGCTCGGTCGCCATCGCGGGCGATGTCGTCCAGCCGGCCCTGCTGACCGAGGAAGAGGCGAGCGATCTGCTGGCCTGAGGGTATGATCATGACGCTCGATCCGGATGCGCTGCGCGTCCTCGACATGGCTCGTGCAGCCGGCGGCAAGCCATTCGAGACCGGCAGCGTGGCGGCGGCGCGAGCTGCCTACAACGCCTCGTTCCCGACGCTGCAAGGTGAGCATGAGCCGGTCGCGACGACCTTTGAACAGCAGATCGACGGGCCGAACGGCCCCATCACTGTCCGCATCCATCGCGGCATCGACGCACTGCCGAGCGGGGCGCCGGCGCTGCTCTATCTGCATGGCGGCGGCTGGGTCATCGGCAATCTCGATTCACATGACGAGATCTGCCGCCTGATGGCCAATCTCGGCAACGCCGTCATTGTCTGCCCCGACTATCGCCTGGCCCCGGAGCACAAATTTCCCGCCGGGCTCGAGGATTGCCTGGCGACACTTCGCTTCATGGCCGAGAATGCCGTCGACCTGGGCATCGACAAGGTGCGCATTGGTGTTGCCGGCGACAGCGCCGGCGGCAATCTTGCCGCAGTGCTGGCGCTGCTCGCACGCGATGGGCTCGCTCCACCACTTGCGACGCAGATCCTGATCTATCCCAACACCGACGCGCGGCAGACATCGGACAGCTACCGGCGTTTCGGCGACGGCTTCGGCCTTACCGCGACGACCATGGCATGGTTCCGCGACTATTATGTGCGAACGCCCGACGATATCATGGACTGGCGCGTCTCGCCCTTGCTGGCGCCTGATCTTGCCGGCGTCGCGCCAGCATTCGTGGCGCTTGCCGGCTGTGACATCCTGGCCGACGAAGGGGCAGCCTATGCGGCGCGCCTGCAAGCCGCGGGCGTGCCTGTGATCCTGCGGCAATGGCCGGGCCAGATCCATGGCTTCGTCTCGATGGGACGCCATATTCCCGCCGCCCGGCAAGCGGTGGTCGAGGGGGTGACGGCCTGGCGCCACTTCGAGGGATCGACGTCGACCGGTTAGGCCGACTGACGCATCACCAGGGTGGCACCGAGCTTGACGGTGCGCGCCATGCCCTGCTTCGGCGGATCGGCCTCGTCCAGCAGGGCCAGCAGGATCTCGACGCTGCGGCCGGCCATGGCGGTGAAATCCTGCGCCATGGTGGTCAGCGCCGGACAGGTGTAGCGGCTCAGCGGATGGTCGTCGTGGGCGGCAACGCGCAGATCGCAATCGGGCCTGCGGCCGACCTTCAGGCCGCGCGAGTACGCGGCCGCCATCACGCCAAAGGCGAGACGATCGTTGGCGCACAGGATGGTGCGGCCAGGCAAGGTCCCGGCCTCCAGCATTTTTTCCGTCTGCTCGTAGCCGATGCGTTCGAAGTCCCAGGTGTAGTCGCGCGCGGCCTCGATGACGGCCGGCTTGAAGCCGGCGGTCTCCATCGCGACGATGTAGCTCTCCTGGCGTTCGCCGGAGTTGTGGTTGACATGTGGGATGTCGAGATAGACCGGCGGTTCGCCCGAGCGACAGAGATAGTCGACGATGGTCGACACGCTCTGCCGGTTGTCGTTGCCGACGAACGGCGTATCGCCCTCGATATAGGTGTCGAAATAGACGATCGGAATGTCCTGCCCCAGCTTGTCGAAGACGCTGCGGTCGGAGGCAAGGCCGAGCGGGGCGATGATCGCGCCGGCCACCTTCAGCGACAGCAGCGTCCTGACCGACTCCGCCTCCAGCTTCGGCGAGCCATGCGAGGAGATGACGATCGGCCAGTAGCCTTCGTCGCGGCAGCGAAATTCGATGCGGCTCACCATCTCGGCGTAGAAAGGATCGGTGATCGTCGGCACGACGATGCCGATGTTGCGGGTGCGCTTGCGGTTGAGGTTGCGGGCGAAAAGGTTCGGCTGATAGTCCGAGGAACGCAGGGCGGCTTCGATTCGCGCCCGCGTCGCCGGCTTCACGCTCGCCGGATCGTCGAAATATTTGGACAGCGTCGGGCGCGACACGCCGCATGCCTGGGCGAAGTCGTCCATCGTGCGGTGCGTCTTCTCCGCCATCGATATGTTCCTGATCCCCTGCCAACGATCGACCCCGCCCACAGTCATGCGGCCGTTGACCGGATGCGACAATGCTTGACGGAACTTATTCAGTCAATTTTCACAGTTCCCATTAGAATGCGAAAATATTCCATGCGTCAAATTATTTGTTAACGCTTTAAACCTGATGGCGTCATGGACGTCATCGTCAGTTCGACGAAGGGCTGCAGAAGCTTGCCGCTCAGCCCTCGGCTACGGGCCTGCTTGCCAAATGTCGCCATGCCGCCCATACACGGCTTGGAAATCACCCCACCCGTTCGCCCCCACCTGCCAGGGATACCGTCCAATGTCCGTGACGCCGTGGTCAAAGCCGTGACGGATCACTCCACGCCATCGCTTGCCGGCCTGGGCTGGACCGAATTTTTCGGCGACCAACTCAAGCCCGGCGAAGCCAATCTTGTCCCGACGCGGATCGCCACCGTCCACCGCGATCGCCTGACCGGCCTGTCCCAGGCAGGGCCGATCGATCTGACGCTGGCGGCGCAGGCGAACACCGGTGACTATGCCGTCGGCGACTGGGTGCTGGTCGATGGGCATGAACACCTTGTGAAGCGCCGCCTGACCCGCAAGACGGTGCTGGAACGCCGCACTCAGGGCGGCGGCAGGGTGCCGCAGCTTGCCGCGGCCAATGTCGACACGCTGTTCATCGTCACCTCGTGCAATGCCGACTTCAATCCCGCCCGGCTCGAGCGCTATCTGGCGCTGGCCAACGAGGCCGGAACGACGCCGGTGATCCTGCTGACCAAGGCCGATACCGCTGAAGACGCCGAGACCTACCAGAAGCAAGCTGCGGCGTTGCAGCGTGGATTGCCGGTGGTGATGCTGAACCCCCGCACATCGGATGCGGCAACCGTCCTGGCTGCCTGGTGCGGTGTCGGCCAGACGGTGGCGCTGATCGGCTCCTCCGGCGTCGGCAAATCGACGCTGGTCAACACGCTGGCCGGATCGGCGCAGCAATCGCCGCAACAGACCGGGGGCATCCGCGAGCACGATTCCAAGGGACGCCACACCACCACGTCGCGATCGCTGCATTCCATCGCCGGCGGTGGCTGGGTGATCGACACGCCGGGCATGCGGACGCTGCAGGTCAGCGATGTCGGCTACGGCATCGACACGCTGTTTGCCGAAATCACCGAGCTTGCACCGCTCTGCAAGTTCCGCGACTGCACGCATGTGCACGAGCCGGGTTGCGCGGTTCAGGCTGCCTTGAAGGCGGGGACGCTCGACCCGGAGCGCCTTGCCCGCTGGCGAAAACTGTCCGACGAGAACCAGAACAACACGCCGGTCCAGAGCGGGCCTCGCGGAGCCAAGACTTCCGGCGGTCGCGGAAAGAGGCGCTGAACGGCGAGGACTGAGGACTTCAGAGCTGCGCCGTGCCGAAAACGCGATCCCAGAATGCCGAAGTCACACCGAAATTGGCCGTTTCGTCGATGTGGTGATGCACCGCATGACGGCGCTTGAGCGTGTAAAGATAGCTCGGATGCGCCGGGTGCCAGTGATGGATCATGTGGTGGATGCTGATGTACCACAGATATCCCAGCATCAACCCGCAGCTCACCGCGCTCGCGGTGGCGAAATCTGAGACCACCCAAACGGGCACAAACGCGACCAGCGCATGCACGCCGAGACTGAGCCAGGTTGGCGTGCCCACAGAACTGCGTTCCTCGACATGGTGACGGTCGTGCAGGTCCTTGACGTAAGGAATATGGTGAAGAGCGAACCTGTGCAGCACATACTCGATCAGCGTCCAGAGGCCGAGACAGGCGAGGACAGTGCCGATCCAGCCTGGCGCACTCTCTTCGCCAGCCTCGAGCAGCCCGGCCACTGCCAGCACGGCGATCACCAGCGGATACACCACGAAGTCGCTATAGTAGCCAATAAGACCGAGTTGCATCGTCACCTAGCCTTCGAGCCGCCAAATAAGCGATGGTATCAGATTGCCGGACTCGCGACCGAGGTGCAATGCAGACGCGCCTGACATAGCGTCGCAATCCCCTAGTGCAAGGTTCGCATCAACGATTCAAGGACCATCGGCAGGCTGCCGACTTCGCAAATGGACGTACAAAAATGGCAAAACGCAGTGCGGGATTGCTGATCTATCGCCGCAGCGATGGCGATCTCAGGGTGTTGCTGGTTCACCCGGGCGGGCCGTTCTGGGCGAAGAAGGACGATGGCGCCTGGTCGATGCCGAAGGGCCTCGTCGGCGAGGACGAGGATGAGTTGACGGCAGCGCAACGCGAGACCGAGGAAGAGCTCGGCGTCAAGGTTGATGGTCCCTTCGCGCGGCTCGGCGACTACAAACAACCCGGCGGCAAGATCGTCTCGGCCTGGTCTGTCGAGGCGACCATCGACATCGACGTGGCCGCCATCAAGAGCAACATTTTCACCATGGAATGGCCGCCAAGGTCAGGATCCCTGAAGGAGTTCCCGGAGGTCGACAGAGCGGGCTGGTTCACCTTGCCCGAGGCCGAGGTGAAAATCCTCAAGGGGCAGCGCCCGATGCTTTTGGATTTTGCCAGGCAGCAAGGCGCCGGATGATCCGCAGCCCTCAATAGGGCAGGCCGACATAGTTTTCCGCGAGCGCGGTCGATGCGGCACGCGACTGCACGAGATAGTCGAGCTCGGCCTCCTGGATGCGCTGGCCGAACTCGCCGGTGTCGGGAAAACGATGCAGCATCGTCGTCATCCACCAGGAAAAGCGAACCGCCTTCCAGACCCGTGCCAGCGCCTTGCCGGAATAGGCGTCGATGCCAACAGATGATTTCTCGATGTAGAAGTCGCGAAAACCGGCGAAGAGATAGCGCACGTCGCTGGCGGCGAGGTTGAGGCCCTTGGCGCCGGTCGGCGGCACGATGTGGGCGGCGTCGCCGACCAGGAACAGCCTGCCGAAACGCATCGGCTCGGCAACGAAGGAGCGCAGCGGCGCGATCGATTTCTCGAAGGATGGGCCGGTGACGACGCTTGCCGCGGTCTGCTCGGGCAAGCGGCGGCGCAGCTCGTCCCAGAAGCGCTCGTCCGGCCAGGCTTCGACGCGATCGTCCTGCGGACACTGCACATAATAGCGGCTGCGATGCGTCGAGCGCATCGAGCACAGGGCAAAACCCCGCTCGTGATTGGCGTAGACCAGTTCGTGATCGGCCGGCGGCACTTCGGCCAGCACGCCGAGCCAGCCGAACGGATACTGCCGCTCGAAGATTTTCAGCGCACGCGCGGGCACCGATTTGCGGCTGACGCCGTGATAGCCGTCACAGCCGGCAATGAAGTCGCAATCGATGCGATGCGTGACCCCGTCCTTGTCATAGGTCGCGAAAGGTGCGGCGCCGTCGAAATCGTGCAACGCGACATTTGCCGCCTCGTAGATCGTGGTCAGTCCCTCCGCATCGCGCTTGTCCATCAAATCGTGCGTCACCTCGGTCTGGCCATAGACGGTGACATGCCTGCCGCCGGTCAGTGCCTCGAGGTCGATGCGGTGCAGGCGTCCGTCGAAGGCGAGCGAGATGCCGGAATGCGGCAGTCCTTCCGCGTGCAGCCTTGCCGCCGCGCCGGCCTGTTCCAGCAATTCGACGGTGCCCTGTTCGAGCACCCCTGCCCGCACTCGGCCAAGCACGTGCTCGCGGCTCGCGCGTTCCAGAATGACCGTCTCGACGCCGATGCCGGCCAGAAGCTGCCCAAGCAGCAGGCCGGACGGTCCGGACCCGACGATGACGATTTGCGTGCGCATCAGTGGCCGAGACTTTCGACCTGTGCGGCCAGCTCAGCGGCAAGGCGGAGCGACGCGGCCGTCGCGACGACCATTTGCGGCAGCAATAGCCATTCCAGCGTCCAGGCAGCGCCCGAGCGCTCCTGCTCATGCACGAGCGCGTGATGCATGCCCGCAAGCTGCGTGGCGTTGAAGCGGGCAAGCGCCACCAGCGCTTCGGCCTTCACCGGGTTCTGCTTGTGCGGCATGGCCGAAGAGCCGCCGCCGCCGGAAAGCTCGATCTCGGTTCCACCTTGCGCCATCAGCGCGATGTCCTGGCCGAATTTGCCGAGGCTGCCTGATAGCAGCGACATCAGGCCGGCGAAATCGGCGAGTGCGTCACGCTGGTTCTGCCAATGCGGTGCGTCGCCAAGGCCGAGCTTTGCGGCCAGTGCTGCGCGCACCGCCGGACCTTTGTCGCCTAGCTTTTCCAGCGTGCCGGCGGCACCGCCGAACTGCACCACCAGCAGACGCCTCGACTGTTCCGACAATCTTTCCTGATGCCGTTGCAGTGGCGCCCGCCACGTCCTGACGCGGTCGGCCGCTTTGATCGGAATGGCTGGCTGCATGCGCGTCATTCCCGTCAGCGCCCTGCCGCCAAACCGCTCTTCGAGCGAGACGAGCCGTATAATGGTCTCGGTCAGGAGCAGGCCGAGATGCTCGACGATGGACTTCAGCCGAAACACCAGGCCGGTATCGATGACATCGTGGCTGGTTGCGCCGAGATGCACTTTGTCGCCATGCGGTTCGCCGACCGCCGCCCTGATCTGGCGTACCAGTTCCGGCACAATGACGCCGTCTTTGGCGACGGCAGCCCGCAGCAAGGCGGTGTCGGGCCGGAATGTGGCAAGTGCGGCCACGATCGCGGCGGCATCATCCTTGGTGATAATCCCGTTTTCAGCTTCCGCTTGCGCCAGCGCCCGCTCGAAGGCAAGCATCGCCTCGATTTCCGCCTCGACGGAAAAATGCCGGTTCGCCTCCTCGTCGCCGAGAAGAGCGGAGAGCAGTGGATGGTCGAAGGGCGATACGGTCATATCCTGCTCCTCCTGACCATCAGCTGTCGAAGAAGACCGTTTCCTTCTCCCCCTGGAGATGGATGTCGAAAACATAAATATCGCCGTTGCGCTCGGCGATCAGCGTCGGCACGCGGACGCGGTGCTCGATGCGCGCCAGGATCGCATCCCCGGCATTGGCCTTTTCCTCATCGGAAAAATACAGGCGTGTGTGCAGGCCGAGATTGATACCGCGCGCGACGATCCAGAGGGTGATGTGCGGGGCCATCAGGCTTCCGTCCCTGAACGGCACGCGGCCCGGCTTGATCGTCTCGAACGTGCACAGACCGGTGTCCATGTCGGTCGGGCAACGGCCCCAGCCGAAAAAGTTCGGATCGGCCGCGCCGCGCAGTTCAGCCGGCGAATTGTAGAGCCCATCCGCATCTGCCTGCCAGATCTCGATCAGCGCATCCTTGAGCGGCGTGCCGGTACCGTCGAGCACCCGGATGCGCAGGCCGATGCGCTCCCCCTTGGTCTTGTCGTTGACCATGGTCGCACCAAGGTCGGTCGCATAGACGCCGCCGATGCCGCAGAAATTGGGCGTCAGCCCGATATGGACATAAGGTCCGGCGGTCTGCGAGGGGCTTTCCCTGAGCCGGTCGAGCGACTGGGCCATCAATTGCCCTCCAGCCTGTTTTCGAACAGCGACGCGCGGCGCCCGCGCAGCACGATGTCGAACTTGTAGGCGCGCGCGTCGAAGGGGATCGTCGCCTGCATGTCGAGCGTGGCGATCAGCGTTTCGACGGCGGCCTTGTCGGGGATGCCGCGCACGATCGGGCAGTGCCAGATCAGCGGATCACCCTCGAAATACATCTGCGTGATCAGCCGCTGCGCAAAGCCGTGGCCGAAGACCGAAAAATGGATGTGCGAGGGCCGCCAGTCGTTCGGCCCGTTCGGCCAGGGATAGGGGCCGGGCTTGACGGTGCGAAAGGCGTAGCCGCCATCCTCGCCTGTTATGGCGCGCCCGCAGCCGCCAAAGTTCGGGTCGAGCGGCGCCAGATAGCCGTCCTTCTTGTGGCGGTAGCGGCCGCCGGCATTGGCCTGCCAGAGTTCGAGCAGCGCGCCGGGTACGCCAACACCGCGTTCGTCGAGCACCCGGCCATGGACGATGATGCGCTCGCCGAGCGCGCTCTCGCCGGGCCTGGCGAAATTGTGGATCAGGTCGGCGTCGAGTTTGCCGAGCATGGCGTGACCGAAGACCGGGCCTGCAATCTCCGACAGCGTGTTGTCGAACGGCAGCGGCGCCTTCTGCGGCGAGCGCAGCACGGAGCTCTTGTAATTCGGTGTCAGAACAGGCGGATGCCAGGTCCGGTCGCGCTGGAAGAAGGCGCCGGTCTCGGGCCTCCGGTTCGAGCCGGACTCAGCGGTCATTCTGGCTTCCGTCCATTTCCGAAAACACGTCCTTGGCAATTTTGAAGGCACGGTTGGCGGCCGGCACGCCGGCATAGATGGCGACATGCAGGAACGCCTCGCAGATATCGTCGCGCGAGGCGCCGGTGTTGACGGTGGCGCGCACATGCATAGCAACCTCCTCATCATGGCCGAGCGCGGCCAGCAGCGCCAGCGTGACGATCGAACGCTCACGCCTGGTCAAGCCCGGCCGCGCCCACACGGTTCCCCAGGCGGCCTCGGTGATCAGCTCCTGGAAAGGCTGGTCGAAATCGGTGGCGGCGACCTCGGCGCGCTCGACATGGCGGTCGCCAAGCACCGAGCGCCGCACCGCGAGGCCGGTGCGATATCTGGCTGCATCGCCGGGGACTTCATCCATGGGTTTCTGCTCCAGGGGCAAGCGACGCGATAAAACCGCGGATCAGGGCGGTGAGCGCTTCAGGCTGTTCGACGCAAGGAATGTGTCCAGCGTCGCGGATGATTTCGAAGCGCGCGCCGGGGATCAGCGCGGCCAGCGAGCGGACGAGATCGGGAGGTGTCGAGCCATCCTGGTCGCCGGCGACGCAGAGCGTCGGCACCGCGATGCGGCGTGCAGCATCGGTGAAATCGGCATCGCGAACGGCCGCGCAAGTCCCGACATAACCTGCAAGCGCTTGCCTCGTCATCATGTTCCAGTAACCGTCGAGCTCGGCCTGACGCGCCGCGTGGAAGGCGGGGGTGAACCATAGTTTGAGCACGCCATCGGCAATCGCCTGGATGCCCTTGCTTTCGACGGTCGAGATGCGTGTGTTCCAGCTGTCTGTCGTGCCGATCTTGTGTGCCGTATCGCAAAGGATCAGGCCTTCGACGATTTCAGGCCGCCTGGCATAGAGCCCCTGCGCGATCATGCCGCCGACCGACAGGCCGCACAGCACGACCTTGCTCAAGCCGAAATGATCGATGAGCGCCGAGAGGTCATCGACGTGATCGTCGATCGACCTGATGTCGCCGATGTCGGACAGTCCGTGGCCGCGCTTGTCATACACCAGCAGCGGCATTTCACCATCGAACGTCGAGACAATTTCGTCCCAGATCCGGAAGTCGGTGCCGAGCGAATTGATGAATATGATTGGGCGCGCATTGCCGGTCGCCTTGATGTGGCGATGGTGCAGCGTGATGCCGCCGATGGTGACGAATGGCACGGTTTCGATCCTCCGCCCTCACATTGCACAAGGCGTTTGGTTCGGTAAAATGATATTTTTTGGCGTTTCATTAACTCAGGGGTTATCGAATCCATGTCCGAGAGCCGCATTCGGTTCCGTCACCTGCAGGCATTCCTGGAAGTTGCGCGGCAGGGGAGCGTGGCGCGAGCGGCTGACTTGCTGCATGTCAGCCCGCCGGCCGTGACCAAGACATTGCGCGAACTGGAAGAGGCGCTGGGGGTTGCGGTGGTGGAGCGCGACGGCCGCGGCATCCGACTGACGCGCATCGGCGAGATCTTCCTTCGCCACGCCGCCACGGCGATCACGGCGCTCAAGCAAGGCGTCGATTCCGTCCGCCAGGACGGAGCGGTCAACCGGCACCCGATCCGCATCGGCGCGCTGCCGACGGTGTCGGCGCGGGTGATGCCGCTTGCCATGAGCCTGTTCCTCAAAGAGAGCACCGGTGCGGCGATCAAGATCGTCACCGGCGAGAACGCGGTGCTGCTCGAACAGTTGCGCACCGGCGCGCTCGATCTCGTCGTCGGACGGTTGGCGGCGCCGGAGAACATGACCGGCTTCTTCTTCGAGCATCTCTACTCCGAACAGGTGCTGTTCGTGGTGCGGGCGCGACATCCGCTGCTTGAGCCCGGACAGGACGTGTTCGCGCGGCTCGACGAGTTCCCGGCGCTGATGCCGACACGGGAATCGGTCATCCGCCCTTTCGTCGACCGCCTGTTCATCACCAACGGCATGACGGCGCCGGCAACCGAGATCGAAACCGTCTCGGACTCCTTCGGCCGCGCCTTCCTGCGGCAGAGCGATGCGGTTTGGATCATTTCGGCAGGCGTCGTCGCCAATGAACTCGGCAGTGGCGCCTTCGTCGCCCTGCCGGTCGACACCGGGGAAACCAAAGGACCGGTCGGCCTGACGATGCGGACCGACACGGCGCCCTCGCCGGCCTTCTCCATCCTGTTGCAGACCATCCGCGAAGCGGCGAGGCAAAGCAGTTGATGCGGCTCAGACTGGCGATCAGATCTCCCGCGAAGGCGTGAAGCGAACGCTTGCGGACCGCATGTGCCCGGGCGCCAGTACGATACAGCCGGCCTCGATGCCCGTGTCAGCCCTGCGGTTGAAGGCATCGGTGATGTTGCTGACCGGTTCGGCGCAAAAGAACGGCTCGCCGGGCGGCGTGTAGAGGACAAGGAAATCGAGTGGCGCCTCGGCCTCGATGTCCAGTTGCCGTCCATGCTCCGGCCAGGAGATCCGGGCGCGGCGCGACCATCCGGTGAAGACCGTGTCGAAGTCCGTCTCCGACACGTCGAAGCCCGTGGTCGGGTTGGAGCCTGCAGGCGGCAGGACGTGCCGGGTGGGCAGGATTTCCGCGTCGGTCTCCCACATGCCGGACACCCGCGCCTGGACATGCGTCCACGGTGTCGATGGGAAATAGGGATGCAGGCCGAGCCCGGCCGGCATCGGCGCGTCCGACAGGTTGCGCAGCGAGATGGCGGTGATCAGGCTGCCATCGACCAGCGAGATCTCTTGCCTTGCCTCATAGCTCCACGGCCAGGAATCGGCGGCATGGCGATAGGATAGGACGGTGGCGCTGGCTTCGTGCCGCACGACGGTCCATGGCCGACGCCAGCCATGGCCATGCTCATGATGTGGATCGTCCGGGCTGGTCGGCAGTTCGACGGTGCGGCCTGCGAATGCGAAGCGGCCGTGCCTTATGCGATTGGAGTAGGGAACCAGCGGGAAGCAGGCCATGGCGCCGGCATCGCGGCCGTCGATCGCCGCCTGATCCGCAGGGCGCAGCCAATCCACGACGGATCCGTTTTGCCGCCAGCGATACGACGCCAGCGCGCCGCCGGCGGCCGGCGCGATCTCCACGGTCGCAATGCCGTCGCTGATCGAGATCAGCCCTTGGTGCTGCTCGGCAACGGCAGCGGAATTCTTTGTCATCGGCACTCCCCCATCCCTTGACTCCAATCGCAATGCCGATAAGACATATCATATGAATAGTATGAAGAATAACAAATCTTTCAGTATGGCGCGTACGTCGAGAGTCGCGGTGGCGGTTTCCAGCGGCTCCACCGCTCTGCATGCGACCGTCGTCGAGCAAATCGGATTGCGCATCGTTCAAGGCGATTTCCTGCCCGGCGAGGCACTGCCCAATGCCGACGATTCAAGCGAGATGCTGGGGGTCAGCCGCACGGTGCTGCGCGAGGCGATCAAGGTGTTGGCGGGCAAGGGGCTGGTCGAATCGCGGCCGAAGACCGGCACAAGGGTGCGTCCTCGTGCCGACTGGAATTTCCTCGACCCGGACGTCCTGTCATGGCGCTATGCCAGCGGTGTCAGCGCCGACGATGTCCGGGCGCTGTTCGAATTGCGCAGGGCCATCGAGCCGATGTCGGCAGCGCTTGCGGCCCAGCGCGCCACGCCAGCGCAGATCGCCGAGATCAATGCAGCTCTGGTCGAAATGGAGGCGGTGGTCGACGACGGCGACCGCTTCGCCAAGCCTGACCTTTTGTTCCACCAGACCATACTGCGCATGACCGGCAATGAGCTGATCGGCTCGCTGGCGGCACTGGTCGAAACCGCATTGGTGACGAGCTTTCGTCTTTCCAACGACAATCCGGAAGGGCAGCGCCCCTCATTGCCGCTGCACCGGGAAGTCGCCGAAAAGATCGCCGCCGGCGACGCGACCGGCGCACAAAAGGCGCTGCTGGTCCTCATCGACAATGCCGAGGAGGACGTGCGCCGCAGTGTCGAGAACCGCAACAAGCGCCGCCAGAATCGGGAGCTGGCATCGTGAGCGAGAACAAACGCAAGCTACGGTCCGAGGCCTGGTTCGGTGGCGAAGGCAAGAACGCGTTCATGCACCGCAGCTGGATGAAGAACCAGGGCATCCCCGCCGACGCTTTCGACGGCCGCCCGGTGATCGGCATCTGCAACACCTGGTCGGAATTGACCCCGTGCAATGCCCACCTGCGGGCGCTGGCCGATCACGTCAAGCGCGGCGTCTATGAAGCCGGCGGCCTGCCGCTCGAATTTCCGGTGATGTCGCTGGGCGAGAGCAACATGCGCCCCACCGCCATGCTGTTTCGCAATCTGGTCAGCATGGATGTCGAGGAGTCCATCCGCGGCAATCCGATCGATGGCGTCATCCTGCTGGTCGGTTGCGACAAGACCACGCCGGCGCTGCTGATGGGGGCTGCGTCGTGCAATCTGCCGACCATCGCCGTTTCCGGCGGGCCGATGCTCAACGGCAAGTTCCGCGGACAGGATATCGGCTCGGGCACCCATGTCTGGAAATTCGCCGAGGAGGTTAAGGCCGGCCGCATGCCGGTTGCCGACTTTCTCGCCGCCGAGCAGGGCCAGAGCCGATCGGCGGGCAGCTGCATGACGATGGGCACCGCCTCGACCATGGCCAGCATGGTCGAAGCGCTCGGCATCGGCATGCCGGACAATGCCGCGATCCCGGCGGTGGATTCGCGCCGTGGCGTGCTCGCCCAGATGGCCGGACGCCAGATCGTCGATCTGGTGCGCAGGGACGTGACGATCGCGCAGATCCTCACCAGGCAAGCGTTCGAGAACGCCATTCGCGTCAACGGCGCGATCGGTGGCTCGACCAATGCGGTGCTGCATCTGATCGCCATCGCCAACCGGATCGGTGTCGATCTCAGCCTCGAAGACTGGGACCGCCTAGGTCGTGACGTTCCAACTATTGTCGATTTGATGCCGTCGGGCCGGTTCCTGATGGAAGATTTCTACTACGCCGGGGGGCTAGCTGCGGTCATGGCGTCGCTTGATGAAGTGGGGCTTCTTCATCGCGACGCCATGACCGTCAGCGCCAAGACCATCGGTGAATTGATCGACGGCGCGCCCAACTACAACAGCGAAGTGATCCGCCCAATGAGCGAGCCGCTGACCAAGGAAGGGGGCATCTCCATCCTGCGCGGCAATCTGGCGCCTGACGGCGCGGTCATCAAGCCGTCCGCGGCAACGCCCGAGCTGATGCAGCATCGCGGCAAGGCGGTGGTGTTCGAAAACATCGAGCATTACTACGCCCGCATCGACGATCCGGAGTTGGACATCGACGCCACCTCGGTGATGGTGCTGAAGAACTGCGGGCCGCGCGGTTATCCCGGAATGGCCGAGGTCGGCAACATGCCGCTGCCGGCCAAACTGCTCAAGCTAGGCATCTCCGACATGGTGCGCATTTCGGACGCGCGCATGAGCGGCACCGCCTACGGCACCGTGGTTCTGCATGTGGCACCGGAAGCAGCCGCAGGCGGCGCGCTGGCGCTGGTGCGCGACGGCGACCTCATCGAGCTCGACGTCGCCGGCCGCCGGTTGGAACTTTTGGTGTCGGAAGAGGAGCTCGCCATCCGCCGGCGTGACTGGAAGCCGCCGGCGTCGCCGGAGGGCGGCTACCAGAGCCTTTATGTCGAGCGCGTGCTGCAGGCCGACAAGGGCTGCGATTTCGACTTTCTCGTCGGCCGGCGCGATGCCGGCATTCCTCGGCATTCGCACTAGAGAGGCGCGCGATGACGGATGAAATCGGCTACGCGATCTATCGAAGCCTCAAGGGCCGCAGCGTCTTCATAACCGGCGGCGGCAGCGGCATCGGCGAAAGCCTGGTGCGCCATTTCTGCGCCCAGGGCAGCCGCGTCGCCTTCGTCGACATGGCCGAAGAACCATCCCAACGTCTGGTCGACGCGATTGCGGCCGAGGGACATGCCGCGCCGCTGTTCATTCCCTGCGACCTGCGCAACGTCGAAGAGTTGCAGGCGGCAACCGTGCAGGCAATGCAGCACAATGGCCCCATCCAGGCGCTGTGCAACAATGCCGGCAATGACGACCGCCACCAGACCAAGGATGTGACGGTTGCCTATTGGGACGACCGCATGGCGGTCAATCTGCGCCACCAGTTCTTCGCGGCGCAGGCAGTGCGTCCGCAGATGAGCGCGCAGGGCGGCGGCTCGATCATCAATTTCGGCTCCATCACCTGGATGGTCGGCGATCCAGATTGCCCAGCCTATGTCACCGCGAAAGCGGCTGTTTACGGCATGACGCGGGCGCTGGCCCGCGAGCTTGGCCCCGAGCGCATCCGCGTCAACTGCATGGTGCCGGGCTGGGTGATGACAGAGCGCCAGATGCGCCTGTGGTTGAACCCGGCCGGCGAACGCCAGATCGCGGAAAGGCAGTGCCTGCCCGACCGGCTGCAACCCTCCGATATCGCGCGCATGGCGCTGTTCCTGGCCGCCGACGACAGCCGCATGTGCACGAGCCAGCAGTTCATCGTCGATGCGGGCTGGGTGTGACCCGTACGGTTTCAAAGGAAGAAGGTTAGTTCATGCGTCTTGTTCAGTTCAGAATGGCCGACGGCAGCAGACGGGTTGGCCGTGTCTGCGATGACGGCAATCATCTGCACCCGCTCGAAAAGACCAGCAGCGTGCTGGAACTGGCCGAAGCGGCAATCGCCGAGGGCACGTCGATCGCAGCGCTGGTCGAGAAGCGGACCGGCAGCGCGACGATCGACTACGACCAGCTGTTGCGCGACGGCCAGGTGCTCGCTCCGGTCGACCATCCCGAACCGGCGCGCTTCCTGGTCACCGGCACCGGCCTCACCCACACCGGAAGTGCCGCCGCGCGCAACCAGATGCATGTTCTGACCCATGGCGAAGGTGCCGACGAATCCGATTCCTTGAAAATCTTCCGCATGGGGCTGGAGGGCGGCAAGCCTGGCTCCGGCAAGATCGGGATTCAGCCAGAGTGGTTCTTCAAGGGCGTCGGCACCTGCATTGTCCCGCCCGGCGCGCCGCTGCCGATGCCGGCATTCGCGAAAGCCGGTGCAGAGGAAGCCGAGATCGTCGGGCTTTATGTCAATGGACCCGATGGCCATCCCTATCGCATCGGCTATGCGCTCGGAAACGAATATTCCGACCACGTGACGGAGGGCGAGAACTACCTTTATCTCGCCCATTCCAAGCTGCGCTCCTGCTCGATTGGTCCGGAACTGCTGATCGGTGACCTGCCCGAAGAAGTGCGCGGCCATTCGCGCATCCTGCGCGACGGCACTGTTATCTGGGAGCAGGAATTCCTGTCGGGTGAAGCGCACATGTCGCACTCGATCGCCAATCTCGAACACTTCCATTTCCGCTACCCGATGCACCGCAGGGCGGGCGACCTGCACGCCTATTTCTTCGGCGCGGCGGTGATGAGCTACGCCTCCGGCGTCAAGACGGCTTCCGGCGACGAGTATGAAATCCAGGCACAGACGTTCGGCAAGCCACTGCGCAACCGGATGGTGTCGGTGCCGGACGAGGGACTGGTCGCTATTACCCAGCTGTGACGGCGCAGGCCCGAAAATTACGGTCCACCAGAACGATAATGGGAGATTAAAAATGGGACTGAAGAAAGCGTTTCTAAGACTAGCGACAATCGGGCTCAGCATCGGCCTGATGACATCGGCGGCGCTCGCCGCGAACCTTCGGGTACTGGCCTGGGACGGCTACGCCGATGCCGACTGGGTCAAGGACTTCACCGCCGCGACCGGCATCGGCGTCGATGTCGTCTTCATCGGCAGCGACGACGAGATCTGGGCCAAGATCAAGGGCAGCGAGGGCCAGGACTTCGACGTCTTTGCTGTCAACACCGCCCAGTTGCAGCGCTACATCAAGGCTGACCTGGTGTCGCCGATCGACGTCACCAAGCTCGCCAACCAGAAAGACGTGCTGCCGCGCTTCCGCGACCTGGCGGCGGTCAGCGGCGTGACCAAGGACGGCAAGGTCTACGGCATTCCGTTCTGCTTCGACTCCATCGGCCTGATCTACGACACCGACAAGGTCAAGCCGGCGCCGACCTCGATGTCGGTTCTGTGGGACCCGGCCTACAAGGGCAAGGTGCTGGCGTATGATAATGGCGAGCACAATTTCTCGTTCACCGCACTGACGCTCGGCTACAAGGATCCGTTCAACCTCAACGAAGAGCAGATGGCTGCAGTCAAGGCCAAGCTGGTCGAACTCAAGCGCAACGTGCTCAGCTTCTACACCACCGCCGACGAGGCGCAGCAGATCTACCAGAACAATGATGTGGCCCTGATCTGGGCCAATTACGGCCAGCAGCAGGTCAAGGCGCTGCAGAAGATCGGCGCCCATGTCGCCTACGTCAATCCAAGCGAGGGCGCGCTTGCCTGGCTCGACAACTGGGTCATTTCCAAGAGTGTCCGTGATAATGCGGCAGCCGAGAAATGGATCGACTTCATGCTGAGCAAGAAGGTCGGCGGCCAGCTTTCCGAGCGTACCGGCTTCGGCAACACGGTGACGGAAACCGGCAGCGCCGGCGGCAACGACAAGCTGGTCTGGCTCAACAATGTCGAGGACCCGCTCAAGCGTTCGGACATGTGGAACGAGGTCAAGGCAACGCCCTGATCTTTCCGCACCATGCCTTCGAAGGACCCGGCGGTCCGGAGTTCCGGACCGCCGAAGCGTATGCGAGAGTATTTCATGAACCAGAACACCGACCTCTTGACGCTGCGGTCCGTCTCGAAATCCTACGGCACGGTCCCCGTGCTGCACGACATCGACCTGTCGATCAAGGACGGTGAGTTCCTCACCGTTCTTGGACCATCCGGCTCCGGCAAGACCACGGTGCTGCGGCTGATCGGCGGGCTGGAACCGCTGACGTCGGGGGAGATACGCCTGGATGGGCAAGACATCAGCCGCATGCCGATCAACCGGCGGCCGTTCAACACCGTGTTTCAGGACTATGCGCTGTTCCCGCACCTGACCGTTTCCGGCAATGTCGGCTACGGGCTTTCGGTTCGCCATGTCCAGCGCAAGGAAATCGCGCGCCGAGTCGCGGAGGCGCTGGAACTGGTCCAGCTCGGGCGTTTCGCCGACCGCTTTCCGGCGCAGCTCTCCGGCGGCCAGCGCCAGCGCGTCGCACTCGCCCGTGCGCTGATCTGCCAGCCGCGCCTGATCCTGCTCGATGAGCCGCTCGCCGCACTCGACCTCGAACTGCGCCGGCAGATGCAGGTGTTCCTAAAGTCCATCCAGCGCGAAATCAGGACCACCTTCCTGTTCGTCACCCATGACCAGGAAGAAGCCATCGGCATGGCCGATCGGATCTGCGTCATGGAGGCCGGCCATATCCGCCAGCTCGGCACGCCGCACGACCTTTACTACAGACCGAATTGCGAATTCGTCGCGCGTTTCTTCGGCGAGAACAATCTGGTGGCCGGGAAACTCGGACCGGTCCAGGGCGAGCTGCGATCGATCGAGACGGCGCTCGGGCGCCTCATCTGTTCGATCAGCGACCAGCCGCATTTGAAAGCCGCAGCGGAAGGCGCCAGCGCTTACGCCGCGTTCCGTCCAGAAGCCTTGCACCTTGCGGATGCAAAGGACACCGACAACCGTTTTTCCGGCACGATCTCCGATCTGGCCTTTGCCGGCTCGTCGACCGTCGCCACCATCGCGGCCGGCGCCGACAATGCCGCGCAACGCTTGCGGCTGCGCGTGCCGAGCCGCGTCGACGGCAGCGCGCTCAGATCCGGCGAGGCCGTATCGCTTTCCTTTGCGCCGCATGAAGGCCATCTGGTGCTGGCATGAGCAAAGCCGGATCGACACTGCCTGCGGAAAAACGGCTGTCGCTGCTGGTGACGGTGCTCGCGTTTGCCTTGCCAGTGGTCTTCGTCCTGGTGCCGCTGGCGATCTTCCTCGGCTACAGCTTCTTCAGCGTCGACCAGGGCACGATCGTCTACGGCTTTTCGCTGGGCAATTATGTCAGGTTCTTTACCGATCCGGTCTTTCTGCCGGTGTTCTGGAACACCCTCGTGCTGTGCGTGTCGGTGGCCATCATCTGCATCCTGCTCGCCTATCCCGCCGCCTATTTCCTGACGACGCTGAAAGGGCGCTGGCGCTATGCCTTGCTGATGCTGCTCTTGGTGCCGCTGCTGATGAGCTATGTCATCAAGATCTATGCCATCCGCAGCATCCTCGGCCTCAACGGTTTCCTCAACAAGGCACTGGTGGCGCTCGGCATTCTGCAGGAACCGTCGACGCTTTTCGTGTTCAACATGAACGCCATCCTTTTGACGCTGACCCTGCTCTTGATCCCCTTAGCCATCCTGCCGATCTTCCTGTCGCTGGAGCGGATTCCGCAAGTGCTGCTGCGCGCATCCGACGATCTCGGCGCGAGCGGCTTGCAGACCTTCCTGCGCATCACCTTGCCGCTCAGCCTGCCCGGCGTCGCTTCGGCGGCGAGCTTCGTCTTCGTGCTGGCGATCGGCGATTTCCTGACGCCGCAGATGGTCGGCGGGATCAGCGGCTTCACCTTCGGCCGCATCCTCTACAGCCAGTTCGGCACGGCCTATAACTGGCCGTTCGGCGCGGCGCTGTCGGTGGCGCTGGCCGTCGTGGTGATCGCCGCAATCCTCATCGGCGAACGCTTTGGCCGCAACCCGGGGACTTCGGTATGAGCGCCCTGCCCCGACTGTCCACGATCTTTCTGGCCGCGATCACGACGCTGGTTGCGGTCCTGCTCTACAGCCCGCTGTTCGTGCCGATCGTTTCGTCGTTCTTCACCATTTCGCATGGCTCCGTCGACTGGTCGTCGCCGACGCTTGCGACCTATGTGGCGCTGGCTGAAAACCACGACATATTGGCCGCTCTGCGCACGACGCTGATCGTCGGCGTCTGCACCGTCATCCTGTCGGTGGTCAGCGGAACGCTGCTGGCGCTCTATTATCATGGGCGCCGTTCCGGACGCTCGCTGCTGCAGTTCATCATCTTCCTGCCGTTCCTGATGCCGCCGATCATCAGCGGCCTGGCGCTGCTGATCTTCTTCCGCGAGATCGGCCTCGAACGCTCGCTGCTGACGGTCGTTATCGGCCATACGGTTTTCGTGTTGGCGATAGTCTACCGCACGGTACTGATGCGGCTGCAGTCGATGAGCCGCACGCTGGTTGAAGCGTCCTACGATCTCGGTGCCACGGGCTGGCAGACCTTCTGGCGCATCATCCTGCCGAACCTGTCGAGCGCCATGGTCGGCGGCGCCATCCTGGCCTTCGCCCTGTCATTCGACGAGACCATGATCACCATCCTGGTCACTGGCACGCAAAGCACGCTGCCGGTCAGGCTGTGGGCGATGATGCGGCTTGGCTTCTCACCCGATATCAATGCGCTGGTGGCGCTGATCCTGATGTTCACCGTGCTGCTCTGCGTGCTCGCCGCCCGCTTTCTCATCCCCAGGCAAGTTGCGACGGAACGGACGTGAGTGCCGGGCAAGAGCGCCGCAATGAGGCAGCCATATTCTTGGCCCGGCATCGATGCTGACATAATCGATGCCGGACCAAACGGAATGATGCTTACTGAAGCTTGGCCTGCAAGGCGTTGACATCGTCGGTGGTCATTTCACCGTCCGTCGCTACCTTGCCGTCGACGATCTTCCACAGCCGGAACGGGCCTGTGATGTCGCCATATTTATCGAAGGCGACCGGGCCGATGACGCCTTCGTAGCGGATCGGCTTGCCGTCCTTGATCAGGCCGAGCGCCTTGGCGAACTCTTCCTTGCCAGCAAAGATCGGCGTGCCGGCCGGATCGACCGCCTTGTACATCGCGTCCTTGATCTTGGCCGGGTCCTCAGAGCCGGCAATGGCGATGGCGAGGCCAACAATCGCGCCGGCGTCATAGGAACGGTCGGCTGCCGGATTGGTCGGTTCGATGCCGGAGAATTCCTTATAGTTCTTGGTGAAATACTCCGTCGAGGCCGTCGGGCTGGTGCCGGACGACGTGCCGTAGGCTTCCTTCAGATAATCGGCGCCGACGGATTCGATGAAGTCCGGGCTGTTCATGCCGTCATTGAGCAGGAATTTCTGCACGCCGCCCTGCGAGATCCAGGTGCGGGCGACCGTGGCGCCGTCGACCGGTGTGCTGACGAGGTAGAGACCGTCCGGTTCACCGGCCATTGCCGCGGTGACTTCGGAGGCATAGCTCGACTGCTTTTCATTGTAAGGCGTGTCGGAGACGATGGTGCCGCCGAGCGCTTTGTAGGCACGCGAGAATTCGGCCACCATGTTGACGCCGAAATCGTTGTTGACGTGGATGATCGACAGCTTCTTGAAACCCTTGTCGATGGCATATTTGGCGGCGGCGACACCCTGCAGCGCATCCGAGGTGATGGTGCGGAAGAAGATGCCGTTGGTCTTGCCGTCGCGGCCGAGCGCGGTCAGCGTCGGCGAGGACGATGCTGGCGAGACCTGGACGATCTTGGCTGGCGCGGTCACCGAGGTCAGGATCGGGATCGACACCGACGAGATGATGCCGCCGATGATGACCGGCACTTTCTTGACCTGCACAAGCTGAGTGGCGGCGTCGACCGCGATGTTGCCCTGGCTCTGGCTGTCGCGCGTGTCGGTGACGAGATCGCAGCCGCGCACCCCGCCGGCTCCGTTGATGTCGCGGAAGGCCATCTCGACCGACTTGGCGCCGGCCTGGCCGTATTCGCCGGCCGGGCCGGTCAGCTCCATGACGAGGCCGACGGTGATCTTGCAATCGGCGGCTTGCGCAGCACCCGCCATCGTGACGAGAGCGAGCGCTGTGGTGAGTTGGAGTATCGTCTTTGTCATTGTTGTTCCCCTTTCGTTACTCGACTGTATTTGAACTCTGGAGCTTGTTCAGCGTTCCGGCACCTGCAGCCAGGTTTCATGCAGATGTCGCCATTCGACGCCGTTGGGCGCCGATGAACTGGTCGTGAAGACGGCGCTCGATTGACGGCGGCTGTGCTTGCCTGCGCGCAGCTGCGCTTCGACATAGAGGACGACGATGGTATCCGCGTCCTGCCAGCCGGGCCGGATGTCCTCGATCGAAATGGCGAAACCATCGTCGCAGGAAGCACGGCTTGCGCGGACATGGTCGACGACCGCTTCGCGATCGAGGATCTGCCCGTCCGGCGCCACCATGCTGAGGTCCTTGCCCATGGCGCGTTCGAAGCGGCCGAAGTCCACCGTGTTGGCTCGCGCGGCGACGAACCAGTCGACGAAGAAGCGGTGCAGGTCGATGATTTCGGCGCTGGCGCGTGAAAACAGGGAGGGTTCGCCGCTCATTTCTTCCCCGCATTGAGGTTGTAATGCATGATCGAACCGTGGCGGCCGCGGCGGTCGCGTTCCAGCGTGTAGACGTCACCTTCGAGGCCGGTGCCTTGCGCGATGACGGCCGCAATCCGCTCCCGGTCCTCGGTGTCGAGCGCAACGTCCATGATTTTCGCATTGGCAATGGCGTGGGCCTGGTTGCGGGCGCCGACGATGACCGCCGCCACTTGCGGCTGCTCCAGCACCCAGGCGCTGGCGATGGTGGCGACGTCAACGCCGTGGCGGTCGCCAACGGCCTTCAGCGCCTGCAGCAGGTGCTGGAACAGCTCCCAGCCGCCAAAATCGTCGATGATCAGCTTGTACTTGACCAGCGAGCGGTTTTCGAGCGGCGTGGCGGGCTCGGCCGCACCGAGCCATTTGTTGCTGAGGAAGCCGCCGGCGACTGAGCCATAGCAGAGGAAGCTGACGCCGTTCTGTTTTGCGAGCGCGGCCAGGCTGTTGCCCGGGCGCTGGTCGAGCACGGAATATTGCAGTTGCTGGCTGACCAGTGGGATGCCGGCAGCGAGTATCTCGGCGAGCCTTGGCGTGTCGAAATTGGTGGTGCCGAGATTGCGCACCTTGCCCTCCAACCGAAGCTCGTTGAGCCAGCCCATGGCATCGACATAGCGCGGCTGTTCATAGTCCCACCAATGGAACTGCACGAGATCGAGCCGCTCGGTCTTCAGCCGCCGCAATGACTGGTCGACGATGCCCCTGATGTAGTCGCGGCTGATACTGGCCAGCCGTTCGAGGTCGGGCACCAGCTTGGTGTGCACCTTCATCCTGGCCGCGACGTCGAGGCCGCGCTCGCTGGCCAGCCGCAGGCGCGCGGCACCGATCAGCTCCTCGACGCCGGTATAGATGTCGGCGCAATCATAGGTCCAGATGCCGGCATCGAAAGTGGCGATCAGATCGGCCACCGCCTGGCTGCGGTCAATGGCGCCGTGGCCGCCAGCCAGCTGCCAGCCGCCGCGAATGACGCGCGAGATGGTGTAGCCGGGGCCGAGTTCGAAGGTGTTTGCGGTCATCTCAGGTCATCCTCTTTCGGCAGCGGCACCGCCGTCGTCTCGGCGTGGCTGAACCGCCGCCTGGCCGCCCTGACGATCCGCAGCCGGCTGCCGCAATTGGGATCGGGACAAGCGATCTCGGCGTCCGAGGTCATCCAGTCGTTCGGGTGGGTCGGGCGCTGCTTGGCTGCCAGCAGCGGCAACACGGCGGCGATCGAATAGATCGAAAAACCCTGCCCTGCCGGCATCGACAGCATCTCGCCCTTGAGCTCGAAATAGTCGCCTTCCTTGGCGCCGCAATAGATAGGTTTGTCCTTGGGGATGATCGCCTCGACGCGAAGGTCGAACAGCTCGAAACCGTCGTCGGCCATGTCAGGCCTCCATCAGGCTGAAGGTGACATCGCAGGCGCCGTTGCGGCGGATGACACCGCACGCGGCGGCGAACCGGTCACGCTCTTCGACGCGCACCTGCGCCACCACACTGCCGGCCAGCCAGCCTATCGGGAACAAGAGCCGCGCGCCCTGCCCGTAGTAGAGGCCAATGTCAAAGATCGCATTGGGATTGCCGCCCCACATGCGTGACGGCACGTAGGACAGTACGATATCGCCCGGCTGCGGGTTCAGCGTCGCGTTCTCGGCCGGCAACGGTTTTGCATAGGCCTGGCCCTCGAGGTCGGCTGAAGGAACCGGACAGGAAATCTCAGGCCCCGTCCACATCGCATGGATGCCCGGAACAACGCGTGGCGTGCCGAGATAGGCCAAGAGGAAGGCAGCGTTTTCCGGCGCCTTCTCGGGCAGCAGCAATGCCGTTACGGAAAGCTGCGAGCGCGGCTCGGTGATCCTGATGGCGGTCATGTCTGGTCTTTCGCGGCGGCGGCCTGCAGCTTGCTGCGCAGGAAGGTGAAGGGTCGGCTGATGTCGGCGACCAGCGACTCGCGCGCCGCCTGCGCATCCTGCGTGGACAGCGCCGTGACGATGCGGCGGTGATATTGGGCGGTGTCGACCTCGCCGGCTTCCGAGAAGGCGTAGATGGCGACACGAATGCAGGGACCCGATTGCAGCCACAGGCTCTCGATCATCGGGATCAGCACGGCCGAACCGCAGGAGCGGTAAATCTCGAAATGAAAGCTCTGGTTGAGCGTCACTTCGCGGTCGACGTCCTTCTTGTGTTTCAAAGCCCGCATCTCGTCCCATTCGGCGAGGATGGTTTCGATGGTGGCGATCTGGCGCGGACCCATGCGGGCGGCGGCCAGCGCGATCGCCTCGCCCTCGATCAGGATGCGAGCCCGCAGGAGATCGTCGAGGCGTTCCAGCGTGATCGGCGGCACGCGCACCGAACGGTTGGGCAGCGCCTCCAGCGCCTTTTCCGTGATCAGCCGGCCGAGCGCCTCGCGCACCGGCATGGTCGAGGTGACCAAGGCGTCAGCCAGGCCGCGGATGGTCAGCACCTGGCTCGGTTCGAACAGGCCGCCAATCAGGGCGCGGCGCAGCTCGGAATACACGCGGTCCTGCACGGTCTCGCGGCCGACCGGCGCAAGCTGGGCCGCGATCACCTCGTTGTTCTTTTCGATGGCAGCCTTTTGCATGGAATTCCGTTCGTGGCCGGTTTTCGGCTTGCGGAGGAAATTAAAGCCGAATAGCGTGATCAATGCAAGTGTGATCACAAATCATAATCAGGAGGCGGCAGCGATCGTCTTCGGCCAGAGGGTTTGATGAGCGAGGCAACCAAACGGCAAGGGGAAACCCGCGCGCCGGTTCTGACGGCAAGGAATGTCGTCAGGCGGTTCGGCGGCCTTGTCGCGGTCAACGACGTCTCGTTTAACGTCAAAGCGGGCGAGATCCTCGGCCTCATCGGCCCCAACGGCGCCGGCAAGACGACGATGTTCGACCTGCTTGCCGGCAGCATATTGCCGACCAGCGGCGAAATCCTTCTCAACGGCGCGCGCGTCTCGGGCGAAGCAGCACATCTGCGCATCGGACGCGGTCTCGGCCGCACGTTTCAGATACCGCGCCCGCTGCCCAACCTGACGCTGATCGAAAACATCATGCTGGCGGCACAGGGTCAGGCCGGCGAAAAGCTGCTTGCCAATTTCGTCACGCCATGGCGCGTCGCCGCGCAGGAAAGGGCCGCCAGGACAAAGGCGCTTGAACTGCTGGAACTGGTCGCCCTCGCCCATCTCGCGCATGAGCCGGCGCGCGTGCTTTCCGGCGGCCAGCGCAAGCTGCTCGAACTCGCCCGCGTGATGATGGCCGATCCGGCGATCATCTTGCTCGACGAACCGGCGGCCGGCGTCAACGCGACGCTGCTCGAAGTCATCATCGACCGCATCCGCGACATCAATGCGCGCGGTATCACCTTCCTGCTGATCGAGCATAATATCGACATGGTAACGCGGCTCTGCCATCGCGTCCTCGTCATGGCGAGCGGCCAGTTGCTCAGCGAAGGCACGGCCGAAGAGGTCGCTCGCGACCCGCGCGTCATCGAGGCCTATCTCGGAGGCGCGGCATGAGCGAGATCGTTCTCGATGTCCGCGACCTCGAAGCCGGCTACGAGCCCGGCGTGCCGATCGTGCGCGGCGCCTCGATCACCGTCGCCAAGGGCGAGATCGTCGTGGTGCTCGGCCCCAACGGCGCCGGCAAGTCTAGCTTCATCAAGGCCATCGCCGGCCTAGTCCCGATCACCGGCGGCACAGTGTTTCTGGACGGCAAGGACATCACTGCCGCGCCGGCCCACACCATGGTGCGGCTCGGGCTGGCCTTCGTGCCGCAGACCGAAAACATCTTCCCACTGATGTCGGTCGAGGACAATCTCAGAGTTGCTTGCGGCATCCTTGAGCGGCACGAAATTCCTGCGCGCATCGAGGAGATGTATGCCGCCTTCCCCGATCTCGTCCGCCAGCGCCGCACCGCCGCCGGCAACCTCTCGGGCGGACAACGGCAGATGCTCGCCGTTGCGCGGGCGCTGATCGTCCACCCCAAGGTGCTGGTGCTAGACGAGCCGTCGGCCGGCCTGTCGCCGAAATTCGTCTCGATGGTGTTCGAGATGCTGGCCGGCATCCGCAAGTCCGGCGTCACTGTCCTGCTCGTCGAACAGAATGCCAAGGCAGCGCTCGCCATCGGCGACCGCGCCTATGTGCTGGTCGAAGGCAAAGACCGGCACGAGGGCATTGCTTCCGAGCTGTGGAACGATCCGGTGGTCGCCGAACTCTATCTCGGCCAGCGCCCCCGCAAGTCCGGCACAGGAGGTGGGGCATGAGCCTGCAATTTGTCGTCGACGGATTGCTGACGGGTTCGATGATCGGCTTGGGCGCCATCGGCGTGACGCTTACCTATTCGATCCTGCGCTTCTCGAACTTTGCCCATGGCGACTTCATGGCCTGGGGCACCTATGCGACGCTGGCCGTCGTCAGCGCCATCGGCGCGACAGTCGGCAAGGTGGCACCGATCGCACCGCTGTCCTTCGGCTGGCCGCTGATTGTCGCGCTGGTCGCCGGCATGGCGTTCACCGCTTTGCTGGCGCTGCTGCTCGACAAGGTGCTGTTTTCGCGGCTGCGCTCGCAAGGCCAGGCGATCATCGTGGTGATGGCGAGCTTCGGTGCCTCGATGGCGCTGAGAAGCCTGCTCGAATTCACCTTCACCTCGCGGCCGACCTATTTCAGCCGGGCGATCCAGATCGCCATGCCGGTCGGCTTCGGCATCCGCATCACATCAGACCAGATCGCGCTTTTGCTGCTGACCGCGGTGCTGGTGCTCGCCGTGCATCTGTTGATGACGCGCACGCAGACCGGCCGCTCGATGCAGGCCCTGAGCCAGAACGCGGCACTGGCCCGCATCGTCGGCATCGACGTCGCCAGCGTGGTGCGCGTCACCTGGGTCATCGGCGGGGCGCTGGCCTGCGTGGCCGGCGTGATGATCGGCATCCTGGTGCAGATCCGCCCGTTCATGGGCTTCGACATGCTGCTGCCGATGTTTGCCGCCGCCATTCTCGGCGGCATCGGCAGCATCCCCGGCGCCGTGCTCGGCGGCCTGATCATCGGGCTCGCCGAGGCCGGTGCCGTGCAGCTGATCGGCGCCGAATGGCGCGCCGCCGTCTCCTTCATCATCCTGATGGCGGTGCTGTTCGTGCGGCCGATCGGCCTGTTTGGTGTGAGGGAACGCTGATGGATCTGATCGGCTACGGCGCCTTCTTCCTGACCACCGCGCTGATCTTTTCGCTGGTCACGCTGGGGCTCAATTTGCAGTGGGGCCTGACCGGCCTGTTCAATGTCGGCCTTGCCGGCTTCGTCGCCATCGGCGCCTACACCTCGGCATTGCTGACCACTCCCGACGACGCCGCGCGGCTGGGTGGCCTTGGCCTGCCGATCGTTGTCGGCTGGGCGGGCGCCATGGTCGTCGGCGGCATTGCCGCGGCGTTAACTGGCATGGCGACGCTGCGGCTCAGGTCCGACTATCTGGCGATCACCACCTTCGGCGTCGCCGTCGTCGTGCAACTGGTCGCGCTCAACGCGCAGAAACTGACCGGCGGCCCGTTCGGCATCGGCTTCATCCCGCGCCCCTTCGGCAGCCTTGCCGAGACGCCGCTGCTGTTCAACCTGTCGAACCTTGCCGTGGTCGCGGCGGTGACTCTGGTCGCCTATTTCGCTCTGGAACATCTGTCGCGCAGCCCGTGGGGCCGCGTGCTGAAGGCGCTACGCGAGGATGAGCGGGCGGCGATCTCGCTTGGCAAGAGCGCGCGTTTCTACCGAGTCCAGGCCTTTGCCGTGGGCGGCGCCATCATGGCGCTGGCCGGTGCACTGCAGGCGCATTTCACCGGCTTCATCGCGCCGGACAATTATTTGCCGATCCTGACTTTCCAGGTCTGGGTGATGCTGATCGTCGGCGGTTCGGGCAGCAATCTCGGCGCCGTCGTCGGCAGCATCCTGGTCTGGGCGATATGGGCTGGGTCGGGCACGCTGACCAGCATCCTGTTCCCGCCGGAACAGCAGGCTCGTGCCGCCGCGCTGCAGATCGCCGCCATCGGCGTCATGCTCTGCGTTATCCTGCTGGTCCGGCCGAACGGGCTGTTCGGCGACAGGCCACGGCGGCCTTGGTTTGGCAAGCGGGCGAGGATCGCTGCAGACAGGAGCAGTTCCAGCTCATGAATGCCGTCATCCGGCAGGAAGCGCACGGCGTTTCGCTCTGGCATGCCGTCGGCCGCAATCGACGTGAGCGGCCGGCACTGCAAGGCGGGCTCGATGTCGACCTAGCAATCGTCGGCGGCGGCTTTTCGGGCCTTTCAACCGCGCTGCACGCCGCCGGCAAAGGCCTTTCCGTCGCCGTTCTCGAAGCCGAATTCATCGCCTGGGGCGCAACCGGCAGGAATGCTGGCTTCGTCGTGCCGAACTTCGCCAAGATGGACCCGGCCGACATACTGGCCCATCTCGGACCATCGCGTGGCGAAAGGCTGATCGATTTCGCCGCCGGCAGCGCCGACCTGGTTTTCCGCCTGATCCGGCAGCACGGCATCGACTGCGACGCCGTGCAGAACGGATGGATCCAGCCGGCGCATTCGCCTGCCGCCTTTGAAAAGGTCAAGTCACGTGCCGGTCAGTGGGCACAGCGTGGCCGGCCGGCAGTCACATTGGATCGGCAGGAAGTCGAAGCCCTGACAGGCGTGCCAGGCTATGTCGGCGGCTGGATGGACCGTTCCGGCGGCGTGCTCAATCCGGTCGCCTATGCGCGCGGATTGGCCGATGCGGCGGAGAAGGCCGGCGCAAAGATCTTCGAGCAGACGCGCGTCACCTCGGTTGATCGCATAGCCGATGGCTGGATGCTGAAAATGCCCTCTGGCTCGGTACGCGCGGGCAAGGTGCTGATCGCCACCAACGCCTATGGCTGGTCCCTCAATCCGTCGTTGCAGCGAACCTACTTCCCGCTGAAAGTCTTCCAGATCGCGACAGCGCCGCTGCCTCGTGAAGTGCGCAACCGATTGCTTCCCGGCGGGCAAGGTGTCGGTGACACCAGACGCAATCTGTTCACCTTCCGCTTCGACGCCGAAAACCGGCTGATCAGCGGCGGCATGCATATCCTTGGCGCCGGTGCGGATACGCGCGTACCGCAGACGATCTGGCGAAGGCTCGGCCGGCATCTCGGTCTGCCCGACCTGCCGCCGCTTGCCTACAGCTGGTCGGGAATGGCAGCGGTCGAACCGGATTTCCTGCCGCACCTGATCGACCTCGGTCCGGGACTGATCGCCGGTCGCGCCTGCAACGGGCGCGGCATGGCCATGACGACGGCGATGGGCAAGGTTCTGGCCGACTGGGCCGCCGGCACCGACGCCCGCGACCTGCCGCTGCCCTTCGCGCCGCCGGCGCCAATACCGTTCCACGCCGTGCTGCGGCACGCGCCCAACATGCTGCTCGGCTGGAGCATGCTGCGCGACCGGCTGGACGGGACGAGCTAGGCCGACGGCTACCTGGCAGCGTCAAGGTTTGCAGACAGCACAGCGGCCGCCACGGCGATGTCCTTTTCTATGAAAATCCGCACAGTGGGACCGCTGCGCTGCTCCAGTGCGGCGACGATCTTGCGATGCGCGTCGTTGGACTGCGGGATGTAGCGATCGGCCTGCATCAGCAGCTTGAGATAAGGCCCGACCCGCCCCCAGAGGTCGCGGATCATGTTCAAAAGGATCGGCGCGCCGGCATGCTGGTAGATGGCGAAGTGGAACGCCTCGTTCAATGAGAGATAGGCCCTGGCGTCGCCGGCCTCAATGGCACGCTGCATGCCGGCGAGCGTCGCCTGGATGTCAGCCAGCCCGCTTTCGCTCATCCTGGTCGCCGCCATCTCGCCCGCCAGTCCCTCGACGGCGATGCGGATGCGCGTCAGCTCCTCGAAGGCAGGCGCGGACAGCAACGGCACGATGACCGAGCGGTTGTTCTGCATCTCGAGCAGCCGCTCGGCGACAAGCCTCTGCAGCGCCTCGCGGATCGGTGTCGTCGAGATGCCGAACGTCTCGGCGAGCTTGCGGATGACCAGCGCCTGGCCCGGGCTGAAGCCGCCGGAAATCAACTCCTGCTTGAGCGCGCCATAGGCGCGGTCATTCAGGGTCTGATGTTCAAGCTTCAGCATACGCGGGCCGCTCCGATCACCAGTTCGACAGAGCGCGATCGAGCGTCTCGGCCAGTTGCTCGGCATTGTCCCTGGCAAAGGGCAGTGGCGGCCTGATCTTCAGCACATTGCCGCGCGGACCGCAGGACGAGATCAGCACGCCGTCCTCGCGCATGGCTTCGACGACCGCCGATGTCTTGGTGGCGGCCAGAGCCTCGTCGCCGTCCGCCGTCAGCTCGACGCCGAAATAGAGGCCGTTGTGCCTGACATCAGCGACCGCGCCGTGCCGGCCCTGCAGGGCGCGCAGCAGTTCACTCGTATAGGCGCCGACATTGCGCGCATTCTCGATCAGCCCCTCGCCTTCGATGACCTCCAGAACGGCGAGGCCGACGGCGGCCGCGACCGGATTGCCGCCGAAGGTGTTGAAGTAGCCGGTGTTCGAACCGAAGGAGGCGACAAGCTGCGGCCGCACGAGCACGGCACCCATCGGGTGCCCATCGCCGATCGGCTTGCCCATCGAGACGATGTCAGGCTCGATGCCATAGTTTGCGAAGCCCCACATGCCCTGGCCAAGCCGGCCGAAGCCGGACTGGACCTCATCGGCGATGACGATGCCGCCGGCCTTTTTGACGTGATCGGCTGCCTCGCGCATCACCTTCGCATCGGGAAAGAAAATGCCGTCGCTGGAAAAGGCCGAGTCGAGAAGCAGCGCCGCCGGCTTGATGCCTTTTGCTCGCATGTCCTCTATGGCAGCGGCGACATTTCCGGCGAAATCATGCGCGGCCCGGCCATGGTCGCGGAACGTGTCCGGCGCTGCCACCGTGCGGTGGTGCGCTGGCACCCCCTTTGCCCCGACCGCCGCCGGCGACAGTTGCGCCGTCGCTATGGTGGCGCCGTGATAGGCGAAATCGGTGATGATCACCCCGGTGCCGCCGCTGGAATGCTGGGCAATGCGGATGGCAAGGTCGTTCGCCTCGCTGCCGGTGCAGGTGAACATCGCGTGGCCGAGATGGGCCGGAACGGTGCCGAGAAGCTTTTCCGCGTAATCGAGGATGATCTCGCTGAGATAGCGTGTGTGGGTGTTGAGCGTTGCGGCCTGCCTCGAAAGCGCCTCGACGACGCGCGGATGGCAATGCCCGACCGAGGCGACGTTGTTGTAGGCGTCGAGGAACTTGCGGCCCTGGGCGTCGTAGAGCCACACACCGCTGCCGCGCACCAGATGGATCGGGTTGCGGTAGAAGGCGCGGTAGGTCGGCCCAAGCAGCCTGGCGCGGCGTTCGAGCAGCGCGCGCTCCGATGCAGCCGCGTCGGCATTTGCGGGGTATGGCGAGGACTGGGACACGGGAATCTACTCCGGATTGGAATGGTCGAGAAAATAGCGGCGGGCATCGGTGGACGACAGGCCGTTCAACCGTTCGAGTGAAGCCCAGACTTCGGTGGCGAGGCGCAGCACGTAGTCGCGCTTGGCCGGGAAACGCTCGGCCTGCCAGCTGGCGATGTTGACGATGAGCGCAAGTCGGGCACGGATCAGATCGAAGAGAATGCCAATCTCTTCCTCCTCCAGTGGTTGGAGCGACTGATAACCTGCGACAAAGCGCGCCGCCGGTGCCAGCGGATGGCCTTCCGCCGGCCAGCGGTAGACGGCGCCGATGGCGAGGTCGCAGATCAGCGGCGAATGGATCATGTCGCCGAAATCGAGAATGCCGCTGACGACCTCCGGCCGCGAAGCATCCATCACCACATTGTAGGAATTCATGTCGTTGTGGACGATCTGCGCGCGCAGGGTGGGAATGACCGGCGCTGCATGCTGCTCGAAGGAGTCGATCGCGCGCTCGACCATCGCCCTCCGAGTCGGATCAGTGATGTGCGCCATCATCGGCCGTGTCTTGGCGACCTTGCGGATGTCCCAGAGCAGGTCGCTGCCGGCGGCCGGGTGGAAGAAGCCGCGCAGCGCCCTGCCAAGGCGGGCGAGGAAGATGCCGAGATTGCGATCCTGCGCCTCGGAAGTCGGCGAGCGCGACAGCAACTGACCGGGCAGATAGGTCACCAGCCGGATGATGCGCGGCGCCGATCCAGCGACTCTAACCGCGAACTGCGCCTCATCCTCGAGGCTTTTGCGCACCGAGGGAACCGGCAAGGTGGGGTCGACCGCAAGGATGTGGTCGAGCGCCTTGTTCTGGAAATCGGTGAAGCCAGCTTCTTCCGCCGGATGGGAGATCTTCAGGACGAACTCGCCCTCGCCGTCGGTCTGAATATGGAAATTGTGGTCGCGTTCGCCAGGCAGCGGACGCGCGGTGCCGGTCAGCCCGTAGTGCCGGCGCAGGATGGCGAGCGCGTCGGCCGTGGAAACATCCGGTGCGTCCTCGGCGAGTGTTTCGCCGAACGCATCGGGCACCGCCGCATTCATGGCTTAGCCTCGATAGGTTCGAGGCCACACCAGTCGGCGATGAACAGCGCGATCGTCTGGGTGACCTTGCGCACCGAGTCGAGATCGACGGCCTCGTCATAGCCATGCGGCATGCGGCAGATCGGGCCGTAGACGATCGCCGGCGTGTCGGCATAGAGGCCGAAGAAACGCGCATCGGTGGTCGCCGAGGTGACGTGTTCCGTCAGCGGCTCGCCCCACACGGCGGTATGGCTGCGGCGCAGCACCGCTTCCATCTCGTCGGCGCCCTCCAGCACATAGCCCTCGGCCATGAAGCCATTGTAGGTCATCTTGGGTGGTCGGTTGGCCAGGAACGGATCGGCGCGCGCCGCATCGGCAATGCAGGCCTCGAGCTCGGCCCTGGCGTCTTCGAGCCTCTGGCCGGGATAGGTGGCGACGCGCATCTCGAAGACACAGCGCGCCGGAACGCTCGATGTCCACTCGCCGCCTTCGATCTTGCCGAGGTTGAAGCGGATCGGATGCGGGTGATCATGGAAATGCCTGTCATCGACCTTGCGCGCGTTCCAGACGATTTCGAGCTGCTTCAGCGCCTGAATGATGACGAAGGCCTTTTCGATGGCATTGGCGCCGGCCGAAAATGCACCCGACGCATGCTGCGGATCGCCGTCGACCTCGACCCTGAACCAGATCGGCCCGACCTGCGCCCGCATCAGCCGCGGCTCCAGCGGTTCGGGAATGAAGGCGGCGTCGGCGCGATAGCCGCGCTGCAGGCATGCAAGCGCGCCATTGCCGGTGCATTCCTCCTCGACCACCGACTGGAGATACACGTTCGCGGCCGGCTGATAGCCAAGGCTACGCAAGGCGCTCAGCGCATAGAGGCAGGCGGACAGGCCGGCCTTCATGTCGCCGGCGCCGCGACCATGCATCCAGCCGTCCTCGATCGCCGGGTCGTAGGGATCGCGCACCCAGCGGTCGAGCGGTCCGGTCGGAACGACATCGATATGGCCGTTGAGGATCAGCGAGCGGCCGGTCGCGTTTCGCGGCGTGTGGGTAGCAACGACGTTGAAGGCATCGTCGTAAGAGACCGCCACGGGTGAAAAACCCGGCAGGTCGCGAATCGCATCGACATCGACGCGCCACATGTCGACCGCGTAGCCATCCGCCTCGTAGGCGGCGGCCATAAACGACTGCGCGGGGTGTTCCTCGCCACGTTGGGAGGGAAAGCGCACGAGGTCTTGCAGAAACGCGACCTGTCGGGCGAAGCCATCATCGACTGCCCTCAGAATGGCCTCATCCGCAATCCGCTCAGGCATCATATTTTACTTTCACCTGGATGATGTATCATATCTCATATGCCATTCCTGTGAAATGCAAGAGGCATGCGCGCCAAACTTTCAGTCCAGGACTTGCCGTTCGATGCTGCCATGGTCTTGGGGGAGTTGGCATCGGATGCAGCAAGCCGATACTGCTATCTCTGGAAGACATGACGAGGAATGCGTTGATCACAGAAGACACGATGCCCGCCGAAATCACCGATCTCGCCATTGGCTACCATCGCCTGCCGGCTGGCAAGCTTGCCAATGCGGTGACCTGGATGGAAGCGCGCACGCCGCAGCCGGATCTCGCGCGCCCCTTGGGCATGACACGGATCACGACGCCCGATTGCGTTTCCTACCGGGCGATCTTTCTCGAGATCGGCGCACCCTGGCTGTGGGACCGCGTTTCCGAAATGTCCGATGCCGAAATCACCGAGCATTTCGCCGACCCGCGCCAGCATCTCTACTACGGCCATGACGAAACCGGCGCGCATCTCGGCATGGTCGAGTTCTTCGCCGCCGACAATAACGAGATCGAGATCACCTATTTCGGCCTGTTCCCGTCCCTGACCGGCCGCGGTTTCGGCAAACGGCTGATGGCCGGGGCACTGGAGCTCGCATGGCGTCTCAACCCGAGCCGCATCTGGCTGCATACAAGCAGCTTCGATCATCACAGCGTCATCGGATTCTACAGCGCCTGCGGGTTCGTGCCCTTCGCTACCGGATTTGAGATCGTCGACGATCCCCGTATCAAGGGAACCTTGCCGCGCGATGCCGCACCGCAAATTCCGCTGATCGAAGCGGAGTGGAGCGGCTGCGGCGACTCTCCCCCAGAGAGCTACAGGCTGTGCGGACCTAGATGAGAACAGCTCCGCAATCCGTCAGCCAAGCGTCGCCGCACCATCGCCGATGGGTGCGCCGCGAGACCATTCTGTCGACGCTGGAGCGTCATATCGACACCCGCATCGTGCTGTTCGCCGCGCCCGCCGGCTTCGGCAAATCGACGACGATGGCGCAATGGGCTGCGGAAATCGCACGCCACGGCAGGCTGACGGCATGGCTGTCCTGCGAGGCGACGGACAATGATGAGGGCGCCTTCCTATCGCATCTGGTGGGCGCGCTGCGCCATCTGGTCCAGAGCCCGGCGGAACTCGACCTTGCCTTCCAGTCGAGCCCCATCCCGCAGCTCGATGTCGTGCTCGCGGCACTTGTGGCGGGTCTGGCGGCGCGCGAGGCCGACATCACCCTGTTCTTCGACGATTACCACGCCGTCGAGGCGCCGGCGGTGAAGCGGTTCATGGAGCGCCTGACCCGGCAGGCGCCGGAAAATGTTGCTTTCGTCATCGGCTCACGCAGCCTGCCCGACCTGCAGCTCGGCAAGCTCCGGGTGCTTGGCGACGTTTTCGAAATCGGCCCCGACGATCTGCGTTTCGCCTCATCCGAGGCTGAAGCTTTCTTCAACGACAAGCTGGGCCTGAGCGTCAGCAGCGGCACGGTGGAGACCTTGTGCTCGCGCACCGAAGGATGGGCCGCCGGCCTGCAACTGGCCTCTTTGTCACTGAGTGCCGCGCATGCACCGGAAACCGTCATCGGCAATTTTACCGGCGCCAACCGAAACGTCGCCGACTTCCTGATGGGCGAAGTGTTCCTGGAACTGCCGCCGGCGATCGCAAAATTCCTGCTCTACAGCTCGATCTTCGAACGCTTCAGCGCCGAGGCCTGCCGGGCGGTGATGCGCGCGGCCGACGCCGAAGCGGCGATCACCGAGATCGAGACGCGCAACCTGTTCCTGGTGCCGCTCGACGAAGAGCGGCGCTGGTTCCGCTTCCATCATCTGTTCCGCGATTTCCTCAGCCGCGAAATGGAACGGCGCGAACCGGAGATGATCGCGCCGCTGCATCTGGCGGCCGCCGAATGGTTCGGCGAGCGCAAGATGCTGACAGAGGCGATCGGGCACGCGCTGGCCGCCGGCGACCAGGCCCGCGCGGCGGTGTTCGTGGAGAACAATGCGCTCGACCTCATCGCCCAGTGCCAGCTTCTCTACGTGCGCCAGCTGCTGGCACTGCTGCCGAGGAAGCTGATCGACCAGCGCATTCGGCTGCAGCTGGTCGTGCTGTGGTTGGCGGTGCACAGCAGCCAGCCGGAGATTGCCCAACAGACGCTGAGCAATGCGCGCAAGTTGGTCGAGACCGGACCGACCGACAGCAACGACCCAGGCACGATGACCGGCACAACGATCGAGGCTGAGCTCGTGGTTCTCGCCGCCGCCGTTCACAGCACGCTGGAGCAGTTCGATCAGGCGCGCGACACAGCCCTTGCGGCCCTGCGCGTCATCGCGCCCGATGCCTGGTTCATGGAGGGCGCGACCGCCAATGTCATTGGCTACAACCTCTATGCGCTGGGTGACCTCGACGGCGCACGCGCCGCCATCGATGCGGCACGCCGGGCGCATGAGCGAAGCGGCAGCCTGCTCGGCGTCACCATTGCCAATTGCTACATGGCCGTGATCGAGCGTTCGGCGGGCCGCTTGCCCGCCGCCGAGCGGCTGCTGCGCAACGCGATCATCGAGGCTCGGGCGCGGATCGGTGCAAACTCCTATGCCGAGGCCCTGGCCGGCACGCTGCTTGCGGAACTTGCCTATGAGACCAATGCGTCGGGCGAAGCGCTGACCCTGGTCGAGAATCTCGGACCGCAGATCGAGGGCGCGGCGGTCATCGTCTATCCCCTGGCCAGCGTGCCGACCTATGCCCGCGTGCTGCAGCTGACCGGTCGCACCGAAGCGGCACTGGATATGCTTGAGCGCGTCTATCAACGCGTACATGGCACGGTGTATCGCCGCCTGGCATCGATGATCGTGCATGACCGCATACGTGTGCTGCTCGACCAGAACCGTATTGCCGAGGCGCGTGCGCTGCTGGCCGAGCATCGGGGCGAAGGGACCGAGGCTTCGGTGGTCATCACTACCGCCAACGAGTTCGAGTTCTTTGCCGAGGGCCGCCTGCTGACGGCCGAGAAATCCTATGCCGCTGCCGCGGGGGTTTTCGACGCGCTGCTCGAGCGCACGAAAGACAGCGGGCGCATGCGCCGCCATATATTGGCGCTGATCCTGCGCGCCAAAGTGGCCAGCGCTGCCCACGACCAACGCGAGGCCGACCGCAATCTCCTCAATGCGTTGCGTCTCGCCCAACCCTCCGGCTTCATCCGTTCTTTCGTCGACGAGGGAAGGCCTGTTGTCGAAGGGTTGATGCGGCTGCGCGCGGCCCAGGCGAAGACCGATCCCGCACTGTCAGCCTATGCGTCGCGCATCATCGATGCCGCGCAGGCGATGCCTGTCGCGACGCGCAAGCTGGCCGCACCAGCCGCCGAGAAAGAACAGCTCACCCAGCGCGAGGCCGAACTGCTGCGCTATCTCACCGAGGGCATGTCCAACCGCGATATCGCCTTGGCGTTGTCGGTGAGCGAGACCACGGTGAAATGGCATCTGAAGAACATTTTCGGCAAGCTCGCGGTGACCAACCGGGTGCAGGCGGTGCGCGCCGCGCAAGGATCTGCAGGCGCCCATACCCCTCCGAAAGGAGGGGCATAGATAAGAGGCGCGACCCCACTTTCGGGTCGGGCCATCTGATCGTTAGCCTGCTAGCGTCACCTGGTTTTCAGAGGACGCTGCGGATGGCGACAGGCTACGTTTTTCACGAACAGCTGATGTGGCATGACACCGGCTCCAGCGCCGACATGATGCCGCCCGGCCGTTTCGTGGAACCCGGCCGGCATCTGGAATCCCCTGGCTCCAAGCGCCGGCTGAACAACCTCATCCAGGTCAGCGGCCTGTCGCGGCATCTGGTGCCGATCATCCCCGAGCCGGTCTCGGTCGACGACCTGTTGCGCGTGCACACGCAACGCCATGTCGACGATATTCGCATGCTCAGCGAACGCGGCTCCGGTTTCGCCGGGCCGCAGGCGCCGATCGGCCTCAACAGTTTTGACATCGCGCTGCTGTCGGCCGGCACCACCTATGCCGCGATGCGCGCCGTGCTGACGGGCCGCGTCGACAATGCCTATGCGCTGGCGCGGCCGCCGGGACACCATGCCGAGCCCGACCAGGCGATGGGCAACTGCCTGTTCTCCAACATTGGCGTCGCTGTCCGCCGGCTGCAGCATGAAGGCCTGCTCGGGCGCGCGGCGATAGTCGACTGGGATGTGCATCACGGCAACGGCACCGAGACGGTGTTCTATTCCGACCCGTCGGTTCTGACCATTTCCGTGCACCAGGACAATCTCTATCCGACCGGGCGCGGTGCGCTGGCCGACAACGGGAAAGATGCCGGCGAGGGCTTTAACATCAACATCCCGCTGCCGGCCGGCAGCGGAACCGGTGCTTATGAAGCGACTTTCGACCGCGTTGTCGCGCCGGCACTGCGCGCCTACAGGCCGGACCTCGTCATCGTCGCCTCCGGCTTCGATGCGTCCGGCTTCGATCCACTCGGCCGCATGATGCTCAACAGCGAATGCTTCAGGCGTCTCGCCGCGCGCATGGTTGCGCTGGCCGCCGAGACCTCGCAAGGGCGCCTGATGATGACCCATGAAGGCGGCTACTCCGAGGGCTATGTGCCGTTCTGCGGCCATGCCGTCATCGAGACGCTAGCCAATCACCGTACCGAAGTGGTCGACCCTTTGTCGGACCATATCGACGAATGGGCCGGGCAAGACCTGCAGCTTCATCAGGCCGCGGTGATCGATGCCGCCGAAGGCCTGCTCGCCGGCCTGCGCCAACGTCTCGCCAGTGCGGCCTGACGCGATGGATTTCGTCATCACCACGCTGCTCAATGCGCTGACGCTGATCAGTATCCTGATGCTGGTCGGGCTCGGGCTAGCGATCAGCTTCGGCCTAATGAACGTGACCAATTTGGCACATGGCGAGTTCGTCACCGTCGGCGCCTTCGCGGTCTATTTCGTCCAGAGCATGGGTGGCTCGTTCTGGCTAGGGCTGGCGGCTGCCCCCATCGCCGGCGCGGTGATCGGCTGCATCCTCGAATTCGCCATCATCCGCCATCTCTATTCCAGGCCGGTCTCAACTGTGCTTGCCACCTGGGGCGTCAGCCTGATCCTGCAGCAAGGGCTGGAACTGATCTTCGGTCTCGGCGCCAAGCCGGTGACGCCGCCTATCGAGGGCACGCTCGACCTCTTCTTCACCGCCTACCCGGCCTATCGGCTGATCCTGATCGGCATCGCCATGCTGACCTTGCTCGGCGTCATCCTGCTGATCAGCCGCACGTCCTTCGGTCTCGACATCCGCACCGTCATCCAGAACCGCGAAATGGCCGAGGGCGTCGGCATCAACACGCGGCGCACCTACGCCATCGCCTTCACCTTCGGCGCGGCCATCGCCGGGCTCGCCGGCGGACTGGTCGCGCCGCTGGCGATCGTGCTGCCGCAGATGGGGGTGAACTATCTCGCCAACGCCTTCTTCGTCGTCATTGTCGGCGGCGTCGGCTCGATCGGCGGCCTCGTCGCCGGCAGCGTCTTCGTCGGCGGGCTGACCAGCATCCTCAATTATCAGATCTCGCCGTCGCTGGCGCAGGCGGTCGTGCTGCTGGCGGCCATCGTCGCTGTCCGGCTTCGGCCCAACGGCCTGTTCAACGGAGCGTCGCGATGATCGCCCGCGACCGCAACTGGCTGCTGATCTTCGCCGCCTGCGTGGCGCTCGCGATCATCTATCCGTTCTTTGTCGGCGGGTATCAGCTGACCGTGATCCGCGACGCGCTGATCTTCGGCCTGTTCGCCGCGAGCCTCGACTTCTTCTGGGGCCGCACTGGAATCCTGTGTTTCGGCCACGCTGCGTTTTTCGGCATCGGCGGCTACATCATGGCGCTGATCACGCTCAACGATGCGATCTCCTTCGCCAGCCTGCTTGGCATCATCGGTGCGGTGGCCGGTGCGGCCTTGGTCTCCGCCATCATCGGCTACTTCCTGTTTTTCGGCGGCATCCGTGGCAGCTATTTCACCATCGTCACGCTGGCCATGGGCGTCATCTGCCAGCAGGCGGCGGTCTCCTGGAGCTCGGTCACCGGCGGCGACAGCGGGCTGATCGGCATTCCGCCGATTGCCTTCGATGTCGGCGGGCTGCACGTCGATCTCAGCCAGGACCTGCCCAGCTACATCTTCGTCTCGGCCATCGTCGCGGTGACCGTGCTGGCACTGTGGTCGATCAGCCGTGGCCGCTGGGGTACGGTGCTGACCGCCATACAGGACAATGAAGTCCGGGCAGCAGCGCTCGGCCACAATGCGCCGTTGCGGCTGCTCGTCACCTTCGTCCTGTCGGCGGCGATCGCCGGCCTTGCCGGCGCGCTCTATGTCTGCATGGCGGGGTTGGTGGCACCGGATCTGTCCGGACTGCTTCTGTCGACGGAAGTCATCGTCTGGGTGGCGGTCGGCGGGCGCGGCACGCTGCTGGGGCCGGTGCTCGGCGCCATCTTCATCCAGCGTGCGCAGCAGACGATCAGCAGTTTCAACCCGAGCCTGTGGCCGCTATTGCTCGGCGGTGTCTTCGTCATCATCGTCTTCGTCCTGCCGGACGGCATCCTGTCGATCTACGCGCGACTGAAAGCCCTGTTCAAAGGCGGGAGGCGCGCACAATGAGCGACATCCTGCTCCAGGCCGAAAATGTCGGCATCCGCTTTGGCGGGCTGCAGGCGCTGGAGGCCCTGAACCTCACTGTACGCGACAAGGAACTCTGCTGCATCATCGGCCCGAACGGCGCCGGCAAAAGCACCTTCCTCAATGTGTTGACCGGTACGCTGCGCCCGACCAGCGGCAGCGTGCGCTTCCTCGGCCACGACATAGCCGGCCTGCCGCTGCATCGCATCGCCCGGCTCGGCATCGCGCGCAAGTTCCAGATCCCGTCCGTCTTCCCGAGCCTCTCGGTGGAAGACAATGTGAAGGTCGCCCGCTGGGGGGCGCCCTCGCCTGTGCGCCCGGTTGGCGAATTGCTGGAATTGGTCGCGCTGAGCAATCGCGCCGCCACACCGGCCGGCGAACTCGCGCATGGCCAGAAGCAATGGCTGGAGATCGGCATGGCGCTGGCAATCGAGCCGCGGTTGCTTTTGCTCGACGAACCCACCGCCGGCATGACGCCGCAGGAGACGCTGGCGACGGCCGATATGCTGCTGCGCCTAAAGGGCGAGTTCTCGATCGTCGCCGTCGAACACGATATCCGCTTCGTACGGGCGCTGAACTGCGAGACGCTGGTGCTGCATCAGGGACGACGCCTGCGCAGCGGTCCTTTCCACGACGTCGAGACCGACGAGATGGTCCGCGACGTCTATCTGGGGAGGCGCTGATCATGCTGCGGACAATGGCGGTGTCAGCCGGCTACGGCCCGCTCCCGGTGCTGAACGGCATCGACCTCAGTGTCGCGCCGGGCGAAGTCGTCGGCCTGCTCGGCCGTAACGGCGCCGGCAAGACGACGCTGCTGCGCGTCATCGCCGGCGGCTTGCGGGCGAGCGGTGGCGCCGTGGTTCTCGGTGAAAAGGACCTCACGAACGCGCCAGCTTTCCGCCGCGCGCGGGCAGGCATCGCGCATGTGCCGCAGGGGCGCGGGATCTTCAACCAGCTGACGGTGCGGCAAAACCTGGAGGTCGGCACCCGCGCTGCCAAGGACCGTGGCGACGGCGGCATTCCGGTCGACATCTTCGGCTATTTTCCGATCCTGCGCGAGCGCGAAGCGCAGGTCGCCGGCACGCTTTCGGGCGGCCAGCAGCAGATGCTGGCGATCGGCCGCGCGCTCTGCGGCCTGCCGTCGGTGCTGCTGCTCGATGAGCCTTCGGAAGGCATACAGCCGAACATCGTGCAGTCGATCGCCGAGCTGGTGCCGCGCATCGCGCGCGAACGCAGCATCGCGATCGTGCTGGTCGAGCAGAATCTCGATCTCGTTCTCAAGGCATCGGACCGCTGCCTGGTGATGGAGAAGGGCAGGATCGTCCATGAAGGCGCGCCGGAGGCGTTCGCCGACGAGACCCTGCTGAAGGACCTGTTGGCCCTATAAGGCGCACCTGAAGCGCGCCTGGGAGCTTGTTGACTTGTAAGGCGTGCATGGGGCGCGTCTGGGACTGGAAGGGAACACAACAATGATAAGCAGAAGAACTGTCTTGAAATCCGGCGGCGCCGCGGCCGCTTTCGCCATGGTCGGTGCGCCGTCGGTCCTGCGCGCCGCCGACACCGTCAAGGTCGGCCTGTCGATCCCGATCACCGGGCTGCAGGCGATCCTCGGCGAGACGCTGCTCAATTGCTACAAGCTCGCCGCCGCCGAACTGAACGCCGCCAATGGCATTGGCGGGCGCCAGGTCGAGTTGTTCATCGAGGACAACCAGACCACGACCAAGGGTTCCATCGACAAGGCGCGCAAGCTCATCAACGAAGACAAGGTCGACGTGGTCATGGGCACGATCATTTCGCCGGAGCGAAGTGCTACGCTGTCGGTGACCTCGAAGGCCAAGAAGCTGTTCTTCTACCCGACCAATTTCGAAGGCGGCGAATGCAACCGCTACTTCGTCGCCACCGGCCCGATCCCGATGCAGCAGGTCGACCCGATGATGCCATGGGTGGCCGAGACGCTCGGCAAGACGGTCTATGTCATGGCTTCCGACTATGCCTGGCCGCAGAAGATGACCGAGGCGATCACGGCGGCTTACGAAAAGGCCGGCGGCAAGATCATCGGCGCCGACTATTATCCGTTCGGCACCACGGATTTCGGCCCGGCCTTCCAGAAGATCAAGTCGCTGAAGCCCGACGTCGTGTGGTCGATGGTGGTCGGCAATGACGCGGTCACGCAGCTCAAGCAGTATCGCTCTTTCGACATCAAGCAGCCGCTGATCGCGCCGCTCGACGAGGTCTTCAACAAGGACGCGCTGCCGCCCGGCGTTGCGGCCGGCACCTACGCACCGCAGCCTTACTGGATGGCGCTCGATAATCCGGTCAACAAGAAGTTCATCGCGAGCTTCCGCGAGAAGTTCGGCAAGGAGAAGATGGTCAACGGCATCGGCGAAGCCGGCTACAACGGCCTGCATCTCTACGCCCTGGCCGCCGAGAAGGCCGGATCGCTGAAGGACGATGATGTGCTCAAGGCGCTGCCGACGATCGAGTTCGACGCGCCGCAAGGCAAGATCCGGGTCGATGCCAGCAACAACCACACGCTCTGCCATTCCTATGTCGGCAAGGCGGCCGCAGACGGCATCAGCTATGAAATCGCCAAGGATTTCGGCACCATCGCGCCGGTCACGCCTTACTGCAAGCTGTAGGAGCTCCGGCAACGGCTCCAGGCAATCCTGACGGCGGCTTTGCCGCCGTCAGCTCGCTTGCGGCGCAGGCAGCCGCTCGCGCAATTCGTCGACGAGCACCCTGGTGTTTTCGGAATAGTCGATGGGCACGACGACGAGGTGCACGCCGCCGCCGGTGAAGGCCTGTTCCAGCGCCGGCCGCAAGTCGGCGATCTCCGTAACCCTGGTCCCCCTGGCGCCATAGGCCTCGGCATATCTGACGAAATCGGGATTGCCGAAGGTCATGCCGAAATCCGGGAATTCGTCGACCGCCTGCTTCCAGCGGATCATGCCATAGGCATGGTCTTCGAGCAGCAGGACGACGAGGTTGAGCTTGAGCCTGACGGCGGTCTCCAGTTCCTGGCTGTTCATCATGAAGCCGCCATCACCACAGATGGCCATGACACGGCGCTGCGGATAGAGCAGTGCCGCCATCATCGCCGACGGCAGGCCCGCGCCCATCGTGGCCAGCGCATTGTCGAGCAGGATCGTGTTTGCCATGCGGGTGCGGTAGTTGCGCGCGAACCAGATCTTGTACATGCCGTTGTCGAGGGCAAGAATCCCATCCGCCGGCATCACGGCGCGGACATCGTGCACGATGCGCTGCGGCGTGAAGCGATCTTCGGTGGCGCGCGCGGCGATGCGGCTCAGAATGCCTTCCCGCAGCGGCAGCAAGGCCTGTGCATTGGGGACCTTGCCCTCGATGCGGTCGGCCAGCAGCGCCAGCGAAGGACCGAGGTCGCCGACGATTTCGGCTTGCGGGAAATAGACCTGCTCGACATCGGCTGAATGGTAGCCGACATGAATGACCTTCGGCCCCTTTGCCCCCATGATGAAGGGCGGCTTCTCTACCGTGTCGTGACCGACGGTGATGATCAGATCGGCCTGTTCGATGGCCTCGTGCACATAGTCGCGCTCCGAAAGGGCTGCCGTTCCCATATAGAGCTCCGTGCCGCCAGGCACGGTGCCCTTGCCCATCTGCGTGGTGAAATAGGGAATTTGCGTCCGCAGCACGAACTGGGCGACATCGGGAGTCACGCGCGGTCGCGACGCCGCCGCACCAAACATCAGCAGCGGACGCCTGGCTTCCATGATCATACGGGCGGCGCGATCAAGCGCGCCCGGGCTGGCCAGCGGCAGTTCGACCGGATGCGTTGGCACGAGTGCTACCGGTTCACACTCGGCCGCCGCAATGTCTTCCGGCAATTCAAGATGTACGGGGCCGGGACGCTCTTCCTGGGCGACACGGAAAGCTTCGCGAACCAACGAGGGGATCATCTTCGGCGAGACGATCTGACGCGACAGCTTGGTCAGCGGCTTCATCGCCGCGACGATGTCGACGATCTGGAAGCGCGCCTGCCGGGATGACAGGATGCCTTTCTGGCCGGTGATCATGATCATCGGCATCGCGCCGAGCAGCGCATAGGCCGAACCGGTCGAAAGGTTGAGCGCGCCCGGGCCAAGCGTGGTGATGCACACACCCGGCTTGCCGGTAAGCCTGCCATAGGTGGCGGCCATGAAAGCGGCTGCCTGCTCGTGGCGGGTCAGGATCAGCTGGATCGAGGAGCGGCGGATGGATTCGACGATGTCGAGATTTTCTTCGCCCGGGATGCCGAAAATCCGCTCGACCCCTTCGTTCTCGAGGGCCGCGACGAACAGATCCGAACCTTTGGTCATGACCACCTCTCCCGCAACATTCCGTCGGCCACCTTCATATGGCATCGGAATGCGACGCCTCAAAGAGGCATCTTCGGCTGCGGGTCAGCGGCGCGTGTTGCAGCTCGCCGCTTTCGGCGAGGCGAAAAGTTCCTTCGGTGCAGACCACTGGCTGAGCGGTGCGCCGCGCGTGCCGGTGATCAGCGAACGCAGTTCCGACAGATAGGTCTGCACGAAGAACGAGGTCTGGCTTTCCAGCGGCGTATAGGGACCCGGCCGGTAGGCGCGCGACATGATGCCGTCGGCATTGTCCTCGGTGATCTTCTTGTCCTGCACCGTGGTGACGTCCCACATCCAGCTGATCGCATCGGCGTCGATGTCGCCATCGGCGTCCTTGTCGACGAGCCATGTCAGGATGACGTCTGTTTTCATGGCGTTGCGCGGTATCATCTGGAACAGCGTGACATAATCATTGGCAGCACTTGCAAACGACAGGCGTCCGAGGCGGAAGCCGCTTTCGCCACCATCATAGGCGTGACGGCCGCCCATCAGGCATGAGACCCCCTCACCTGTATTGGACAGCGTGTTGCGGCCGGATCCGATCGGCTTGCGGTGCATGGCAAACGGCATCGTGTCGAGGTCGCCAGCCTGCCACGCGCCCTTGTGGAACTCGGCATCGCCGATGACGCTGTGCCAGGCCTCGATTTCATTCTGCCACTCGACCGCCTTGTCGGCGTCGCGGGTCGCGGTCACTTTGACATGGCCGTTGACGCGGTAATATTCGGGATGAGCCGGCCGGCAGTGATAGCATTCGAGGAAGTTCTCGAGCACCAGCTTCCAGTTCGCCTTGGTGAGATAGTTCTTGCGCGCGACGATGCGTGCACGGTCAAGGCCGTTTTCGCGCAAGCCGCCGGTCAGCCCGTCCGCGACAGGCTGGATGTCGGGCAGCGAATTGGCATCAAGGCCGCAGAACACGAGGCCGCCGAAATGCTTGCAGGGCACGCGGTGCAGTCCCAGCGCTTCCGGATCGACGCTTTCCGGTAGATCCTGCCGTGACTGCAACTCGCCGGTCAGCCTGAACGACCAGGCATGGTAGGGGCAGACCAGAAGCTTGCCGCGACCATCCTTGGCGCAGAGCCGCGAGCCGCGATGGGTGCAGACATTGTAGTAGGCCGCGATGTCCTCCTCGCCATCGCCGAAGCGCACGACGATGATCTCCTCGTCGAAAAGCTGGCGCACGATGTAGCGGCCCTTTTCTGGGACCTCGCTGGCATGGGCGACAAGCATCCATTGGCGCGGAAACCACAAATCCCGTTCCAGCGCGAAGATGGCAGGGTCCGCGTAGAAGGCCTGTTCCAGCGACCAGTCCGGACGTTGCCGGTCGATCAGCCTGACGGTCTCGCTTCTGTCGATAGGCTGGCTGTTCGATGTGTAGGCCTGCACGGCAAACACCTTTCTGCTCGCTGGCGTTCGAATGACGTTTCGATAGAGTGTGCGATGCGGAAAGGCTTGCAGCAAATACAGAAATGATAGACCTTCATATCGAAAAGGCATGAAAGCAGGTTTGGATCGTGAAAACCCTCAAGACATCGCTTCCCCTGCTGAACGCCATGGTCGTCTTCGAGGCTGCCGTCAGGCATGGCGGGCTGACGCTGGCCGCACAGGAGCTCAACATCGCACAATCGGCGGTCAGCAGGCATGTCGCCAATCTCGAGCGCCAGCTGTCGGTCGAGCTGTTCACGCGCAGAGGCAACCGCGTCGCCGTCACCGGGGCCGGCAACACGCTGGCCGAAGCGATCCGCGAGGGTCTCGGCACCATCAGGCAAGCGGTCGAGGATTTGACCGCGCACGACAGCGATACATTCGTGGTCGGCTGCAGCCACGACTTCGCGCAGGCATGGCTGATGCCGCGCTTCGGCCTCATCACATCGCAGGTTGCCGATGGCCGCGTGCTGCTGCAGACATCCACCGACTACAGGGATTTCGACCAGCCTGAAGTGGCATTGTCGATCCGTTTCGGCGAAGCCGGGCAATGGCCCGAATTCGTGACCGAAAAACTGCTCGAGGGTGAGTGGTTCCCGGTTTGCGCGCCGGCGTTCCTGGCGCGTTATCCGGCGCTCGCCTCGGAGGAGCCTGAGGCTTTCCTGGCAGTGCCGCTGCTGCATCAGGTGACGCCGCCGGGCGCGATCGACAGTTGGCAATCGTGGGTCGGAACCGACCGGAAACTCGACGGACCTCGGTTCACCGGCTACATGTCGATGATGCACGAAACCATCGCCGGGCGCGGCGCGGCGCTCGCCTGGGCGGGATTTGCGGACGAGCATCTGCGCCGCGGCCAGCTCGTCCGGCTGACCAAGACCTCGCGGCGCCACGCCGGCTCCTTCCACATCGTCATGAGGAAGAACGCCGGCCCGGTTGTCAGGGCGGTGGCGCAGGCGCTGCTCGGCAGCGTCGGCGACAGCTTGCAGGCAAGCGCCGGGGGCAGCTGACGATCAGGCCTCGCGACCAAACCGCGACGCCTCGTGACGCGCGCCCCAGGCCGGCATGGCGGCCTCGATCTCGGCTTCCGACTTGAAGGCGTTGGAGGCGTAGCGATCGACACGGAACCGCTCGACGGAAACGAACGGGGTCTGCCCGAGAACCAGTTCGCAAGAGAGCCGGCCAAGACCCGGTCCATGGGTGACGCCGCTCTCATTGTCGCCACCAACGACCACGATATTGTCGCTGCCGGGGACTTTGCCGACGATAAGGTTGTTGTCGGGCGTGTAGCACGGCACGCCTTGCGCCCAGCTCGCGATCGTCGAACCGCGCAGCGGCGGGAACACCGTCTGCAACTCGGCAAGCTCCTGCTCGGAGGTTTCCTGCATCAGCCCGATATTGTGCGGCTGGCCGGGTTCGATTTCGCTGTCGTTCGTCTTGTAGAGAGGTTTGTAGTGCCGGCCGGTTCCCCACATGACGGCGCCGAATGTCTCGCGCAGCCACAGCCGCAATTCGCGGCACTGGACGGTGGGGATGGTCGATGGCAGCCCACGGTCGTCGGTGACGATGCGCGTTGCAACGACGCGCAGCAGCGGCAACTGCCAGCCAAGGCCTGACAGGACCTGGTTGTTCCAGGCGCCGGCGGCAACAATCACGCCATCAGCCTCAAGACCGCCCTGGTCGGTCTCGATCGTCACCCGGTCGCCGGCATCATGGACGGCAGTCACGCGTGTGTTGCTGCGGAAGACGCCGCCGAGCTCGCTGGTCTGGCCGGTCAGCACCCCCATCGCCAGCTTGGTGTCGAGCTGGATGCCATGCGGATTGTAGGCCGCCGAATGGACCCGGGCCGGATCGATGAGACCCTGCATCTTCTGCCCGATCTGCACGGCATCCAGGTCCTGCATTTCCGGCGGCGCATAGGGAGAATCCAGCACCGGGCGGACGAAGCGTTCGCGCCCGTCCTCGGTCAGCGCCATGATCAAGGTGCCGTTCGGCCGATAACCAATCTCGGCGCCGACCTCGTGCAGCCTGCGATAGAAATCGAGGCCATATTGCTGCAGCTGAAAGCCCTCTTCACCGAGCGGGATCATGCCGGCGGACCAATGGGAGACGAAGCCAGCACCGGCGCTTGTGGTTGCGGCACCCGGCTGGCCGGCATCGATGACCGTCACCCGGCGCACGCCGGACCGCAGCAGATGGAAAGCCGCGCTGCAGCCGATGATGCCGCCGCCAATCACCGCGATATGCCTGCTATCGCTGCCGCCATGGCTTCCGTTTGAACTCATCTTTGTTCTCCCTTTTGCCGATGTTCCGGTCGGAGCGACATACAGCGACGGCGACCATACAGGCTCGTCCCGGACTGTCTAGACACATGTGTCTGTGGCCTGATACTTGATGCGCACTGCATCTGGATCACACGTCCGGAACGCCGCTTGATCCGGCTTTCCGTTGTGTTGTGTCGCCGAGAGAGCGAGGAAAAAGTGAGCGTTTCGACAGCCGCCCAGGCCATTTTCGACAGTGAAATCATATGGGACGCGCATTCCGGCTTCATGCCGGACCCGGCGGCGGACCTGAACAATCTGCAGATCTGGCGCGACGCCGGCATCGACTATCTGTCGATCGATGTCGGCTTCGACCTGTTGCCCTGGGAGCAGACCGTGCGGACGCTCGCAAATTTCCGCCACTGGATCCTTGCCAATCCCGAGCACTACACGCTGGTCTCCTCCGTCGCGGAAATCCGCAAGGCCAAGCTTGAAGGCAAACTGGCGATCACCTTCGACATCGAGGGCATGAACGCGCTCGACGGCCGCGTCGAGATGGTCGAGTTCTATCACCATCTGGGCGTCCGCCAGATCCTGTTTGCGTACAACAGGAACAATCTGGCCGGCGGCGGTTGCCACGATGTCGAGACCAGCCTGACGGCGTTCGGCCGCGAGGTCATCGACGAGATGAACCGTCTCGGCATGTTCGTCGACGTCACCCACACCGGCTATCGCACCTCGATGGAGGTGATGGAATACTCCAACCGGCCGGTCATCTTCTCGCACTCCAACGCCAAGGCCTTGTGCGGCCATGGCCGCAATATCACCGACGAGCAGATCAAGGCCTGCGCGCGCACCGGCGGCATCGTCGCGATCGTCGGGCTCAATCGTTTCCTGGGAGAGGGACGCACGGACTCGGACAGGCTGGCTGACCACATCGAATATCTCGTCGACCTGGCTGGCCCAAATCATGTCGGCATCGGACTGGATTACGCCTTTCCGGTTGATGTCAAAGGTATCGACCGCATCATTTCCGACAATCCGCAATTCTGGCCCAAGAGCGAATATCCGGAGGGGGCGACGACCTACGCGGCTCCAGGTCAGATGCGCGAACTGACCGAGGTTCTTCTGCGCCGCGGCCAGTCCGAGCAGACCGTGCGCGATGTCCTGGGCGGCAATTTCATGCGCCTGGCGGCTGAAATCTGGAAGTGAGCGGCGGCCGAGAGGCCTATCTCCGCTACAGCTCTTGATCCAGGCCCCACCGAATGGCGGGCCAGGCCATATCGTCTGCGCGATCACATTCCGCCCGCGACTTGCCCAAGTCGACGCGCCGGCGGCGGTCGGAACAGATGTCGAGATTTTCCGCAAGATCGTCGGTATCCAAGATTCAGACGTGCCGGCAAAATTTTCGCTAGACATAGATGTCTATTATTAGCAGTTTTAGCGGACCGACACATTCGGCCCGGCTTGGAGAATGGCCTGCGGCCTGAAAACAAGACAACGAAAACAGCTGAGGGGTAAAGCATGTCCATTCTAGCCGACACCAGGGTTTCGCGCCGCAGCCTGCTCGCCGGAGCCGGCGCTTTCGGCCTTGCCTCAATGGTCAATCCAAAAGTTTCCTGGTCGAGCGACGGGCCGATCCTCAAGGTGCGCTCCTACGCCGACATCCAGACGCTCGACCCTTGCTTCCGGCTGGCGGCGCCTGAAGGCGACATCACCAGCGTCATCTTCGCCGGCCTCGTCGTCACCACGCCGGGCGACAGCTGGGGCTGGCGGCCGATGGCGGCGGAAACGATCAAGCAGATCGATCCGCTGACCGTCGCCTTCCAGCTGCGCGACAATATCGGCTTCACCGATGGCTACGGCCAGATGACGGCCGAAGACGTGAAGTTTTCGATCGAACGCATCGCCGACCCAGCCAACAAGAGCCCCTATTCCGGCGACTGGGCAACGCTCAAGGAAGTCGAGGTCAAGGACAAGCTGTCGGGGCTGATCCACCTGAAACAAGCCTTCGCGCCGCTGTGGACGTCGACCTTGCCGACGCCGTCCGGCACCATCCTGTCAAAGCGCGCCATCACCGAGCTCGGTGGCAAGATGGGCGTCAAGCCAGTGGCTCAGTCAGGCCCCTACATCCTGAAGGAATGGCTGCCCAAGCAGCGCACGGTGCTGGTCCGCAATCCCGACTGGAAGTACGAGCAAGGTGCCTTCGCGGAAATCCACATTCATCCGATCGAGGACGAGAAGACCGCCGAACTCGGCTACGAGGCCGGCGACCTCGACTACACCTGGACCGCGGTCTCCTCGATCTCGCGCCTGAAGCAGACGCCGCCGCCGAAGACGACAGTGGTGGAGAAGCCTTCGCTGGCCTTTGTCTGGCTCGGCATGAACCAGGATGTCGCTCCCTTCAACAATCCCAACATGCGCCGCGCGGTTCAGTACGCCGTGGACCGCAAGGCGGTGGTCGATGCTGCCTATTTCGGCGCCGCCGCCACCGCCACCGGCATCATCGCGCCCGGCCTGCCCGGCCATCGCGAGAAGAACCTTTTCGATTTCGATCCGGACCGCGCCCGCGACATGATCGCCGAGGAGGGGCTGGCCGGCACGACCATCACGCTCGATATCCTCAACAAGACCGAGCGCCTGACCGCGGCGCAGGTCGTGCAGTCGAACCTGCAGGATGTCGGCCTCACCGTGGAAATCAAGCAGAACGACAGCGGCACCTTCTGGACGCTTGGCGCCAAGGAAGGCGACTACTGGAAGAAGCTGCAGATGATCATCAGCCGCTTCTCCATGCAGCCGGATCCGAGCTGGGCGACTGCCTGGTTCACCCGCGACCAGATCGGCGTCTGGAACTGGGAGCGGTTTTCCAGCGAGGAATTCGACAAGCTCAATGCCGAAGGCATGGTCGAGCTCGACCCGGCGAAACGTGATGTCATCTACAAGAAGCTGCAGGACCTGATGGAGGAGAACGGCAACTACGTTTTCCTGACCCATGAGGTCACCGGCATCATGAATCGAGACACGCTTGTGGCCGGCCTGAAACCGAATGGCGAACCCGTGTTCACCGACTTCAAACCGGCATGATATCGGCGGGCGGGGCTCGTCCCCGCCAAAGACCGTCGGACAGGTACCGAAAATGATCCGCTACGCCCTCAAGCGTCTGTGGCTTGGCGCCATCATCATCAGCGTCGCTATGATGATGATGTTCGCCATGGTCTACCTCATTCCCGGCGACCCGGCCTCCGTCGCGCTGGGGCCACGCGCGACGCCGGAGATGATGGAGGCGCTGCGCGTGCGCATGGGCCTCGACCAGCCGGTGTGGCGGCAGTTCCTGCACTTCTACGGATCGGTCCTGCGCGGTGACCTGGGCACCGAGGTTCTGTCGAACCGGCCGGTGCTGGACGTGGTGATCGAGCAGCTTCCGTTCACGCTGGCGCTGGTGGTCGGCGGCATTACCTGGTCGGTGGCGCTTGGCATCCCGCTTGGCTGTATCGCCGCGGTGCGCCGAGGCGGCTTTGTCGATCAGGTGATCGGGGTTCTTTCGGTGGCGATGATCGCGGTGCCGTCCTTCGTCGTCGCCATCTATTCGCTGCTGGTGTTCGCGGTCGCACTGCAATGGCTGCCGGCGATCGGCGCCGGCGAACCGGGCGACCTCGCCAGCCGGCTCCAGCACCTCATCCTGCCGTCGCTGGCGGTCGGGCTTGGCTGGATCGGCTACATCTCGCGCATGGTGCGCGCCTCGATGCTGGAGACGCTGGAGGCCAGCCATATCCGCACGGCGCGCGCCTTCGGCCTGACAGAGCACCGGATCGTCTACACCTACGCGCTGCGCATTGCCGTGCTGCCAACGATCACCCTGCTCGGCGTCGGTATCGGCCACATGCTGTCGTCTTCCGTTTTCGCCGAAATCGTCTTCGCCCGCCCCGGCATCGGCAAGCTGGTCTATGAGGCGATCTCGGTGCGCAACTACCCCATCGTCTCCGGAGCCGTGCTGGTCACCACGGTCTTCTTCGTCCTCGTCAACGTAGCGGCCGACATTCTGGTCGGTGTATTGGATCCCCGTGTCAGATCAAGTTTCAACTGAGCTGTCTTCCGGCGGCAGCCGGTTGTCCGGATTGTGGCGGACCGTGCGCGGCATCATGCGCGAGCCGCTCGGCGCCGTCGGCCTGACGCTGGTGACGCTGGTGGTGCTGTCGGCGGTGTTTGCCAGCGCGCTGACCAGCTATGCGCCGAGCAAGATATCGCCGGCCGAACGCTTCGCTTCGCCGAGCCTGCTGCATCTGCTCGGCACCGACCACCTCGGCCGTGATCTTCTGACCCGGGTGCTCTATGGCGGGCGCGTCGCGCTCTTGATCGCGCTCGGCGCGACAGCGGTGTCGCTGGTCGTCGGCGTGGTGCTCGGGCTGATCGCCGGCTATGGGCCGCGCTGGCTCGACAATGTGCTGCTGCTGATCTTCGACGCCGTGAAGAGCTTTCCCACCGTCATGCTGGCGCTGACGCTGGTCACCCTGTTCGGCCCCTCGCTCTATGCGGTGGTGCTGGTGGTGATGCTGGTCAATGTGCCGGGCTATGCCCGCATCATCAGGACGCAGACGCTGGTGCTGAAGTCGGCCGAACATGTCATGGCGGCGCGCTCGATGGGCGCCAGTGCCGGCCGTATCCTGCGCGTCCATATCCTGCCCAACATCATCGGCCCGATCCTGATCCTGATATCGATGGACATTCCCGTGGTGGTGGCGATCGAGGCCGGCATGAGCTTCCTCGGGCTCGGCGTGCGGCCGCCAACGCCGAGCTGGGGCGCGATCCTCAATGACGGCTTTGCCAACATCCGCGATTCCTACTGGATCGTGATTGTCGGCGGCCTGCCCATCGTGCTGACCACACTCGGCTTCACCTTCTTCGGCGAGACGCTGCGCGACCTCTTCGATCCCCGGCTGAAGGGGCGGTCATGACGGTTCTCGCGATCAAGGATCTGAGCGTCGCCTTCCACACCGAGAGTGGGCGACTGGAGGCGCTGAAGCAGGTGAGTTTTTCCGTGCCGGCCAACCGCAGCGTTGGCGTGGTCGGCGAATCCGGCTGCGGGAAGTCGACGCTCATCAACGCCATTCTCGGCCTGCTCGCCGACAATGGCGAGATATTATCGGGCGAGATCATCTTCGAGGGCGACAAGAACCTTGCCCGGCTCGACCCCACCGCGATGCGCGGCCTGCGCGGGCAAAGGATCGCCACCGTTTTCCAGGACCCGATGGGTGCGCTCAACCCGGTGCTGTCGGTGGGGCGGCAGATGCGCGACATCCAGTATCGCTCGGGTCTGTCGAAGCGGGACAAGGATGCGCGCTCGGTCGCCATGCTGCGCAAGGTTCGCATTCCCGATCCGGAAAGCCGGCTGACGCAGTTTCCGCACGAATTCTCCGGCGGCATGAAGCAGCGCATCGCCATCGCCATGGCGCTGATGATGGAGCCAGCGCTGCTGATCGCCGACGAGCCGACCACGGCGCTCGATGCGACGCTGGAGGTGGCCACCATCGAACTGCTCAAGGATCTGCAGCGCGACATCGGCTGCTCGGTGCTGTTCATCTCGCATCATCTGGGCGTGATCGCCGAACTCTGCGACGAGATGATCGTGATGTATGCCGGCGAGGTGGTGGAAAGCGGCACGACCCGCGAGATCTTCCACGACGCCCGCCATCCGTACACGCAGAAGCTGCTGGCCTGCGATCCCGCCCGGCTATCGCAGCGTGTGCCCCGGCTGCCGACGATTGCCGGGACCTTGCCGGACCTGCGCCGCCGACCAAGCGGCTGCGTCTTCCAGCCGCGCTGCGATCGCGCCGACGCCCAATGCCTGACGACGCCTCCCAGCGCCCCTGTCGGCGGATCTCATATCGCCCATTGCTGGCACGCGGACGTTCCACTGGGGGCCATGAGCGCATGAACGAAGACCTGCTCCGTGTCAGCGACCTGCGCGTCTCGTTCCGGGTTGGCGGCCTGTCCGCCAGGCTCGCGGGGCGGGCCACCGAAATCGAAGCGGTCTCCGGCGTCAGCTTCACGCTTCAACGAGGCAGCACCTTCGCGCTGGTCGGCGAATCCGGCTCGGGCAAGACGACGCTGGCGCGCACCCTCAACGGTCTTCAGCCGGTGAAAGCAGGCACGATCGTGTTCGAAGGACAGGAACTGCAAGGCCTGTCCAACGCCGCGATGAAACCGGTGCGGCGGCGCATGCCGATGATGTTCCAGGATCCGGTCGGATCGCTGTCGCCGCGGCTCAGCGTGCGCTCGCTGCTGTCGGAGCCTTTCGTCATCCACGGTTTGTCGGATCGCGATCTCAACGCTGAAGTCACACGGCTCCTTGTGCTGGTCGGGCTGCCGCGCGATTTCGCCGACCGCTACCCGCACCAGCTATCCGGCGGCCAGGCGCGCCGCGTCGGCGTTGCGCGGGCGATCGCGCTGGACCCGGTGCTGGTCGTCGCCGACGAGCCGACCGCCGGCCTCGACGTCTCCGTGCAGGGAGAGGTGCTGAACCTGCTCAACGACCTGCGCGACCGCATGGGCCTGTCGATGCTGATCATCACCCACAATCTGCATGTCGTGCGCCAGATCGCCGACCGCATGGCGGTGATGTATCTCGGACGCTTCGTCGAGCAGGGCGAAACCGAAGCGATCTTCCGTGCCCCGCATCATCCCTATACGGCGGCCCTTCTGTCCGCCAACCCCGAGCCCGATCCAGATCGGGTGCACCAGCGCATCACGCTGCCGGCTGACGTTCCGTCCTTGCTGGCGCGCCCCTCAGGCTGCGAGTTTCACACACGCTGCCCGCAGGCCGAGGGCCGTTGCGCGCTGGATGTCCCCGTCCCGGCCTCGGTCGGCGACAGCCGCCTGACCTGCCATTTCCCGCTGAACACATAAGGATCGCCACCGGCGCAAGTGTCGGCCGGGGCGTTGAGAGGAGCCGCCATGCAAGATATCCGCATCGTCACCGATTTCCCGCGCAAAATCCGCGAGATCGAGAATTTGTGGATTCCGATGCCGGATGGCGTCAAGCTGGCGGCGCGTGTCTGGCTGCCGGAAGACGCGGAGAGCGATCCCGTGCCAGCGATCCTCGAATATTTGCCCTATCGCAAGCGTGACGGAACGGTGGAGCGCGATGCGCTGACGCATCCCTATTTCGCCGGTCACGGCTATGCCGGCGTGCGGGTCGACATGCGCGGCTCGGGCGACAGCGAAGGGCTGTGCAAGGGTGAGTATCTGAAGCAGGAGCAGGATGACTGCCTGGTGGTCATCGAATGGCTGGCGAGGCAATCCTGGTGCTCGGGAAGCGTCGGCATGATCGGCATCAGCTGGGGCGGCTTCAACGGGCTGCAGGTTGCGGCCCGCCGGCCGCCGGCGCTGAAAGCCGTCGTTTCGCTGTGCTCGACCGACGACCGCTATAACGACGACGTGCATTATCTCGGCGGCGCGATGATGTGCGACAATCTGATGTGGGGAACCACCGCCTGGGCCATCGCCATGACCCCGCCCGACCCGTTCATTGTCGGTGACCGCTGGCGCGATCTTTGGAAACAACGGCTGAATGGCAATGGCATCTGGATGCAGGACTGGTTCGAACACCAGCGCCGCGACGATTTCTACAAGCACGGTTCGATCTACGAGGATTATTCCGATGTCGAAATCCCGGTCTACGCCGTCGGCGGCTGGGCCGACGGTTATCCCAATCCGATCTTCCGGATGCTGGAAAAGCTAAGCGGTCCCCGCAAAGGGCTGATTGGACCCTGGGGCCATAAATATCCGCACTTCGCCATGCCAGGACCGCGCATCGGCTTCCTGCAGGAGTGCCTGCGCTGGTGGGACCAATATCTCAAGGGCATAAACACCGGCATTGCCGACGAGCCGATGCTGCGCGCCTGGATTCAGGATCCCGCACGGCCGGCGGCGATCTATGACGAGCGGCCCGGCCGCTGGGTCGCCGAGCCGGCTTGGCCGGGGCCGGGGGTCGGCGAAAAGGTGCTGAACCTTGCGCCGCATGTGCTGAGCGAGGCCAGGGGCGAAGACACGATCCTGGAGATTTCATCGCCGCAGACGGCCGGCCTGTCGTCCGGCGCCTGGTGCGGTTATGGTGTCATGCCTACCTTGCCGGTCGACCAACGCACGGAAGAAGGCAATGCCCTGATCTTCGAGACGGCGCCGTTGACCGAAGCGGTCGAGATCCTCGGTTTTCCCGAATTCGAGGTCAAGCTCTCCTCCGACAAGCCGGTTGCGCTTCTGTCCGCCACGCTGTCGCAAGTGTTCCCGGAAGGTGCTGCCTCGCGCATCAGCTACGGCATCCTCAATCTGAGCCATCGCAACGATGATCTGGACATCGTACCCATGGTGCCGGGCCGGGCGGAGACCGTCCGCATCAAGCTGCGCTGTTGCGGGCAGCGTTTCGAGGCTGGCGAGCGTATCCGGCTGGCACTGGCGACATCGCATTGGCCGATCGTCTTTCCGACCGCCGAGCAGGCGACGCTGTCGATCCATTGCGGCGATAGCCGGCTGATCCTGCCGGTGCGCGCGCCGCAGAAGCTGGACGACACGCTGGGGGCCTTCCTGGCTCCGGAAAGCGCCGCGCCGATGGAGCAGGAGGTTCTGACCAAAGGGGACGGCTTTCAGCGCTCGGTTTCGACAGACCAGGTCACTGGCGAGACCGTCTACCAAGTCGTCAATGATGGCGGCACGGTGCGGCACCCGCATACGGGAATCGTCCTTTCAGCGAAGCATGTCGACCGGTTCTCCATTCACCCCGACGACCCGACCTCGGCGGTCGGCACCTGCACCTGGGAAAAATCCTATGGCCGCGGCGACTGGCAGGCGCGCCTTTCAGTGACGGCGACGGTGCGCGCGCTGCGCGACGTCTGGCGGATCGAGACCCACATCACTGCCCATGACGGAGACGAGCGGATCGTCGACCGCAGCGAGGTCAAGGAGTATCGGCGCGATCTCAACTGAGCGGCGGCGATTGGCAATCAGGCCATCGATTTCGGCAAGGCGACGGCCAGCGCATCGAGGGCCAGCCGCACCTTCAGCGGCAGGTGCGGTGTCTGCAGCCAAAGCGCGTGGCAGTCGTAGAGATATCGCGGCTGGTCCGGCAACAGCGCCATCAGCGCGCCGGCCTGAATGCGGTCGCGTACCAGCCACCAGGGCAGCCAGGCCAGCCCCATGCCGTCGGCGGCCGCGTCAGCGATGGCATCGAGATCGTCGAGCCGCAGCCGTCCGGTTGGCGTGATCTCGAGCGTGGGTTGCCCCTCGCGCACAAACAACCACGGCTGAACGACCTGGCCGAGCCGGCGGTAGACAATCGCCTGATGGTCGGCGAGATCCTCGATCCGCTGCGGCTCGCCATGAATTCTGAGATAAGAGGGTGCCGCGCAGACGACCATGCCCTGACGCGCGACGCGACGCGCAATCACCCCCACCTTGTCGTCAAGAGTGCCGGTGCGGATTGCGAGATCGTAGCCGTCCTCGGCAAGATCCGCCAAGCGGTCGGTGAGCGACAGGTCGAGTTCCAGCATCGGATATTGATGGGCCAGCTTCAGCAACACGGGGGTCACGCAATGGCGCCCGAAATGCGCCGGCATGGTGACCCGCAGTTTTCCACGTGGCTCCGAAAACTGTTCGGCGGCGAGCGCATCGGCGGCTTCGGCCTCGGCGAGCACCACCCGACAGCGTTCATAGTAAGCGCGGCCGAAGTCGGTCAGGCTCTGCCGTCGCGTGGTCCGGTTGAGCAGCCGCACGCCCAGCCGCTCCTCGATAAACCGGACATGCTTGCCGACCATCGGTCCGGAGAGGTCGAGCGCGACCGCCGCGGCCGCGAACGAGCCGAGATCGACCGCCTTGACGAACACGGCCATGCTCTCAAGCCGATCCATATTCGGAACTCCTGGTTTCTACTGTTCTTCTCTTACAGCCATTTATCCCCGAAAAGACCGGCTGCATAGCTCATTCGGTTCAGATGATTTGGAGTATCCGAATGACACGCGTAGTTCGCTTTCACCAGCATGGTGGTCCCGAGGTTCTGCGCATCGAGGATGTCGCGCTTTCCCCACCGGGTTCGGGCGAAGTTCAAATCCGGGTCAAGGCACTCGGCCTCAATCGCGCCGAAGCGCTGCTGCGCGCGGCTTCCTATATCGAGACGCCGACGCTCCCCTCGGAGCTTGGCCTCGAGGCAGCGGGCGTCATCGAGGCTATTGGCGACGGTGTGAGGGATTTCGCGCCGGGCGACAGCGTCAGTGTTATCCCGCCGCAATCGATGATCCGCTGGCCGGCCTATGGCGAGTTTGCCACCTACCCCGCCGGACTTGTCGTCAAGCATCCGCCGTCGCTCGACTGGCAGACGGCAGCGGCCGTCTGGATGCAGTATCTCACCGCCTATGGCGCGCTGATCGATATCGCCGGGCTGCACAGCGGAGACCACGTGGTGATCACCGCAGCCTCGAGCAGCGTCGGGCTTGCGGCAATCCAGATCGCCAACAGGGTCGGTGCAACAGCGATTGCGGTGACGCGGACATCGGCGAAGAGGCAGGCCCTGCTCGATGCCGGCGCGGCTGAAGTCGTCACCTTGGCCGAGGAGGATTTGGCGGCACGGCTGAATGAGATCGCAGGGCCTGAAGGCGTGCGCGTCGTGTTCGATGCGGTCGGCGGCCCGATCTTCGAGCCACTCACAGCGGCCATGTCGCGTGGCGGCATCCTCATCGAATATGGCGGTCTCAGCCGCGAGCCGACGCCATTCCCGCTGCCAGCGGTGCTGAGCAAGACGCTGACACTGCGCGGCTACCTCGTCCACGAGATCACCGGCAACCCTGTGAAACTCGAGGCCGCCAAGGCGTTTATCGTCGAAGGTCTGGAGCACGGAACGCTGAGGCCGATCATCGACAGGACCTTCGCGTTCGACCAAATCGTCGAGGCGCACCGCTACCTGGAGTCGAACGAGCAGTTCGGCAAGATCGTAGTGACGATCTGAGATCGTAGTGACGATCTGAGATCGTAGTGACGATCTGAGATCGTGGTGACGATCTGAGATCGTGGTGACGATCTGAGATCGTGGTGACGATCTGAGATCGTGGTGACGATCTGAATCGTGGTGACTGCCTGAGCAACGCTGGCGAACAAATCATTCTTGCAGGGCAATATCGACCTTGAAGCCGCGGCTTTGCATCCCTAACTGTCCGGTGCGGGCCGGGCCCCTCTGACTGTCGCTTTTGGCGATTGTGATGTCGGACCGCTTTAACGGGCCCGTTTCCATTCTTCGGTCAAGCGGGCTCATTCCTTTCGGTTTGGAGCCCCGTATGACATCTACTTCCCTCCTCGGTATGGTTTGCCCCTCCTGCCGCGTCGCGCTCGTGATGAGCGAACGCCAGGGTATCGAAATCGACTACTGTCCGCAGTGCCGCGGCGTCTGGCTTGATCGAGGAGAACTCGACAAGATCATCGAGCGTTCCGGCAGGGAAGCGGCGCCCGCGCCGCAGCCACAGCCGGCAGCATTCTCCCAGCCACAACATGGCCAGAGCCGCGATGACGATTATTCCCGCTCGCACGGTCACCGCTATCCGAAGCGGAAGAAATCATTCTTCGAAGAGTTGTTCGACTGACCGCATGATGCCCGACATCCAGGCCGGCACTTGCTGAAACTTCCGAAACCACATCGACAAAGGTTCATCTCCGATGATTTCCCGCACCAGCCGATTTGCAGCCCTCTTTGCAGGACTGTTCCTTGCATTCTCCATGGTTGCGATGGACCATGCCGAGGCCCGTCGTGGCGGCAGTTTCGGCAGTCGTGGCATGCGTACGTTCCAATCGGCACCGCCGACCAGGACGGCCCCAGCACCGACCGCTCCGGTCGAGCGGTCGATGACGCCCAACACCGGTGTGAACAACGCGGCCCGGCAGCCGCAGGCCGGCCTGCAGAGGCCCGGCTTCATGAGCGGTTTCGGTGGAACGATGATGCGCGGCCTGTTGCTCGGCGGCCTGTTCGGCCTGCTTTTGGGTCAGGGCTTCGGCGGCCTGGCCGGCATGTTCGGTTTCCTGCTTCAGGCCTTGCTGATCGGTGGCGCGATCATGCTGGCCATCAGGTTCTTCCGCTCGCAATCCGCGCGCGGCCCCGCGCCGGCGCTCGCAGGTGCCGGCAATGCCCAGGCTTCGCGATTTGAGAACCGCTCAACGGCAGGGCAGCAGACTGCAGGCTCCTTCACAATTCCCGGTTTCGGCGGCGGTTCAGGTGGAGGCTCTCCGGCCGCCGCCTCCGAGGAGATCACGCTGGCCCAGACGGATCTCGACGCATTCCAGCAGCTGCTGACCGATGTCCAGGAAGCATTCGGGCGCGAAGACCATGCCGCTCTGCGCCGGGCGGTTACACCCGAAATGGTATCCTATCTGTCGGAAGAGTTGGCCGACAATGCCCAGAAAGGTCTCAGGAACGAGGTGACTGATATCACCTTGCTGCAGGCCGACGTTGCGGAAAGCTGGCGCGAGGATGAGCGCGACTACGCCACGGCCGCCTTGCGCTACGAATCTCGTGACGTGACGCGCGAACGGGCCAGCGGCAAAATCGTCGCGGGCGACGATGATCATCCGACAGAGACGACCGAGCTGTGGACTTTCGTGCGTGAGAATGGATCGAACTGGAAGCTCTCGGCAATACAACAGGCTTGAGCCTCGGGCGATTTTTTCCGAGGTTTCGCAGTTGTGGGCGTTCAGCGCACGATCTTGACGCACATCGGCGTGCCGATCTCGATGGCGCGCCCGGTGTCGGTCAGTATGCCGCTGTCGGCGTCGCGGGCGAAGATCGAAATGCGGTCGCCATTCTGGTTGGCGGAAAACAGATGGCCGCCTGACGGCGTCAGCGCCAGGTTACGCGGGGTCGCGCCGCCGCAAGGGACATAGCCGACGAGGCTGAGCGATCCTGTCTGCTGGTCGACCGCCATGATGACGACGCTGTCATGGCCGCGGTTGGAGCCGTAGACAAAACGGCCATCCGGTGAGATCTGGATATCGGCGCAGTGGTTGCTGTCGCGTGCCTCGGCCGGCACCGCCGGCTTTGCGTCGATGATCGAGAGCTTGCCGGTGGCTTCATCCAGCGTCATCGACACGATGGTCGAATCCAGTTCGTTCATGACGAAGACGAAGCGTCCGTTCGGATGCAGTGCGAGGTGGCGTGGACCGGCGCCGGATGGCAAAGCGGATTCGGTTAGCTTGGCCAGATTGCCCTCGCGCTCGATCCGGTAAGACACCAGCCGGTCGGTGCCGAGGTCGGCGACGATGGCTGTTCCCCCGCCGATGGTTTCGGTGACGCTGTGCGCATGCGAGCGTTCCTGCCGCGCCACATTCGGGCCGCTGCCCTCATGCGAAACGCTGGCGAGCGGCGCCGACAAGGCGCCGTTCTCTTCGAAGCCATAGACAGCCACCGCACGATCCGGGCCGCCCTCGCCCATGCCGTAATTGGCGACCAGCAGTTTTGTCCCGTCGCGGGTGATGGTGTTGTGGGCGGCTATGCTGCCGAGCGACGGTTGCTTGTTCAGATAAATGAGCGTCCCCGAAGCTCGATCGAAGCTGTAAGCTGAGACGGTGCCCTCGCGCCAGGTGAACACTTCCGAGTTGGCGTAGATCCGCGAGCCGTCCGGTGTCACCGAGAGGAAGGTCGGATTGTCGACGTCGTTGGTCTCGGCCAGTTTTCGTGTTTCCAGCGTCGTCTCGTCAAAGCTGTAGACGCTGAGGCCGACGCCCCGAGCGCCCTGAAAATACGGCGCCTCGCGGTTCTGGCTGCCGACAAAGACCAGACAATTCTCGCGCATGATTTCCTCCCCTACCCGCCTGCGCTTTGGCGCGCGGGAGCAGCCAAAATTTCGCCTGTTCACGCTTGCAACGCAACCCCATATGTGAAAATACTATTTACAAAAGAAGATTGACGGGAGGAGACGTCTTGTATTTCGACGCCTTGATGCGTTTTCCGATAGCTGTGACGTGCCCCATGCAGGTCTGGCGGTGCCGACCATGAACGATTTCGCACCTACCGTCGGCGTCGCCTCGACGCATCCTAAGAACATGCCCGGAGATCACGCCGCGCTGCCGGTGTGGAATGCCGAGAACTGGTTCTACGAGGACTGGCCCGTCGGCCAGAAGATCCGCTCGTTGCGGCGCACAATGGCAGAAGGCGACAGCCATTTGTTCAACACGCTGGTGCTCGACATCCACCCCTATGTGCAGGACCAGATGTTTGCCGAGAACGAAGGCATTTTCGGCAAGCGGCTGATCGCCGGCGCCTTCGTCTTTTCGGCTGGCCTGGGGCTGGTCGCCACCAACTGCGTCAATGCCTTCTCCTATGGCTACGACAAGCTCCGCTTCATAAAACCCGTCTTCATTGGCGACACGATCTATTCGATCCGCTCCAACCTCGACAAGAAGCCCCGCTACAAGGAAATGGGGCTGATCCGCGCCAGCTATGAGGTGTTCAAGGGCGAAGGCGAGTTGGTTCTCTATTGCGAGCATCTGCAGACGGTGAAGTACCGCAACCCGGCCGACTTCGTCGGCAAGACGGAGAAATAGCATGCCGGCAGCAGCCGAATTGCCGCTCGCCGGTCTCGTCGTCGTCGACATGAGCCAGTTCCTGTCCGGGCCCTATTGCTCACTCAGGCTGCTCGATCTCGGCGCCCGCGTCATCAAGATCGAGCGTCCGGATGGCGGCGACCTGTCGCGCCGGCTCTATCTCAGCGACACCGAGATCGGCGGCGATTCCACCATCTTTCATGCCATCAACCGGGCCAAGGAAAGTCTTGCCATCGACCTCAAGAACGAGGCCGATCTCGAGGCGTTGCGCGGCCTTCTGGCCAAGGCCGATGTGCTGATCCAGAATTTCCGGCCGGGCGTCATCGAGCGGCTCGGCTTGGACTATGAGGCGGTCCGCAAGATCAATCCGCGGCTGGTCTATGCCTCGATCAGCGGCTATGGCGAAGACGGACCATGGGTCAAGAGACCCGGCCAAGACCTGCTGGCGCAGGCGCGCTCCGGCGTGATGTGGCTGAACGGCGATGAGGACCAAGGGCCGGTGCCGTTCGGTCTTGCCATCGGCGACATGCTGGCCGGTGCCGCCTGCGCGCAGGGCATTCTGGCCGCACTCGTGCGGCGCGGCATCACCGGCCAGGGCAGCCATATCGAAACCAGTCTCCTGGAAGCGCTGGTCGATTTCCAGTTCGAGGTGCTGACGACGCATCTCAATGACGGCCGCCGGCTGCCCAGGCGCTCCAGCTTCCGCAGCGCGCATGCCTATCTGTCGGCGCCTTACGGTGTTTACCCGGCCAAGGACGGATACCTCGCCATCGCCATGACGCCGATCCCCAAGCTGGCCGATCTCCTGTCGCTCAGCGAACTCGCACCCTATCGCGACAAGCCTGCATCGTGGTTCACCGCGCGCGACGACATCAAGGCGATCATCGCACAGCGGATCGCCACCAAGACGATCGACGAGTGGCTTGATATCCTCGAGCCGGCCGACATCTGGTGCGCCAAAGTGCTGACCTGGCCGGAGATGCTGGCGAGCGAAGGGTTCCATTCCCTCGGCATGCTGCAGACTGTGACGCGCGAGGACGATGTCTCGATCCTCACCACCAGTTCGCCGCTCCGGGTCGATGGCATAAGAGCCAAGGCCGATCGGGCGGCGCCCCGCATCGGCGAGCACAGTGCCGCCATCCGCGCGGAGTTCGGCCTGTGAGTTCGCCCAAGCTCAAAGGCATGACCTGGAGCCATCCGCGTGGCTACGATCCGATGGTCGCCTGCTCGGCGCTGTGGCAGCAGAAGACCGGTATTGCCATCGAATGGGACAAGCGCTCGCTGCAGGACTTCGAATCCTTCCCGGTCGAAGAACTGGCGCGCGCCTATGACCTCATCGTCATCGACCATCCGCATGTCGGCCAGATCACGGCCGAAGGCTGCCTGGAGCCGCTGGATGTCGCCGGACGCGAGGCGGAACGCACGGCCCTTGCCTCAGGCAGCATCGGCCAGTCCTATCCGAGCTACAACTGGCAAGGACGGCAATGGGCTTTCCCGATCGATGCGGCAACCCAGGTCCAGGCATGGCGTCCGGATGCGCTCGCGGCGCCGCCGGCGCGCTGGAGCGAGGTGCTCAATCTCGCCCGGCAAGGCCGCGTGCTGCTGCCGCTGCGGCCGCCTCACGTGTTGATGGTGTTCTACACGCTTGCCGGCAATCTCGGGCATGCCTGCACGACCGATCCGTCCCACGATCTGATCGATGTGGAGATCGGTAGCCAAGTCTTCGAGGCAATGCGCGAGATCGCAGCGCTGGTCGATCCCGCGTGTTTCGAGATGGACCCGATTGCCGTCTCCGAACGTATGGCGGAGGCCGGTTCCAGGTTCGTCTGCGCGCCACTGATCTATGGTTACGTTTCCTATGCGACGGCTGGCTTTCGGGCGAACCGGCTGGCCTTTGCCGATGTTCCGGTCATCGGTTCCGGCGGCCCGGTCGGTTCGGCGCTTGGCGGCACCGGCATAGCCGTATCAGCCTTTTCCAAAGCCAGGGATGCCGCGATCGACTTCGCCTATTGGGTCGCGAGCGGCGATGTCCAGCGTGGCGCCTATGCCGCCGCCGGCGGCCAGCCCGGCCATGCAGCGGCCTGGGAGGACCAGGCTGTCAATGAAGCGACCGGCGACTTCTATCGGGATACGCGCGCGACGCTGGAGGGTGCATGGGTGCGGCCGCGCCACGACGGCTACATGACGTTCCAGCAAGCAGCATCCGAACGCATCCTTTCCGGCATGACCTCCGGGCATCAAGCCCGACAGGTTGTTGCCGATCTCAATCGCCTGTTTCGGGAGAGTTCCCCGGTGCAGGTGTCCGGCGCTGCCGGTGGAGGAGCCTGAACCAAACCGAAGGGAGGAGAACGAGATGACAGGAATGATCCGCGGCCTGCTGGCCGCAACCGCGCTTGCCTCGCTTGCAACGACCGCCTTTGCGCAGGATGTGCAAGGCGTCATCGGCGGGCTGCCAACCGAACTTAAGGCGCAATATGACGGCGCGCCGCAGAAGGTGCTGCCTTCGGCCTGGGACAATTTCACAGCGCCGCCGAAACCGTGGAAATGGTGCCACTCGGAATCCTACCAGGGCAATCCGTGGCGGGTCACGGTGACCAAGGAATTGAAGCGTCTCGTCGACGGGCTGATCGCCGACGGAACGGTGTCCAGCTTCGAGGTGTCTGATTCCAACAACGACGCCAGCCAGCAGATCAACCAGATCCGCGCCTTCATCGACAAGAAGTGCTCGATCATCACCTCGATCCCGGGCTCGGCGACGGCACTCGATGATGCGATCGACGCTGCCGCCAAAGCCGGCATTCCGTTCATCACCGCTGCCGGTTCGGTGACCAGCCCGAACGCCATCAATGTCGATTCCAACTATGCGCGCTGGGGCTACGACATGATGGCGGCGATCGGCAAGGCGCAGCCGGACGGCGCCAGCATCCTTCTGGTCGAAGGCATCGCCGGACACCCGATCGTGGTGCAGGAGCGCCAGGGCGCGGACAAGGCGCTGACTGAAAATCCGAAGCTGAAGATCTCGCGCAATGTCAATGGCAACTGGACAGCCAACGTCACCAAGACCGTGGTGCTGCAGGCGATCGCCACCAACCCGGCGCCGATCGATGCAGTGTGGACGACAGGCAGCGAAAGCCGCGTCGTCGCCGAAGCCTTCGCAGAAGCCGGCCGGCCCGCACCATTGATCACCGGCTCGATCACCGGCGATGCGCTGGGCTACTGGAAGGCCAACCCCGACAAGTACCGCTTCGAAGGCCATGCGGTGCTGCCGCACTGGACCGCGCAGACGCTGTTCCGCGTCGGCGAGCGCATGCTCGACGGGCAGAAGCCGAAGCTGAACACGCTGCTGATCCCGATCCCGCCTGTCCACACCGCCGATCTCGGTGCCTGGTACAAGGACTGCATGACGACGGACGCCGTGTCTATCTTCCCGATCCCGCCGAAAGATCCGATGCCGGAGGAATGGCTCGACGCCTATTTCTCGAACCCGGCGCCAACCAAGGGCTGGGACTATTCGAAGGTGCCCGATGCCTGTGCAAAGTGACGCCTGCTAATCTCTCAACAGGCCGGCTCCTTTCGGGGAGCCGGCCTGCCAGCATCGAAATGCGACATGCTTGAAGTCAAAACCATATCCAAACGCTATGGCGAGACGATCGCGCTCGCGGACGCATCGATCGCGTTTCGGGCGGGAACCATCCACACCATCCTGGGCGAGAACGGTTCGGGCAAGAGCACGATGGTCAAGCTGTTGTCCGGCATCGTCCAGCCGGACAGCGGCGCGATCCTCCTGCACGGCAAGCCGTTCTCGGGCGCCAACCCCTCGGCCTTCCAGGCGCAAGGCTTCGCCACGGTGTTCCAGGAGGTGCTGATCGCGCCGGATCGCAGCGTGACCGACAACATCCTGCTCGGCCTCGACGGGCTGGTCCGGCGCGCTGTGCCCCGCAACGAGCGCCGTGACCGGGCGAAAGCTGCGCTTAAGCGCTTCGCGGTCACCGACGTCCCTCTCGACATGCCAGCCGGCCTGCTGCCGCTCGCCGCGCAGCAATTGGTCGTCCTTGCTCGCGCGATCGTGCGCAACCCAAAGATCCTGATCCTCGACGAGGTCACCGCCGCGCTCGACTTCGCCGATCGCGAATCCGTTTTTTCGTTGATGCGTGCGCTTGCCGGCGAGGGCTGCCTGATCCTGTTCATCACCCACCGCATGGACGAGGTGATGTCGCTTTCGGATCGCATCTCGATCCTGCGGGGCGGCAGCGTGGTGCGCACCGAAGAGCGCGGCGCTTCGACGCCGGCTGAGCTTCTCAAGACAATGGCGCCACGTACCGCCGCGGAGCTTGCGCATGGCTGATCGCACCGCTCTCGATTTTGGTGGTCTTGCCGTTCGCGAACTCGTCATCGCGCCCGGCGCCAGCCCGATCACGCAGGCAATCGCTCCGGGTGAGATCGTCGGGCTTGCCGGCCTCGATGGTCATGGCCAGGAGCTGTTTCTCAAGATGCTTGCTGGCCTGGAACCGCCGCATGGCGGCTCGATCGAACTCGGTGCATCGGATGCGTCCCGTAAGATCACCGGGTTTCGCAAGGCTGTCGCCAGCGGCATCGCCTATTTGCCGCGCGACCGACGCGCCAACGGCATTTTCCCGACGCAGTCGGTGCTCGACAACTTCGCCGTTTCGACTCTGTCGCGCGACACACGGCTCGGCCTGATCAGCCCGGCGGCGCGCAAGGCGCGCTACGACATCTACCGCGAAAAACTGTCAATCGCCGCACCCCGGCCCGATGCGCCGATCACCACTTTGTCGGGCGGCAACCAGCAGAAGGTGCTGCTGGCGCGGGCCTTGGCGCTGGAGCCCGCGATCCTGCTCCTCAACGATCCGACGCGTGGCGTCGACGTGGCGACGCGGCATGTTCTCTACGACGTGTTTCGCGGGCTGGCGGCCGACGGCATGGGGCTCGTCATCCTGTCCAGCGAAATCGAGGAGATTCTTCTCCTGTGCCAGCGCGTGCTGGTGTTCCGTGAGAATGAAGTCGCGGCCGAGATCGCCGGCAACGCCCTCACCACCGACGGCGTGATATCAGCCATGTTCGGACGTGCGGCATGAGCCCTGTTGCGCGCCTCCTGTTCCTTGGGCGAAATTTCGGCTTCGCCGTCGTGCTGCTGGTCGTGCTGCTTGCGGTCAATCTCATCCTCAGCCCGGGACGGTTCCAGCCGGGTTCCTGGGGGGCGCTGGTCGGATTGGCGGCGCCCTTGATCGGTGCTGCCATCGCCTCAACGCCTGTCATCCTCGCCGGGCGTGGCGGAATCGACATCTCGGTCGGGCCATTGATGGGCTTTGTCAACGCTTTGACGATCCAGGTGCTGTTCCTCGGCACCGGCATCTCGTCGCCCTTGGTGCTCGTTCCGGCGGCGTTGCTCGTCGGCGCGCTGGTGGGCGCGGCGAACGGCTTCCTGGCGACAATCGTGCGCATTCAGCCGATCGTCGCCACGCTCGGCACCTATCTGATCCTGACCGGCGTGACGCTGACAATCCTGCCGGCGCCGATCGGCCCAGCGCCGGCCTGGCTCAAGGCACTGTCCGGCCCGCTGTCGATGCTGCCGCTGGCGGCGATGCTCGTCGCCTGGTGGCTGGTGCGGCGCACGCCATACTACGACCAGCTTATGGCGGTCGGCAGCGACGACCGCGCCGCCTACACCGCCGGTGTCGATGTCACGCGCGTGCGCTTCATCGCCTATGTCATGACCGGCATCCTCGGCGGATGCGCCGGGCTGATGCTGACCGCGCTGATCGGCTCGGCTGATCCCAATATCGGGCCGACCTACACACTGATCGCCATCGCCGCCGTAGCACTTGGCGGCGTCAGCCTGGCCGGCGGCCGTGGTGGCGTGGCGGGTGCCGCCATCGGTGCCATCGACATCTTCCTGCTGCAGAGCGTGCTGACGACGTTCAACGTCTCGACCTTCGTGCTGCAGATCGCCTACGGCGCGATCCTGGTGCTGGCGGTGATGCTGACAGCGCTGCAGGAACGTCTTGCCATGGGGAGACGCTGACATGGTTTTGCGCCAAAACCTCTTCGCGACAACCAACGCCCGCGTCGTCGGCGCCTTCTGCGTCGCCGCCCTTCTGCACCTTGCCGGCACAATTCTCATTCCCGGCTACTCGGCGCCGTTTGCGATACGTGCCATGCTGGTGCTCGCCTCGCTGCTCGCCGTGGCCTCGATTGGCCAGACGCTGGTCGTCATCATGGGCGGCATTGACCTTTCGATCCCCTTCGTCATCGGCTTTGCCAATGTCGTGGCGGCGCAGCTTTATGGCGATGGCTGGAACTTTTTTCTCGTCTGCGGCCTGGTCGGCGCGCTGGCGCTCGTCATCGGCGGGCTGAACGGGCTGATCTCGCGCAGCCTCGACATCCAGCCGCTCATCGTCACGCTCGGAATCGGCATGGTCGTGCAAGGGCTGGTGCTGCTGTGGACAGCCGGCTTCCCGTCAGGCTCCGCGCCACAAGCGGTTTCCAGCTTCGTCTCGATCGGCGGATCGGCCGGCCCGCTGCCGGTGCCGTGGCTGGTGCCGAGCCTGGTCGTGCTGGCGGCGCTGGTCGTGCTGGTGCTGGAGCGGACGCCCTATGGCCGCCGGCTCTATGCGTTGGGCAGCAATCCGGGAGCGGCGCCGCTGGCGCTGATCGACCCGGTTCGCATGTGGGTCATCACCTATGCAGCAAGCGCCTTCTTCGCCGCTGTCGCGGGCGTGCTGCTGCTCGGCTTCACCGGCTCGGCCTATGGCGATGTCGGCCAGCCCTATCTGTTCCAGACCATCGCAGCGGTCGTCGTCGGCGGCGCAGCACTGGTCGGCGGCCGGGGCAGCTATCTCGGCACGATCGCCGGCGTGCTGGTGCTGACCGAGATCAACACGCTGCTCATCGGCCTCGGCTTCCAGCCCGCGGCAGTGCAGGCCGCGCTCGGCTTCGTCATCGTGCTGCTGGTTTCGCTCTATGGCCGCGAACGGCACGTCTCGGCAACCATCTGAAAGGACCTGTCAGTCGAGCCGCCACAGCTTGCGGGCATTGCCGGACAACAGCCTGTCGCGCTCGGCAATGCTGCAGCCCGAGAGCAATGCATGGGTCGCCGCCACCCAGGTCGACAGGCCGCCGCCTAGCGTGCAGACCGGCCAGTCGCTGCCCCAGACGACGCGGTCCCAGCCGAATGAATTGATGGTGTGCTCGACGTACGGCCGCAACGTCTCGACCGTCCAGCTGCCGGCATCGGCATAGGCGACGACACCGGAAATCTTGGCCATGACATTCGGGCGCCGGGCGATCTCGCTCATATGCTCGCGCCATGGATGTTCCCTGTTGCCCTTGATGTCGGGCACGCCGCAATGGTCGAGGACGAACGTCACATCGGGTGCCAGGTCGGCAAGCACGATAGCCTTGGGAATCTGGTGCGGCAGCACGACGAGATCGAAGGTCAGGCCGGTGCCGCCAAGCCGCTTGATGCTGTCGCGGAACACCGCACCTTCCGAGAGCTCGTCGGGCGCGACATGAAGGACGCGGCGAAAGCCCTTTACGAACGGGTTTGCCCGCTGCCGTTCGAGATAGGCCGCGAAGTCTCCTTCCTCAGGACGGCAGGACGCGATCACCCCGGCCAGCATGCTGCCGGGCTGCCGTGACAGTCCTTCCACACGAGCCGTCTCGGCTTCGATGTCGGCCGGATCGACATCGACCTCCATATGCAGCACGCGCTCGACGCCGACACGCTGCGCCTCCGTCGCGTAGTCTTCATAAGAGAAATCGCGGTTGAGCGCCGGCACGCCGGCGAGCCAGGGATAGCGCAGGGCCGAGCGATCGATGAGGTGAAGATGGGTGTCGATGATCATGGCGAGGCTCCTCCCTCTGGCTTTTCAAATCATCTCACGAGAGAATTCTTCATTCAAATAAGAATTCACACCGATGAGCCGACTGCTGATCCAGCAAGGTGCGACAGCTTTTCACACGTTGCCAGCAACAGTTCGATTGTCCTGGTGATATCGGGTGCGGAAGGCGCGTTGACCACCGTGATGTAGGGAATCGACAGCGCGGCGATCGCCTTGCCGTCGGAACTGCGCACCGGGGCCGACAGGTTGAAGACGCCGGCTGTCTGCATCGAAGCCATCATCTCGTAGCCACGGTCGCGGATCTGGTCGAGACGGGTGAAGAACTCGCTCGATTGCGCCGTCTTGTCGGTGCTGCGGACGTGTTCGGAAATCATCATCTGGCGCTCTTCCGGTGAGCGGAAGGCGAGCAGCACATGTCCCGAGCCAGTATCGAATAGACTGATATGGGAGCCGACCCGGATCGATATGCCCCAGTAGTTCGGTGCTTCCTGCTGACCGATGACGACGGCAGAACCACGATCAAAAACAACGAGTTGGTTGGCCTGCTGCGATGTCTCGGCAAGCTCACGCATCAGCGGCGTGGCATAGGAGACCAGCCGCCGTACCGGCGCGTGCAACTGTGCCAGGCCGAACAGCTTGAGCGTCAGCGAATAGCGGTCGCCGTCGAGGCGCGTGACGTAGCCGCGCCGCACCAGCCGGTCCAGCATGCGATAGAATTCGTTGGGACTGCGGTCGAGTTTCTTGGCGATTTCGGCCTGGGTCAGGCCACCGTCGACGCCCGCCAGCAGTTCAAGGATATCGAGCCCCTTGTCGAGCGCCGGCGCGCGATAGCGCTCGTCTTCGCTGTCGTCCATGGGCTCATCCTCCAGTGAATTTCACCCTTCATATACGCAGGAACGTGCGCGGCGGAAACAAATTTCGCCTTGACGTCTCCATGAATGTTTTGTTTGTATATGAATGTAGCACTTCTTGTCATCAGACGAGTTGCGGTCGCCGGCCAAGGCGCACCCAGGGAGGATACCAATGAACAGACTGCTTTCCGGCGTCTCCGCCGGTGCATTGTTGCTTGCATTTGGTGCAGGCGCAGCCCTTGCCGGCGACCTGCCCGGCAAGTTCGAAGGCGTGACCGTCGACGTGAAGCTGATCGGCGGCCAGCAATATGAAAAGCTCTACGAACGGATCCCGGAATGGGAGAAGGCGACCGGCGCCAAGGTCAACATCCTGACCAAGAAGAACGGCTTCGATATCGACAAGGAGCTCAAGTCCGACATCGCCTCGGGCAGCACCAACTGGTGCGTCGGCTGGAACCACTCGTCGTTCGCGCCGCAATATACGGGCCTCTACACCGACCTCAGCAAGTTGCTGCCGAAGGAAGAGATCGACGCCTTCGTGCCGTCGACGATCAAGGCGGCAACCATCGACGGCAAGCTGGAGATGCTGCCGCGCGCGCAGTTCGACGTTTCGGCGCTCTACTACCAGAAGAGCCTGTACGAGAACGCCGACAACAAGACCAAGTTCAAGGCGAAATACGGCTATGACCTGGTGCCGCCGGACACCTGGAAGGAAGTCACCGACCAGGCCGAGTTCTTCGCCAACCCGCCCAATTTCTACGGCACCCAGTTCGCCGGTAAGGAAGAGGCGATCAACGGCCGCTTCTACGAGATGGTCGTCGCCGAGGGCGGCGAATATCTCGATAAGAACGGCAAGCCGGTCTTCAACTCCGAGGCCGGCATCCGGGCGCTCGACTGGTTCGTCAACCTCTACAAGGCCAAGGCTGTGCCGGCCGGCACCACCAACTATCTCTGGGACGATCTCGGCCAGGGCTTTGCGTCCGGCACTGTCGCCATCAACCTGGATTGGCCGGGCTGGGCCGGCTTCTTCAACGATCCGAAGTCGTCGAAGGTCGCCGGCAATGTCGGCGTCAAAGTCGCGCCGAAGGGTTCGTCCGGCAAGCGCACCGGCTGGTCCGGCTTCCATGGCTTCTCGGTGACCGAGAACTGCCCGAACAAGGAGGCCGCGGCTTCCCTGGTTTGGTGGCTGACCAACGAGGACAGCCAGAAGCTCGAGGCCGCCGCCGGTCCGCTGCCGACCCGCACCGCGGTCTGGGACTGGGATTTGAAGCAGGCCGAAAACGATCCTTACAAGAAGGAGGTTCTTACCGCTTTCCAGGAAGAGGCCAAGCACGCCTTCGCCGTGCCGCAGACGCCTGAATGGATCGAAATCTCGAACGCCGTCTATCCCGAGCTGCAGGCGGCGATCCTTGGCGACAAGACCTCGAAGCAGGCACTGGATGAAGCCGCCGCCAAGGCGACACAAATCCTCCAGGACGCCGGCAAGCTCTAGCAACGGCTCCCAGGGCTGCCTCCCCCATCAGCAATGGGGGAGGCGATCGCGTTGCGCGGGATGCCAGCGGTTTACGCTAATCCTTCGCGCCCAGCCAACGCACCGCCGTCCAAATACAAACACTCAAGGATTCTGATGAAGGGCTTCAAGCCATCCGCGCCATTCCTGCTGCTGCTTCCGGCCATGATCGTGCTGGCGGCGGTGGTGGTGGTGCCGCTGCTTCTGTCGCTCTATTCGAGCTTCACCCCGTTCCGCCTGACGCGGCCCGAAACGTTCTACGTCTTCATCGGCATCCGGAACTATCTTTCGATCCTGTCCAACACCGACTTCTGGTGGGCCTTCGGTCGCACGGTTCTGCTGCTGACCATCGCGCTCAATCTCGAAATGCTGCTCGGGCTCGGCCTCGCCATGCTCGTCGAGAAGGCGACGCGCGGCCAGCGCATCCTGCGCACGCTGATGATGTTTCCGATGATGTTCTCGCCGATCCTGGTCGGCTTCCAATTCAAGTTCATGTTCAACGACAATATCGGCCTGGTGAACAATGCGCTGCAGTCGCTCGGCATCACGCGAGACGCCATACCGTGGCTGATCGAGGGCCATCTCGCCTTCATCGCCATCTCGATCGCCGAGATCTGGTCGTCGACGGCGATCTTCGCCATCCTGATCCTCGCCGGCCTGCTCGCCATGCCCAAGGAGCCGATCGAGGCGGCGCGGGTCGACGGCTGCACGCCGTGGCAGACATTCCGCTATGTGACGTGGCCATTCGTCATGCCCTTCGCCTACATCGCCATGACCATCCGTTCGCTCGACGTGGCGCGCGCATATGACATCGTCAAGATCATGACCGATGGCGGACCGGCTGGCCGCACCGAACTGCTATGGACCTTGGTGGCCCGCACCGCCTACAGCGACGGGCGCATGGGCATGGCCAACGCCATGGCCTATTTTTCGATCCTGCTGTCGATCGCCTTCACCGTCTACTTCTTCAACAAGCTCGCCGCGGCGCGCACGCAGATCGGTGCGGAGTGGTGAGGATGGACGAGAATTCTTCCGCCCGCCTGAAGCGCCGGCTGCTCGGCATCGTCTATCGCATCGGCCTGTTCCTGGCGATGCTGACCATCTGCCTGCCGGGTCTGTGGATCGTGCTGTCGTCGCTGCGGCCGACGGTCGAGATCATGGCAAAGCCACCGGTGTGGATCCCACAGGAGATTTCGTTCGACGCCTATGTCGCGATGTTCTCAGGCATCGGCAAGGGCGGCATCCCGGTGATTGAATATTTCCGCAACTCGCTGATCATCTCGGTGACCTCGACGGTGATTGCGGTGGCCATCGGCATGGCAGGCGGCTATGCGTTCGCCCGCTATCGTTTTCGCGGTAAATCGAGCGTCTTCCTCGGCCTGATGCTGACGCGCACCGTGCCGGGCATCGCGCTCTCGCTGCCGCTGTTCTTCCTCTATGTGCGGCTCGGCATCATCGACACCCATTTCGGGCTGATCCTCGCCTATGTCGCGCTCAACGTGCCGTTCACCATCTGGCTGATCGACGGCTTCTTCCGCCAGGTGCCCAAGGACCTCGCGGAAGCAGCGCAGATCGATGGCTGCACCCGCTGGCAGGCGTTCTGGCAGGTCGAGTTTCCGCTCGCCGGACCGGGCATTGCGTCGGCCGCGATCTTCGCCTTCCTGACCTGCTGGAACGAGTTCGCGCTGGCCTCGCAGCTGACCCGCTCGGTGAGCGCCAAGACGCTGCCGGTCGGCCTGCTCGACTACACGGCCGAGTTCACCATCGATTGGCGCGGCATGTGCGCGCTGGCCGTGGTGATGATCATCCCGGCGCTCACCCTCACCTACATAGTCCAGAAACACCTTGTCGGCGGCCTGACCTCCGGCGCGGTGAAAGGCTGATCCCATGGCAACCGTTACCCTCACCAAGCTGACCAAGCGCTACGGCACTATTGGGATCGTGCACGGCATCGATCTCGACATTGCCGACCGCGAGTTCATTGCGCTGGTCGGCCCGTCCGGCTGCGGCAAGTCGACGACGCTGCGCATGATCGCCGGGCTGGAGGAAATCAGCGCCGGCTCGATCGAGATCGGCGGACGCATCGTCAACGATTTGCCGCCACGCTCGCGCAACATCTCGATGGTGTTCCAATCCTATGCGCTCTATCCGCACATGACGGTGCGCGAGAATCTCGGCTTCTCCCTGAAGATCGCCGGCGCCGCCAAAGAAGACATGGACCGCCGCGTCGCCGAGGCCTCGGCCATCCTCGGCCTCGACACGTTGCTCGACCGCCGCCCGTCGCAACTGTCCGGCGGTCAGCGCCAGCGCGTCGCGATGGGCCGCGCCATCGTGCGCGACCCCGATGTGTTTCTGTTCGACGAACCGCTTTCCAATCTCGACGCCAAATTGCGCACGCAGATGCGCACCGAGATCAAGAAGCTGCATGCCAAGGTGCAGTCGACAGTGATCTACGTCACCCACGACCAGGTCGAGGCGATGACGCTTGCCGATCGCATCGTCATCATGCGCGACGGTCATATCGAACAGGTCGGCACGCCCGACGAGGTGTTCCGGCGGCCCGCGACGCGCTTCGTCGCCGGCTTCATTGGCTCACCGCCGATGAATCTGCACGAGGCGACGATCGATGACGGCCAGATGGTTTTCGCCAGCGGCGAAAGGCTGCCGCTGCCCGCTCAGTTCAAGGCCAATGTCACGACCGGCGATAAGGTGGTGTTCGGGCTGCGGCCGGACGACATCTACCCGACCGGCCATGGCATCAGTTCCGGTGGCGCGGCAGACGTCCACCAGGTCGAGCTGCCGATCACCGTTACCGAACCGCTCGGCAACGAGACGCTGGTGTTCGTTGAATTCAACGGCACGGACTGGGTGTCGCGCATGCTGAACCCGAGGCCACTGCGGCCGGGCGAGCGGGTCGCCATGAGCCTCGACATGTCGCAGGCGCATCTGTTTGCCACTGAGACCGGAAAGACATTGCGGAGCTGATCGGCATGGCCAGAATCGAGAAAGTCGACCTTTGCATGGTGGACCTTGTGCCCAAGGTCAAGCGCACCGACGCGATCCAGAGCTTCGTCAGTCAGGAAACGCCGATCGTCACGATCACCGATTCCGACGGTGCGGTCGGCACCGGTTACAGCTACACGATCGGCACCGGCGGTTCGTCGGTGATGCGGCTGCTCTCGGACCATCTGGTGCCGCGCCTGATCGGCCGCGATCCCGACATGATCGAGGCGATCTGGCACGATCTCGAATTCGCCACCCATGCCACGACCATCGGTGCCATCACCGCCATCGCGATCGCCGCCATCGATACAGCACTCTGGGATCTGCGGGCCAAGAAGCAAAACCTGCCTTTGTGGAAACTGGCCGGCGGCGCCAAGGATCGTTGTCCGCTTTACACCACCGAAGGCGGTTGGCTGCACATCGAGACGCAGGCGCTGGTCGACGATGCGCTGGCCGCCAAGGCGAAGGGATTTCGCGGCTCGAAAGTCAAGATCGGCAGGCCGCACGGGTCGGAGGATCTTGCCCGCCTGTCGGCGGTGCGCAAGGCGGTCGGCGACGGCTACGAGATCATGACCGACGCCAATCAGGGGTTTTCGGTCGACGAGGCGATCCGGCGCGCTGCGAGGCTGCGTGAGCTCGACCTCGCCTGGATCGAGGAACCGCTGCCGGCCGACGACATCGATGGGCATGTGCGATTGTCGAACTCGACGCCGACGCCGATCGCCATCGGCGAGTCGCTCTACTCGATCCGCCATTTCCGCGAATACATGCAGAAAGGCGGCTGTTCGATCGTGCAGGTCGATGTCGGCCGCATCGGCGGCATCACGCCATGGCTCAAGATCGCGCACGCGGCAGAGGCCTTCGACATTCCGGTCTGCCCGCATTTCCTGATGGAACTGCATGTCAGCCTGACCTGCGCTGTTCAGAACGGTCGATATGTCGAGTACATTCCGCAGCTCGACCAGTTGACCGGCAAGCGCATGCGCATCGAAGATGGCCAGGCGCTGGCGCCCGACGAACCGGGCATCGGCATCGATTGGGACTGGGACGCGGTCAAGGCCATGAGCATCGCCGAATTCACCACGGCGATCACCAAATAGGGGAACTGATATGCAGCGGATGGGTATGGTTTTGGGGCTGAAGCCGGAAAAGGTCGAGGAGTATGTCCGCCTCCATGCCGCCGTCTGGCCCGGCGTGCTGACCATGATCTCGGCCTGCAACATCAAGAATTATTCGATCTACCTGAAGCGGCCGGAGAACCTGCTGTTTTCCTATTTTGAATACCACGGCACCGACTATGCCGCCGACATGGCCAAGATGGCGGCCGACCCGAAGACGCAGGAATGGTGGGCCGTCTGCATGCCATGCCAGGAGCCGCTGGCGACCCGCAAGGAGGGCGAGTGGTGGGCCGAGATGGATGAGGTCTTCCATCATGACTGAAGGCGGCTTCGACCCTGCCTTGCTCGTTCAATCCTGGCCAAAACCCTCAAGACCCCGGCCGATCGTCACCTTCGGCGCGGGATCGATCGTCGGCGACGCGCATTTCCCAGCCTACCGGAAGGCCGGCTTTCCGGTTGCCGGGCTTTATGATCCTGATCATGTCAGGGCTGAAAAGCTGGCCAGCCAATGGGGCGTGACGGCCTTTGGCTCGGTCGAAGAAGCGACTGCTGTCGAGGGCGCGATCTTCGACCTTGCCACCCCGCCGTCGCATCATGCCGATGTGCTGAAGTCCTTGCCTGACGGCGCGGTGGCGCTGGTCCAGAAGCCGATGGGCAGCAATCTTGCCGAGGCGACCGCGATCCTCGAGATCTGCCGCGCCAGGAGGCTGCACGCGGCGGTGAACTTCCAATTGCGTTTCGCGCCAATGATGCTGGCGCTGAAGGATGCCATCGGCAAGGGCTGGCTCGGCGAGATCGTCGATTTCGACGCCTGGCTGGCGCTGGCGACACCATGGGAGCTTTGGGAATTCCTGCTCACGGCGCCGCGCGTCGAGATCGCCATGCATTCGATCCACTATCTCGACCTGATCCGGCAGTTGCTCGGCGACCCCAGAGGCGTGCACGCCAAGACGCTCGGCCATCCCAACCATAAAGTGGCGCAGACGCGCACCAGCGCCATTCTCGACTATGGCGACACCGTGCGTTGCGCGCTGTCGATCAACCACGACCACAAATTCGGTCGCCGGCATCAGGCCTGCGAGTTCCGCATCTGCGGCACAGAGGGTGCCGCCTATCTCAAGCTGGGTCTCAACCTCGATTATCCCACAGGCGAACCGGATGTATTGGAGATCTATCCGAAGGGCGGAACGGGCTGGATCGCCGTGCCCTTGGCCGGCGAGTGGTTTCCCGATGCCTTCGTCGGCCGCATGGCCAATGTCCAGCGCTTTGCGACCGGAGAAGATGATACGCTGATAAGCCCCGTCGAAGATGCCTGGAGCACGATGGCGCTGGTCGAGGCGGCGTATCAGTCGAGCGCGGCACCGGCGACGCCGATTGCGGAAAGACCCTGATGGAACAGATCCAGTATTTCGAGGATTACGAGATTGGCGCGTCGCGCCTAACAAGCGGCCGCACCATCACTGAGACCGACTTCATCGTCCATGCCGGCCACACCGGCGATTTCTTTCCGCACCACATGGACGCCGAGTACATGAAGACGACGCCATTCGGCCAGCGCATCGCGCATGGCACGCTGGTGTTCTCGGTCGGCATCGGGCTGACCGCGAGCGTCGTTAACCCTGTCGCCTTTTCCTACGGCTACGACCGGCTGCGCTTCATCAAGCCGGTGTTCATCGGCGACACAATCCGCACGCGCACCACCATCGCGGTCAAGGAAGACGATCCCAAGCGGCCGGGTTCAGGACGGGTGATCGAGCGGTGCGAGGTGATCAACCAGCGCGGCGACGTGGTGCTGGCGGCAGACCACATCTACATCGTCGAACGCAGGCCGGCGCAGGGCTGAGACTCGGGAAAGTCCTACGAGCCGGTAGCGCGCTTGGTAATGCGCTCCAGCCCGAGCAAGAGAACCAGCGTCGCCACGACCAGGATCATTGTCAGTGCCGCGCCGGCAAAGATGTCGCCGCGATCGGTAAGGCTGAAGATCGAGACCGGCAGCGTCACCCAACCCGGCGGGTAGACCATGACGGTGGCGCCGAGTTCCCCCATCGACAGCGCGAAACTGAGACCGAAGGCGGCGACCAGATAGGGTGCGAGCAAGGGCAGTGTGACGTGCCAAAGCCGGTAGGCCGGGCGAGCGCCGAGGCTCGATGCCACCTGCTCGAAGTCGGGCGAAAGCCGCGCCAGTCCAGCCGAGACATTGCCGAAGGTGAAAGCCGAGATCAGCACGAAATGCGCGATCATGACGATCGCGATCGTGCCGTTGAGCAGCAGCGGCGGATGGCTGAAGGCAACCAGCAGGCCAAGGCCGACAGACACCGAAGGGACCGCGCTTGGGATGAAGAACAAAAGGCCGAGCAGCCGCCGCAAGGCATGGCCCTGGAGGCGCAGCGACAGGGCCGCCCAGGTGCCGCTGACCAGCGCCAGCGCGCTGGCCAGGAAGCCGGTGACCAGGCTCGCCTTGACCGCTCTGCCGGCGGCACCGGAAATGACATCAGTGTAGTGCTCCGTCGTCAGGCCGTTGGGCAGCACGCCGTTCCACTGGTCGGCGAGGCTGGACAGGAGGATGACCGCGAGCGGCGCCAGGAACAGCACGCCGAAGATCAGTGCGAAGAGCACCCACAGGACAAGACGACCGGAGCGTGACCAGACCAGCATAGGCTAGGCTCCCAACCGGCCGGCGGCGAAACGGTAGAGGCCAAACAGGCCGAGTGACAGCGCGATGTTGACGACGGCGATGATACAGGCGACCTGATAGGCCGATTCCTGGATCGCCTTGCCGTAGATCAGCAGCGGCAGGGTGATGACGCCCTTGGCGCCGATGAACAGCACGATGCCGAATTCGTTGACGGTCAACAACAGGCAGAGGCTGCCGCCGGCGATGAGTGCCGGGATTGCCGCCGGCAGGATCACCTGGCGAACGATGCGAAACGGCCGCGCGCCGAGCACGCTCGCCGCTTCGATCTGGCCACGGTCGACCAGCGAAAAGGCGGCGAGCAGCGGCCGCAGGATGAAGGGTGTGTAGACAGTGACCTCGGCCAGGATCACACCCCACGCGGAATAGAGGAAATCGACGGGCGGCAGCGGCAGCGAAAAGGTCTCCATCAGCCCGGCATTGAGCATGCCGGCGGAGCCATAGAGGAAGGTGAAGGCAAGCGTCACCAGGAATGTCGGCAGCGCGATGAAAGTATCGATCAGCCGGGCGATGAAGCCGCTGCCGGGGAACGGCACGAAGGCCAGAATCAGCGCCAGCACGAGGCCGACGACCAGGCATCCGGCTGTCGCCGCGACCGAGATCGATACCGTGTTGATCAGCGCGTTGAGGAAGAAGCGCGAATGCAGCACGCGGATGACTTCGGCGACATTGGCGACGCCGCTGTCGTCGAGGAAGGCCTGCCGGGCGATCAGCGCCAGCGGATAAAAGAACAGCAGCGCCAGCAGGGCCGCCGGTGGCACTATCCAGAGCTTGCCGGGTTCCCTCCGAAACGCCGGCGCGCGAAGTGTGACGGCCTCAGACACCGGCGTCTTCCGGGAGAAGCGAGGTGTCGGCGGGCGCGAAGAACAGCGGCACCTTGGCGCCGGGTTCGGGCAAGGCGATCGGCAGCCTGGTCGCCGAGACACGCACCGGCGTGCCGTCGACGTCGAGCACGAGATGGGTCAGTTCGCCCTGCCAGTGCACTTCCTGGAGCGTGCCCACGATGCGGTTGGTATGGTCGCTGTCGGCGGTCAGGCTGAGATGCTGCGGCCTGATACAGAGCAGGCTCTTGTCGCCGGCCTTCTCGTTGCGGCCGGCGCCGGTCAGCAGCGCGTCACCATGCCTTGCCGTGGCAAATCCCTTCGACCCGACGGCCTCGGCAACCGTTACCGGAAGAAGATTGGCGCGGCCGAGGAACTCGGCCGTAAAACGGTTTGGCGGGCGGCGGTAGAGTTCGGTCGTCGGTCCATGCGAACAGACCCTGCCGTCGCGCATGATGGCGATCTTGTCGGCAAGCGTCAGTGCCTCGGTCTGGTCGTGGGTGACATAGAGGATCGTGAGGCCGGGCAGGCTGCGGTGCAGCCGCGCAATCTCCTCGACCATGTTGCGGCGGATCTGGGCGTCGAGCGCCGAGAGCGGCTCGTCGAGCAGGAGCACGCGCGGCCGCACGGCCAAGGCACGCGCAATCGCCACGCGCTGCTGCTGGCCGCCCGAAAGCTCGCGCGGATAGCGCCGGGCATAGGCCGACATGCCGACAGTGCCCAGCGCATCCTTGATCCGCTCACCGATCAGCGCCTTGTCGGCGCCCTGTGCTCTGAGGCCGAAGGCAACGTTGTCCTCGACCCGCATATGCGGAAACAGCGCGTAGTTCTGCACCACCATGCCAAGGCCGCGCTCGTAGGGCGGCAGATCGGTCACATCGGTGGCGCCGATGCGGATCCGCCCGCTGGCGGGTCGCACGAAGCCCGCCACGGCGCGCAAGGCCGTCGTCTTGCCGGATCCGGATGGGCCGATCATCGCCAGGATCTCGCCAGGTGCGATATCCAGGGTCAGCGGATGCAGGACGACATGCGCGCCATAGGCAACGCTGACCTTGTCGAAATGGACATTGGAGCCGGCGCCGCGAACCTTCGCGGCGTCGATGTCCATGACACTGGTACCAGTAAAGGCTGCGGCCGACATGGCGTGGTCCTCCGGGTTTCCCTTGCGGATCAACTTCCGGTCGCTTCGTTCCAGCGCTTGACATAATCGGGCAGCTTGCTCAGCGCGTCGTCCCAGTTCGGCGACCAGATGGTCACGCCTTTCATCGCCTCCTGCGCCTTGGCGAAGTTGGCGTCATCCGGCTTGACGTCCTTGCGAGCCGGCATGCCGAGCGCAACGGAACTGATGCTCGACTGGGCTTCCTTGGAGAGCAGGAAGTCGATCAGTTTCTTGCCGTTGTCTACGTTGGGTGCGCCGGTGACCAGGCCGATTTCATAGGGCAGCGCGAAGGTGGAGCGCACACCGTCAGGTCCAGCCGGCCAGAACACCTTGATATTGGGATTGTCGGCCATCTGCGACATGTTCATCTGCAGATCGCCATTGGCGACATGCAGCTCACCCTTGTTGACCAGCGCGGTCAGCTTGCCGGTCGAAGCGGAGGGGCCGACATTGTTGTCCTGCAGCTTCTTCATGAACTCGAAGCCGGCATCCTCGCTGCCGAAGGCGTGGATGATCTGCAGCATGACGGCGGTGCCGTCACCGGCCTGGCCGGGGGTAGAATACTGGATCTTGCCCTTGAACTTCGGGTCGAGCAGGTCGTTGTAGGCCTTTGGCGCTTCCGGCAGGACGGCACTGTTGTAGATGAAGTTCATATAGTTGTTGACCAGCGGCCGGTACTTGTCTGTGCCGCCATCGATCTGGTCGGCGGCTTCCGGCTTGTAGTCCTGCAGCAGGCCGTCAGCCGCGGCCCGCTGCACGAAGGGCGGCAAGGTCACCAGCACGTCGGCCTGCGGATTCGACTTTTCCTTGGCGACACGCTCGACGACGCCGCCGGAACCTGCCTCGATATACTGCACGGTGATGCCGGTGGCCTTGGTGAAGGCGGCGAATTCGGTCTCGAACCAGCTGCCATTGCCGTCATGCAGGCCGTCGGCGGAATAGATGGTGACGACGCCGTCGGCGAGTGCCGGTCCGACAAGAGCCGACGACGCCAGCAGCGACGCGGCGAAGGCCATAGCTATGGTTGCCTTTTGCGATTTCATGCTCAGTTCCCCTGTGATTGATGGCACATTCTGCGATGCACTGTGACGATCTCGCCTGTAGGCCGGAGCCTTATGCGGCACCGTTCGATCTCGTCGTTGTGCCGACTTTGGGGACTGACGATCGATAAGTAAAATCTATTTATTTTATGAGAGGCAAATTTTACCTGATAGTTGTCATGGAACTGTCGCAACGCTGGCCTGGCTTCGATTCCGGCCTCGCGGAAGGCCCGCGATTGGCGGCAGAGATGGTGATGGTCAGCCGAATGAAACCCCAGATGTCTGCGCCCGCAGCCGCGGGTCGAACGAACGAACGGTAACCGGCCGGCCTTCGAGAATTTCGAAGCAGCGCGCGAGCGTGTCGTCTTCGAGCCGGCGCATGGCCCCCTGCGTGAAGAAGGTGAGATGCGGAAACAGGATGACGTTGTCGCGGCCGAACAGCGCGCTCATCGGATGGCCCGATTTGGCCAGCGGCTCGACCGAATAGACGTCGAGCCCGGCGCCGCCGATGCGCCCCGAGATGATCGCCTCGACAAGGGCGGCCTCGTCGATCAGCGCGCCGCGCGAGACGTTGACGATGATAGCGGAAGGCTTCAGGCAAGCGAGCTCGGCTTCACCAATCAAGCCGCGCGTCCTGTCGTTCAGCACGCAGTGGAGGGAAACGAAATCGCAGGCGCGCAGCATGACGTGGAGGTCTTCTACCTTCTCGATGCCGGCGGTGCGCATGGTTGCGACATCGACACCGGGATCGAAGCCGAGAACGCGCGCGTGAAATCCTTGGCCTGCCATGCGCGCCATGCTGCGGCCGATCTTGCCGCAGCCGACGAGCCCAAGCGTGGCGCCGGACATGTCGCGCCCCAGCCAGCGTTGCTCGGGCCAGATCCAACCATCACGTGACACCGCCGCGGTGATGGAGGGCAGCCGCTTGGCCAGCGCGATCATCAGCGCGAAGGCGCCTTCGGCGACGGTTTCCTCAGCATAATCCGGCACGTTGACAACGGGAATGCCACGCCGCATCGCGGCGGGGATGTCGATGGCATCGACGCCGACGCCATATTTGACAATGCCGTTCAATCTGGGAGCCGCCTCGATCACCCGTGCGGTGATCGGCGTGTAGCACATCAGCAAAAGATCGGCGTCCGCAACGGCCTGCATGAGATCAGCTTCGGGGATGCCGTCCGGCAGCGTCACCAGTTCGACCCCCCTCGCCCGCAAGCCGGCGTCGATGCCGGGACATTCGAGTTCGCGGTCGGTGCGCACGGCCTTCACGGTCAGGCCGCCAGCACCGTTCGCTCGACGATGTCGAGCGCGCCGTCGAGGTCGGTTTTCGAAATGACCAGCGGCGGCGACAGCGTCAACACGTTGCCTTGGCTGATCTTGAAGCTCAGCCCCTGTTCAAGGCAAGCATAGAAGACGCGCTCGGCGAGATCGCGTGCCGGCTGGCGCGTATCGCGATCCTCGACGAGCTCGACGCCGACCATCAGTCCCCTGCCCCTGACGTCGCCGACATCGGGCGAGCGCGCCATCAGGTGCTGCATGCGCCCTAGCATGTGCCGACCGAGTTCGGCCGCGCGCTCGACCAGCCCTTCCTCCAGGATGATGTCGATCGTCGTCAATGCGGCGCGGGTCGTCACCGGGTTCTTCTCGTGGGTGTAGTGGCCGATCGCGAAGCCACCGGTGACGTCGAGATCGCGGCGCGCGATGATGGCGGCGATCGGCAGGACGCCGCCGCCGAGCGACTTGCCGAGGACGACGATGTCAGGCGTCACATCATCATGCTCGTGCGCGAAGAATTTGCCGGTCTTGCCAAGGCCGGTCGGGATCTCGTCGAAGATCAAGAGCGTGCCGTGCCGGTCGCAGGCCTCGCGCACCCGCTTCCAGAAGCCCGGCGGCGGCGGGTTTGGCGTCGCCCGCATCGGTTCGGCGACGACCGCCGCCACGTCCTGCTCGCGGCCAAGGACGTAGGCAATCATGTTGGCGCAGGCGAGGCCCGATGCTTCCAGGGAATCGTGGCCATAGGGGCAGCGATAGCCGTCCCAAGGCGCGACGTGCTCGGTGCCGGTCATCATCGGGCCTGATATGTGCGAGCGGAAGGTCGCCTCGCCACCAACGCTTGCTGCGCCGAAGCCGGCGCCATGGAACGCATCCCAGAACGACACCGTCTTGAAGCGGCCGGTCGCGGCGCGGGCGATCTTCAGCGCGACCTCGATGGCGTCCGAGCCGCCGGTGGTGAACAGCACTTTGCCGAGATTGCCGGGCGCCAATGCCGCCAGCTTCTCGGCCAGTTCGACGGCGGGCTCACAGGTGAAGCGGCGCGGCGCAAAGCAGAGCTGATCGAGCTGCTTCTTGATGGCGGCCACAAGCCTCGGGTGGCCATAGCCGAGGTGATGGACGCTGTTGCCGTGGAAATCCATGAAGCGGCGACCGGCGGTGTCCTCGATCCAGATGCCTTGCGCCTTGGCGATCGTCGACAAACAGGGGCTGGACAGGCTCTGGTGCATGAAGGCGGCCGCGTCGCGATCGAGCAGGCGGCGGATCCGCGGATCGCCCTGCCCGGCATCCCAGCGACCGCGAGCCGCTGTGGTGTTGGAATCGCCTTCGGTGTGCACAAGTTCAGATATCGCGGCCATCATGGTCTCCGAAATGCGAATGAGGGAGCGGCGAACGCTCCCTCGATTGTTCTATCCGTCAATGCCGTCCGGTCAGGACCAGGGCAGCGAAAATGTCTTCACATTGGTGTAGCTCTTCATCGCTTCGATGACGCCTTCCTTGTAGCCGTTGCCCGAATCCTTGATGCCGCCGAAGGGCGACATCTCGATGCGATAGCCCGGCACTTCCCAGATGTTGACGGTGCCGACCTGAAGGCCGGCGATGTATTTCTGCATGCGCGGAAAAGAGTTGGTGCAGACGCCCGACGACAGGCCGAAGGCGGTCGAGTTGGAGAGCGCAATCAACGCCTCGTCATCGTCCGGCGCACGCACGATCGGGATGATCGGCCCGAAGGTTTCTTCCATGACCAGCTCGGATGTATGCGGCACGCGATCGACGACGATTGGCGGCAGCAACGCGCCCTGGCGGCCCGGATTGTAGAGAATGTCGGCGCCTTGCTCGGCAGCCATGTGGACGCGGGCTTCGAAGAGCGCCGCCGCCTTCTCGTGCACGACGGTGCCAAGGTCGGTCGCGCGGTCCATCGGATCGCCGAAGCGGATCTTCTTCGCCCGCTCCAGCACCAGTGGCACGAAGCGGTCGGCGACGCTTTCCTGGACCAGGATGCGCTTGACCGCCGTGCAGCGCTGGCCGGAGTTTTTTGTCGCTCCGGCCACTGCTAGGTCCGCCGCCTTTGCCAGATCCTCGTCCGACAAATCGTTGAGGATGATCAGCGGGTCGTTGCCGCCGAGCTCCAGCACCTGGCGCTTGTAGCCGGCGGTGCGGGCGATCATCTTGCCGACCGGCACGCCGCCGGTGAAGGTGATCAGGTCGATGTTTTCATTGGTGATCATCTCGTTGCCGATATCGGCCGGCCAGCCGGTCACCACCGACAGCATTTCAGGCGGCAAACCGGCTTCATAGAGAATGTCGGCCAAGAGAAGCGCCGTCATCGGCGTCAGTTCGGTCGGCTTGACCACCACGCAATTGTTGGTGGCGATCGCCGGCGCCACCTTGTGCGAGACCATGTTGAGCGGATGATTGAACGGCGTGATCGCCGAGATCGCCTTCAACGGCTCGCGAGTGGTGAAGATCTTGCGCGCCTTCCCGTGCGGGGTGAGGTCGCAGGAGAAGATCTGGCCGTCATCCTGGATGCACATCTGCGCCGACAGCGTGAACACGTCATAGGCACGGCCGACCTCATAGAGCGAGTCCGTCTTGGAGATGCCGAGCTCGAGCGTGATGAGATCGGAGATTTCTTCACGGCGCGAGGCCAATGCCTCGGCGGTGCGGAACAGGATCTGCTGACGCTCGTAGCGCGTCAGCCTCGATTTGTAGCTGGCGGCGATCTCGAATGCCTGGCGGGCGTGCTCGGCCCGGCCGGCCGGAACGGTGCCGATGACGGTGTCGTTCCAGGGGAAGCGCACCTCGACGACGCCGTCGGCATCGACTCGTCTGCCGGCGATGCGCATCGGCTCGTGGCGAACTTTGATGGCGGGGTCGAGCTTGGTCATGGGTTCTGCTCCAGCAGATTCTTGTTGCGCGGAGGATCGACCCCCACTCCGGCCCTTCGGGCCACCTCTCCCCCGATCGACGGGGGAGAGGAAATCAGGCGAGGTCAGTGCCTCAACGTTTTCAGGCTAAGCCGCGGCTAACCCTGGCGCCTTTCCTCTCCCCCGTCGATCGGGGGAGAGGTGGGGGGGGGGGGGGGGGGGGGGGGGGGGGGGGCCGGCGGCGCCCCCCCCCCCCCCCGCCCCCCCGCGCGGGGGGGGGGGGGGGCGGCGGCGGCCCGGCCCCCACGGGTCCCCGCCTACGCCGCGGCTACCCCGGCCCCCTGCCCCCCCCCCCGGCGACCGGGGGAGAGGTGCCGAGCGAAGCTCGGCGGAGTGGGGGTCGACAATCACGCTCGACTCAAGCCAGCGCCGCCGCCATGGTGGCGTAGTAGAAGGCGTCGAAATTGCGCAGCGTCGGCTCGTTCGGCAATTCCGGCAGCACACGATTGACGATGAACGGCACCTCCTGCTCGGTCAGCCCGCCATGCGACCGTAGCGGCTCGTTCAGAGCCGCCAGGTCATGGCGATGTTCCGAGGTGCCGATCGTCTTGTTCTCGGTCGAGATCAGCACGATGTCGCCGATGCGGTCAGCCGGAAGCTCGAAGCGCTCGCAGGCGGTCGGGCTGTCGACGACCAGCATGATGCCGTCGATCTTGGCCAGCCTGGCCATGATGCCGGCCTGGTCGGCGCCATCAGGCAGATAGGCGGTGGCGAAGGAACCCAGCGCGCCATGATGCACGACATAGGGGTCGGTGATCGGCAGGATGACGCGGGCGGCGTCCTTGCCCAGCCAGTCGTCGAGAATATCCTGGACATAGACCACGTCGGGCGAGCCGTCGGCCTTGTGCTTCGGTTTCATGCCATGGTCGGCGGTGACGACGATGGCAGCACCCAGCGCATCGAGCTCGGTCAGGTACTTGTCGAACATCTCGTAGAAGGCGTTGGCCTGCGGCACGCCGGGCGCATATTTGTGCTGCACATAGTCGGTGGTCGTCAGGTACATGATGTCGGGGCGGAATTCCTTCAGCAGCTGGACGCCGGCGGCGAAGACGAACTCCGACAATTCTGCCGAATAGACCTCCGGCACCGGCAGCCCAAAGTGCTTCGAGGCATTGTCGATGCCGTGCTCGGCTTTGCTGGTGGTGTCGGATTTTTCAGCCGAGAAGCACAGCGCGCGGCCTTCGTCGAAGGCGAGGCCCTTGCCAAGCAAGGCACGCAGCTTGTCCTTGGCGGTGACCACGGCGACCTTGGCGCCGGCATCGTAGAAGGCCTGGAAGATGGTCGGCGCGCGCAGGAAGCGCGGGTCGTTCATCATCACTTCCTTGCCGGTCTCGCGCTCATAGAGATAATTACCGCAAATGCCGTGCACCGACGGCGGTCGGCCGGTGGCGATCGACAGATTGTTGGGGTTGGTGAAGCTCGGGATGACCGAATGCGCAAAGCGCACCGTGCCCTTCTCTTTGATCCTGACCAGAGCCGGCATCAGCCCGGCCTCGATCGCCTCGTCGAGATAGGCCGGCTCGCAGCCGTCAAGGCAGATGGCGATCGCCGGCACGCGCGGCCAGGCATAGGTGCGGCCGTTGACGGCGACATTGATGGGAGACATCTGGTTCATCTGATATCCTCGAAATCGGCCGCTTCAGGCGGCGAGTTTGGCGCGTTCGGCAAGTGCCGCGGCGGGTGGGGCGGCGGTGTCGACGCCCATTTCATGAAGCGAGAACGCTGCCGCCTCGACGACGCGGCGCATGACATGTTCGTCCATCTGGCCGATGCAGCCGACGCGGAACGAATCCACGGCGGTCAGCTTGCCCGGATAGATGATAAAGCCCTTGTCCTTCATCAGGTCGTAGAAACGGTCGAACGCGAAACTGGCATGAGCCGGGTTGAAGAAGGTGACGATGATCGGCGACAGCCAGCGATCCCGGAGCAGTGTCTCGAAACCGAGGTCGCGCATGCCGGCCACCATAACGTCGCGGTTCCTCGTATAGCGGGCGCCACGGCCGGCGACGCCGCCTTCGGCCTCATGCTGGCGCAGTGCTTCGAGGAAGGCGGCCACGACATGCGTCGGCGGCGTGTAGCGCCACTGGCCGGTCTTGTTCAGGTGCGCCCACTGGGCGTGGACATCGAGCGACAGCGAATGGCTCCTGCCTTTGGCGGCGTCCAGTTCGCTCTTGCGCGCGATGATGAAGCCAAAACCCGGAACGCCCTCGATGCACTTGTTGGCGGACGAGACCATCGCCTCATAGCGGATTTCGTTGACGTCGAGCGCCACGGCGCCGAACGCACTCATGGAATCGACCAGCAGCTTGCGACCCTTGGCATGGACGGCTTCGGCAATTTCAGCGACCGGGTTGAGGATGCCGGAACTGGTCTCGCAATGGATGGCGATGACATGGGTGATATCAGGGTCGGCCGCGAGGGCCGCTGCCACCTCGTCGCCGCGCGGGGGCAGATAGTCACCCTTGTCGATCAGCGTATAGGCGCGGCCGAGATACTGCATGGTCTGCGCGGCGCGCAGGCCGTAGGCGCCGTTGGCCAGCACAAGAACCTTGCCGTCCCTGGGCACGAACGACCCCAGCATCGCTTCGACGCAGAAAGAACCGCTGCCTTGCATCGGCACGCAGTCGAACTCATCGTTCGTGTCCCCGGTCAGCGCCAGCAGGCGGCGACGCATATCCGATGTCATGGCGCGGAAGTCGCCGTCCCACGATCCCCAGTCGCGCAACATCGCCTGCTTGACCGAATAGGCCGTGGTGAGCGGCCCCGGGGTCAGAAGATACGGCTCGCCCAGCGCCGGGCTGGCCAGCGGCTCCGCGGCAAATTTCGTCTCGGCGAGCATGTTGTCCTCCGCTCGATCTGCGTTCGATGTGGCCTTATTCTTGGCCTGAATGATCTATTTGTAAAATCGTTATTTTGTATCGATGTATAGATTTTAGTGATGGCCTGCCGGGCGGGAATCCGTCCTCAGGCCATTGCAGGAGCCCTCACTTCCGCAGCCCCTCTCGCCAGCCGGCTTTCGAGCAGATCACCGCTCTGCGTCAGCAAGGGATAAGCGACCGAGGCCATCAGCGAGTTGATCTCCTTCAGCGCCCGCACGGCCTCCAGGTGGATGTCGCTGGTGTCGATGCTCTGCGGCATTCCCGATTGCAGGCGCTTGAGGTGACGGTCGTGGCTCGTGCGTTCCAGTCTGCGCATCCGCTCCTTCTCGACGACGAGTTGCCGCGCCGAATCGAGATCGCTCGACACCAGCACATTGAGTGCAAGCTGCATGTTGGCCATGACACGGTTGTGAAGCCCGGCCAGTTCGCTCCAGCCGTCGCGTGAGAAGCGCAGGTTCTTGTCACGCAGCTCCTGGGTGAGCACGAGCAGGTTCTTGGCGACGATGTCGCCGGCGCGTTCGAGATTGATGGCGAAGTCTGTGAGCTCGATGCCGCGCTGCGCTTCGGCTACGCTCATGCTGCCGCGGTTGACTTCGGCAATGTAGAGCTTGATTTCGGTATGAGCGCGGTTGACCTCCTCATCGAGTTTTTGGGCCTGGCGTATCTGGTCGCCGGTGCCGGCGTCGAAGAAATCCATCACTGGGCGCAGCATCACCTCGACGACTTCGCCCATGCGCAGCAGCTCGCGGGTGGCACTGGCTAGCGCAAGACCGGGTGTGCGCATGACGGTGCGGTCGAGCGCGCTGGTGCGGCGCGACATCAGGTCTCCACCCTCTCCGGCCTTTGCCACCGGCCTGTCTGCGATCAACAAGGCGACCAGCCGCTCCATCATGCCGGTGAACGGCAAGCAGCAGATGACCAGCACCAGATTGAAGGCAAGGTGCAGGTTGACCAGCTGGCGGCCTTCGGTTGCGCCGAACAGAGGCGCCGGGAAGGTCACGGCCTGAAGCGCGAACAAAGCCGCCAGCGCCGCCGTGCCGCGAAAGATCAGATTGCCGAGCGGGATACGGCGCGCCTCGACGGCTTCGCCGCGCGTCAGCCAAACCGCGATAAGCGCGCCGCCGCAATTGGCGCCGAGGATGAAGAACAGACCGACCTCGACCGGCAAGACGCCTTGTGCGGCAAGCGTGACGAACAGCAGGATCGCCGCGACGCTGGAGTGGATCAGCCATGTGAACAGGGCAGCGGCGGCAAAGGCGGTGAAATAGTCCGCGCGCAGATAGGAGATCACCAGTGGCAGCAAGGTGCTCTGCCGCATCGGTGCGGTCGCCTCGCCGATCATATGCAGCGACAACAGGACGAAGGCGACCCCCATCAGGATTCGCCCGCTATGCCTGATGCCAGCCACTTCGAACTTCAGGGCCATCGCGCCGCCGACGAGGATCAGCGCCGGCACAAGCCAGCTGAGGTCGAACGACAGCACCTGCACGACCAGGGCGGAACCGAGATCGGCGCCCAGCAGGATCGCCAGCCCGGCCGACACCGAAACCATGCCGCTGGCGGCAAACCCGGCCGCCAGGATAGCGACGGCGGTCGAGCTCTGCAGCAGCACGGCAAGCACGGTGCCGACGCCGGCCGATTTGATCCGCTCACCCCGTGCTTGCCTCAAGGCATCACGCAAAGCGGGCCCGCAGGCCCGCTCGACACCCGTGCGCACCATATGCACGGCCCAGAGCAGCAGCATGACCGCACCCGCCAGATGCAGCAGGATGATGGAAAATTGCATGGCGAGGCCTCCGGTGCCAACGGCCGGCAGGGATGTCGACCCATGCTCAGGCTGAGGGTCGGCAAAACATAAGTCAAATCGTTCCTTTCGATCTTTTCCTAAGCAATCCTTATGATAAGATGTCGGTGATTTCAGAAGTGTCGGAGGCACGGGAGATGCGCTACGTCCAGTTGCGAGCCTTTCACCAGGTGGCCATCTGCGGTGGCTTTTCTCGCGCCGCCGAGGCGCTCTTCCTGACCCAGCCGGCGATCTCGGACCAGGTGCGCAAGCTCGAGGAAGAGTATGATGTGCTGCTGTTCAATCGGAACAAGAAGCAGGTCACGCTGACCCATTCGGGCCAGAAATTGCTCGAAATAACCCACCGCATGTTCGATACCGAGCAACAGGCGCTCGAACTCCTGACGGAGTCCCGCGCCCTGCGTTCCGGCACGCTGCGCATCGTCGCCGATGCCGCACATCATCTGCTTCACATTCTCGGCAGCTTCCGGGCCCGCTATCCCGGCGTGCAGGTTTCGGTGCGCGCCGGCAACACCGAGACGGTGATCAGCAGCCTCTACAGCTACGATGCCGATATCGGCGTGCTGGGCGAGGTGCCGACGGGGCGCGATTTCGAGGTGCTGAAACTCAACTCGACGCCGATCATCGCGTTTGCATCCGTCGACCACCCGCTGGCCGCGAAAAAGTCGCTCACCCTCAAGCAGCTCGCGCAGGAATCACTGGTCATGCGCGAGCGTGGATCGAAGACGCGTCAGAAACTCGAAGATCTCGCAGCCGCCTCGAAAATCGAATTGAGGCCGGCGATCGAAGCCGAGGGCCGCGAAGCCGTCCGCGAGATCGTCGCCTCGGGCGCCGGCATCGGCTTTGTCTCGGCGGCCGAATTCGGCCAGGATTCGCGGCTGGTGCCGATCACCATCGATGCTCCCGAGACCCTGATGGACGAGGCGTTGATCTGCCTGCGTGAACGCAGCGGCGGCAAACTGGTGCGGGCTTTCCTGGATATGGCGCGCTCGATGTCAGCGGATTAAGCGGCGGCCCTGATCTCCACCGCATCAGCCTTCACCCGCTCCGACTTCGGATCGTAGGGGCTGCGCAGATGTGCTGTCGCGGCATGGCGAACGCCGGCAAGGTCGATCTCGAAACGACCACCGGTGAGAAACGCAGCGTCGACGCCCGCCTCGTTCTCGATCAGGCCGAGCGCCACCGAGCGGCCAAGCGTGTGGCCGTAGGCGGCCGAGCGGACTTCGCCGACCGGCTTGCCGTCGCGCAGGATCAGTTCGCCGCCCCACAGCATCGGCTCGGCATCATCGAGCGTGAACAGCATGACGCGTCTTGCCGGTGCTGCCGATGGCTTCGTCTCAACCAGCGCGTCGCGGCCGATAAAGTCACCTGGCTTGTCCATCGCCACGGCGAAGCCAAGCCCGGCCTGCCAGGGGTCGATATCAGGCGTCAACTCCCTGCCCCAGGCGCGAAAACCCTTTTCGATGCGCAAGGCATCGAGCGCATAGTAGCCGGCGTCCAGCAGACCGAATTCACGGCCCGCCTCATGCAACGCCTCATAGACGCCGACGGCGAATTCTGTCGGCACGATCAGTTCCCAGCCCAGTTCGCCGACATAGGTCATACGGTTGGCATAGGCGGTGGCATAGCCGATATCGATCTCGCGGATGGTGGCGAAGGGAAAGCCGGCGTTGGAAAGATCGGCCGAGGAGAGTTTGCCCAGCAGATCGCGTGATCGCGGTCCCATCAACGCCAGCACCGCGTAGGACGAGGTGACGTCGGTCACGATTGCATGCGCGTCGGACGGAATGTTTTTGACGATCCAGTCGGCATCGTGGACAGCTTGTGCGGACCCGGTGACGATGAGGAATTTCTCCGCGCCGAGCCGCATAACGGTGAGATCGCTCTCATAGCCACCGCGTGCATTGAGCACGCCCGTGTAAACAGACGTACCGTCCGGTACGTCTGTATTTCCGGCGCAGATCCAGTTGAGCACGGCGCAGGCATCGCGGCCCTGCACGAGGAGCTTGGCGAAAGAGGTCTGGTCGAAGATGGCGACGGCTTCGCGTGTCGCCTTCATTTCGCGCTTGACCGCCTCGTGCCAGTTCTGGCGGCCGAAGGCATAGTCGTTCTCGGTCTTCTCTCCCGGTGCCGCGAACCAGTTGGCCCGCTCCCAGCCCATCTTGGAACCGAAGCAGGCGCCCTTGGCGGCGAGCCGGTCGTAGAGCGGCGAGCGGCGGAACGGCCGCGCCGTGTCCAGTTCACGGTTCGGCCACGGCATGGCGTAATGCAAGCCGAGCGTTTCCTTGACACGGTCATGCAGCCAGCGCGGATTGTTGTTGAAGGAGGCGAAACGCCTGATGTCGACCGGCCACAAATCCATGGTCGGCGCGCTGTTGACGATCCATTCCGCCAGCGCCCTGCCCGCGCCGCCGGCGCTGGCGATGCCCATGGAGTTGAAGCCGGCGCCGACATAGAAATTCTTCAGTTCCGGCGCCTCGCCGAGGAGAAAATTGTTGTCCGGCGTGAAGCTTTCGGGACCGTTGTAGAATTTCTTGACCTCGGCCTCGGCCAATTGCGGCACGCGGACCAGCGCGTTTTCCATCAAAATCTCGAACTGATCCCAATCGTCCGGCAACAGCGCGAACTCGAAATTTTCGGGAATGCCATTCATGCCCCACGGCTTGGCGTGCGGCTCAAAGCCACCCATGACCAGGCCGCCGACCTCTTCCTTGAAATAGATGAACCCGTCGGGGTCGCGCATGACCGGCAGGTCCGGATGCACGCCCTCGATCCTGCCGGTAACGATGTACATGTGCTCGGCCGAATGCAGCGGCACCGAGACGCCGCACATCAGCCCGACCTTGCGCGCCCACTGGCCGGCGCAATTGACGACGATCTCGGCGGCAATGTTGCCGCGGTCCGTCTCGATACCGCAGGCGACGCCGTTCTTCACGCTGATGCCGGCGACCTTGACCCGCTCGAAAATTTTCGCGCCGCGATTGCGCGCACCCTTGGCCAGCGATTGCGTGAGATCGGTCGGATTGGCCTTGCCGTCGCCCGGCAGCCAGACGGCGCCGACCAGATCGTCGGTCGCCATGACCGGCCATAGATCGGCCGCCTCCTTCGGCGAAATCACGTCGATCTCGACGCCTTGGGCGCGTGCCGATGCGGCCGTGCGCTTCAGCACCGTCATGCGGTCGGCGGTCCGCGCCACCGACAGCGAGCCACAATTCTTCCAACCGGTGGCGAGCCCGGTCTCGGCCTCCAGCTCGCCATAGAGCTGCGTGGAGTATTTGATCAGGCTGGTCATGTTGGAATGACTGCGCAACTGGCCGACAAGCCCTGCGGCGTGCCAGGTGGTGCCACCGCTGAGTTGCCCCTGTTCGAGCAGCACGACATCGGTCCAACCGAGCTTCGTCAGATGATAGGCGACCGAGCAGCCAATGATACCGCCGCCGACGATGACGACGCGCGCTTGCGTGGGGAATTCGTTTGCCATGGGACATCCTGCCGTTTTGACACCGGTTGGATCATAGCAGCCGAATTCCAAATATCAACACAAAATACCACAAAATATCACATCAAAGAGGCAATCATCAGCTCAGGCCCTTTGCGCGCAAGCGCTTCAGCGATGTCAGCCTGCGGTTTCGCGTCGACGATCACGCCGGCGGCGCGTTGAAAATTCGGAATCCTGAGCGGCGTCAGCTTTGCGAACTTGCTGCTGTCGAGAACGAAGTAGGTTTTGGCGGCAAGCGCGATCATGCGGCTGCGCTGTTCGGCGCCGGCGCGGGTGAAATCGGTCACCTCGCCGTCGGGCGACAGCGCGCCACCACCGAGGAACGCGATGTCAACGCGAAATCGCGACATGGCTTCGAGCATGTCGATGCCGGAGGCCGCTTCCTCGCCCGGATCGACTTCGCCACCCAGCACATGCACGCGCATGCCTGAGACGTGGCACAGCAGAAGCGCGATCTTCAGGCTCGCCGTGCAGATGGTGAGATCGCGCAGGTCGGCCATGGCTTGTGCGACGGCCAATGTGGTGGTGCCGGAATCGAGGAACACCACCATGCCGTCCTTCACAAGACCGGCGGCCAGCCTGCCGATCGCGGCCTTGCCTCCGGCATTTTCGTGGCTGCGCAAGCTCATTGCCGGTTCGCTCGGCTCGAAGCGGGCGGCGCCGCCATGGACGATGCCGAGCCGTCCCTTATCCGACAGCAGCTTCAAATCACGGCGGATGGTTTCGCGCGAGACATCGAAGAACCCGGCCAGTTCGGCGACACTGACAGACCCCTGGGCGCCCAGCCGCCGCAGGATCTCTTCGTGGCGACGTGGAGCAAGGGCGCGCGCCGGCAGGCTGCTGTCGGGGGACATGATGATCCTCGGATCGAGTAGCGATGTTGCAATATGTGGCAGTGATCGTGCGGAGGCAACTCAAGCCATGTCGTCAGGATTTTCGCGACAGGCCATCTTCCCTGATCGCGCTGACCAGCGTCTCGCTTCCCTCGCGAAGATGCTGCCTCAGAATGCCTATGGCCCTGTCGCCGTCGCGCCACCGGCAGGCGGCCAGCAGATCGCGGTGCTCCGTCTGCGAGCGGCTGCGATAGTCCAGGTTCGACAGCAGGATGCGGACGTAGCGATCGGCGGCATTGTGGTGCGCCTCGATTAAGGCCAGCAATCGATTGTTGCCGCAGGCATCGTAGAGAGCCAGATGAAAGGCACGATTCAGCGCGCCCCATCGGCCGACATTGCGCTCCGCGTCGATCTGATCGAGAACCTGTTCCGCCTCGTCGAGCCTGTCACCGGCGAGATTGGGAAGCGAAAGCCGCAACGCCTCGCATTCGAGCAATTCGCGCAGTGCATAGATTTCACTGATCTCGGCGCTGTCCATCCGGGCGACCTGCGCGCCTTTTGTCGGATGGATGGAAACAATGCCTTCGGCTTCCAATTGGCGAAGGGCGTCACGAATCGGCATGCGGCTGAAGCCAAACTGCTCGGCCAATTCGTCCTGGCGCAGCGAAGTGCCCGCCTTGATGGTGCCACTGGCAATCGCTTCGCGCAGGACATTGGCGACCTGTTCGGCCACGGTTCGCGGCCCCTGCATCACGCTTTCCGCAAATCCTGGCAATCGATGCTCCCGTTTGACGCGGGGCGCTCAGCCTAACGGAAACCCCTCTGCATGGATATATGTATGCCTGTATATGCACACGTTCGGCATCAATTGCCAGACTTGCCCGAATTCTTGCGCCAAGGCCTGATCTGCGTATTTTACCGGCGCTTCGCTTGCCTGGCGTCAGCCGCCGAAGCGCGGTTCCGCAACGCCCCTAACGCCAAGGCCTGATATGGCGAACAGGCTGCCGCGCAAAACGCCGTCGCCGGGAAAACGCGGCAGCGGCGGCTTGGCCATCGAGGTGACGTAGAGGGTGTCGAGCTTCGGTCCGCCGAACATGACGCTGGTGATCTTCTTGACCGGCATGTCGATGATGCGATCGATGCTGCCATCGGGCGCGTAGCGCACCAGCCTTCCGTCATAGACCAGCGCATTCCAGAGATAGCCCTCGGCGTCGACGGTCGAGCCGTCCGCCGCACCGCCTCGGCTGGTGTCGACGCGCACGAAGGTACGCCTGTTGGTGGCGGCACCGGTGGCGATATCGTAGTCGTAGGCCCATATCTCCCCGGTCCAGGTATCGGCGAAATAGAAGGTGCGGTCGTCGGGGCTCCAGCATGGACCGTTGGAGCAGATGATGCCGGAATCGATCCGGGTGACGGAGAAATCCGGATCGAGCCTGTAGAGACCGCCGGACGGCCCCTCTTCCATCGTATCCATGGAGCCGGCGAAGAAACGGCCGCGCCGGTCGACCTTGCCGTCGTTGAGCCGGTTCATCGGCTTGTCCGGCTCGGGATCGTGGATCAGCGTCACCTCGCCGGTGGCGAAATCGAGCAGATGGAAGCCGCGCTGCAGCGAGACGACAGCGCCGCCGCCGTCCTTGCGCAGCGCCATTGAGCCGATCTTCATCGGCACGTCCCATGACCGGATCTCGCGCCCGTCGGCGGTCGCCCGAAACACGCGCCCGTCGAAGCTGTCGATCCAGTAGAGTCGTTCCTGTTCGACGTCCCACAGCGGTCCTTCGCCCAGTGTGGTCTTCACGTCCACCACGACTTCGATCTTCATGCCGTCCTCCTCCGTTTTGCGTCTCGCGGCGATTGCTCGGGCAGCCTCAGAAAGCGACCTTGTCCCCGCCTTTCAATGACAGGATTTCGCGTGCCTCGTCGGGCGTCGCCACCTCCATGCCGAGCCCTTCGATGATCTTGCGGGCCAGCAAGACCTGCTCGGCGTTCGATTTGGCAAGCTTGCCCTTGCCCGCCCACAGACTGTCCTCCAGCCCGACGCGGATGTTGCCGCCAAGGGCCGCCGATTGCGCGGCGATGCGCAGTTGGCTGGCGCCGGCGCCCAGTACCGACCACCGGAACTGGTCGCCGAACAGCCGGTCGGCAGTGCGCTTCATATGGGCAACGTCTTCCGGATGCGTGCCGATGCCGCCGAGCAGCCCGAACACCGACTGCACGAAGAAAGGCGGCTTCACCAGCCCACGGTCGGCGAAGTGGGAAAGGTTGTACAGATGGGCGATGTCGTAGCACTCGAACTCGAAGCGCGTGCCGTTGTCGTAGCAGGTCGCCAGAATGTACTCGATGTCCTTGAATGAGTTGCGGAAGACGAGGTCGCGCGTCGCTTCCAGATGCGGCTTTTCCCAATCGAACTTGAAGGTCTCGTATTTGTCGGCCAAGTGATAGAGCCCGAAATTGATCGAGCCCATGTTGAGCGAGGCGACTTCCGGCTTGAACTGGGCGGCCGGGCGCACGCGCTCCTCGACCTTCATGTAGGGGCTGCCACCGGTGGTGATGTTGATGGCGGCGTTGGTGCCTTGCTTGACGCGCGGCAGGAAGCGGGCGAAGGCCTCCGGCGTCTGGTCGGGCTTGCCGGTTTCCGGATCGCGGGCATGCAGATGCAGGATCGCGGCACCGGCTTCCGCCGCCGCGATCGCCTCCGAAGCGATCTGGTCGGGCGTGATCGGCAGATAGGGCGACATGGTCGGCGTGTGGATGGCGCCCGTCACCGCGCAGGTGATGATGACCTTGCCCCTGGTCCGTGCAGGTCCCGGCTTGCGACTGGTTTGCGTCATTCTCCAAACTCCTGATCCGATTTTCTCTTGTGGGCGGCGAGCGCCATGAGCCGGCGGTCACGCCACACCTGCCGGTCGCCTAGGCTTTGCTGTGGCAGTCGCTTGCGGCGATCAGCCTCGACCGTGTCGATGACCTTGCCGGCCCAGTCGACGCGCCGCTGCGTCTGGGGAAAGATGTTGGAATAGATGCCCTGATAGCGCTCGACATAGTCGCGCACGCCGCCGGGTGCATTGAGATCGATGGTCTCGAACGGCCCCATGAACGACCAGCGCAGCGCCAGCCCGTCGCGGATGCCGATGTCGACATCCTCGACACTGGCGTAGCCATCGGCGACAAGCCGGAAAGCTTCCTCAAGCAATGCGCCTTGCAGGCGATTCATGATGAAGCCGTCAAGCTCGTGCTGCATGACCAGTGGCGCGTGGCCGGCGTCGACGAGGAAGGCGCGGGTTCTCTCGACCGTCTCGGCCGAGGTCCACGGCGCCGGCACGATTTCGGCCGCCGGAATGAGATAGGGTGGGTTGATCGGATGCACGACCAGGCAGCGCTGCCGCCCTTGCAGATGGTCGGTGAATTTCGACGGCAACAGCGCCGAGGTGGAACTGGCGATGACTGTTCGCGGATCGGCAAGCGTGTCGATCAAGGAGAACACCTTGCGCTTCACCTCGAGATTCTCGGGCGTGTTCTCCTGGATATGCACGGCACCTGCCAACGCCTCTTCAAGCTCGGCGACAACGGAGATACGGTCAAGAACCTCACCGGCTTGCTGTCCCCGCAGAAGATCGTTCGCGGCGAGATCGCCGAGCACGCCGGCAATGTAGTCGCGGGCTCCACCTGTGGCAGTGGGCGACTGGTCCCACATCCGCACGTCATGGCCGGCGCGGGCGAAGCTGATCGCCCAGGCCCGCCCGATGAACCCGCTTCCGACGATCGCGACATTGGCCATGGTTTGTTCCTCAAAGTGTTTCGACGTTGCCGTCGACGCCGAGCGACTGGCCGGAAATGTTGATCCCCGCATCGGAGAGCAGGAAGGCGACCATCGACGCGACATCATAGGGGCTGGTCATGCGACGCAGCGAGATGTTCTGGAGATAGCGCCCGGTCATCTCCTCGTGGCTGATACCGACCTGCTTGGCGCGCGCCGAGATAACACCTTCGATGCGGGGGCCCTCGATGATGCCGGGCAGGATGGCGTTGACCCTGATGGCGTGCGGCCCGAGCTCTTTGGCCAAGCTTTGCGTGAAACCGATGACACCGAACTTGGCCGCCGAATAGGGTGTGCGGAAGGCGTAGCCATGGCGGCCGGCGGCCGACGACATCGAGACGATCGAACCGCCGCCCGCCGCCTTGATCAGCGGCACCGCGCGCCGGGCGCACAGGAACTGGCCGGTCAGGCAGATGTCGATGCAGCGCCGCCAGTCCGCCGGATCGATCTCGTCGACACCGCCGGTCGGCCCGGCAATGCCGGCATTGTTGATCAGCGCATCGAGCCCGCCGAGTTTTTTCTCGACCGCCTCGAACAGACGGTCGACGTCGTCGTCGCGCGAGACGTCGGCCTTGACCGCCGCGACCAGGTCGATCTTGCTGGGAGCAGCGGCCAGCGCCTCGTCGGAAACGTCGCAGACGACGATGCGGGCGCCGAGGCGTGACAGCGTGTCGGCTATGGCAAACCCGATGCCGCCTGCGCCCGCCGTCACCAGCACGCGCTGGCCTTTCAGCCCGGTCAAAAATTCGTCCGCCGATGCCGGCGCCCTTGTGCTCATGGTCCTGTCCTTCTCATTGCAGCCGCCGTTCGCGCAGCGCCATGACGGCGCCCAGAACGACCAGTCCGTAAAGAATTGCCCTCGTGGCATAGGGAAGCGTGGTGCCGGCGAGCAGCATCTGCAGTGCCGTCAGCAACAACACGCCGCCGAGCATGCCGAGATAGTGGCCGCGCCCGCCGGTGATCAGCGCGCCGCCGACCACCACCACGGCGATCGACGGCAATAGATAGTCGTCGCCCATGCCGAGGCTCGCCTGACCCGAAAAGCCGGTCAGCATGACGCCGACAACAGCCGCGCAGACGGCCGAAAGCATGTAGACCAGGATCAGCGTGCGCTCGACGCCGATGCCCGACAAGCGCGCCGCGCGCAGCCCGTTGCCGATGCCGTAGACGCGCCTTCCGAACGGGGTGCGGCCAAGCAGGAGTACCGCTGCGACGACAAAGACGACCATCAGCAGCACGATTGGAGTCAGCAGGCCGGCGAGCTTGGCCGTCATGACCCAGCGCAGCATCGGCGAGGAAAACCCGGCCGGCGTTCCCTGCGAATAGAGCAGCGCACAGCCTTGCAGAATGCCGTTGGTGGCGAGCGTCATGACGATCGGCGAGATGCCGAGATAGACGATGCCGAAACCATTGGCGAAGCCGATGGCGCAGGCCATCACCAGGACGACCGGCAAGGCGTAGACAAGGGCGGCGTCGGAGCCGTTGACCATGCCCGCCAGGATGATGCCGGAGATGCCGATCGTCCACGGCACGGAGAGATCGAGGCCTCCGGTCAGGATGACGGTTCCCTGCCCGAGCGCCAGGACGGCTAGGAAGGACGATAGCACCAGCAGCGAATTCCAATAGCCCGGATTGAGGATCGCGCGGCCGAGCCAGATCTGGGTGACAAGCACGATGAGCAGCAGGCAGACATAGGCCGGCAGCGCATAGCGCAGCGTTTCCGCATTGCGCAGATGGAAGGCAGGGCGCGGCGATGCCGGACTGCGCTGGGCATGGGCTGGCTCGGCGATCTTGAGACGCCGGTCCACGCGCTCGAGCTGCGAGGGCAATATGCCGGCGCGCCAGGCGGCAAACCGGGCACGCGCGGCGCGCAGTTGCACGGCAAGCACCGATGCATGCGAGATCGAGCCGGCAAGTGCTGCCAGCACCAGAATGGTGCCTTCGGCGATGGTCGCATAATAGGCCGATACGTTGAGCACCAGCAGGATGTTCACCACGATCATCAGGATGTAGGCGCCGAAGACAGAGCCCACCGGACCGCCCTGCCCGCCACCGAGGCGCGTGCCGCCGACGACGACCGCCGCGAACATCGACAAGAGCAGCGGATTGCCGACCAGCGGATCGCCGCTGCCGGTCTGGGCGCTGATGAACACGCCGGCAAGGCCATAGCAGCCGCCGGCGATGACATAGACGGCAAAGCGCACCAGAACGACATTGATGCCGACGGAAGCGGCCGACTCCGGATCGCTGCCAAGCGCGTAGAGTGCTGTGCCGAAGCGGGTTCCCTTCAGCCAGAACCAGGCGAGCAGGACGACACCGATCACCACCAGCGGCATCGGCAGCCAGCCGGCGATCGCGTCGCCGAGATAGAAGGTGCCGAGATCGGGCGACACGAAGCCGCCGGGCTTGTCCATCACCAGCAGCGTGACGCCTTGCAGGATGAACATGGTCGACAGCGTCACCACGATCGGCTGCATGCGCAGCACCGCGATGAAGAAGCCGTTGAAGGCGCCCACCGCCATGCCGACGCCGATGCCGACGGTGGTCCACAGAAGGATGCTTGCGCCTGGCGCCATCGGATCCATGCTCGATGCCAGCACGGCATTGACCAGCGATATCACCGCGCCGGCGGACAGGTCGAAGCCGCCCGACAGGATCACGATCGTCTGGCCGATCGCCGCGAGCGCCGAGGTGGCGCCGCCGCTCGACAGGAACGACACATCGAAATAGGTCAGCGGCCCGGCGCTGATCCAGTCGACGACGAAGAGCAGGATCGCCAGGACGGCCGCGGCGATCAGCGCGCCGCGATTGCGCACCAGCGCACGGCGCAGTCCGAAGCCGCCGGGAACAGGGGATGAGGCTGCTGCGCTGCTCATGCGGCGGCTTCCCCGGCATGGCCGAGCGCCGGGCGCATGATGGCCGGTTCGGTGATGGCGTCGCCTTCGAGTTCGGCGGCGATGCGCCCGTCATAGAGGACCAGCACCCTGTCGCATTGGTGAACGAGTTCGGGGATCTCCGTCGAGTGCAGCAGGATCGAACCGCCCGAAGCCACGTAGTTTCGCATCATCACATAAAGCTCGTGCTTGGTGCCGACGTCGATGCCTCGGGTGGGATCGAACAACAGCAGGATGCGGCTCTGCGCCACCAGCCACTTGGCGATGGCGATCTTCTGCTGGTTGCCGCCGGAAAACGCACCGGCCCGCGTCCACAGCGCTCGGCGGTCGACCTCGACAGTGGCGAATGCCGCCTCGACGGAGCGGGTCTCGGCTTGCGCGTCGACAAGGCCTAGCCGTGTGAAGCGCGATATCACCGGCAGCGTGGCGTTCTGGCTGCCCGACAATTTCAGGAACAGGCCTTCGGATTTGCGGTCTTCCGGCACCAGGCCGATGGCCATGTTGGGGCGCAAGGCATCGGCCGGCGAACCGAGCCAGACCTTGCGGCCGTCGACGAGGATGTGGCCGCGCTCGATCTCGGCCATGCCAAAGCAGGCCAGGAACAGGTCCTGCTGGCCCATGCCTTGCAACCCGGCGACGCCGAGGATTTCGCCCTTGCGCAGATCGAAGCCGGCGCCGTCGAGCTTGCGTCCGACCTTGAGGTCGCGCACGCCCAGAACCGGCGGACCGAAGGCCTGGGCGCTGTCCGGCTTGGGCGGAAAGGTCTGCTCGATGCTGCGGCCGATGATCTTTTCGATGACGTCGGCATCCGAGACATCGGCGACCGGCGCGGTGACGATGTGGCGGCCGTTTCTCAGGATCGTCAGCGTGTCGCAAAAAGCGCGGACCTCGCGCATGCGGTGGGTGATGAAGACGATGGTGGTGCCTGCCGCCTTCAGCCTGGCGATGATGTCGCCCAGCCAGTCGACGTCGCGTCCGGCGAGCGTCGAGGTCGGTTCGTCGAGCAAAAGGATGCGCGGCTTGCGGTAGACGGCGCGCGCGATCTCGATCTTCTGGCGCACCGAAAGCTCGAGCTCGCTCACCTCGGCATCGAGATCGACGGAAAAACCGAGATCTTCGATATGGCGGCGGACGGCCTTGCGGGCGGCACCGCGGCGGATCAGGCCGGAGATGCCGACGGGGGCGTAAGGCAGCAGCATGTTGTCGAGCACGGAGAGATCGCGCACCAGGGTCATCTCCTGAAATGCTGTCTGCATGCCGAGCGCATGTGCTGCGCGCGGTGCGCCGTAAGCGATCTCCTTGCCGAAGACACGGACATGGCCTTGGCTCGGCCGGACCAGCCCGGACAGCAGCTTCACCAGTGTCGACTTGCCGGCTCCGTTTTCACCGAGCAGGGCATGGACGCTGCCGGGCGCGATCGCAAACGACACGCCGTCCAGCGCGACGGTCGGGCCGAACGCCTTGCTGATGCCGTCGATCTCGACGGCGGGGAGCTCGGAGTGTTCTGTCATTGTCCTCGATCGCCGGCTTGGCATGGATTGACGACGCACGGACAGTTGTCCGTGCATCGTCACACGGGCCTTGGGAGGCTTAGTTCTCCGGTTGTCCGACGAGGGCAGCATTAAGGCCGACCTCGGGTGTCTGGTCCGAGAAGATCGAGGCAAACCAGCCCGGATTGGAGACCAGCGACGGCTTGAAGGCGTTGCAGCCGGCCTTCATCTCCGCCCATGTGCCTTCGTCGCACAGCTTGATCGTCTCATTGGTAACGACCGGCAGCGGCAGGATGGTGGTCTTCGGCACGTCCTTGCCTTCGATCGCCTCGACGGCAAGCTTCAGCGCCAGCGCACCCGAATAAGGCGGCGAGGCATAGGAAATGCGTTGTGCGCCCGCCGGTGCATAAGGAGGAGCGGCACCTTCGACTTCGGTGCCCTCCGGCAGCATCTGGATGCGGCCGCCATTGGAACCTTCGCCGGCGCAAGGCAGGAGTTCGCTGGTCTTCTTGCCAGCCTCGAGCTGCATCGAGTTGGCGGTGAAGCAGCCGACCTGCATCCACAGTCCGTTGATGTCGTCCCAATTGCGGGTGGCCAGGATTTTCGAAAGTTCCGTGCGGGCGACCGCCTGGCTCCACATGCCGACAGCCTCGCCGACGATCTTGATATCAGGATACTTGGCGAAGACTTCCTTGGCGGCCTTTGTCCGCTGATCGTCAACGGATGTTCCCGGGACGCCCGTGATGGCGATGATGTTGCCCTTGCCGTTGAGCTTCTTGACCAGCCATTCGGCGGTCACCCTGCCCGCTTCCAGCTGGTCTATGTGGACGTTGTAGGCGCAAGGCTCGGTGATCTCGGCGTCGTACGCAAAGACCTTCACACCCTTGTCGCAGGCATTCTTGACGACCTGGTTGAGCGCGGTCGGCGAGATCGGATACACGACGATGGCTTCGGCGCCGCTTTGCACCATTGCGTTGATCTGCTGAATCTGGCGTTGCGCGTTGGGGCCAGCGACCTGGACCTGCAGGTCGACCTTGTCGGCCAGGCTCTTATGAGCGGCCATGGCCTTGACCATGTTGGCCGCCTCCGCCTGCCAATCATTGCCGATGTAGCTCATGCTGAGAAAGATCTTGTGCTTCTCGGCGGCCTGCGCGGCGGACAGGCCGAAGGCGCACGCAGCCATGCCGGCCAGCAGCGCGAGCCGCCGGACTTTCGATCCGATACCCATGTGGAACTCCTCCCAAACAGAACGACCGAATGCCTCCCAAGGGCACAAAACGTAAACCCTTGTCATTCGATGCCAGCGACCGTATCATGATTTGATCAAATATCAATGATGAAATCGTTTATATCAAAACTGGCCGTGTCAGCCGCTTGACGTGGCACCACGAACCTTGCATTCCGACACGACCACACAAGCAGGTGTCGCCCTCAGGCGGGAAGGTTGACAGGAGATGGCTGGATCGGCGTTCAGGAAGCCTGGTGTCGAGATCATTCCACTGTCCAAGGAAACTCTGCAGGACCGGGTCTACAATCAGGTCACCGAGTTGATCCTCGACGGCAGCATCGTGCCGGGCGAGATGGTCACGGTTCAGAGCCTCGCCGACGCCTTTGGCGTCAGTCCGATGCCGGTCAGGGAAGCGCTGCGGCGCCTGACGGCAGCCAACGCGCTGACGGTAGTATCCGGGCGCTCCATTGGTATTCCGGCGCTCAGCCGCGAGCGGCTCACCGATTTGCGAAATGTACGTTTTGAGATAGAGGCCATCGCCGCCGGCTGGGCCTCACAGAACCGCAGTGATGCGGACCTTGCGATTTTCGCGCGCGATCTGGACTCACTGGAACGCGCGAATGGCGCGGACGACGTAAAGGCCTATCTCAGGGCGAATTATACCTTCCACTTCGCAATCTACCGAGCAGCGGGATCCGAAACCCTGCTCAAGATCATCAAGGATCTATGGCTGCAGATCAGCCCCTATTTCAATATGCTGCATGGATCCTACTCGACCGCGAACACATACCATCAACAGATGTTTGCGGCCCTGCGCGACCGGGACGAGCAGGCAGTTCAGGCGGCGGTTCGCGGCGATATCGATGCGGCTTTCGACATGCTGGTCGATCTTTTGAAGTAGCGCCCGGCCCGACCTCCGACCCTTATCACATGCCTCCTATTTCTGGGGATGGCAGAGCAGCGCTCATGCGCACTCAGCGGGCAAGCGCGGGCTTCTTCTGGTGATCTAGAGGTCATATCCCGAGCGCGCCATCCATTGTTCTCGTGCTGGAGCTTGCCGGCGGCAGCCGATGACGCGGCGAACGCATCGCATGGTCATTATCGGATTGCCAAAATCTGGTAGCGTGATTATACCAGTTGATCAGTTGACGACGGGTGATACCGTCCGCTGAGATCAGGAGTAGTGACCAAATGACAACGATTGCGCTGTTCGGTGCCGGTGGGAAAATGGGCTACCGCCTGTCGACCAATTTTCGCGGGTCGCCCTACACAATACGCCATGTCGAGGTCAGCGATGCCGGCAAGGAGCGCCTGAAGACCGGGCTGGGTTTCGATGCGGTTAGCGCCGACGAAGCGCTCAAGGGCGCCGATGTGGTGATCCTGGCCGTTCCCGACACGCATATCGGCAAGGTGGCGAGCAGCATCGAGAGCAAGCTGGCGCCGGGCACCATGGTGGTGGTGCTCGACGCGGCGGCACCCTTCGCCGGCCACCTGCCGAATCGACCGGACCTCACCTATTTCGTCACCCACCCCTGCCATCCGCCGATCTTCAACGACGAAACAGACATGGCGGCAAAGAAGGACTATTTCGGCGGCGTCAAGGCCAAGCAGCATATGGTCAGCGCCTTGATGCAGGGGCCGGAAGAGGATTACGCCAAGGGCGAGGCGATCGCGAAGATCATCTGGGCGCCGGTCATGCGTTCGCACCGCGTCAGCGTCGAACAGATGGCGCTGCTGGAACCCGGGCTTTCGGAGACGGTGTGCGCCTCGTTGCTGGTGGTCATGAAGGAAGCCGTCGACGAGGTCGTGGCACGCGGCGTCGACCAGCAGGCGGCGCTCGATTTCCTGCTCGGCCATATGAACGTGCTGGGCGCCGTCATTTTCGGCGAGACCAAGGGCGTTTTCTCGGATGCCTGCAACAAGGCGATCGAGTTCGGCAAGCCGGTGCTGATGCGGGACGACTGGAAGCGCGTGTTCGAGCCGGAAGAGATCGCCGCCAGCATTCAGCGTATCACCTGAAGAGGAGAGGCGCTGCCGCAGCGACGTCGCCGTACCGTTGCGACGCTCGGCATCGTAGCTCATCAGGTACATATCACCTGGATTCGTGGTTGACTCATCATACCAGTTGGCTTAGCTGTTCATGGCTCGGATCGACAGGGTTTTCGCAGGAGTACGATGCCTGGGCGAGTGGAGGATGGCTGGGGAGCAACGATCCGTGGAGGGGAAGCCGGCAAACGGCTCTTTAGCCCGAAAGCGATCCGCCGCCCGCGCCGCCTGACGAATTCGGATGCCGACAGATGCTTTGGGTTACCAAGGCAATTTTTCAAACGGGAGGACTTCATGAAACTTACACGCAGAATGACGCTTGCGGCTTTCGCCGGCATGCTGGCGCTTGGCACGGCCGCGCCCGCCTACGCGGCGGATCTCATCGCCATCATCACGCCCTCGCACGACAATCCGTTCTTCAAGGCGGAAGCCGTCGGCGCCGAAGCCAAGGCCAAGGAACTCGGCTACGAGGCGCTGGTGCTGGTCCATGACGACGACGCCAACAAGCAGTCCGAGCTGATCGACACCGCGATCGGCCGCGGCGCCAAGGCGATCATCCTCGACAATGCCGGCGCCGACGCCACCGTCGCCGCGGTACAGAAGGCCAAGGACGCAGGCATTCCGTCCTTCCTGATCGACCGCGAGATCAACGCCACCGGCGTCGCCGTCGCGCAGATCGTCTCCAACAACTACCAGGGCGCCCAGCTCGGCGCGCAGGAATTCGTCAAGCTGATGGGCGAGAAGGGCAATTTCGTCGAGCTGGTCGGCAAGGAATCCGACACCAATGCCGGCATTCGTTCCAAGGGCTATCACGACGTCATCGACGACTATCCGGACCTGAAGATGGTCGCCCAGCAGTCGGCCAACTGGAGCCAGACGGAAGCCTATTCCAAGATGGAATCGATCCTGCAGGCCAACCCCGACATCAAGGGCGTGATCTCCGGCAACGATACGATGGCGATGGGCGCCTATGCGGCACTTGCCGCGGCGAACCGCAAGGATGTCATCGTCGTCGGCTTCGACGGATCGAACGATGTTCGCGACTCCATCACCTCGGGCGGCATCAAGGCAACGGTGCTGCAGCCCGCCTTCGCGCAGGCGCAGATGGCGGTCGAGCAGGCCAACGACTTCATCAAGAACAAGAAGTCGCCGGCCAAGGAAAAGCAATTGATGGACTGCGTTCTGGTCAATGGCGACAATGCCGCCAAGCTGGAGACCTTCGCGCTGACGAACTGAGCCAGCGTGATTTGAATAGCGAGGGGCGAACCCAGGATCGCCCCTCGCCGCCATTTTCCGTGGGCCGCCCACGATGCTGAACGACAGGCCGCCATGCTGAACACCAAGCCGAACTGGCCGATCCTTACCGTGATGGTCGGCATCAGCCTGACCGCCTGCAAGATCCTGCCGACGAAATCGGACGACGGCAACAACGCTGCCACCTTCAATCCAGACAAGATGGTCGAAGAGATATGGGCGGCAAAGGTCGTGCCCTATCTCCAGCAGAAAGCCGGACCGTTTGCGCAGGTTCACACACTGGCGACAACCGACCCAGCGGCTGCCGGCGCCAAATACGGCAATCCGAACAAGCAGGCGAATTCGCCTTGGACTTTCGCGGTTCGGCTGGAAGGCAAGATTATCGCGGCCAACACACAGTCGCGTGCGGCAACGGTCGACGTCGATGTCGACGGCGACGGCAAAGCCGATGCACGGGTGCAGATCGGACCGGCGGTGCGCGGTACCGCGCTGCGCGACAGCCTGGACTTCATCCAGTTCAACGACTTCACCAACCAGATCGACTTCGCCCAGTTCGGCAAGGCTTTCAACGCTTATGCCGACAAGACGGTGCTGTCGAAGCTGCCGCGCGAGGCGCTGGAAGGCCGCAGTGCCAAGGTGCTCGGCGCCTATACGCTGGGGAGCGGCCAGGACCTGCCGCTGGTGACGCCGGCGGAGGCAGAGATCGGGCCGAAGCCATGAGCGCGATCGCGGAGCGCGAAATCATTCTGAAGCTCGAGGACGTCTCCAAGGTCTATTCCGGCACCGTTGCGGTCAAGCGCGCCAATTTCGAGGTGCGCAAGGGCGCGGTCAACGTGCTGGTCGGCGAAAACGGCGCCGGCAAGTCGACGCTGATGAAGATCATCGCCGGTGTCGAACGGCCGACCGCCGGCCGCATCCTGCTGGAAGGCGAAGAGGTTTCCTTCTCGTCATCCGGTGATGCGGTGAACCGTGGCATCGGCATGGTGTTCCAGGAGCTGAACCTGTTCGGCAATATGAGCGTCGCCGAGAATATTTTCGCCACCCGAGAAATCACCAACCGCTTCGGCAAAATCGACCACGCGCAACAGGAAAACCGCGCTGCGGAATTTCTGGAACGCCTACAGGCCGGCATCCGGCCCGACATGCTGGTCGAGGATCTGCGCATCGGCCAGCAGCAGCTGGTCGAGATCGCCAAGGCGGTTTCGCTCGATGCACGCATCCTGATCATGGACGAGCCGACCTCGGCGCTGAGTGCAGCGGAAGTCGAGATCCTGTTCAAGGTGATCGCCGACCTCAAGGCGCGCGGCGTGGCCATCGTCTACATTTCGCACCGGCTCGAAGAGCTGATCCGCATCGGCGACTACATCACCGTGCTGCGTGACGGCCGCATCACCGGCCAGGAAGAGATGAAGAACGTCGACACGCAGTGGATCGTTCGCCAGATGATCGGCTCCGACGCCAAGGACTTCGCCAAGGCCGACGGCCATCTTCCGGGCGAAGAGATTTTTCGTGCCGAGGAGATCTGCCTGCCTCGTGCCATCGGCGGACTTGCCGTCGACCATGTCTCGTTGTCGCTGCGTGCCGGCGAGATCCTCGGCATATACGGCTTGATGGGCGCCGGGCGCAGCGAACTGTTCGACTGCATCATGGGCCGCCACGGCCATTCGACCGGCGACATCTTCATTGGCGGTAGAAAGGTCAAGGAGCGCGATACGACGCGGCGCATCCGGCGCGGGCTAGCGCTAATCCCCGAGGATCGCCAGCGCGAAGGGCTTGTCTCGATCCTTTCGGTCGCCAGCAATTTGACGCTGGCCAGCCTGTCGCGCTTTGCCCGCCTGTTCCACATCCGTGGCGCCGACGAAAGGCAGGCGGTGACGCAGGTGGTGCGGGAGTTGGCGATCAGGGTCGCCGACCCGGCGCAAGAGGTGTCGTCGCTGTCGGGCGGCAACCAGCAGAAGGTGGTGATCGGCAAGGCGCTGCTCACCGAACCCAAGGTGCTGTTGATGGACGAGCCCAGCCGAGGCATCGATGTCGGCGCCAAGGCCGACGTCTTCCGCACCATGCGCAAACTGTCCCGCGACGGTTTGGGGATTTTGTTCGCCACCTCCGATCTCGATGAGGTGATGGCGCTGTCGGACCGCATCGCAGTGATGAGCAACGGAAAACTGACCGGCATGTTCGACCGCACTGAGGCGACGGAGGCGGCACTCGTCGCCGCATCGGCGCTTGGCCACGGACCAGCCCCACATACGGAGAGCACCGCCCATGACTGACATCCCAGCCAAAGCGGCCGCTCCCTCCGCTTCCAGCGGCTCGGTGCTGCTGACAGTTATGAAGCTCAGGACCTTCATTGCGCTGATCGCCGTGCTGATCTTCTTCTCGATCGCGGCGCCGAATTTCCTGTCGACCGCCAATCTGATCCTGATGTCGAAGCACGTGGCGCTGAATGCGTTCCTGGCGATGGGCATGACCTTCGTCATTATCACCGGCGGCATCGACCTTTCGGTCGGTTCGATCGTCGGCCTGTGCGGTATGGTGGCCGGGTATCTCGTGCTCAACGGCATCGACCTGCAGATCGGCTACACCATCTATTTCAACGTCTTTGAGATCGCGCTGATCACGCTTGCCGTCGGCATATTGATCGGCGCCGTCAACGGCTTGCTGATCACCAGGCTAAACGTCGCGCCGTTCATCGCCACGCTCGGCGTGCTCTATGTCGCGCGCGGCCTGGCGCTGCTGTCGTCGGATGGCCGCACCTTTCCCAACCTCGTCGGCAAGCCGGAGCTTGGCACCACCGGCTTCGGCTTCCTCGGTGCCGGTCGGCTGCTTGGCTTGCCGGTGGCGATCTGGATCCTCATCGTCGTTGCACTGGGAGCCGCCTATCTCGCCAAGTACACGCCACTCGGTCGCCATATCTTCGCCGTCGGCGGCAATGAACGGGCGTCGCGGATTTCGGGCGTCCGGGTCAACATGGTCAAGATGTTCGTCTATATGTTCTCCGGTTTCTGCGCGGCGATCGTCGGCCTGATCATCTCGTCCGAGCTGATGGCCTCGCATCCGGCGACGGGCGAAAGCTTCGAGCTCAACGCCATTGCGGCGGCAGTGCTCGGCGGCACTTCGATGTCGGGCGGCCGCGGTACGATCGGCGGCACCATCGTGGGCGCCTTCGTCATCGGCATCCTTTCGGACGGGTTGGTGATGATGGGCGTGAGTTCGTTCTGGCAGATGGTGATCAAGGGCCTCGTCATCATCGTCGCCGTCGTCGTCGACCAGGCACAGCGCCGGCTTCAGCAACGTGTCACCTTGATGCAGATGGCAAAGGCAGGCTGAGCATGGCGGAACTGCGGGGAGCGCTGATCGGCTGCGGCTTCTTTGCCGTCAACCAGATGCATGCCTGGCGCGACATAGCGGGCGCCTCGATCATCGCCATCTGCGACCGTGACCCGGAACGGTTGCGGATCGTCGGTGACCAGTTCGGCATTGCGAAGCGCTATACCGATGCGGCGGAACTATTTGCCGGCGAAAGCCTGGACTTCGTCGATATCGCCACCACCGCGCCCAGCCATCGTCCGCTTGTCGAAATGGCGGCCGCCCACCGCGTTCCGGTGATCTGCCAAAAGCCGTTCGCGCCGACGCTTGCCGACGCAAAGGCGATGGTCAAGGCATGCGCGGAAGCCGGCGTTCCGCTGATGGTGCATGAGAATTTTCGCTGGCAGTCACCTGTCCAGGCGGTGCGGACCGTGCTCGATAGCGGCGAGATCGGCACGCCCTTCTTCGGGCGTATCTCCTTCCGCTCGGCCTATGACGTGTTTTCCGGTCAGCCCTATCTGGCGACGGGAAAGCGCTTCATCATCGAGGACCTCGGTATCCATATCCTCGATATCGCCCGTTTCCTGCTCGGCGACGTCTCGACCATCACGACACGAATCGCCCGCATCAATCCCGCCATTGCGGGCGAGGATGTGGCGACCATGCTGATGGACCACAAGAGCGGCGCAACCTCCGTGGTCGACTGCAGCTACGCGACGAAGCTCGCCACCGAGCCGTTTCCCGAAACGCTGATCGAGATCGATGGCAGCGACGGCACGATCCGGCTGGCGCAGGGATACCGGCTGACCGTCACCGGCAAGAGCGGCACGGCCGTCACCGACGTCTCGCCGCCGCTGCTGGCCTGGGCGTCGCGGCCCTGGCACAACATCCAGGAAAGCGTCGTCGCCATCCAGCAGCACTGGGTAGACTGCCTGGCAAAGGGCGTACAACCGGCGACCTCGGGCGCGGACAATCTCAAGACGTTCGCGCTGGTCGAGTCCGCCTATGCTGGGGCCGCGAGCCGGCAACCGGTGCAACTCGACGCCTCGCTGAAATGACCGCCGATACCTTCCTCCTTTACGGCACGCGCGTGGTCGAGGCCGAGCCGGTCAGGCTCAGCGCAGGCGCGCTCAGCGCCGACTTCGTCAACGGCAATCTGCGCACCATTCGGCATGGCGGCACCGAAGTGCTACGCGCCATCGCCTATATCGTGCGTGACCGCGACTGGGGCACCTATGAGCCAAATTTGATGGACCTGGTGATCGAGCAGGGTGCCGACGCTTTTTCGGTCAGCTATTCGGCAAGCTGCCTGGCCCCCGATGGAAACCGGCTCGGCTTCCGCGCCACCATCAAAGGCTCTGCCGACGGCCGTCTGGTCTTCGACGTCAGCGCCCTTCCCGAAAACGATTTCGAAACCAACCGCTGCGGCTTCTGTATCCTGCACCCGATCGCCGACCTCGCCGGTAGCCCGGTCATGGTCGAGCACACAGACGGCAGCGTGGTGGCGACGAAACTTCCCCAGCTGATCGACCCCTGGCAGCCTTTCAAGGATATCCGCGCCATCTCCCATCAGATTCGGCCTGGTGTCACCGCTGAGTGCCGGATGGAAGGCGATACTTTCGAAATGGAGGACCAGCGCAACTGGTCGGACGCCTCCTACAAGACCTATGTGCGGCCGCTGGTGCTGCCGTGGCCGTATGTGCTGCCTGCCGGCCAGCCCCTGAGCCAGACGATCAGCCTGCGCATCGCAGGTGAAGGCAAAGCGCCGGCTGCCGCAGTGGCCAGCGAACCGGTCAGGGTCGAACTCGGCGAGGCGGGAGCAAGGCTGCCCGATGTCGGCGTGGTCATCTATCCCGAGGATGTCGAGACGGCGCTGGCGAACCTCTCCACGCTGGCGGCACTCGGCCCACAACAGCTGCTGTTTCACCACGATCCGACGCGCGGCCACGGGCTCGATGCCTTGCGCGCTTTCGCCCGGCTCGCAACTGCCTACGCAGCCGAAACAACCCTTGAATGCGTCGTTGTCTGCGCTGGCGATCTTGACGCCGAGCTGTCCGGCGTCGCCGACCTGGTTCGCCGGGCCGGGCTAAAACTCTCGGCCATTGCCGTGTCGCCGTCGGTCGACCGGCAGTCGACACCGCCGGGCAGCGCGTGGCCGGAATGCCCGCCGCTCGACGACATTTATGCCGCAGCGCGGCGGGCATTCCCCGACATCCGCCTCGGCGGCGGCATGTTCAGCTATTTCACCGAACTCAACCGCAAGCGCGTCCCGGCAGACCAGCTCGATTTCGTCACCCATTGCACCTGCCCGATCGTGCACGCCGCCGACGATCTCAGCGTCATGCAGTCGCTGGAGGCGCTGCCTTTCATCACCCAATCGGCACGGGCAATCTTCGGGGCAAAACCCTACCGGATCGGACCATCGACGATTGCCATGCGCCAGAACCCTTATGGCGGAGCGACCAAACCCAATCCCGGCGGACAGCGCATTGCCATGGCCGACAGCGATCCGCGCCATGCCGGCCAGTTCGCGGCGGCTTGGACGATCGGCTATGCCGCGCGCGTCGCAGCCGCTGGGCTGGAACAGCTCACGCTCTCCAGCTTCACCGGACCGTTCGGCGTGCTGGCGTCATCCGGAGAACCCGTCGCGGAAGGATCGCCCCGGCCGCTCTTCAGAGCCATCAAGGGGCTTTGCGAACTGGCCGGCCTTGCGCATGTGGCCGCAGGGACGAGCGATGAGACCAAGGTGCTGGCGCTGGCTGGACGCTCGGCCTCGGGCGACACTGTCGTGTGGCTGGCGAACCTGACGGCGGACGACGTGCAAGTCGACATTTCAGCTTTTGGCCGAGGCCATCTCGTGATGACGCCTTACGAGATCGTCCGGATCGACTGACGTTATTTTTCGGAGTTCATCACATAGAGCGCGCGCGAGCGTTCGAGATGCTTGATCATCGCCTTCTCGGCGCCATCGGCATCCTTCTTCTCGATGCGGCCGATGATCTCTTCGTGCTCGGTGAGCGTGAACTTTTCCTTGCCGGTCCAGATCAGCATTTCGGTGTGGTATTCCTTCAGCCAGCCGAGCATCGCCTCGCTGACGGCGACATAGATCGGGTTGCCGGAGATCGCGGCGATCTGTGTATGGAACTTCATGTCGGCGGAGATGAAGGCTTCGGAATCGCCGCGAAAGCCGCGCTGTTCGGCAACGGTGGCCCGCAGCCGCAGCACATCCTCGGCGGTGGCCTTTTCGGCGGCTTCCCTGACCATGCCACGCTCGAAGAAGATGCGCGCGGTCTTCAGGTGCTCCAGCGTGTCTTTCGATGACGACAGGATGATCTTGGCGGCGCCGTCGACCTGCTTGATGATCGACTTGGCGGTGAGTTGCAGCACCTTGGCGCGTTCGCCATGCGAGATCGCAACCAGCCCCATATTGCTCAGCGCCTGCATCGCCTCGCGGATCGCGGGGCGGCCGACCTCGAAGCGCTCCATCAGCTCGCGCTCCGAGGGCATGTCGTCGCCTGGCATCAGCTCGCCGCTGGTGATCAGGCGCTTCAGCCGCAAGAAGACCTCATCGGAAAGCTTGCGCCGGACAATCGGTTCCGAACGGTTCATCGCCGCGAATCACTCCCTTGACCCGGCCCTATCTAACACTGCCGCCACAATTCCCGGAATTGCCGTCTGTCGATCCCGCTGCCGGATATGACTTGCAATACTTATGTACTCATTATACCAGATTTGAAACACCAGTGAACCTTTTTCGAACGCCTCGGCTTGAGACAGCGGACCATGATCACGCTCACCTACCGCATCGAAACGCCTGGAAGCATCGAAGCGCTGGCGGCCAAGATCGCCAGCGATCAGTCGACCGGCACCTTCGTAGCGCTGCCCGGCGAGACCGAGGAACTGAAGGCCCGGGTGGCGGCGCGTGTGCTGGCGATTCGGCCTCTGCCCGATGCCGAGCGGCCGTCGCTTCCCAATGACGGTAAGGGGCCGTTCAGGCGCGCCGATGTCGACATCGCCTTTCCGTTCGATGCCATCGGCACCGACCTTTCGGCGCTGATGACGATCGCCATCGGCGGCACCTATTCGATCAAGGGCCTCACCGGGATTCGCGTCATCGACATGAAGCTGCCGGAGGATTTTTGCGGCGTACATCCTGGCCCACAGTTCGGGGTCGCCGGCAGCCGCCGGCTGACCAATGTGACTGACCGCCCGATCATCGGCACGATCGTCAAGCCGGCGCTAGGATTGCGGCCGCACGAGACGGCGGCAATGGTGGCGGAACTGATCGCCGCCGGCGTCGACTTCATCAAGGATGACGAGAAGCTGATGAGCCCGGCCTATTCGCCCCTGTCGGAACGGGTGAAGGCAATCATGCCGCTGATCCTCGATCACGAGCAGAAGACCGGCAAGAAGGTGATGTATGCCTTCGGCATTTCGCACGCCGATCCCGACGAGATGATGCGCAACCACGATCTGGTGGCGAAGGCCGGCGGCAATTGTGCTGTTATCAACATCAATTCGATCGGCTTTGGCGGCATGGCATTCCTGAGAAAACGCTCCGGCCTGGTGCTGCATGCTCATCGCAACGGCTGGGACATCCTCACCCGTCACCCCGGCCTCGGCATGGACTTCAAGGTCTGGCAGCAATTCTGGCGACTGCTCGGCGTCGACCAGTTCCAGATCAACGGCATCGCCTCGAAATACTGGGAGCCGGATGACTCTTTCGTCGAATCCTTCAAGGCGGTGACGACGCCGATCTTTTCGGCTGGGGACTGCGCATTACCGGTGGCAGGTTCCGGCCAGTGGGGCGGTCAGGCGCCCGAGACATATGCACGAACCGGCCGGACCGTGGATCTTCTCTATCTCTGCGGCGGCGGCATCGTCAGCCATCCGGACGGACCGGGCGCCGGCGTACGTGCCGTGCAGCAAGCCTGGCAATCGGCGGTCGACGGCATTCCGCTGGCCGACTTCGCCTTGAACCATCCCGAACTGGCGCGGTCGATCGAAAAATTCGGCGACGGCAAGGCAGCCTGAGACGATGCAGGACCTGCTTCTCAGCTATTATGGCGACGACCTGACCGGCTCGACCGATGTCATGGAGGCGCTCGAGCTCGGTGGCGTGCCGACCGTGCTGTTCATGCGCCAGCCGGACGCGGCCCTGCTGTCCCGGTTTGGCCATTGCCGGGCGATAGGGCTGGCCGGCACCAGCCGCAGTGAGACGCCGCAATGGATGGACACGCATCTGCGCGATGCCTTCGCCTGGCTGAAGACGCTTAACGCCGAGATTTGCCACTACAAGGTCTGCTCGACCTTCGATTCCAGCCCGACGATCGGCAGCATCGGCCGAGCCATCGAGGTCGGCCGCTCGGTGTTCGCGCAGGATAGCGTGCCGCTGCTGGTCGGCGCGCCGCAGCTCAAGCGCTATACCGCTTTCGGCCATCTGTTCGCGGCCTATCGCGACCAATATTTCCGCATTGATCGCCACCCGGTGATGAGCCGTCACCCGACGACGCCAATGGATGAGTCCGATCTGCTGATCCATCTGTCGCGGCAGACGGCGCTGAGCTCCGGGCTGGTCGATCTTGCGACGCTGCAGTCGGCATCGCGGTCGGCGGCGTTCGATCGCCTGACCGGAAACGGCACCGCCATCGTGCTTGTCGATGTCGACAGTCTGGAGACGCAGGTTTTGGCCGGCAAGGAACTGTGGCGCGTTCGCAAGCCCGGCGGTTCTTTTGTCGTCGGCTCGTCCGGTGTCGAATATGCGCTGCTGGCCGAATGGACGTCGAATGGCGTCGTCAGCGCTGGGCCAGGCTTCACACCGCCGGGCGCTGCCGAGCGGATAGCCGTCGTGTCGGGCAGTTGCTCGCCGACCACCGAACGACAGATCCGGCATGCCCTGACCGACGGTTTCGACGGCATCGAGGTCGATCCGGTCGAACTGGTTTCGGAGGCCTCGCAGCAGGCGATCACGCGCGCAACGGCAAGCGGCCGTGCCAGTCTGCAAGCCGGGCGCAGCGTCATCCTCTACACCGCGCTTGGCCCCACTGCCGACAGGGGCGCCGAAATCGACCGGGAGGAAGGCGCCCGCCACAGGCTTGGCCGCGGCCTCGGAGAAATCCTTCGCAACCTGACGGTGGAACAGAGCCTGCGTCGCGTGGTCATTGCAGGCGGCGACACGTCGAGCCACGCACTCGGCGAGACGGGCGTCGATGCCCTGACAATTCGCATGCCGCTGCCCGCTTCGCCGGGTTCCCCGCTTTGCGTTGCCCACTCGCGCGTCAAGGCGATCGACGGACTGGAGGTCGCGCTCAAGGGCGGCCAGGTCGGGACCGATCGCTATTTCTCAGCCATCCGCGACGGCCTCGGCGGTTGAAACAGCCAGCGCCTGCGTCCAGGTGTTGGCCGTGGGAACATCTCAGCGCGCGAAATACGCCTTGCCGGGTGGAAATCCCGGTAACACCCGGTATTATCTGCGAAAATGCCGAAGTCGGGAGGATGCCGGGTGCAGACCAAGAAGATCATCAACGATGGCAACCGCGCCGTCGACGAGATGCTGGAAGGCATCCTGGCAGCGCATCCCCGCCATCTCAAAAGCGTGGACGGCAGTCCACGCTCCATCGTCGCCCGCGACGGGCCGCGCCAGGGCAAGGTGGGCCTGGTCATCGGCGGCGGCTCGGGCCACGAGCCGAGCTTTCTCGGCTTTGTCGGCAAGGGCTTGGCTGACGCTGCGGCCATCGGCAATGTCTTTGCCTCGCCGCCGCCGGACCCGATCCTCGAATGTGCCAAGGCGGTCAGCGGCGGCGCCGGCGTGCTGTTCATGTACGGCAATTATGCCGGCGACGTGATGAATTTCGACATGGCGGCCGAGATGGCGGCGATGGACGACATCGAGGTGCGCACGGTGCTGAGCACCGACGACGTCGCCTCGGCACCGCGCGACCAGCGGCACAAGAGGCGCGGCGTCGCCGGCAATTTCTTCATCTTCAAGGCGGCCGGCGCCGCCTGCGACCGGATGTTGTCGTTCGACGAATGCGAGCGCATCGCCGGCAAGGCCAACGACCACACCTTCACCATGGGCGTGGCGCTGTCGCCCTGTTCGCTGCCGCAGACCCGCCGGCCAAATTTCGAGATCGGGCCGGACGAGATGGAGATCGGCATGGGCATCCACGGCGAGCCCGGCATCGCACGCGAAAAGTTGAAAACAGCCGATGAGATCACCGACGAGATGCTGGACAGGATCCTCGACGAGATGGCGCCGGCGCGCGGCGACAAGGTCGCGGTGCTCGTCAATTCGCTGGGCTCAACGCCGCTGATGGAACTCTACATCATGAACCGGCGCGTGAAGCAGAGGCTTGATGAGATCGGTGTGTCCATCCACGCAAGCTGGGTCGGCAATTACTGCACCTCGCTCGAAATGGCCGGGGCCTCGATCACGCTGCATCGGCTGGACGGCGAGTTGCAGACGATGCTGGACCACCCCTGCGACTGCGCCATGTTTCGCGCCGGCTAAACCCACTCTGTGGCAAGGACTAAGACATGACGACAATCGATACTGCCCGCCTTGTCACGATGTTCGCGGCGATCGCAAACTCCATGTCAGCAGACAGGGACAGGCTGTGCGCGCTTGACGGGGTTATCGGTGACGCCGACCACGGCATCGCGATGGAGCTTGGATTTTCCGCTGCGCGCGATGCGGTGGCCGGACTGGACACCGCGGCGACCGATCCGACCACCTTGCTGAACACGGCGGCAAAGTCGTTCCTGAATGCGGTCGGCGCCTCCTCCGGTCCGCTCTATGCGACCGCGCTCATGCGCGCCGCGGCAGCCGTCAAGGGCAAGACGGCGCTCGACGACGCGGATGTGGTCGCCCTGTTCCAGGCCATGGCCAACGGCATTCAGGATCGCGGCAAGGCAGAGCTTGGCGAAAAGACGATGATCGATGCATGGGCGCCGGCGGGGCAAGCGGCGGGCGAAGCGCTGGCCTCAGGCAAGGATCTGGCCGCCAGTCTCAAGGCCGCCGCCCAGGCGGCAGAGACAGGCGCGGAAGCGACCAAAGCGATGGTGGCCACCAAGGGCCGGGCATCACGCCTCGGCGAACGTTCGCTTGGCCATATGGATCCGGGCGCTGCGTCCGCCGTCACCGTGATCGAGGCGATGCGGACCGCCTTGACCGACTGATCATCAGCGGACTTGCCGCGTCTTTCAGCGCTTGGCGTCGAGCTTGTCGACGGCCTGCACGTTCGCGGCAGATGGGCCATTCGGATCAAACTCGGAGGCAAGCCATGCGTCGGCGATCGATTTCGCCAGTTCGGGACCGATGACGCGGGCGCCCATGGTGATGATCTGGGCGTTGTTGGACTTGGCGGCGCGCTCCGCGGAATAGGTATCGTGGGTCAACGCGGCGCGAATGCCCGGCACCTTGTTGGCAGAGATGCTGACGCCGATGCCGGTGCCACAAAACAGGATGGCCCGGTCGTAGTTGCCGTCGAGAATTTCGTGGCCAACCGAGGCGGCGATATCGGCGTAGAAGCCGGCCTGGCTCAGGTCGACGACCTGCAACTCCGGCTTGGTGGCGAGATGCTTGGCGATGACATCGAGCAGCGGCTTGCCGGCGCTGTCGGCTCCGAGTGCGATCTTCATGATGATGAACTCCTTTGCTTTTGTCTCTGTCTCTTTGATTTGACGCAATTCCGGACGGAAAACCGCTTCACACTTTCCCGGAATTGCTCGCGCGGTTAGCGCGCGATGGCGGCCGACGCCTTTTTCAGAATGTCGATATAGCCTTCCGCTTGCCACGCCGAGCGGCCGATGAACAGGCCATCAATATGCGGCTGGCCGATAAGTTCGGCCGCGTTGCCGGGGTTGACGCTGCCGCCGTAAAGCACAGGCGGGGCAGCCGGCAGCCGGTCAGCGGCTACCTGCTTGATCAGCGCTTGCTGCTTGTCGGCATAGTCGGCGCTTGCGGGAATGCCCTTCTCCCCGATCGCCCAGACAGGCTCGTAGGCAAAGAGGATTTCCGCCTTCGGTTGATCGCCGCTCAGCTCCTGCAGCGCGCCGAGAACCTGTGCCGTCAGCACCGCCTCGGCGCGGCCTGATTCACGCTCGTCCAGCGTCTCGCCGACGCAGATCAGTGGCACGAAACCGTGCCTGACGGCAGCTGCCGTTTTCAGTCCGACAGTCGCATCCGTCTCGCCGAAATGCTCCCGGCGCTCGCTATGGCCGAGTTCGATTACATCCAGCCCGCAGTCTTTCAACATCACTGGCGAAATCTCTCCCGTCCACGCGCCGGCATCGGCCCAATGCATGTTCTGGGCACCTACCTTCACGCGGGTGTTGGCCAGTGCCGCCTTGACCTGGCGCGCGGCGGTGAACGGCGGAATGACGAAAGGCTGTATCGCCTGATCGAAACCAGGCACGAAGGCGGCCAACGCATCGGCGAACAGCAACGCCTCGGCAAGCGTCTTGTTCATCTTCCAGCTCGTGCCGACCCAATATGGGGCCATTGTTTTTCTCCTTCGATACTCTTGCGGCCGAAGCCGGCTTCCGGGCGACGTATTCGCTCAAGTCCGAGGCTTGAGACTGTCGCGGCCACTGTCGACGTAAGGCGCCCAGAAATCCACCGACTCGCGGATCATCTCGATAACCTGATGGTCGACTGGTTCCCTCTCCCTGAAGGAAAGTTCAAGGCAAATTTCATTGTCGGTTCCACCACCCTGCCGAACCGCGTCCAGCAACTTCTGCGGCACTATGCGGCCATCCTTGTTGTAGGCGGCCGTGAACGGCCAATGGCCGCCCTTGTTCATGGAAGACTGCTTGATGTGGATGATCGGAGATTGCAATGGAAACGCTTTCGCCCAGGCGTAGGGATCGGTGTCGGCAGGGTTGGGTGAGGTCACGTCGCCATGGTCGATATCGACCATCATCTTCATCGGTATGGGCAGCTTCGCCGCGTCGATGGCGCCTTGCATCGTGACGCAGCTTTCGATCGTGTGGCCGAACTCGCGGCCGACCGACATCGGCTCCCAGAACAGGTATGTCAGCCCCGCCGCCCTGGCGTGTTCGGCAACCTCGCGCCAGCATTCGAGCGCGATATCGAGAAGTGCTGCCCGCCGTTGCGGATCGTCAAAGTCCTTGTAGGTGAAGATGGCGAACTGCGTGCCCATGCCTGGCGCGCCGAGTTCGGCGGAAATGTCGGCGAAGGTCTTGAACCAGTCGACATAGTAGCGCCGGACGTCGGCGTCCGGGTGGCCGAAATGGTTGAGCCGGCCATAAGGTCCGGTCATGCCGGAGGTGATCCTGACACCGGTCCGCGAAAGCGCGCTGTTGAACAGGCGCAGGAATTTGGCAATCGTGGCCGCCGGCCAGCCCGGATTGACGAATTCATGCGTCAACTGCACGTCGCGAATGCCGATGCCATAAGCAATCGCGTCGATCAAATCGTCTGGATCGGCGAAGCGATTGACCAGAGGATTGGTGTTGAGGGAAAGCGTGAAGGCCATCAGTCCGCCGTCGCCATGATGTTACCGAACCAATCTTCGAATGCTTTCCGCTCGGCCGCATTGATATGCAGGCCATGCTTTGTGCGGCGTTCCAGTATATCGGCTGATGTGCCAGCCCATTCGGTCTCGACCAGGAACTTTGCCTCCCGTTCATACAGATCGGGACCGAAGCGTCGGCCGAGATCAGCCTCGCTTTGCGCGCCGGCGAGCAATTGCCTGGCGCGGGTGCCGTAGCTTCGAGCGTAGTGCTTCACCAACGACGGGCTGAGCCATGGAAATTCGACATGCAGATCGCTCAGAAACTGCTCGAAGTCCGCATTGGGCAGGTCGCCCCCCGGCAAGGGAATTTTGGCCGTCCAGGCTTTCTTCATCGTCGGAAAGAATGGCTGGATCTTTTCCAGCGCGTGTTCCGACAGCTTGCGGAAGGTGGTGATCTTGCCGCCGAACACCGAAAGCAGCGGTGCGTTGCCGTTGGAGGCGTCGAGTTCGAAAATATAGTCGCGCGTCACCGCGCTTGGATTGTCGGCATTGTCGTCATAGAGCGGACGCACACCGGAGAAGCTGTAGACCACGTCCTGTGGCGTCAGCTGCCGCTTGAAATAGCGATTGACCACCTTGATCAGGTAGTCGACTTCGCTGGCCTCGGCGACCACTTCCTCGGGCCTGCCTTCGTAGGGAATGTCGGTCGTGCCGATCAGCGCCAGATCGTTCTCGTACGGGTTGACGAAGATCACCCGCTTGTCGTTGTTCTGGATGAGATAGGCCTGCCGCCCCTCCCAGAATTTGGGCACGACGATATGGCTGCCTTTTACAAGCCGGACATTGCGCGTCGAATTCTGCCCGGCGACGCGGCTGACAATGTCGTTGACCCAGGGACCTGCTGCGTTGATCAGAGCGCGCGCGCGGACTTTCGTGACGGCGCCCGTGCGGCCATCCTGCATGTCGATCGACCACAGTCCGCCTTCACGGCGCGCCGCGACACAGGCGGTGCGCGTGAGCACTCTGGCGCCTCGCTGCCTTGCATCGAGCGCATTGAGCAGCACCAGGCGCGCATCGTCGACCCAGCAGTCGGAATATTCGAAACCGCGCTTGAATTCGTCCTTGATCGGCGCGCCTTCAGGCGAGGTCCTCAGGTTCAGCGTTCTTGTCCCAGGCAGCCGTTTGCGGCCGCCAAGGTGGTCGTAGAGAAACAGCCCGAGCCGGACCAGCCATGCCGGCCTATCCTGCGGGCTGTGCGGTAGAACGAAGCGCATCGGCCAGATGATGTGCGGCGCCGCCTCGAGCAGCACCTCGCGTTCGATCAGCGCTTCGCGAACCAGCCTGAACTCATAATATTCGAGGTAGCGCAGGCCGCCATGCACCAGCTTGCCGGAGCGCGAACTGGTGCCTTGCGCGAGATCGTCTTTTTCGCACAGGATGACGGACAGGCCACGACCTGCAGCATCACGCGCTATGCCGGCTCCATTGACGCCGCCGCCGATCACGAAGAGATCGACGACATCTGTTGTATTGCTCAAGGCCTTGCTCCTGTGCGGTGCGCCATGCCCTTCCACACCGGCCGAAGCGCCTGGCGCGCCGCAACGAAGGAAGGGAAGAGCGCATCGTATGTTTGCGAAAGCGCCTCGTCATAGGCATCGCAGTCGCCGAGAAGCGGCGTCACCCATTCGGCGGCGCAGTCTTCCATGGAGCCGTAGACGCCGAGCCCGACCGCGGCCATCATCGCGGCACCCGCCGCGCCGGCTTCCTGGCGGCTGCTGGTGCGCACCTGCGCCCTTGTCGCCGCCGCGATGATGCGACGTAGAGACGGACTGCGCGCTGCGCCGCCCGACAGGCGGATCTCACTCGGCACGGCGCCCATCGCCTGGTAGCAATCGCGAGCGGCGAAGGCCAACCCCTCGAGCACGCCGCGTGCCAGATCGCCAAAGCCATGCTTGACCGAAAGGCCGATGAAGCCGGCGCGTGCGTCAGGGTCGACGAACGGCCCTCTTTCGCCGGCTAGCGATATGTAAGGCTGGTAGATCAGCAATCCCGGCTCCGATGCTTCCATCCAAGCGTCGAGCGCCTTCAGCAACTCGTCATGAGAAGGTTTGCCGCCAGCCGTGGCGAGCACGTCGCGCGCAAGGCCAAGCACCCAGTCTATGTTGAGCGTCGCCGCCATGTTGGATTGCAATTGTGCAAAGGCGCCCGGAATAGGCATGGCGATCGTGTAGCCGGAGCCATCTGCGTTCAGCACGACATCGTCGGGAGTGGCTGCGAAGCGCGTGTGTATGCCGGTCGAGCCGATGACCGTGCAGCCGACATTGCCCGAGGGATCATAGAGGCCGGCTCCGAGCGCCGTCATGACCATGTCGACGTAGCCCAGCACCACCGGCGTGCCTTCGAGCAGGCCGGTCTCCGCCGCCGCCGATCGCGATAGCGGATGATGGTCGGTGGTGCCTTCGAGCATGGGAGGCAACAGGCGGCGATGCGTCGTCAGATCCAGGATGTCGAGGGCTTCGTCGGAATAGGTGCGCGACCGAAAATCGCCGAAGGTGAAGGTTCCCTCGGAGGGATCGGTGGCGCGTTCGCCCGTCATCTTGAAGTAGAGCCAATCCTTGCAATGCAGTGCGGTGGCCGCCCGCTCCAGCATGTCGGGATGATTCTTTTTCATGAAGGCAAGCTGGGCGCCTTGCTGGCAGGAATTCAGCCCCGTGCCGGTCAGTTCGAACCGCCTGCGATCCCGGGGATCGGCGCGCATCTCGTCCACCAAATGTCCGGCGCGGGCATCGAGCCACAGCCAGGCGCGCGAGACAGGCAAGCCGTCGCTATCGATCAGCCAGGTTCCGTCGCCTTGCCCGGTGATGGCCACCGCCGCGGTTCGTTGCGCGAGGTCGGGAATCTTGGCCGCGAGATCGCGAACGGTCCGTGCCATGTCGCGCCAGGTCTGGTCGAGGTCCTGCTCGGCGCCGCCGCCTTCCAGCGTGACGAAGCTATTGGGCACCGACGTCATGGCGAGCTGCCGCCCGGACAGATCGAAAGCGATCGATTTGATCACCGACGTTCCCGCGTCGATGCCGATCAGCAGGTCTTTCATGCCGCAAATTCCGATTGGTTGCGAAGGCAGTTCACGAGGGCAGTCATTTCGTAGAAGAGGCAGGGAGTGCCCGCAAGGACACCCCCTGTACAGATATTACTCAGACAGCACGAAGGGTGCGGTGTACTTGTCGACATTGTCCTTGGTGATGAGAAGGCAATCGAACAGCTGCTTCTCGGTCGCCGCACCGGTGGCACCCGTCTTGATAAACGAGTCCGCCTGCTGCACGGCCTTGGCCGAGAAGATGGCGACCGGCTGAAGCACGGTGTACTGCAGTTCACCGGACTTGATCGCCGCAACCGCGTCCGGGGAGCCGTCGAAGCCACCGACCTTGATGCCGGCGAGCTTGCCAGCTTCCTTCAGCGCCGCAACCGCGCCGAGAGCCATTTCGTCATTGCCGCTGATCACGGCGATGATGTCGGGATTGGCTTGCAGCATGCTCTGCATCTTGTCGTGGCCCTGGGTACGATCCCAGTTGGCGACCTGCGAAGCAGCCTTTTCGAGATCCGGGTACTGGCTCAGCACAGTCGCGTAACCGTTCGAGCGCGTGGCGGCATTGTTGTCCGACGGGGCGCCGAGCAGTTCGACATATTTGCCCTTTTCACCGACGGCCTGCACCCACTGCTGGGCACCGAGAGCAGCGCCCTGCGCGTTGTTGGAAACGAGCTGCCCCTTGGCGAGGCCTTCCTGGTTGATCTCGGCATTGACAAGGAACACCGGGATGTTGGCCGCAATCGCCTTCTTCACCGCACCGACAGAGCCGTCGGCGTTGGCCGGATCGAGAATGATCGCCACCGACTTGTTGGTGATGGCGGTGTCGATCAAATTGCTTTCGGTATTGGTATCGCCCTTGTGGGCGCCGACATTGGCCGTATAGCCAAGCTTCTCGGCCTCGGCCTTGGCGACGTTGCCCTCGGTCAGCCAGTAGGGATTGGCCGGATCGTTGACGATGATCGAGATCAGGCCCGCGGCTGACGCGGCGGCCGTGAACCCAACGACCATCGCGGCCGCGAGCAGACTTTTCAGCATGGTTTTCATGTACATTCCTCCAATGATTACGCGTGTTGCTGCCAGTTCACCTGGCAGTCTTCCCTTGGGCAGGATTGGCCGGTTCGGCCTTCCCCCGTTTCTGAGAAGTCGGTTGGCCACCTGTCGCGCTTGGGAGCTTGCTGCGGCGGCGATACTGAACGGCATTGAGGAGCACGGCGAGCACGATGACCGCGCCGGTGAACACTGTCTGCCAGTAGGATGAGATGCCGATGATCACCAGACCGTCGGACAGGAAGCCGATGACGAAGGCCCCGAGCAGGGTTCCGCGGATGTTGCCGCGGCCGCCGGTCAGTGCCGCGCCGCCGATGACGACGGCCGCAATGGCCGTCAGTTCGTAGGTGGTGCCGGCGGTCGGTCCCGCCGATGTAAGCTGCGAGGACAGGATCAGGCCGGCAATGGCGGCGCAGATGCCCGACAGCACATAGACGGAAATCTGCACTGTCTTGACCGGAACGCCGGAGAGTTCGGCCGCGCGTTCATTGCCGCCCGAGGCGTAGAGCCAGCGCCCGAAAGCGGTTCGGTTCAGGACGATGCTGCCAATGAGCGCGATGACCACGAGAACCACGACGCCCGTCGGCACGCCGAACAAGCGGTTGAAGCCAAGCGCATCGAAGCCGGTGTTTCCGAGCTCCGGCTTGCCGCCGAGATTGTTGTAGGTCAGGCCGCTGGTCATCAGCAGCGCCAGGCCGCGCGCCATGTACATGACGCCGAGGGTGGCCACGAACGCCGGAACCTTGAAGCGCGCGATGAGCACGCCGTTGATCAGCCCGACGACGGCGCCCAGCATGCAGGCCAGCACCGCGACCACCCACACCGGCGGATAGAGAACGACGCCCAGCCAGCTCAGCGTCACCCCTTGCATCAGGAAGCCGGCAACGACGCCGGCCAAGCCCAGCGTCGACCCCACCGACAGATCGATGCCGCCATTGAGGATGACAAGCAGCATGCCGATCGCGAGGATGCCGAAGATGGCGACATGCGAGGCCATGGTCAGGAAGTTCGCCACTGAGAGGTAGTAGGGCGACAGGATCGAAAAGACGACGATGATGACGATCAGGGCAAAGAAAGCGCGGCCCTCGAGCAGTAGCTTGGCGAGATCGAAGCCTTCGCTCGCGCTTGGACTGGACTGTTTTCTGGCCTGGCTGACATCGGTCATGGTGTGGGCTCCGAAATTCCTGGTGATCAGGCGACCACGGCTTCGCCCGAGGCGGCCATGATCTGCTCTTTGGTGGCATTGGCGCCGAATTCGGCTGAAATCCTGCCGCGGCGCATGACGACGATGCGGTGGGCAATGCTGAGGCATTCGTTGACCTCAGAGGTCGAGAAGACGACGGCAAGGCCCTGCGCAGCGCGTTCGCTCAGCAAGCGGAAGACTTCGGCCTTGGCGCCGACATCGATGCCGCGGCTCGGCTCGTCGAGAAGGATAACCTTGGGATTGGTCGTCAGCATCTTGCCAATGACGACCTTCTGCTGATTGCCGCCCGACAGCGATCCGATCATGGCATTGCCGCCAGCGGTCTTGACGGTCACCTTGCGGATCGAGTCTTCGACCAGCTCTCGCTCTCTGGAACGAGACAGAAACAGGCCCCTGGCGAACGCTTCGATGCTGGCGAGCGAAAGATTACGACCGACGGTCATCGTTTGCACCAGCCCGTCGCGCTGCCGGTCCTCGGGGACCAGCACAAGCCCTCTGGAGATACGCTGGGCAATGCTCAGCCCCGAGACGTCCTCGCCTTCCAGCAGCGCCCGCCCGCCCGCCATCGGCACTCGTCCGGCGACGGCCTCCAGCAATTCCGTGCGCCCGGCACCCATCAGCCCGTAGATGCAGACGATCTCGCCTGCTCGCACGTCCAGCGACAGGTGATCGACGACGGAATAACCTGAGCCCGAAGTGTCGACGACGCTGACATCCTCGATCGATAGGGCGACTTCGCCGAATTCATGGCCGGTCGGCGGCGAGCCGAGATCGAAATTCTCGCCGACCATGTTGCGCACGATCCATTCGAGATCGATATCCCGGGCTTCGGCCGTCGCGGTAATCGCGCCATCGCGCAGGACAACGGCATAGTCGGTGATCTGCAGCGCCTCTTCGAGGTGATGCGATATGTAGACGATGGAGACGCCGCGGCTGGTCAGATCGCGGATCACCTTGAACAGAACTTCCACCTCGGTTGCGCTGAGCGCGGAGGTCGGCTCGTCCATGATGAGGATGCGCGAATCGACCGACAGTGCCCGGGCGATCTCGACGATCTGCTGTTGGCCGAGGCGCAGATCCTCGACCAGGGTCATCGGATCGATGTCCTCTTCGAGATCAGCCATCAGAGCGCGCGCCTGGCGTTGCTCCTCGGCGAAGTCGAGGCCGGTCCTGGTGCGCAGTTCGCGGCCCATGAAGATGTTGTCGCGAACGCTGAGGTTGGGCGCCAGGCTGAGTTCCTGGTGGATGATCGAGATGCCGCGATCGCGCGCGTCCGAGGACGAAGAAAAGCTGACGAGATTGCCGTCGAGCACGATGTCGCCGGATGTCGGCGTGACCACGCCGGAGAGGATCTTCATCAGCGTCGACTTGCCGGCGCCATTCTCTCCGAACAGCGTGGTGACCTTGCCGCGATGGATGTCGAAATTGACGCCCTTGAGCGCATGGACGCCGCCATACGACATGACGATGTTGCGCGCCGAAAGCACGGCGTCGCCAGTCGCGGGTCCGGTGTCGGCGGCCGGTTTCATTTGACGTCGAGCCTCACGGGGGTGACGAGCCAGCTCTTCGGGTTGACCAGCTTGAATGCGCCGACCACCGATATGGTCTTGCCGGTCAAGGTGCTCGTATCGACCTTGGCCAGGACTTCCTTCTTCATCTCGTTGTTTAGCGCCGAACCGGCGTCCTGGTACTCGATCTGATTGGTGAACTGGCCGAATGTGATCTTGCCCGTGGCGTCACGCAGTTCCGTTCCGTTGATCGCCGGTCCCGTCTGCACGCGGATCATCAGCGTATCTGGCACGCCGTCGACGGCGACCTTGTAGATGCCAGATTTTCCTTCGCCGACGACGCCGGTGAACTTGACTGAAATGACCGGTCCGACGCCCGCAGGCACACCGTATTCCTTTTCCGCCGTTGCCCTGTCCTTGGCAATCGCCGTCGCCACCGTCACCGCGTCGGCGGCTCGTGCCTCGACATCGGCCTGCACCTTGGGAAATTCCGACTTGCCGTAGTCAGCGGCGGAAAACACGGCGCTGCGAACGTCGCCTGCCGACCCTATCCTGACCACCTTGGTATCGAGCGCCATGGCGCCGAGCAGGACGACAACCGCGGCGCCGGCAAGTGCCCGACGCAGGGCGGGCGAGGCAGGCCTGGTCGATGCGGTGGCGGCTTTCGCGCTCATGACGCAACCGCCAGCAAGGCTGATCCGCGCTTGTCACGCATTTGGCGATCCTCCGTTCATATGGCGCTTCGCGCCATTGGGTTTGTTCTGTTCGACAAGGGCACGAGCGGTGGACTCGTCGGTGATCAGGCCGCTGAGATAGCGGCTTTCGAGCACCGCTTTGATGGCGCGTATTTTCACTTTGCCGCCGGCGACGGCGACGATCCGGCGGCCCTTCAACTGGTCCCGCGGGAGTGCCAGGATTCTTTCCGACAGCGCCGTTTCCACTGGGCGTCCCTGGTCGTCGAAGAAGTGGGCGAGCAGCTCGCCGACGCCGCCATCGCGTTTGACCTCATCGATTTCGGAATGTTCGATCATGCCGGTGGCGACCAGCGAAGCTTCCCGCTCGGCGGTCCCTATGCCGACGAACATCAGGTCGGACCGGCTTGCGAGGTCGAAGACATCGCTGATGCCGCGCTGCCCAAGCAGCACCTCACGGTCCTCCGCGGTGTTGGCGACAAAAGGCACCGGCATCACATAGGCCTGCGCGCCGGTCCGCTCGGCCAGCCGATGCATGACGTCGTGCGGGTTGGCCGCGAACTTGCGCGTCACACCGCCAAGCAGCGAGACGAAACGGATATGGGCGGCGGCGGTGCGCGTCAGATACTCGACGCTTGCGGCAAGGGTACGGCCGTGGCCGACGCCGATCAGCATGTCCTCGCCGCGATCGATCTCCCGCTTCAGAAACTGAGCGCCGGCGGTGCCAAGCGCCTTCAGCGGCAGCTCGTCCTGATCGAGATCCGGAACGACCTCGCAGTAATCGAGCCCGTAAGCATTGATCAGCTGCTGCTCGAGGTCGATGCATTCGCCGACGTCGCCGTCGATGATCACCCTGACCAGGCCATCCTGGGTGGCCCGCGTGATGAGCCGATGCGCCTTGAGGCTGGTCAGGCCGAGCCGCTTGGCCACCTGGGCCTGCGTCAGACCCCCGGCATAGTGAAGCCAGGCCGCGCGGGTGGCGAGGCTGGACTCATGATCGCGGTTAGCGGTTCCGCTGGATTTCAAGCCATCTCCTCCCTGAGATGATATTATTATCTTTGTGTGCAAAAATTTTCACATCCCTGCATCGCTGTCAATCCCCCGCCGGGTTGGGCGCATGCACATACGGGGAATTCACAGGTCTCGCCCTTCCCGAAACGCCGGTCTGCCGGCATTCGGCGGGCAACATCGACCTATTAGGAGGTGAGCATGTTACTCGATCATACAGTTGTGTTAATTTAACGTCAATCTATGTTACCTCACGCCTAAGCCAGCAGAATTGCATGGCCATCGGCTATCCAGATTTTCTTCTAACTAGCTGTTTTTCAGGGATAATATCTAATATCGGCAAAATCCCAATCTGCCTGTGAGTTGGGCGATTTGCGGATGCGGCGCATCCATGGGCAAACCGACCGGATTGCCTTGTGAAGAGCATCGGTGACTGACTGATCAGCCCAGCCGCATCAGGTTCCGGTCCTCGAGTTCCACAATTGCGGCCTCGACTTCCCTTGCAAGGCGCCCGGCGCTCCAGCCCAGCGCCTGTCCGGCAATCGCCGCAATCGCCTGCAGGTCGCGGCCTGTCAGGGAGCCTGATATCGCCAAGGTGCTGCGGCGCATGACGATATCGGCCAGATGTTCGACGAACTCGTTGCGGACGATGTAGTCGATTTCCGATTTGCTATAGCTTTCTGAATCCGGCAGCCGACCCTCATCGCCCGACCCATGCGTGGCGATCTGCGTGGCTCTGGTGCCGTATCGCGACAGCAGCGCATCGAGACGCCGTTCCTCAGCGCCCGTGTTCGAGCGAGCCAGAGCCAGCCAACCTGCTCGCGCTGCGGCATTGGTCGGGAAATCCCTGCCGCCGCCGATCGGCATGGCTTGCGTCGTCACCTTGCGGCTGCGCTGCAGGCGGCCGAGCACGGTGTCGGCGACTTCCTCGGCAAAGCCGCGAAAGGTCGTCCATTTGCCGCCGACCAGCGAGATGACCGCGAAAGGTCTGTTCCGATCCGGCTCGGTGACCGGCGCGGAGTGGTCACGGCTGATCAGCCCGGGCAGCGATGCATCGGAGGCCGGCAGCGGCCTGATGCCGCTATAGGCATAGACGATCTGGTCGCGCTCGAACGCCATTCCCGGCAGCAGAGTCCGCACGCTGTCGAGCAGGTACTCGACTTCGTCGGGCTCGCAGCGCACCGCGTCGGGATTGTCGGCCTTGATGTCGGTGGAGCCGACCAGCGCCAGGCCGAGATAATCGTAGATGAGGCAGATGCGGCCGTCATCGGCTTCGAAATAGAGCATGCGCCCGGCCAGGCTTTTGACCAGTTCGTCATGCTTGAGCAGGACGTGCGAGCCCTTGGTGCCGCCGATCATCTTCGACGGCGCGCCAAGCAATTCGTTGACATCGTCGATCCACGGACCGGCGGCGTTGACCACCAGCTTCGGCCGCACCGAAAAGGCCGCGCCGTTTTCCGGCTGGAAGGTCAGTACCCCATCGGCGGACTTGACCAGCGCCGTATAGTTCGCGCTGGCCGAGGCCGCGTTTGCCTGCCGCCCATCGAGGATCAGTTCAAGCACGAGCCTTTCGGGGTGGCTTATCTTGGCGTCGTAGTAGGTGCCGGTGGCGACGATCGAAGGATTGAGCGCCGGCATCCCGCTGAGCGCCTGGCGCCGCCCGACCATGCGGTGGCGCGGCATGACCTGGTTTCGCGAGCCGTAGAAATCATAGATCATCAGGCCGATCTTGATCAGGATGGCACCGCGGCTGCGCGGTGCGCTGGTCGAGCCGAACAGCGTCCGCAGCGCCGCCAGCATGCCCTTGCTCCAGGAAAAGATCGGAATCACGGTCGGCAGCGGGCTGACATAGTGCGGCGCGTTCTTCAAAAGCAGATTGCGTTCAAGTGTCGACTGTGCGACCAGCCCGAACTCGCCGGTTTCGAGATATTTCAGGCCACCGTGAATGAGCCGCGATGGCGCGGCACTGGTGCCCGAGCCGAAATCCGCCTTGTCGACGATCAGGCAGCTGACGCCTTGCGCGCACAGATCGCGAAACAGCCCTGCCCCGTTGATGCCGGCGCCAAGGATGACGACGTCTACCTCCCCGGTTCCGGCCATGGCGGCCAGACGCCCGGCTGGATTTTCCGTAAATGTTGCTTCGCTTGAGCTCATGACGCTTTCGTCTTGACGATGCGCAGCTTCACGCCGGCCCGTTCGAGGGCTTGCGCCCGCGCATCGCCCAGGCCTTCGGTCGCCAGCACGACATCGAAGTTGGTCAGATCGTCGAAGACATGCAGCGCGATCCTGTCGAACTTGGCATGGTCGATCAGAAGGATACGCTTGACCGATGCGGCCATCATCGCCTGCTTGACCCGCACGACATTGGGATCCTGGATGAAGGCCGTGGTTCCGGTGATGGCCGAAGCCGAACAGATCAGCACATTGGCGCGCAGCTGCGCCACGGCGTTCTCGCAGACGATACCGATATAGGCGTTGTAGGTGCCGTGGTACTGGCCGCCGAGACAGATGAAGTCGAGTTCGTCGACATTGATCAGCAGTGATGCCGTCGCTACGGAGTTGGTGATGACGGTCAGCGGCTTGACGTCGAGCAGCAGTGCCGCGACGGCGTTTGCCGTCGAGGAATCGTCCAGCATCACCACCTGGCCGGCTTCGACATAATCGAGTGCTGCCCGCGCCAGCGCATCCTTCTCGGCCCGGTTGACCGTCACACGGTAGCGGAAGGCGCTTTCGTAGAGGCCGGAAGGCTGAACCGTCACCGCACCGTGCAGCTTGCGCAGCACGCCCTGCTGCGCCAGCCGGTCGATATGCCGGTGGACGGTCATGCGCGACACGCCGAAATGCTCGACCAGATCGTCGATGCGCACCTGGCCGAGCTTGATCACATAGTCGGCGATCTCTTCGCGTCGTTCGTCGGCCTTGATCATGCGGTTCCCCCAGTGTCTGGCCGGCCCAGCTTCTCGATGTCGGGCCAATGCGGTTCGAGCGCACCGGCTATGCGGCCATAGAGGGAAAAGCGCTCGTTGAACACAGCACTCGAGGCTTGGTCAGGCTCGTATTGGCGCGCCGTCATCCCGACCTGCCTGGCGCCCTGTTGCGGCGTCGCGAAGATGCCAACCGCCGCCCCCGCGCAAAGGGCAGCGCCAAAGGCCGCGGCCTCGTCGGTCGAGGTGACGATGACCGGGGCGTTCAGCACGTCGGCAAACATCTGAACGAAGGCCGGATTGCGCGAACCGCCGCCGGTCAGGCGGATCTCGCTGACGGCAAAGCCGTCGCGCAAGGCTTCGACATGGGTGCGGTGATTGAAGGCAATGCCCTCCAGAACCGCCTTCAGCATATCGCCGCGATTGTGCCAGCCGTGCAGGCCGACAAAGCCGCCGCTGGCAACATCGCCATAAGGAGAGCCGAACAGATAGGGATGAAACAGGATGGTCGACGGCTTCTTCAGCGCCGTGTCGATCTCTGTTGCCAGAAGCTCGTGGATCGAGCCACCATCGACCGATGCCTTTTCCTGCTCCGAGCGGCAGAACGTGTCGAGAAACCAGTCGTAGTTCGCGGTCGACGCCGGCGAGATCGCCATGTTGTTCCAGCGGCCTGCGTCGATGGCGTTGCGACAGAGCCAACGCGGGTCGACGCGTGGTTGCGAAGAGACGACTTCGTTGATGGAATAGGTTCCGGCGACGATGGCGAGCACGCCCTCCTCATGGCCGCCCATGCCAAGTGCGGAGGCAGTCACGTCATGCAGTCCGCACGCGACCGGTGTTCCCTTGGCAAGGCCGGTCATTTCTGCTGCCTCGGCGGTGACATGGCCGACGATCGCGGCGGAGTGCGCCATCGGCGGCAGCGCGTCGAAAAGATCGTCCAGCCCGAAGATGCGCATCGCTTCCGGCGCGTAATCCTGCGTGCTGAAATCCGTGAATGAGGTGCTGGCCTCGGTACGGTCGGTGCCGACCGTGCCGGTCAGGCAAAAGCGCAGCCAGTCCTTGCAGGCCAGTATATGCCCGATACGCCCATAGCGGGCCGGTTCGTGCTCCCTGATCCAGGCGAGCAGCGCCGACGGCGCCGAGACGTGGGGCGCCTGGCCTGTTCGCGCTAGCGCCTCTTCGAAGACCCGGTCCGCCGACCATCGCTCGACAATCTTGCCGGCGCGGCTATCGAGCGACAGGATTCCAGGCCCCAGCGGCCGACGATCCTTGTCGAGCAAATAGAGACCGTCGCCATGCGCGGTTGCCGCCACCGCCCTGATGTCGTCCGCCGGGCGGCCACATAGCGCGATCGCCTCCTTGATTGCGTCGGCGGTCGCTTGCCAGAGGCCGGCCATGTCGCGCTCCACCCAGCGTGCATGGGGCATCGATTGCGGAACCCGCCGACGCGCCACCGACAACTGCGTGCCATCGGCATCGAAGATCACCGCCTTGGTGACCGTGAGACCGTTATCGATTCCGAGCAAACTGGGCATGGGCGCCGCCGTTTTCAGCAACTGGTGAAGGGCGCTGCAAGGCAATCCTGCAGGTTGGGATAGGGACGACGGACATGACGAAAATCAACGAGCAACGGTGATACCAAAGCGCCGCATCCGACGCGGCAAACAGACCATAGTATTCTGTTAAATTAACGTCAATATGTGATATATTTTGTAGAAATGTCTGACGTAAGCTGAGATATGCATCCGATGCGGGACGAAGCTCCGACCAGTGCCCAACTGGCTGGATGGCCCTCAACCCTGCACGGCGTGCCAGGGGGGACGGTGCGACTGACGCTCGAAACGCGTTTGACTGGCTTGGCGAATTCCGTGCGCAGCGGCCGGACAGCCGGCACCGTTCAAAGAAAACGCGACGACTCAAGAAGTTCAGCCACGCCGTCCAGTTCCTTGTGCAGGCGATGCCAGCGACGGTCGAGGTAGACCAGCGAATGCGCCTCAGGGGGGATCTCGTCCGGCTGCACCTCGCCGTCAAGGAGTTCGGCCGCCACCAGTGTCGCGCCCTCGATCGGCAGGACGCCGAGCCGGCGGGCGCGGAACCAGGTCGAGACGCCGGTATAGCGCGGTTCGCCCGTGGGCAGCCGAGCCCAGGCGCCTCCCGGCGGGAAGCGTTCCGCGCCGCTCGACGCGCAGAGCTGCGCCAGGTCGATATCGGTGTAGCGCAGCAGGTGGATCACCATGGTCTGCGCCCGTAGCAAGGGTTCGGACGAGGTCGATTTCATCGACAGCGAGAAGGCGACGACCGGTGGCGCAGCACTTACAGAGATCAGCGAGGACACGGTCATCGCCACCGGTCTGTCGCCGGGATCGGCCGTGATCACGGCAACACCGGCCGGGTGGTGGCGAAAGGCTTCGCGGAAGGCGTTGGTCATCGGATGCGGGAAGCTCATCGACGTCTCTCTTCTGCAGCATGAAATGGGGCCGGATGGGTCCGCCGTCCGGCCCTTGCGACTACTTCTTCTCGATCAGATCGTAGAACTGCCAGGTGCGATCGCTCCACAGCCCGCCGATGTCGCGGCCGGCCGAGGTGACGATCGATGGCGCGATCGTGAAATGGTTGGCCGCCACCATCATCTCGCGGAAGGTGCGCTGGATCACACCGGCGCGCAGCGACGCGCCGCCGCCCGCGCGATAGGCGAAGTTGCAGATATCGACGCCAACCTCATGAATCTCGGATTTGGCCAGATGGACAAGGCTGATCTGCCGCGTCGATACGCTGTTGCCGGCTTCGACCGTCGCCTCGATGTCGCGCCAGACTTCGAAGACAAAGGCGCGGGCAGCGCGATAGCGGGCTTCGGCGCGGCCATAGTCGTGCCAGAATTTCTCGCTCTCGCCGATCAACCCGGCGCGGCCTGACTTGCTGCGGGCGAACTTGGCGATCTCGTCCAGCATCCGCCGCCCGGTGCCGAGTGCCCAGCCGGTATGACCGATGGCGGCGAGGCCGACGACACCGAGACTGAAGAACTCCTTCTGGCGCAGCGGCGGTGCGGTCAGGATCGGGAAGACGAGATCGTCGGCGATGAAGACGTCCTCGGCCGCATAGTCGATGCTGCCGGTGCCTCCGAGGCCCAGAACGTCCCAATTGCCGAGCTGCTTGTGCTGGGAGATCGGCGCATGGGCGCACATGATGATCACATTGCCCCTATCGTCCTTGGCGGGCTTGCCGGTGCCGTCGTCGACGAAGGCGGCACTGTGGCTATAGGTGGCGTGGCTGAAGCCGCTGCCATAGCTCCACTTGCCGTTCAGCCGGTAGCCACCGTCGACCTTCTTCAGCATGCCGAGCGGCGCCCCCTGTCCCGAGAAACGGTTGTCGGAGCCCGGCGCGAACAGCCGCTCGACCGCGCTGTCCGGCAGAAAGGCAGCCGACATCGCGCCGATGCAGCAATGCACCATGGAAACCCAGCCGGCCGCCCCGGAGTGCCAGGTGATCGCCGCCAGCAGTTCGAGACCCTCGGTGGGTCGCAACTGCGCACCGCCGAGGCTCTCCGCGGCAAAGATATGCGACATGCGCAGCGGCTTCAGCAGCTCGAACGTGGCCGCAGTCAGTTCGCCATTCTCCTCATCGGCGGTGGCGTTGGCTTCCAGGGCCGGTCCGATCTCCGCGATCTTCCTGAGCAAGTCGCGATAGTCGGTGGTCGTCCCCCACGAGCTGTGCTTGATGGGTTTGTTCATCGTGTTCTCCTCCTCCTTTTCAAATGCGATCAGCCGGCGAAGAAATCGCCGATCTTCCTGAGCGTTTCGGGTTTCTCCTGCATGACGAAATGGCCGGCGTCCTCGACGAGGATCAGGCGTGCGTCGGGCAGCGCCTCGACGAAGAGCGGAGCCTGTCCCGCCGGCAGCATACGGTCCCTGGTGCCCCAGACGACCAGTGTCGGATTGGCGATGCGCGCCAGAAAGCGCCGCAGGTTCGGATGCCCCATGCCGAACGGCGCCAGCAGCCGGCCGAGCGTCTCGCCTTCGCGGGCGCGATCGGCGCCGAAGGCCTCGGCAAAGGCGGCGTCGGAACCATCCGGGAAGTAGCGCAGCGCCACCGAGACGTCTTGCGCCAGATAGGCCGGCAACTCCTGCGGCGCGACCGCGCCGAGATCAGTGGCCGGATATGCGGGGTCGTTGAGCCCTGCCGGCGCGATCAGCACCACCTTGTCGAAACGCTCGCGCGCAATGCCGGCGAGCTCGGTCGCCATCCAGCCGCCCATGGAAAAGCCGATGAGATGAGGCTTCTCCGGCAGATCCAGACCATCGAGCAGGTTCAGATAATGCAGAACCATGTCGGACATCCCGGCCACATGCGGCGCCGCGCCCGAAAAGCCGAAGCCCGGATGGCTCGGGCAGAGCACGCGGAAGCCGTCGGCGAGGCCTTCGGCAAAGTCGAAGCCCTCAAGCGTCGAGGCGCCGTGCAGGAACAGCACGGGCTTGCCCCGACCGATGGCCTTCACCACCGTCTTCGTGCCCTCGACATCGTATTCGAGCGTTTCGAATTGAACGGCCATCTTTATTTCTCCTCAAACCAAGTCCGGCTGGATCAGCACTTTGCATTGCGTGGTGCGGCGGCGAAGGCTCTCGAATATCTGCGGAACCGGCGAGAGGTCGATCCGGTCGGTGACCAGAGCTTGCGGTGCGAAAGGTCCGCCTCGAAGCGCATCGAGGGCGACGCCGAATTCGTTGCGCTGATGGAAGAAGACCGAAAACAGCAGGTTCACTTCCTTCGTCAGCGCAACGAACGGGTCCCACTGGTCTCCGCCAATGCAGAGGCCGACCCCGACCACCGTGCCCTGCAGCCGGACCGCCTCGACCGCCGCGCCGATGAGGCCACGCTTGCCAACGCATTCGAAGACGATGTCGGGCGCGCCGCCGCAGATATCGGTGAGGTTCTCGCTCAGCTTTTCGCCGGAAAGCGCGAAGCCGGTCGCGCCGAGAGCAAGCGCACGCTCGCGCTGATGGCCGTGGATGTCGGCCACCACGACACGCGATGCCCCCATGCGCCGCGCCCAGAAGGCGACGAGCAGTCCGATCGGCCCGGCACCCAGTATGGCGACCCGATCCCCCGGCTTCATGCCCGAACGGACGATGCAATGCAGGGCGACCGACAGTGGCTCGGCCAACGCACCATCCTCGAGTGCTACATCGTCGGACAGGATATGACATTGGCGTGCGGCCACGGTCGCGTATTGCGCATAGCCGCCGCCGATCAGCTCCATCTCGTGACAGCGCGCCGGATCGCCGCGCTCGCAGGCCTCGCAGTGTCCGCAACCGCGCATCGGCACGACAGCGACCCGGTCACCGATCCGAAGGCCCGTTGCCTCCGATCCGACCGCGACGATGTCACCGGAGAATTCATGGCCGAGCACAAAGCCTGCCTCGATGCCGAAAGGCACCGGATCCTCGGTGATGTGCAGATCGCTGCCGCAGATGCCGCAAGCGGCGACACGCAAGACGACCTCGTCCGGTGCTGGCGTCGGGTCCGGCACCGTGCCGATCCGCAGTGGGACGCCGACCTTATCGAAGATGGCGGCTTTCATGAAATCCTCCTCGTCAGCGGTTCGGGGTCGACGAGCTTGCGTCGGATCGGGAACCATGGTGCATCCCACCGCTTCGAGATCAGGCCCCAGATGCCCGTCCGGGCGTAGAGCGCCACCAGAAGCGTCATCAGGCCGAGGACGACGAAATAGGTTGCGCCATATTCGCCGAACCAGCGGTCCGCGATGAAGAAGATCAGCGATCCGATCAGAACGCCCTCGATGGACCCGATCCCGCCGACCATGACGATGAAGATCGCGACGTTCGCCCACATCGGGTCAAAGGCCGAACCGGGGGTGATGCGCAGCTGCGCCATGAAATAGATCGCGCCCGCGAGACCGCAGCCGACCGCCGACGCGACATAGATCAGGAAGCGTAGCTTCACGACATTCACGCCCTGGCTGGCAGCTGCAACCGGATTGTCGCGCATGGCGATCAGCGCAAGGCCGAAGCGCGAGCGAAGCAGCCAATAGCTGCCGCCCAGCGTGACGAGCAGCATCCCCGCACAGAGCAGCGACATAGCGACATTCCGCTCGAAGGCCGAATAGTCCTTCATCACGCGAAGCGACATGCCCGCGCCGGAATTGACGAGCGGCAGGTTCGAGGCGGTCAGCCGGAAGACCTCGGCCACCACCCATGTGCCGATCGAAAAATAGGGGCCATCCAGGCGATGCAGCAGCAGGTAGATCGGCACGGCCAGCGCGGCCGGCACCAGGAGCGACAGGAAGACCGCCACAAACGGATTGATGCCGTAGGTCTGCGCCAGCACGAAAAGCGCATAGCCGGCGGCGCCCATGAAGGCGTGCTGGCCCACGGAGACGAGGCCGGCATAGCCGGCGAGCAGGTTCCACATCTGCGCGACGGCGATATAGCAGCACAGCACCAGAACCGACCGGATCGTGCCGGTCGAAGCCCACCACGGCATGACAGCGACAGCGATCATGGCCAGCACCGCCAGCGTCATCGCAATGCGACCGGACCGGGTCTGGCGCTGGACCACGACTTCGGGCACCTCGGTTGTTGCCACATAGGGAATCGCACTCATGACAATGCCTTTCCGAACAGGCCCTGTGGGCGGGTCGCCAGCACGACCAGGAAGACGATATGTCCGGCAAGCACGCCGAAGCCCGGATCGATGCGGAAGCCGATGGCCTGCGAGATGCCGAGCACCATCGAGCCGACGAAGGCGCCCCATACCGTCCCCATGCCGCCGATGATCACCGCTTCGAACGCGTAGATCAGCTGGGCAGGCCCATCGGCCGGAGCAACAGTCGACCGCAGCGCCTGGAAGACGGCTGCAAAACCGAGAATGCCGACCGCCGCCGCTGTCGCCATCGCATAGACGGCGCGCGGGTTGATGCCGGTCATCGCCGCCGCCTCGACATCGGCCGACGCGGCGCGGAGCGCGCGACCGAAGCGCGTGCGCTTCAGCGTCAGGTCGAGGCCTCCTGTCAGGCCCGTGGCAACGGCCAGCACGATCAGCGGCAGGAGACCGACATAGATGCCGCCGATCTCGATGGACTGGCTCTCGATCCCATGGCCGGGCAGCGATCGGCTGTTCGCGGACCATATCTGGAGCATCAGGTTCTGCAGCGCGATCGACAGTCCGAAGGTCGCGATCAGCGAGGGCAGCGGATCGCTGCCCACCACGCGGTTCAGCACGGCCTTCTGCAGCACCCAGCCCATCAGCACCGCGAGCGGCACCAGCACGATCAGCACCGGCAGCGGTCCCAGACCCCAAGCCGTGGCGATCGAGATGCCGATCAGCGACAAAAGGATCACCAGATCGCCATGGCTGATGTTGACGATCCGCATGACGCCGAACATCAGCGCCATGCCGAGTGCATACTGGGCATACATGCCGCCCAGCAGGACCCCCTGCACCAAGGCGTCAAACCACTCCATGGCCCGCTCCAAAATAGGCTTTGCCGATCTGCTCGCGCGTGATTTCGGCGGACCTGCCGGTCAGGGTCACGCGGCCCTCCAGCATGCAGTAGAGGCGGTCCGTGGCGGTCCGGGCGAGGCCGACATCCTGCTCGACCACGATCATCGCCGTTCCGGTGGCGCGGATTTCGGGCAAGGCGGCATAGATTTCGCGGATCACCTTGGGCGCGAGACCAAGGCTGATCTCATCGCAGAGCAGCACGCGCGGCTGGCAGAGCAGCGCGCGGCCGATCGCCACCATCTGCTGCTGCCCGCCCGAGAGGCTTTGCACCTGGGTGCGAGCCTTCTCCTTGAGGATCGGGAACAGCTGGTGCAGACGCGGCAGCGTCCATCCGCCCTTGGCGCCCATGCGGGCGGCCTGGTCGATGGCGACGCGCAGATTGTCCTCAACCGACATGCCGGTGAAGAGGCGGCGGCCCTCCGGCACGATGGCGACGCCCTTCTGCACCATGCGGTCGGTGGCGGTGCCGCCGACCGGCTCACCGTGCAGCAGCACCATCTCGCGCCCGACCGGAAGCAGGCCCATGATCGAACGCAGGAGGGTGGATTTTCCGGCCCCGTTGGCGCCGATCAAGGCCACGGCCTCACCCTGGTGCAGCTCGATGTCGACGCCGTAGAGCGCCTGGAAGTCGCCATAGCGGGCCAACAGCCCGTGGGTGGAAAGAACGGCCGTCATCCCTCGATCCCCATGTAGACGCGCTGGACCTCGGGCAGCGCGATCACGTCGGCGGGCACGCCTTCGGCGATCTTCTCGCCGAAATTCAGCACCAACAGCCGGTCGGCCACCGCCAGCAGCGCGTTCAGCACATGCTCGATCCACACGATGGTGATGCCGCGGTCGCGGATGCGGCGCACCAGCGCCACCAGCGCCTTCGATTCATCGTCGGTCAGCCCGCCCGCGATCTCGTCCAGCAGCAGCAGCTTCGGATCCGACGCCAGCGCGCGCGCCAGCTCCAGCCGCTTGCGGTCGAGCAGAGTGAGAGCGCCGGCCGAGACATTGGCCTTGTCGGAGAGTTCGCACTCGCGCAGGACCTGGGCGCAGAAAGCATAGCTCTGCTTCTCGGACCGGCCGCCGCCGAAAGCGGCGGCGACCAGCAGGTTTTCGAAGGTGGTCATGCCGGAATAGGGACGCGGGATCTGATAGGTCCGCCCGATCCCCATTTGGCAGCGGCGGAAGGGCGGCTCGCCGCGGAGTGCCGTGTCGCCGAGCTGTATCTCGCCGCCGGACGTCTTCAAGTCGCCGCTGATCACGTTGAACAGCGTCGTTTTGCCCGCCCCATTCGGGCCGAGGATGCCCAGCACCTCGCCCCGATGCACGTCGAAAGTCACGTCATGCAGGACGCGGACAGCGCCGAAGGACTTCGACACCCCGTGCGCTTTCAGCAGGATTTCCCTACCCATGACTCTGCCCGCGTCCCCGCTCATGTCACCAGGCGATCGGCTGAATAGCCTGCTGCGGCGCGAAGAGCTGATTGACCGTGTTGTCGACGATCTTCAGGTCATAAGGCCATTTCTCACCCTTCACCCACTGGCCGCCGAAGATCGGCGTCTTGCAGATGTTCTTGTGGGGCGAGCCGTCGAACTTGATATGACCGACCAGCGTCTGCAGATCGGTAGCGACCAGGGCGTCTCGGTTGGCTGTACGATCGAGCGGATTGGAAGAGCGCTTCAGGATGTCGAGCGCGACCTCGAGCAAGGCATGCGAATAGCCCAGCGGCTGCGTCCACTGCCGCTTCGAATCGACTTCCCATTGGCTGGCGATGTCGCTGCTGACCTGCCCGGTCAGCGACGACTTGAACGGGAAGGCCGGTGTCCACCAGACCTCCGAGGACATGCCGTTGCCTAGAGGACCCATGGCCTCGACACCCCCCGGGAACAGGAGTGCCGCCGCCACCGTGACCGCCTTCGGCTTGAAGCCCTGCTGGTTGCACTGGGTGACGAAGGTCTTCAGATCGTCCGGATAGGTAATGCCGCCGATGATCTCGCAGCCCTGCTTCTTGAACTCGGCGATCTGTGCGGAAAAATCATTGGTGCGGGGCTGGAAATAGCCGGGCACCACGACCTCGTAGCCGGCCTTGCGGGTCGGCGCTGGCAAGCCATATTCGTCGTTGCCCCAGGTCTCGCCGTCGATGTTCTGCGGAAACAGCATGCCGACCTTCTTGTTGGTCTCCAGATGGTTCCAGAGTCCGACGAAGGTGTTCAGCGCCTCGTCGAGGCCCCAGAAGAAATGATAGGTCCAGTCGAAGGTCTGCTTGCCGCCGCCGCGCGGCATGATCACCGCTTGCCAGGGAGCACCGGAGGAAATGCAGGGGGTCTCATAAAGCTCGGCCTGCTCGGCCGCGGGCAGGATCGTGTCGGTGGTCGAGGCCGGTACGAGCAGATGCACCTCGTCGTTCAGGATGAGGTTGCCGGCGATTTCCGATGCCTTGTTCGGATTGGACTGGCTATCGCGATCGAGAATCTCGATCTCGTAAGTATTGCCGTCGGCACATTGCAGCTGGCCGCCGAGCAGGGCGCGGATTTTCTGCAAGGTGTAGCCATCCGTTTCACCAAACAGGGCGAGCGGCCCGGTCGTGGGGCTGAGATAGCCGAGCTTGATCTTCCCCGCCGTCGCGGCGCGCAGATAGGTCGGCATGCCCAGCGTGCTGGCGGCAACGCCGGCTCCAATCCCCTTCAGGACGCTTCGGCGGCTGGGCCGCAAGCCCGATTTCACCAGTTTGTTGTAGTAGGTCATTGTCGGTTCCTCCCTGGGTTAAGTTTCTCCGGCCCACCGGACCGGTCTCAGTTCAAAGCTTGTTCAGGTCATCCTCAGCAGCGAGCCGCCATCGATGACGATCAGCGAGCCCGTCACGTAGGACGCGGCCGGCGACGCCAGATAGAGCGCCAGGCCCTTGATCTCTTCAGGGTCACCGATCCGGCCGATGAGCGACTGGGCCTCGAAGGCCTTGCGGTCCGCCGGATTGCGCAGCCGGCCGCCGGCGATGTTGGTGATGAACGGCCCGGGCAGGATTGCGTTGATGCGGATGTTGTAGGCGCCGAGCTCCATCGCCATGTGGCGAACGAGATGGTTCACCGCGGCCTTGGCGGGCATGTAGGGTGTACCCACGATGCTCTCGTTGATCAGCGAGGCGATGGACGACGTGACGATGATCTGGCCGCCGCCATTCGGCTTCATGTGCCGCACGGCATGTTTGATCGTGGTGTAGACCGAGGTCAGGTTTATCTCGATCACCTTGTCCCAGTGCTCGTCGGGCAGGTTCTCGATGGCGCCGTCGGGGTTCCTTTCGCCCGTCGGGGTGTTGAAGCCCGGCCCGGCGTCGATCCCGGCATTGGCGAACACGACGTCGATCGAGCCGGCCTTCTCGGCCACCTTGTCGAAGGCGGCCGCCATGGCCGCACGGTCGCCGACATCGACGACCTGGCCCCAGACATCGCCACCCGCCGCCCTGATCGCCGCCACGGTCTTCTCTAGCCCGGCAGGGTTCAGGTCGAAGATGCAGACCTTCGCCCCGTGCTCGGCCATGATCTCGGAATAGGCCTGCCCGATGCCGCTGGCGCCGCCGGTGACGATCACCGACTTGCCTCTGACATCGAACATCTTCTCAAGTGCGGCCATCAGTTTCCTCCCTTGCGCGACAGCACGAAATCGAACTCTACGTCGTAGAACGGCGCCGCGACCTCGACCCTGGCCGCGGCTTCGGCGTCCTCGACCTTGCGGAATTCGGCGAGCAGGCTTTTCTTCACGCCGAAGACGGCATCTGAATCGATGTACGGATCGTCCGGATCGAAGATGTGCGTGGTCAGCGCGTCGAAGCCCTCGGCCTCGACAATGTAGTGGAGATGCGCCGGACGATTGGGGTGGCGGCCTAGCGCGCCCAGCAGCTTGCCGACCGGACCGTCATCCGGGATCGGGTAGTATTTGGGCTTCACGCCGCGGAACCAGTAACGTCCGTCCGCACCGGTGCGGAACACCCCGCGCAGATTGAAGTCGGGCTGGATGCCCTTCTGCTGCACGTCGTAGAAACCCTCGTCATTGGCCTGCCAGACATCGATCTTGGCGCCTGCGATCGGGTTACCCTCGGTGTTGAGGATGCGGCCATGCACGAACATCGGCTCGCCCTTCTGGTCGAGGCAGATGTTCGATCCCATTGGCAATTCGGGCGCGTCGGCGACGTGGAAAGGCCCCAGCACCGTGGATTCCGAGGCACCCGACGGCTTGCGGTTGTTGATCGCATCGACCAGCATCGAGACGCCGAGAACATCCGACAGCAGGATGTACTCCTGCCGCCATTCGTTGCAGATCTGGCCCGTCTGCGTCAGGAACATGATCGCGCCGAACCATTCCTCCTGCGTCGGCTCGATCTCCTTCACCGCCTCGTGCAGCTTTCGGGTGATGACCTCCATCACCTCTTTGAGCCGCTCGTCTTTGGCGTTCCTGTTGCGCGCCACGACGACCTCGGCCGAGTTCGCCTCGGTGAAATAGCCGGATTCGTGTTCGTCGATCATGCGATACTCCTCAGCGCGCCAGAACGGATTTGAAGACCCGGCGCAGTTCGGCCGCCGGATCGGCCGCGAGCGTTTCGGAACGCCAGGCGACGTGGTGGTCGGGACGGACGACCAGGCAGCCGGTGTCGCGGATCTCCCGCGCGCCGGCCCAGTCGCCGGTATGATCCTCGATCGTGCGGCGCGGGCCGATCACATGGCTGCGGATCGGCAGACCGAGCTCCGCGCCCACCGTCTCCGCCGCGGCGACCCACGCCTCGCCGCCAATACCGGTCAAAAGCGTGAACTCGCCATGCCCGCAAAGATCGAGCGTCGAGACCTTCCTGCCCGAGCGCTCGAACACCCAGACATGCGGCAAGCGCGCGCCCGGCCACGTCGTTGGCGCATAGTGCAGCTCGCGATCCTTCTCGAATGCCGGCTCGCGCTGGCCGTCGGTCACCACCGCGCCGGACGCATAGCGCTGGTTCATCTCGACGCCATGGGCGTCGAACTCGTACTTCTTGAAGGCGATAGCCTTGCGGAGCGCCTCGCGCTGCGCTTCGGCCGCGGGCGTCGCGTCGGCGCGGGCCTCCATGTTCCTCTGGATCTTGTCGTGATCGACGCCGCCATCCATGCCGAGCGCCTCGAAGATCGGTCCGAATTCGGCAATGGACTGGTTCGCCCGCGTCACGATCTGGCGCGCGATCGGTGCGCGCTCGGCAGAGTAGCTATCCAGAAGCCCGATGCCCGCCTGCCCCTTGACGACCTTGGCAAGCTTCCAGGCGAGATTGAACCCATCCTGGATCGATGTGTTCGAGCCGAGCCCGTTCGAGGGCGGATGCCGGTGCGCGGCGTCGCCCATGATGAACACCCGCCCCTTCTGCATGTGCGTGGCGAAGCAGTTGTTCACCGTCCAGGTGTTGGCGCCCAGGAGCTCGATCTCGAGCGCGGAATCTCCGACCAATTGACGCGCGACCTCGGTGGCCAGTTCCGGCGTTACCTCCGGCGGCGGCTGGTTGATGTCGTAGCCCCAGACGATCAGCCACTCATCCCACGGCCGCACCATGCGAACCAGACCCATGCCGATGCCGCCGACGTCGGCGCCGGGCTGCATGACCCAGTAGAGGACGCTCGGCCGGTGCGCGACGTATTTCGACAGATCGGCCCTGAACAAGATGTTCATCGAGCCGCCGACGCCCATCTTACCGTCGAGCGGCAGGCCCAGATGCTCGGCCACCAGCGAGTTGCCGCCGTCGGCGCCGACGAGGAACTTCGACCGCACGGTGAAATCCTTACCCGACAGCCGATCGCGGCAGGTCGTGATCACGCCGTCCGCATCCTGGACATGACCGACATATTCCGTGCTCATGCGTGCCTGCGTCCCGCGGGCGCAGGCCGACTTGAACAGGATCGGCTCCATGAAGGTCTGGGGCAGATCGTTCATGAAACAGGGAGACGACAGCAGATGTTCGGCCTTGGAGAGCGGCGCTGTACCCCAGCTCTTCATGCGGCCGATCTCCTCGCCGGCCAGGCTTTCGCAGAACACGTTCTCGCCCATCAGTTCCTGCGGCGAGGCGTGCATCATGGCCTCTGCCTCGACATCCGGACCGAGGTCCCGCAGCACTTCCATGGTGCGCTGGTTGGTGATGTGGGCACGCGGCGTGTTCGACAACCAGCGATAGCGATTGACGATCATGTTGGCCACGCCGTAGCTCGACAGCAGCGCGGCGGTGGCCGAGCCGGCCGGGCCAGTGCCGACGATCAGCGCGTCGGTTTCGATATCCGCCATCAAATTCCTCCCTCGATCTTCGGACCGGTCAGCCTGCGGCGGACCGGAAACAGGTGCAGGCCCTTGCGGGACGCGATCAGGCCCCACAGCCCCTTTGGCGCAAAAAGCATCACGACAACGGCGATGAGGCCGAGCGTCATCAAGTACCAACTGCCGTAGTCGGCCAGCGCCGAACGCAGCGCAAAGAAGACCAGCACACCGAGGATCGGCCCCTCGATGGTGCCGATGCCGCCGATGACGACAATGAAGATGACGTTGGCGGTCCAGTCGGTGACGGCAAAGGCCGCGCTCGGCGAGATGCGGGCCGTCTGCAGGAAAATCAGCGCGCCGGTCAGCCCGGTGGCAGCCGCGGCGATCAGAAAGACCGCCCATCTGAGCCGGGCGGTATCGACGCCCACCGATTGCGCCGCGTCGACATTGTCGCGCACTGCCGCCAGCGCCAGCCCGAGGCGGCTGCGCAGCAGCCAATAGATGCCGCCCGTCACGGCCACGACCAGCGCCAAAGCCAGCCAGTAGGCCATGACATCGCGTGCCGCGGCCTCGCGGACGCCCAACAGCGCCCGGACCGCATCGGTGCCCAGGATGCTGCTCGTCGCCTCGCGCGGCAGCGACGTGCCGGTGCCGCCGCCGAGTGCCTTCCACTGCGCAACCAGCAGGCGCGTCACTTCGGCGATCACCCAGGTGCCGATGGCGAAATACGCGCCCTGCAAGCGGAACGCGAAAAAGGCCGTCGGAACTGCCAGCACCAGCGCCGCAAGGGCGCCCAGCGGGATCGCCAGGACCGGATTCCAGCCGAGCAGGATCACGCCGGCGAACATCGCGTAGGCGCCGATGCCGACGAAAGCCTGCTGGCCCACCGAGACCAGGCCGCCATAGCCCGCCAGCAGGTTCCAGATCTGCGCCAGCGTCAGCATGGTGAGGATGAAGAACAGATCCTGTATGACACCACGCGAGGCCACGGCAGGCAGCGCGAGCGCGGCGACGAGGAAGAGCGGCACAATGATCGCGGTCACGGTTCCGGCGCGGGTGCGGGTTGTCAGTCGATACATGCCGCCCCCCTCAATCCACTGCGCGCGGAAAAAGTCCGCGCGGCCTGAGCAGCATCACGGCCAGGAAGGCGATGTGGCCGGCCAGTATCTGCCATTCCGGATTGAGCGCGGCGCCGAACGTTTGCGCCACGCCGATGATGATCCCGCCGGCAAGCGTTCCCCACAGGCTGCCGAGGCCGCCGATGATCACCGCCTCGAAGGCATAGATCAGCCGCGCCGGTCCGATCGAAGGATCGAAGTTCGCGCGCATGCCGAGATAGAGCGCCGCCAGCGTCACCACGACCATGGCGATCCCGGTGGCGATCGCGAAAATCCGTTTCGGCTCTATTCCCATCAGCCCCGCCGTCACGGCGTCGTCCGAGGTGGCGCGGAAGGCACGGCCGAGGGCGGTGTGGTAAAAGAGCGCGTTGAGCGCAATGATCGTCAGGATCGCCGAGGCAAAGGTCATCAACGGCATGATTCCAACCGTGACCAGCCCTAGATCGAGCGATGCCCCTTCCAACGCGCCCACCGGAATGCGGCGGCTGTCGGCGGAGAAGACCTCGAGCAGGCCGTTCTGCAAGGCGACCGACAGGCCGAACGTGACCAGAAGCGGCGGCAGGATGTCCTTGCCCAGCACGCGGTTCAGGACGGCGGCCTGCAGCAGCCAGCCGAGCCCGAACATCACGGGCATGGCAATCAGGGCAGCGATCCAGGGCGACAAGCCGAGCAGCGTGACGCCCATCAAAACCAGATAGGCGGCAAGAATGATGAGGTCGCCATGGGCTAGGTTCACCAGCCGCATGATGCCGAAGACGAGGCTCAACCCTGCTGCAAACAGGGCATAGAGCCCGCCCAGCAGAATCCCTTGCACGAGGGTGTCCAGCCAGATCATCGCCGCGCCACCTCGATCAGGCCACAAGGGTGCTGCGCGAGCAGACGACCGAGCCTTGGTTCCCGCGTCATGCCGCCACTCCGAAATAGGCAGAGTGGATATCTTCGCGCGTGACCTCGGCCGCCCTGGCGGCCAGCGTGACGCGACCCTCCATCATGCAGTAGACGCGGTCGGCCACTGCCAGCGCCTTGCCGATATCCTGCTCCACCAGCACGATCGCGGCGCCGCCTTGGCGGATCCTGGGAAGTGCTGCGTAGATATCGCGGATCACGACGGGCGCGAGGCCGAGGCTGATCTCGTCGCAAAGCAGCAATTCGGGGTTCGACATCAGCGCCCGGCCGATCGCCACCATCTGCTGCTGGCCACCCGAGAGCGCGGTACCGGGGCTCTTGCGCCGCTCGCCCAGGATCGGGAAAAGGTCATAGACCGCGTCGAGGCTCCACGGCCCCTGCACCTTACGCGCCTGCCCGCCGACCAGCAGATTTTCCTCGACGGTCAGCGAAGGGAACAGCCGGCGCCCCTCCGGCACCATGGCGATGCCGCGCTTCATGATCTCGGCCGAAGACAGCGCGCCGATCGGCTCGCCCCTGTGCAGCACCATGCCGGGCGCGTTGCCGATCACGCCGGTGATCGAGCGCATCAGCGTGGATTTGCCGGCGCCGTTGGCGCCGATGATCGCCACGCATTCGCCCGCGGCCACGGTGACATCCACACCGAACAGTGCCCGGAACTGGCCGTAATCCGCGGTGAGGCCGCGCGTTTCCAGCATCAGACCTCGAGCCCCAGATAGATTTCGCGAACCGCCTTCGAGGCCATGATATCATCAGTCGCGCCGATCCCGATCACGCGCCCGAAATCCAGCACGAGGAGCCGCTCGACCACCGAATTCAGGGCATGCAGCACATGCTCGATCCAGATGATGGTGGTCCCCCTCGCGTGGATGGCTCTGATCGTCGCGACCAGGGCCTTGCATTCGCCCTCCGTCAGACCGCCCGCGATCTCGTCCAGAAGCAGAAGTTCGGGGCCTGTCGCCAAGGCGCGGGCGAGTTCCAGGCGCTTGCGGTCGAGAAGGCTCAACGAGCCGGCCACGAAATTGGCTTTCCTGAGGAGCTCCGTCGCCTCGAGGATACCAGCGCAATCCTCGACCATCTCGGCCTCGCGTCCGCCGCGGCCGAAGGCGGCGGCGGTCAAGAGATTCTCGAACACGGTCAGCCCCTCGAAAGGCTGCGGAATCTGGAAGCTGCGGCCGACGCCCATGCGCACCCGCTCCATGGCCGGAGCGCGGGTCACGTCGCGGCCGAGGAATTCGATGCGGCCCTCATTTGCAAACAAGTTTCCGGTGATCAGGTTGAAGAGCGTCGATTTTCCCGCGCCGTTCGGGCCTATAATGCCCAGCGCTTCGCCGCGCGGCACGCTGACGGTCACGGAATCCGCAACCTTCAGGGCGCCGAAGGACTTCGAAACGTTTTCCAGCCTGAGTATCATCACAGTCATCCTTGGGTCGCGCCGAACGAGGGCGGCGGTATCAGCCGCCCCCGGCAGCGTCAGGCCAGGGCTTCCATCTTGCCAGCGGTGGGAATCTCGGTAGCGCCGGCGTTCTCGACGATCACCAGATCGAAGCCGCCACCGGCCTTCTTCCGCCACTGGCCGCCAACGAGCGGCGTCTTGCAGACGTTCTTCGCGGCGAAAGGCGGCAGTCCCGCACCGCTCCATGCCACTTTCCCCACCACCGTCGTCATGTCGGTGGCGGCTATGGCCGCCGCGATCGCCTCGGCATTGGTCGGATCCGAAACGCGCCCCATGACATTGGCCGCCACCTCGAACAGCGAATGGACAAAACCGATTGGCTGCGTCCAGGGGCGCCCGGTCTTGGCGGTGAAATCCGCCGCGATTTCCGCCGAGCTCTCGCCCGTCACGGACGATTTGAACGGATGCGAGGCCGACCACCAGACCTCGGATGAGAGGTTGTGGCCAGCATCGCCCAGCGTCTCGACCGATTGCGGAAAGAGGATCGCTTTGGCCACCGTTATCGCCTTGGGCTTGAAGCCCTGCTGGCGGGCCTGGTTCCAGAAGGTGGTGAAGTCCGGCGGAATGACCACACCGGTGACGATCTCGGCATTGGCTGCCTTGAAGGCGTTGACCTGCGCAGTGAAATCGTCCGACAGGTTCTGATAGCGGCCGGGATCGGCAAGGCTGAAACCGGCGGCATCGAGGCCCGGCTTCAAGCCGTTCTTCGGATCACCCCAGGCATTGCCGTCGGCATCGTTGGGGAACAGCCCTCCCACCTTGCCGTTGGTGGAAAGCTGCTTCCACATGCCGGTGTAGACGGCGATGATGTCCTCGAGACCCCAGAAATAGTGATAGGCGAAGTTGAAAGGCTTCCACGAGGACGGATCGGCCGGATTGCCCTGCTGGCCAATGAACCAGGGCTGCCACGGAGCCATCGTCGAGATCACCGGCACGCCCTCCGCCTCGCAGGTGGTGGCCACCGGGTTGGTGTTCTCGGGCGTCGAGCCGACGAGCATCAGGTTGATCTCGTCACCGACGATCAGGCTCTTGGCTACCTCGGCCGCGCGGTTGGGGTTCGACTGGCTGTCCTTGACGATGACCTCGAAGTTCTTGCCCGCCTCGGAAGCGAGGAAGGCCTTGATGTTGTAGTCATCGCTTTCCGCGAAGCCGGCGAGCGGCCCCGTCTGCGGCGAAACATAGCCCAGGCGGATCTTGGCGCCTTGCGCGATGGCCGGCGTCGCCAGGCGCGAACCGGCGAGCGCCAGGCCTGTCGCCGCCGAGGCTTTCAGTAGGCTGCGTCTTGTGATCATGTTTGGTTCCTCCCTCTTGTTTTGTTCTCAGTCCCCCGGACGGCGTCCCTCCCACGCCGCCTGAAGGAGTTCCCTTATCGATCCCGGATCGATCGGCCTTGGATTCACATAGGCATTCTTCACCGCGATTGCCGCCGCGCGGTCGAGATCGGCCTCCTTGATGCCGATCGCCTTCAGGCTCAGCGGAGAGCCGACCGACTGTGCGAAATCCCAGAGCCCGCCGCCCGCCGAACCACCACCGAATGCCTCGGTGATCGGGCGCAGCAGATCGGACACCGCCGCTTCGTTGAAGGCGGTCGTGTAGGGCAGCAGGATGGCGTGGGTTTCGGCGTGCGGCGTGTCGAACGAGCCGCCGAAGACATGCGCCAGCTTGTGATGCAGCGCCATCGAGACATAGCCTAACGCGGTCGAGCAGCACCACGCCGCATAGAGCGCCTGAGTCCGCGCCGCGCGATCCTGCGGATTGCCGATCAATCTTGGAATGCCTTCCCGGAAGGCAACCATGGCATCCCTGCACATCAGCACGATGACCGGATTGCGATCGGGGGCATACAAGGCTTCCATCGCATGAGCGATCGCGTTCATCGCCGAGGTTACGGTGAGGTTTACCGGCAGGCTCAGTGTCAGATCGACGTCGTAGATCACCGTCTCTGGGCGAATGTCCGGCGAGCGGCGGGTGGTCTTCTCGCCGGCTGCCGTCTCGCCGAGTATGTCGGTCATTTCCGAGCCGGCATATGTGGTGGGAACGACCACCTGGTCGGCGCCCGTGCGCACGGCAATGGCCTTGCCGAGCCCGGTGGTCGAGCCGCCGCCGAGGCTTACGACCACCGAAGCGCCGCTGCGGCGGAAGGTATCGATGGCCTTTTCCGTGACCTCGACAGGGGTATGCATGACCGCGCCGGCAAAGATCCCAGCGGCGAGGCCACCAAGGCTTGCGGCCAGCCTTTCCGCATCGCCCTTCTGATGCGGCGTCGAAAGCACCATCACCTTTTCATGGCCGAGCCGCCGGACTTCCTCCTCGACGCGAGCCATGGTGCCGGCACCGAAGACCACCCGTGTCGTCAGGCCCGGAAAGGTGAAGCTGTCCATCATCGCGCCGCCTCCATGCGCGGGCCACGCCCGGCCGCGAGGTCGTCGAGGATAGTGCCCAGCATGGCAATCTCGGCGTCCGAGACCTCATGGCCGCGGCCCGGGAACAGATCGGCCCGCAGGCTCGCGCCAATCCGGCCCAGCGATTGCGCGGCATCGGCAAACGCCGAGACCGGTATCCAGGGATCGGCATCACCACCGGAAAGATAGATCGGCATTCCGGCCGGCGCCGCCTCGGATCTTTCGTCCGCCGGAACGCCGACACGGCAGCCCGTGAAGGCCGCCAAAGCGTCCGGCGGCGGCAGCCCCGCACAGAGATATTCGATCGAGAGACACGCCCCTTGCGAGAAGCCCGCGAGAAGCAGCGGCAGTCCGGGCAGTTCGGCACGCGCCGCAACCATTGCGGCCGCAAGGTGGTCGAGCGCGTCAGAGAGCTGCGCGCGGGCGACCGGCGTCAACGGGTCGACGGCACGCGCCTCCCACCACATGCCGTGCGGCGCGCGCGGCAGGATGAAGGCCACGGCCGACGCGGAAAGCCGCGACAGCACATGGGACTGCATCTCTTCGGGCGATTGGCCGCGGCCGTGGACGAAGACGCAAATCGCCTTAGCCTCGGGGCCTCTTGGCCCAAGCCGGAGCGGACCGCTGCCTGAACTCACGCGAAATCCGCCTGTTCCAGGCCGGCCTGCAATTCGCTCTCGCGGTCCTCGAACCAAGGCGGGAAGACCAGCGTCTTGCCGATCTGGCCCGGAGGCTCGTCCTTGGCCCAGCCTTCCGGCGTGGTCCAGGCAATTTCGAACAGCGCGCCGCCGGGCGAGCGGACATAACAGGACTTGAAGTAGTTGCGGTCCTTCTGCTCCGATATGTCCGTGAAGCCGAGGCCCTCGATATGAGCGCGCAGCTTCAACTGGTTCTCTTCGTCGCCGGTGTTGAGGGCGAGGTGGTGGATCGTGCCTCCCGCCAGAGTCCAGGTGCCCTGCGGGCTGTCGCGGTCGACAATGACCTCCACGCGCTGTGCGACGCCGGCCGCATCCGGCACGCGGAACACGAGCCCCTCGTGGTCGTCGGCCTCTTTCTCCATCGGCAATGCGATGGTCAGGAAGTCGTCCATGGCGGTGCGGTCCATCACCGCCACCACGGCGCCGTAGATTCCCTTGATGCCGTGGGCCTTGCCGATGCCCTGCGCCTCGTTGGTGATGGGCGCGCGGGGATCCCTGTCGCTTTCCACCAGCTCATGCGGGATGCCGCAGGGATGTGCGAAAGCCGCACGGTCGGCGCCAAAACGGGTGATCTTGATGGCCTCGATGCCGCGCGCATTCAACCGGTCGACCCAGAAATCCGCGGCGCCCTTGGGGATCGACTGCATGATGGTGCGCGATTGGTTGGACCCGCGGCGGCCATAGACGCCCGGCTTGCGGAACGGGAAGGTGGTGATGATCGTCGACGCATCGCCATTGGGCGAGCCGTAATAGAGGTGGTAGACCGGGATGACGCCGTCGAACAAGACGGTGCGCTTCACCGAATGCAGGCCGAGCGCCTTGGTATAGAAATCAAAATCTTCCTGAGCGCTGTCGGTCGAGAGCGTCAAATGGTGGTAGCCGCTGATACGTGCCATCGGTCATCTCCTCCCAGAGGTTTCGGTATCGCTCCGCCGCTGCGGGCAGAGCACGAGGTTGAGGTCGAGCGCGTGCTTGCGTTTTCCTCCATTGGGCGGCAGCGCGCGGAACTCGGCCATGAGTTCGGGTTTGACCCCGAAGATGGCATCCCGGCCGATCGCAGGGTCCGACCGGTCGAAGATGTGGGTCGTCAGCGTCTCGAAGCCCTCCGCCGAGACGCGAAAATGGATATGGGCCGGCCGCTCGAGGCCAAGGCCCAGCGCTGACATCAATTGACCGACCGGTCCGTCCGACGGCAGCGTGTAGCCCTTCGGCTTCACCGTCGTGAAGCGGAACCGTCCCTGCGGATCGGTACGGAAGCGTCCGCGCAGATTGAATTCCGGCTGGCGGTCGGGTTCCTGGTTCTCGTAGAGACCCTCGGCATTGGCCTGCCAGATCTCGACCGTCGCATCGCCGACCCCCGCGCCGTCGAGCGCGACGATGCGGCCCGCGACCTCCAGCGGCTCGCCCTTGTGATCGCGCGAGATGTTCGCGCCGGGTGGCATCTCCGGCACGTCGGCCCGGTAGAAGGGCCCGGCCAGGGTGTTTGGTGTCGCTCCGGCGGGGCGCGGGCTGTTCTGATCCTCGATCAGCGAAGACACGCCCAGGACGTCGGCGAACAGCACCCATTCCTGGCGCCGCGCATCGGCGTAGTGGCCAACCTCGGTCAGAAAATCGATCGCCTGGCGGAATTCCTCGCCGGAGGGCCGCAACTCCACGATCAGCGCGTGCAAACCATCCACGGCTGCCTGCGCCGCCGCCGCCAAGCGGGACTGGCCCATTGCCGTCAGGCGCCGCGAGAATTCCTCGGCCTGCGTCGATATCGCCTTGGGGGACTCATGCCGCTTCGGGTCGTGCTGGCCGTGCATTCCGCCGGGGCCTCCCTTCCCCTTGCCAAGCGGGATAGCACGGCCCGACGCGATGCTTGATGAGATGTGACGTCCCTTGTATAGCGTTTTGCTATGAAGCTGAACGAGCGCCACCTCATGCAGCTCGCCGCGGTGCTGGATGCCGGCGGCGTGTCGGAAGGAGCCGCCATGCTGGGCTTGACCCAGCCGGCGGTCAGCCGATCACTGGCCATGCTGGAGGCGCGGGTGGGTGAGCCGCTGTTCCTCAAGGGCCGCCGGCCGCTGCAGGCGACGCCGCTCGGCTTCCAGCTGGCGGCGCAGGGCCGCACGATCATCACCGCGTCGCGCAAGGCGTCGGATGCGGTGCAGGGCTTCATGAAAGGCACCAAAGGTGTCGTCCGTGTCGGCGGCGTGCCGTTCTTCATGGACGCGATGATCAGCCGGATGATCGGAGAATTCCAGAAGCTCGAACCCGAGGTCACCGTTCAGCAGAGCTATATGAACCTGCCCGAGATGGTCGCGGCGCTGGACAGCAACCAGATCGACCTCGGCATCGTGCCGATCGGCGTGCTCGACCTTGGTCCCGGCTTCGAATTCACCGAAATCCTGCCCGGACGCAATGTCGTGGCTTGCCGGCCCGATCATCCCCTGCTGCGAAATCGCCGCCTCAGGGCGCATGACCTGACCAGCTTTCCCTGGGTGGCTCCCCTGCCCGGCTCTCCGCTGATGTCGGACCTGCAGATGATCCTGATGAGCATCGGCATGTCGGACCTGAACATCCGCTATTCGGGAGGCTCGCTGATGAGCGTGATCAACTTCCTTGCCGAAACCGATGCGTTGGCCGTGCTGCCATTCTCCGTAGTCTTCGCGCAGCGCAAGGAGAGCCGGGTTACGGTGCTGCCCTATGAAATCCCGCAGCCCAGCCGCTCACTCGGTATCCTTCGCCGGGTCAGCGGACCACGCTCACCGGCGGCAGAGCGCTTCGCCGGCCACGTCACGACCGCCTTCGAAAACCTGAAGCACATCATCAAACGGCATGAAAATGCCGTTGTCTGGGGACGGTAAACCAGCCTCGCTATTCGAATGATGCGGTAGCGTCACACAACGCGCATGTTTCCTCCAGCCGGAGGCGCTTCATCCCCGCGTCGCCGGTTAGGCTCGACGGCCGCCCGCCCCCAAAAGCCGTCGGGCCGCCAGAAATCCCGATATCCTATTGGTCACGCCCTCCTCCACCTCGCCATCACTGCGTAAACGCTTTGGACATCTGATCCGCAAAGGGTTTCAACAGATAAGACCAGACATTGCGTTCGTCGGTGCGGATATGAACCTCGGCGGGCATACCTGGCCTCAGCACCTTCGCTTCGGTCAGGCAGCTTGATTTGCTTTCAACCTTGATACGCGCCGAAAAATAGGAAAGCTGACGTTGCGGGTCTTTAATCAGATCTGCCGAGATGTGTTTCACTGACCCTTGGCAGACCGGAGTGGTTCCCACGTCGAACGCCGGAAAACGGATCGATACCGGCTGCCCAGGCCGGACATCGTCGACCCGCGACGGAGGGATCAGCGCGTCCACCACAAGATCGTCGGTATCAGGTACGATGGTCATAAGCATCTCGCCAGGCGCGATAACGCCGCCGACGGTATGGATAGCCGATTCCTGTATCGTTCCGGACTGTGGCGCGCGGATCGTTGTCTTGGTCAGTTCATCCTGCGCCACAATCCTCCGTTCGTTGAGTTCGGTCTGCTTGGCTTCCGTCTCGCGGAGTTCGGTCGTCACGTCGGTGCGCCTTTGGTCATCCAGCTGCAGCATCTGCAACCCCGTTTCGCTGATGCGCGCCTGGGCTTCAGCTACTGCTGCAGCGAGGCGCCCCGATTCTCCCCTGGCCCGGGTGGCATCCAACTTGATGTTGCTTACCCTCTCCTTGGAGACGAGTTTTTTGGCGTAGAGGGAATCAACGTCGGCGAAATCCTTGCTCAGCAGAGCAACCGATTCATCCACCGCGCTCTGTTGCGCTTTAAGACCGTCGATCTGACGTTCAAGTTGCTGGGATTGGCTTCTCAGCTGCGCCTTCTGTCCAGCCAAAGCCGAAGCGCGCGTTTCAAAGAGAGCGCGTTCGCCGTTGACGAGCGCCGCCAGCTCCGGTTGGTTCATTCGCGCCTTCAGGTCGACCGGCAGCTGCATTTCCGCCAAGCCCGTGCGCTCGGCCTCCAGCCGGGCGAGGCGAACGGTCGCGCGATCGAGATCCTCGCTGATGATTTGCAGGTTCGCGCGTGTCAGCGTGTCATCCAGCCTGACCAGCACGTCGCCGGCTCGTACATGATCTCCGTCCTGCGCGAAGATTCCGCCCACTGTGCCTCCGGTTTGATGCTGGACCTTCTTGACGTTGCTTTCTACCACCACGGTGGCCGGTGCAACCACGGCGCCGGCGATCTTGGTCAATCCCAGCCACAGGCCGCCGCCAAGGACCAGCAGACCTGTAATCACCAAGCCGAATATCAGGTTGGCCCGAATACCGTCCGGCAGATCTGGCGAGCTCACGGCAGGCCCTTTGCTGCCACGAAGGGTCCGGGCATAGGACGAGAAGGTGACGAATGTTTCGAGCAGAGCCTCATGCATGCCCGGCAACCCCCGGTATCGGCGCCAAAGAAGATGGCCGAGGTGAAACAGGCGGTGAAGGTCGGAGCACGTTCGCCAAGACCTCCTCGCGCGAGCCAAAGGCATGAACCGTCCCGTTCGACATAACCAGCACCTGATCGATGTTGGCGAGTGCCGAGGGACGATGCGCAACGACAATGACGATGCCCCCGCGCTGACGCACTGCCCGTATGGCGCCGGCCAGGGCAGCGTCCCCATCCACGTCGAGGTTCGAGTTCGGTTCGTCGAGCACGACAAGGAACGGCTCGCCATAAAGTGCTCGGGCGAGACCCACGAGTTGCCTCTGCCCTGCCGACAGGGCTGCTCCCCCCTCCCCGATGCGGGTCTGAAATCCCTGAGGGAGTTGCATGATCATTTTCTCGACGCCGGCGGCTCTTGCCGCCGCAAGGACGCCTTTTGGATCCGTCTTGCCTCGGAACCTCGAAATGTTGTCTGCTACCGTGCCGTCAAACAACTCCACATCCTGCGGCATGTAGCCGATATGGGCGCCGAGATGTTCCGAGTTCCATTGATCGAGAGAGGCGCCGTCCAATCTCACCGAGCCATGGAGCGGCTTCCACACCCCGACCAACGAACGGGCCAGCGTCGTCTTGCCGGAGCCGCTCGGGCCGACGACGGCCATTCCAGCCCCCCTCGACAGGTGGAAACTTACATTTACAACGGTCGGTCTTGTCAGGCCGGGCGGCGCGACTGTCAGTTGCTCGACGGCAAATCGTGCCTGTGGACGAGGCAATTCCATCGGATCGTCCTGACTGCCAAATGCAGCCATGACAGCTGCCAGCTCGCTATAGCTGCGCCGGGTCGATAGAAAACCTCTCCAGTTTGCAATCGCCGCGTCAACTGGGGCCAAGGCCCGGCCGAGCAATATGGAAGATGCGATAATCACCCCAGGAGAAGCTTCACCGCCGATGACCAGGTAAGCACCGAGCCCCAGAACGCCGGATTGCAGACCCATGCGAAGCGCCTTCGAGAAGGAACTGGCGCCACCGACGACATCCGAGAGGCGCTCCTGCTGACCAAGATATGCGCGGCTGACGTCGCTCCAGCGTCGAGCCAGTCGACCAGAAAGCCCCATTGCATGAACAACCTCGGCGTTGCGCCGGGCGGAGTCGGCAAGCGCCCGTTGCGACGACAAGTCTTCGGAGGCGCGCGCGGCCGGACCACGGCTAAAGACTTCCGCAACCGCCGTCAGGAGGACCACGGCGATCGCGCCGACGGTTGCCAACAAGCCGAGCAAAGGATGGAGCAAATAAATGATCACCAGATAAAAAGGGATCCACGGAGCGTCGAAGATGACCGTCGGTCCCGTTCCGGAAAGAAAGCCGCGCAGTCGGTCAAGATCGTGCAAAGGCTGCAGACGGCCCGCATCACGTCCTGCCTTGAGCGGCAAGGACAGGGAGATGGAGAACACCTTTTGCTGCAAATTTCTATAGAGAAGACTGCCGATGCGGACCAGCACGCGAAGCCGCACGAAATCCAGGAGCCCGTAGACCGCATACAAGCCCAGCATGCCGATCGTGAACCCCACCAGGGTGGGAACGCTCTGCGACGGCAGAACGCGATCGTAGATCTGCAACATATAAACCGAACCGGTCAGGGCGAGAATGTTTATCACTGCCGAAAACAGCGCCACGCCAAGCAGCCCAGGCATGCAGGCGAGAATGGCGGAACGCAGCTCGGGAGAACCGGCCCCCGATGTTTTCATGACCAGCGGTCGTTCGCGCGACACTGCCGCGCCGTTACTTCCGTAAATTGTGATGGCTCAAACCTTTCTTGGTGCGCATAGCAGCCGCTATCCGTCGCCCCCCTTATTGCGCTCTGCTTACATACGTCGACTTTGAGGAAAATGCAGCGGATTCGTGGCGCAGGACCAACGAAACGCGACCCGCAGCGTGCACAGGCTGGGGATAACTCCCCCAAAAAACGGCAATTCACGCTAGTAACGCAATCCAGAATGGAACACGCAAAAGGGGCTTATGTCCTTGCTTCCACACACTTTCAAAGACGCCACGGTCGTTGACACAAAATACCTGATGCGGAGCAACAACTTAGATCAATCAAACCTTTTGTCGTTCTGTATTCTGTATTTGATCTCGCCCCGATACACCAATCACCCGAGCAGACCATCAGTCTCCCAGACTTCCAGAGGCGGCAAATTGACGACCGTCAGGCCGGCACGCCGGATCGTCATTCAAACGGAGGAGGACGGTGATCGAGCCTGACGTATTGTGGTTTAACGCATGCGCAGGGATGGCGACTGGAGGGCTCGTTCACCTCGGGGCGCTGGCCGACGGGTTCGACCGGCCCATCTGTGACGGCTGCCAACCTGCCCAAGGAGGCGGATCGCGCCTTCGCCATCGTCGTTATCAGAGCGGACGCCGCGTTAGCCGGTGCGTTATCCGCGTAGTGGGGTGTTGCGTGGAAAAGAAGTATCGGAAATTAAGAAGAGCTGTCTGGGAAACGATATATAGGGTCAGCTTGATAACCCCGAATTTCTACGTTCTGAACTACCCCATAGCAGCAGCGGGATTCTTTAACGGGAACAATAGGTTCCCAAGACGGGTTTCCAGTCAATCGGCTACGATAAATGATTTTATATTTGACAGAATGATACGAAATAGATGGGGATACCTGGAGAAGATTTGCGTTGATAAGCATTATGCTAAATACATAGCTAGTGGAATCTCAGGCCTTAAAATCCCAAAGACGATCTCTGTATTCAAGATAGATAGAAATACGACGGCAGATGACATTTTACTTTGGATCCAGCCTTTCCTCGGACGTCATTTCGTGATGAAGCCGACCCATTCCTCTGGAAAAATTATATTCCTCGACAAACCGCTCAATAGGAAAACCATAGAGGAATTCTTAAATTTCTCTAAGAGGTCGTACTTCAATATTGGGCGAGAGACACAATATTATAAAATGGAAAAGAAATTAATTGTCGAAGACAACATTTCTACTGGTGGTGAATTAAGTGACTACAAATTCTTTTGCGTTCGCGGCAAGGCAATTTATCTTCAGATCGACGTCGGTAGATTTGTTGATCATAAAAGGGCTGTCTTTTCTCTTCCGGACTTTAAGCAGATTGATGTCATGTATGGTTATGACCTGCCAGAAAACGTAGAAAGGCCGGAAAATCTCGAAAAAATGATCGAGATCGCGGAAACGATATCTAGGGATGTTGAGTTTGTCAGGGTTGATTTGTACAGCATTAACGGTGACATATATTTTGGAGAGATGACTTTTTCTCCATGCGCTGGGTCGGATCATATTTCAAACGAGAGTTGGGCCATCGATTTTTTAAATAGGATCAAAGCAGAAAGTGCTCCTAAAGCAGCGATAGGTGGCCGCTTCACGCCGCAAGCGGCACGATCTTTCGACCGTCAAGTTGGCGGGTGAGCCGCAAGGGCGTCAGCGCAAGCCTCGGTTCATGTGCCGAAGCACCCCAATTGGCTTTCCCCTAGTTGGGGATAACCCGGTCGGGAAAGGCGGATATTTCCCAATCACGCGGCTCAACAATGAGCCGGATGAGAGGGGCTTATGTTGTTGTTGCGGCACTGTTTTAAAAGACTTCGGTTGACCGAAGCGGAGCATCTGCTGCTGTGCAGCAATCCTGTCGGCGATCAAAGATTCTATCCAGCGGGTGTCGTATTTGATTTGGGCCTAATATGCGCCGTCAACTAAGCAGACGTGGGGCATAACCGAATCAACCAAAGGATTTTTGGATGACACTCCACTACGCGTCCGGTGGATCAGCCGCCGAGATCGCAACCGCCGGATTCAATCTGGCTGATGTTCAGTACGTTTCGCAAGTCAATGCCTTGCCGGATGGCATGAAAGGCTTGGTTTATCTCGGTGAGCACGACGGAGTAACTTCGTCTTTCATTGATAAAGTCACTCCCTTCATAGGTAATCCAAATGTGTTCGGGTTTTACCTTAGCGACGAGCCTGATCCGACAGGCAAGTGGGGCAGCTACGCAACCGCTGCAAACCTAAAGGCGGAATCCGACTGGATTCATTCTCATGTTCCCGGCGCCAAGACCTTCATCACGATGATGAACTTGGGCACGGATGGCTCGCCGAGCTACATGAACCCGAACGACCCGGCCCACGCCGCTTACAATCCGGCGAATACGGGCATCGATTTCTACGGTATCGGCTATTACCCCATCAACAACACTTCGGCTCCCGACTACACCCATATCGACAAGATGGTTGCGGCTGCCGGTGAAGCAGGCATCCCGATTGACAAGATTGTCCCGCTTTACCAAGCGTTCGGTGGTGGCAACTGGGAAACCAGCGCTGGCGGCAAGTTTGTCATGCCCACCGCTGCCCAGGAGCAGGCCATGATTGATCGTTGGGCCGCACTGGTTCCGTCGCCCGCCTTTGACTATACCTATAAATGGGGAACGCAGAATGGCGACACCGCGCTTGAAAGCGCCTCGGACCTGAAAGCCTTTTTCCTCCAGCACAATCTCGAGGGCACCCATGCCCCGGTCTCGCCCCCGGTTAGTGATCCTGTCACGCCCCCGGTCAGTGATCCGGTCGGCACACCGACCACGCCTCCTACTCACGTCGGCACGCCTGCTCCCACCGCGCCGGCCCCGTCGGGCAGCGATCATGTCTTCCATGGCACGCGCGGCGCAGACGTTTTCCACGCAACCAGGGGCAATGACAAATATCTCGTCAACAATGCTCATGACAGGGTTATGGAAGCGCCAAACGGGGGCTTCGACAAGGTCGCGGCCTCGGTGAGTTACGCTCTTACGGCGGGATCACATGTCGAGCAGCTCTCCACCGCCAATTCCGGTGGCAGGGCGTCCATCAACCTGACCGGCAACGAATTCGGTCAAGCCATCTATGGAAATGGCGGTGCCAACAAGATCAATGGCGGCGGTGGCGCCGACAAGATGACCGGCTATGGCGGCAATGACACCTATTACGTCGACAATGCCCACGACAAGGTGGTGGAGCAGAGAGGAAGCGGCCTCGACAAGGTTCTTGCCTCGGTGAGCTTCGCTCTTTCGGCTGGCTCGCACATCGAGCAACTCGCAACAACCAAGGCGTCCGGCAAGGCCGCCATCAATCTGACCGGCAACGAATTCGGACAGACCATTCACGGCAATGCCGGTAACAACAAGATCGACGGTGGCGGCGGGGCCGATACGTTGACCGGGCACGGGGGCAGAGATGCCTTCGTGTTCAGTACCGCCCTTGGTTCTGGAAACGTCGACAGGATCACTGATTTCAACAAAGCCCAGGACAAGATCCACCTCGACCATTCCATCTTTGCCGGTCTCGACCAGGGGGGCCTCTCGTCGGACGCTTTCTTTGCCGGCAAAGCGGCGCATGACAGTTCCGATCACATTATCTACAACAGTTCGACCGGAGCTCTTTCTTTCGACAGCGACGGCGTCGGAGGCGCAAACCAGATCCATTTCGCGAGCCTCTCTCCGCATCTGTCGATTACCGCATCGTCTTTCCTGGTCACCTGACGCTCCAGCGACGAATGCCTTAAAGGTCGGCGAGGTCTTGGGGCCTCGCCGACAGTCGTTTGGGCCGAGCGTCCGAACTTCGCGCCCGTCAGCGAGCCGCGGAGTTCAGGTCCGCCACGCCTTACTCCAGCCACTCATCGTGCCCACTTCAGGCAATGCCGTGGGGGCGTCCCGGTGAGACTGCGTCGGCAAGACAGGAGGGACATTAGCGCTCCCCACTGCGAGGGAATCTCGCCTCACTGGTCCTACCCCTTTCCAAACATCATGGTGTCATTCAAACGGACGAGGACAGGAACCCGGCCTCCCCATAGCGTGCACTCGGGCGGGATGCGCTCATAGGTGATGAAACCGGGCCGTGGCAGCATCGAGAGCGTCAGTTACTCGATTGCCCGCCGTGTGCGCTGGGGAGAGGCAGATGAACCCACATCTGGTCTGCGTGGGAGGCGAGGATCACGCCTTGAGAGTTCCCTTCCTCATCGCGCTGCGAGAGAAAGGCTTTCGCGTTACGGCGGTCTCGAGCGGTTCTCCCGTACCGTTTTTAAGGCATGACATTTCGCATCACAGGTTCTCCTTCGACCGGTTTGCATCTGGCGGCGGGGAATGGCGTGCTCTCGGAACGATGCGCCGATTGATGCGGGAGCTTCGGCCCGACATCATCCAGAGTTTCGACACCAAGCCAAATCTGTTGACGCCCCTTTCCATGCGGGGAACAGTTCCGGTTATTCGCACCATCAACGGGCTGGGCTGGACGTTCTCATCTCTGGCGCCTCGCGCTTTGGCCCTGCGTCCGGTCTATTGCGCGCTGCAATGGCTCGCGTCTTCGTGGACGGCGGCGACCGTTTTCCAAAATCGTGATGACCAACTGTTCTTCGAGCGCTTTCGGCTGACCGGTCGCGGAAGCTCGCGACTGATACGCAGTTCCGGAATCGATGTCGATGCGTTCGCAACGGTGCGCCATCTCGGGTCCTCGGCAACGAAGATGCGTAGGGAACTCGGCCTCCAGTCCGCCGAAGTGGTGATCTTTGTCGGCCGCTTGACCCGTCAGAAGGGTGTGGGAACCCTCCTCGAGGCGGTTCCTCGCGTCGTGGCCGAAAGACCAGCAGCACGATTTGTGCTTGTCGGCCCGCGAGAATCCGAAGGCTCATTCGCAATCGACAAGTCCGAGATCGACCGGCACGCATCTCATGTGCTGGCCTTGGGTCCACGACGCGATGTCGCTGATCTCCTCGGCATGGCCGATGTATTCGCCTTTCCCACCCAGTATCGCGAAGGAGTACCGCGTGTGTTGCTGGAAGCGGGGCTTTCGGGACTGCCAATCGTGGCTTCCAGGATGCCAGGCTGCAGAGACGTCGTCGAAGACGGGTGGAATGGCTACCTGGTTGCACCGCATGACGCCGATGCCCTTGCCTCGCGAACAATAGACTTGCTGTCCGACCGCGCTGGGGCAAAGGCAATGGGCGTCCGTTCCGCTGAACTTGTGCGGGAGCGATTTGCCCTGCCGTTGGTGGTCGATCAGTACTGCGACCTGTACGAAAACACACTCCGCGCGGGGCTTCCGCGACCGCTCCCTGCTGTCGCACTTGAGGGCAGCCTCGCAGATCACCGGGGCGGAGCACGTCAATGATCCGGGACGCCTTGCTCGCCCTGGGAGTTGCGATGTCCTACGCGACGCAACTGGCCGTTCCGGGATTGCCGCTCGGCTATGGCGAATTGTTCATCGCGATCTGGATCGTTCTGGCGATTGGACGAATATTCGCCGGGGGTCGTCTCCAGGTCACACCCGCTTTTGTCCAACTGGCGAGCTTCTGGCTGATCTTGTCGCTGGCTTTGGGAATCGGCACGATCGTCGGCTACCTGACCACCGTCCTTTACTTGACCGGGCTGGTACATGACCTGATGGCCTACATGCTGCTGGCCGGCTTCACATGCCTGGCGGCCGCGGAGCCCGACGCCGATCGTCACCTTCGCCGCAGTGCCTGGTGGGTGATCGCCATCGCCAATGGAAGCTTCGTAATTCAGCTGGGATTGGCATTTGGGGTAGCCCACCAGCCCGGCGTCGACCCCTGGTTCTGGGACAGATTCCGTGGCTGGTCCGAGAACCCGAACCAACTTGCGCTCTATTGCGCGCTTTTTGGCCCCCTGGCTTTGCACCTTGCCACGACCACCCGCAACCCATGGCGCCGTTTGCTCGCATTCTCCAGCCTGATCCTGACCTTTTATGTCGGCCGGCTGACGAAGAGCGACACCTATCTCTACACCAGTATCCTGAGCTGCCTCGTCTTTCTCGGATTGCGGCTTCGTGCATGGATCGCAACAAGCGGTCGCGCCAGCCTGCCCCGCTTGGCAGCAATTGTGCTGTTGGCGGGTTCCTTGCCTTTAGCGCTGGCGATGACGCCCTACGCGCTCACCGAAGAGGCCAGCGTCGCCCATTTTGCCAAGAGCCTTACCAAGGACCAGGGTGGGGAAGCGACACTCGAAACGTTCGAACTCCGGCTCTATCTGTGGCAGGACGCGGTGGAAACGGGGTTGAAATCCGGGTCGCTGGGATTGGGCCCTGGGCCTCACCTCGAGCGCCCGCCCGTCGCCGACCGTCAATTTCTGCAGCGACCTTTCGAGGCCCATAATACCGTTCTTGATCTTTACCTGCAGGGCGGATTGCTTGCGGTGATGGCATTGGTCTGGATCGTGGGAGCCGCAATGTCGCTTGCCTGGCGAGCGGGATTCGACGCGCTGCTGGTGCTCGGTGCGTCGACGATAATCTTCAGCATGCCTCACCTGATCATCCGCCATCCGATCGTGTGGTTTTCGCTGGCTTTCTGCCTCGTTGCCGGAAATCCGACCGCACTTCGGCGGCAACTTGCCGAGCCCAGGGTGCCCTAAATGTGTGGGATCGCCGGAATTCTATTGGCTTCCGATGCCACAGACATAAAGCCGCTCCAAGCGATCGGGCGGATGACCGCATCGCTTCGTCACCGGGGCCCGGATGGCGAAGGGCTCTGGGCCGATCGCGAGGCTGGAATCGCATTGGGCCACAGGCGATTGGCAATTGTCGACCTGTCAGCCGCCGGGCACCAGCCGATGCATTCTGCCAGCGGCCGGTACGTGATCACCTTCAACGGTGAGATACACAATTTTCGCGATTTGCGTCGCGAACTCGAGGGTGCGGGCCAAACCTTTCAAGGCGCCAGCGACACCGAAGTGATGCTCAGCGCAATCGAGCATTGGGGGCTTGAAACCGCCCTCAAACGCTTTGCCGGAATGTTCGTGTTCGCATTGTGGGATCTGAAGACAAGAAGCCTTTATCTGGCCCGTGACAGGATGGGCAAAAAGCCCCTCTATGTTGCTTCGACCCGAGACGCATTGGTCTTCGCCTCTGAGCTGAAGGCGATCAACACCTTTCCGGGCTTCTCTCCCGACCTTGATCTTGATGCCGCGGCGGCAATGCTTTCAACGGGATGGGTGCCGGACCATCTCTGTATCTGGCGAAGCGTGTTCAAACTGCCGCCTGGTTCCGTCCTTTCCGTCACCGCGGCGAATTTTGCCGAAGACCGCAGCGCGGACCGTCTTTCCCAACGCATTCACCGCTGGTGGTCACTGGCTGACGTTGCAGCCGATGGGCGACGGAACCCCGCTAACGGCACCGACGAAGATCTGGTTGACGAACTGGACAACCGGCTTCGGCTGGCCGTGCGGGAACGCATGATCGCCGACGTCCCTCTGGGCGGCTTCCTGTCGGGCGGGATCGACAGCTCAGCCGTGATCGCCCTGATGCAGGCTCAATCCTGCAAGCCGGTTCGCAGTTTCACGATCTCGTTCGCAGAGGGCGGCTTTGATGAAGCTCCATACGCAGCGGCCGTTGCCCGTCATCTGGGCACCGACCACTCCGAACTTCACCTCTCGCCCAGCGCCGCACGTGACGTCATTCCCGAGTTGCCGCAGGTCTGGGATGAACCCTTCGCCGATGAATCGCAGATACCGACCTTGCTCGTTGCCAGGCTCGCCCGTCAGCACGTCACCGTAGCGCTGTCGGGCGACGGCGGTGACGAATGCTTCGCAGGATACGGCCGCCACTTCATGGCGGAGCGGTTGAAACGACACCTGCGCCTGCCCCGACAACTGCGCCGAACCTTGGCGGCAGGGGCAGGTTTTTTCGCACGCGCCGGACGCGACGATGTCATCGGCAAACTGCCACTCTCTGCGAGCGCGAGGCATTTTATCCGGAGCGACCGGATGGAACGTCTCGCCCGGCTGCTCGCGGCATCGAATGAAGACGAATTGTTTCAGCGGCTGGCGCGGCCACAGGCTGAAAACCTGGGACGTCAGCGGCCCACCGAACCAATCTACTGCCACGGCGGTCCGCCGCTTGACGACCTGCTCTCCCGTCTTTTGTGCGATGACATGGCGGGATACTTGCCTGGCGATATCTTGGTGAAGCTGGACCGTGCCACTATGGCCAACAGCCTTGAGGGCCGGTGTCCTCTGCTTGACCACCGCGTTGTCGAATTCTCCTGGCGGCTGCCATCCAACATGAAAGTTCGTGATGGCGCCGGCAAATGGATCCTTCGTCAATTGCTACGCCGCTATCTCCCGCAGCACCTGATCGAGCGTCCGAAACAGGGCTTCGATGTCCCTATCGCAGCATGGCTGCGGGGTCCGCTGCGCAACTGGGCCAGCGATCTTCTCGCCGACATGCGAGCAGAAAGCAGTGACGTATTGGACGCTGCGAAGATCGACGCCTGCTGGCGCGATCACATTGATGGCCAGAACCGCTCGCGCGAATTGTGGTCCGCATTGATGTTCCAGGCCTGGCGGAGCCGAGCCAACCGGCAAGCACAGCAAACCGGCCCAATTCATGAACCCGATCTGGCAGGAGTATAAAATGGTAGGTTCCGCAATCAGCCCGATCCAGCTGCCACGGATCAATCAACCACCAGCACCGGTTCTCGAAGGCAGAGTGCACGTGCGGTCATTGCGCGAATATGTCGAGCCGGCCACCGCGTCGCACCAACTCTTCGTGATTCTGGCAAGGCGAAAATGGTCTATTGTTGCCTTCGCTGTGTTGGGCGGGCTGCTGGCGGGGTTGCTGGGAAGTCTTCGCCCGGTTCTCTACGAAGCAACTACTCAGCTTATCATCGACGCCCCATCGCGCGGTTCACTGCCCGTCGGCGCCCCGTCTTCGCAGGACCTCGTCGATTCAAGCATAGATGACCACATCACGATGCTATCGTCGCAAGACCATCTGCGCCGCGTCATGGCGGCACTGCGCAAGACAGGTGCGGCTGAAATCGGACAGGACAATTCCGCTAGCGGGAATTCCCGGCTTGAGCCGTCTGCCATCCCTCCCCCGAGGACACGCTCGCTTGCCGGTGGTCTACTGGACCGACTGTGGCCAGGAGCGGACAAAACAATCAGCGATTCACAGGCCGAGGATGCCTCCGAATTGAGAGCCTTGCGGCAAGGAATGCGGGTCGGGCAGGAGCTGCGATCGAGAGTAGTCTCCGTCGCTTTCGCCGATGACAGTCCCGCGCGGGCGGCGCTCGTGGCCAACACATTCGCTCAGGTCTATGTCGACAATCTGATAAGGAGAAGGCAGGCATCCGACCAGCAAGAACTCGATGCGATCACCACCAGCCTGCCCAGGCTGCAAAACGATCTGCAGGCAGCGGCCGACCGCCTTGAGAAATATCGGTTGAGCCACGGAGCCATCGACCAAGGCTCGGCGGACAATGCAGCCAGGGAACGGGCCGACCTCAGCCAGCAATTGTCGATGTCAAACGCAGATCTCGCCGCTGTGGAAACTCGGCTGCGACATGTTCAGGAGCTTCGAGCGCAGGGGGCTTCTTTCGTCTCCGTGGCCGAAGCCATTGGCGGGCCTGAACTTGCCGATCTCGCGGCTCGACAGGCTCGCGCGCCTGCGGACCAAGAACTCAGAAACCTGACCGAAAGCAAGGTCGAACAAGGCATCGACAAGATTGCTGCGGACGCAAACATTTTCCGTGCCCAGATCGCCACTCTTGAGAGCCGGAAGGCCATTTTGGATGCGGTCATGGCCGACACCGCCAGCCGGCTTTCCGGGTTGCGGGTTCTCGAGCCGCAGGTCAGTTTGCTGACCCAGCGATACAACGAACTTCTTGGCCGGCAACAGGATTTGACGCGGCGTATCGGAGTTCCCTCGGCTGGAATTTCCATCCTATCGGCGGCATGGCCGCCGACCATCCCGCAGACCTTGCCCGCCATCTTCCTTGTTCCACCCGGGATGATTGTGTTCGCTATACTGGGCGCGATTTTCGTCACGATGCGCAATCACTTCGATCGGACTTTCCGCGGTGAGACCGAGGCGGAAGCGGTGCTCAATGTTCCATGTATGGGGCAGATTCCCGAAGCAGGCAGGGTGCATGCCAAACGACTGCGAACCCTTGTCCTGGGCGAGCGCAGCTCCGCCTATAGCCGCGCCGTGACGTCGTTGCTGATTGCTGCGGCGCCCAATGCGCTGAGGGCTCGTTCGTCGTACACGGCGCTTGTCACCTCCAGCGTCCCGGAGGATGGGGGGACCGAGCTCGCATGGAGTCTGGCGCTGGCCGGCACGCGGATGGGCGGTCGCGTTCTCTTGATCGATCTTGAACGCAAGGGCGTTCAACTCACGCTCGAGTTCCTGCATCAGTTCAGCGAGCGCAAGAGCCGCCATTCCTTCGCTGACTATGTCTGCAATCGCAGCAACCTGGAAAACGCCGTGGCCAATCTGCATGAAATCGGCATCGACGTGATGACCGCTGCTCCGTCGGACGATCTGCTGGCGGTGTTGTCCTGCGAGGATGGGGGCAAAGTGATGGCGGATCTGCACTTGACCTATCGCATCGTCATCATAAACCTGCCGTCGGCGCTCGGGCGGCCGGAAGCCAAATTTCTGGCTGGATGGGCTGATGCGGTGCTTTTTGCCGTCCGATGGAGGAAAACGCCACGTACCCTCGCTCGCGGGGTGCTGGAACTCCTTCAGGGCAACGGTTCTCTTGCGGTACCCGTCGGCAGCGTCCTCACGCAAGTGAACTTGAAAAAACATGCCGGATATCGGCTCGAGGATAGCGCCGACCTCTTGCGCGAGCAGATAGCATGACCAAGCACAGGCTCGTCCTTGGGCCGCGGACGATCCGGGGGCGGTTTATCCAGGGAGCGGCCCGGACGATTCAGGGTGCAGCCTGTCCGCAGAGCGCGTCATTCAGGTGAATGATGGCAAGGTTCGGTGTGCATCGTAGGCTGCGGCAATCCCCGATATTTGCCTCCCTCGGAAGCGCGAACCGATGGCACTGAGCGACCTTCTGAGACCCAAGATGGTTCCCGCGGCCGACACAGCCATCATCGCTGTTCGGCCGAGCACGATCGGTTCGATCATTCGTGCAGCTGGTGAAGTGTCGGCGATGGCAATTGTCGGCCAACTCACCCTTCTTGCTGCGATTCCGGTCTTGGCGCGGCTCTATTCGCCTGCGGATTTCGGCATCTTTACGATTTATCTGTCGATTGTGAACATACTCGCCGGGGTCGCAGCATTGCGCTTCGAGGCGTCACTCTATGGGGTTAAGGGGAGCGCCCAGGCCTATGTGACGGTCAAGCTTATCCTTTTGGCTGTGTTCGTGACCACCGTCCTGGCCTTTTCGGCCGGACAGATGCTGTCGAACCTTGCTCCCAACCGCCTCGGCTCGCTTGCCTGGCTCATTCCGATCGGAATGGGAGGCGCAGGTCTGGTCGAAGCCATGAACTGCTGGAGCCTGCGTGCTGGGCTTTTGCGCGACTTTGCCCTTGGGCGGCTGATCCTGCCGGCGAGCATGGCTGCACTGCAATTGGTTTTCGGCATTGCCAACCTTGGCGGCGAAGCGATGATCCATGCCCATATTTTGAGCCAGTTCGTCTTTATCGGGTATATCGGTTATCGGGTGACGAGCTGGGAGGATTTGCGCGGCATCGCCCGGGCACCTTGGCGTGCGGTGTTCGAAAAGGCCCGGCGGGAATACAAATTTCCTCTGTTCGATATCCCCGCAACACTCGCGAGCATAGCGATCAACAATCTTCCGGCAGTTCTTGTCGGTGGGCTGTTCGGCACCGCATTTGCCGGATATTTGGGCGTGGCAACGCGCCTGGTTACCGGTCCAGTGACGCTGATCGCTTCACCGCTCAGCAATGTTTTTGTCGCCGAAGCAAACCAGAACAACAATCGTGGACACCTGCTTGGCGTGGCACGCGGGCTTCTCCTGCTGGCTGCCGGCTTTACCGCGGTGCCGATATTGCTGCTTGGACTCGCCGCGCCCTATGTGGTCGTTCCGCTCCTGGGCGAGCCTTGGATGCCCACTGCGGAAATCATGACCGCACTGGCGCTGATGGGCGCGGCACAAGCGTTGTCGACTCCGCTTAGCGACGTTCCCGCTCTGCTACGGCGGCAAGGAACAAGACTGGTCATCGACCTCGCACGAGCAGTTCTCGTGTTTGGCCCGCTGCTCGCCGGCGCCCAGGCGGGCTGGCAGCCAGTCACCGTCATCTATTTCATGGCCGCCGGCGGCGCGTCGGGTTTCGCTCTGAAAATGGCAGCATCGCTGTATTTGTTGACCCACGACCCTCAACCAGCAGGCGCTGCAACGTGCATCCAACATGAATGTCTCGAGGAAAAAACACCATGAATTCGTCGTCGGTTGACAATCTTCAAGCGGCAGTTGCGGTCACCCAGCATGACCGTGCCGATGTCTCATGGTCACGCCCTTTTATCTCTGTCGGGATACCAACCTTTCGCCGGCCCGATACGATCCGCAGGGCGATCGACAGCGTCCTGGGTCAGGATTACTCCGATTGGGAGTTGGTCGTGAGCGACGACGAGGGACCGGAGGGCGAGACCTGGGCTATCGTGACCGACTATGCACGAAGCGAACCTCGCATCCGCATCATCGAGAACAGCCGAGGTCGCGGTCAGGTGGAGAACACCAACAACGCTATGCTGGCTTGCTCTGGACGGTGGATCAAGTTGCTGCACGACGATGACTGGCTTGCGCCAGGTGCACTCAGGACATTCGCCGAAGTTGCCAAACAGCACCCGTCGGTCGCCTTCATGACGTCTGCCGCAAACATAATCGAGGACAAGCGAGTGAGATTTCGCCAGGTCCCCAAGGAGCAGGAAGCGATCTCCCTTTATTCCAGCCAGCAGTGCCTGATGGACCTCTATCTGGTGCGCGCGACACGCTGCCTGGGGATCATTCCATCCACATTGCTGATCAACAGCGACGTCATTCGTGCCGGCTGCTTGATGCGCACGCACAAAGAGATTCCGGCCGGAGTGGATCAACTGTTCTTCGTCGATCTAGCCAGCCATGGGGACATGGTGGCGATAAGCGATCCGCTTACCTTTTATGATGCAACGAGCCATCCAAGCATTACCACGTCAAAGAGTTTCCGCGAGGTCGACGAAGTGACTCTCGCCGTCAAGCAGCTTAACTGGAATCTCATCAAAGACCGCAACCATCTCCCGCCTCCCGAGACATTGCTGCGGGCGCTGCGGGTTGCTCGTATTCCCATGCGGTTCCACCAGCAGTCCTGGTTGACTACGTTCCTGGATGGGATTCAGATCTTCCGGCCTTCCGTCATGAAGGTGGCGGGCTGGCACGTGCTTAATCACGTGTTTGCAATCCGCCCAAGATTGGGCCGGGTGCGCACGCGACGGCGGTAAGGTGAGGCTGGCCGACAAGCACATCAGCGACAGATTGCGCGCACAAGCCTGTTGTGCGCGCGCATGGTAAAGGCGTTTGCCTCACGGCAAAACGCATATGCGCCCAAGAAGAGCTACCAGTTCCGCCTGTCGCCGTGTTTCGGTCTTGGCGAACAGCGACGCCAGCTGCGACCTTATCGTGGTCCGGCTCAAGCGCCGCTTGCGGGCTATTTCCAAAGGGGCATCGCCCTGCGCCAAGCGCAGTGCGAGCTGCGTTTCGGCACTCGTCAGACCAAACATTCTTTGCAGCGTCTGGGGATTTGGCCCGGACCTGTTTTCACGATCCAGCAGCGCCACGATGCTTGTCGCGTCAGGCGTTGCTATGCCCTTCTCGTTCAATATCAGGGGCCTGTCGCCCATGCCTCGGATCACCACCCATGAAAGCGTGCCAGGAGAAAAATTGCCCGGCACGTTTGCGATCAGCCGTCTCAGCGCAGCAAATACCTTGCTGGCCGTATCGGCTGCCTCGCCTTCGCGCTCCAAGGTGTTTTGAGCGGCTGAATTCCACTCCATGACCTTCCTGTCGCTGTTCAGGATCAGGTAGCCACAACCGATGCGATCAAGCATTCTCACAACAGATGCAAGGCTGCTCTGCCGTGGCTCGACAGCAACGCTGTCGAACCGTTGTGGTGCTTGATGCCAAGCGGAAGCATGGTCACCTTGCGTTCTCAAGGCGGAGACAGGCTTTCCCCCGAAACTTCCATATTGGCGACCAAGAATTCCATCATCTTGCCTACCAACCAGTGCCATTTTCTTACCTCCCGCAAAACGGCAACGCCTCCCAGTCAAAAGGAGGTGCCTTAAACATGTCAGTCAGGTCGCTTGGAGAGTAGCGGTCCGATCCGCCCCCGACATCGGACAAAATGCGCGCTACAATCCCGGGGAACAATCCTGCGGTCGGACTAGTCTGTACGCTTTTCGGTCTAATCTCGACGGACTAGTCAGAAGGTTATAGTCTGGCACATGCGTTTGCATTCGCTCAGTTTGCATCCGAACAGCTCAGGCAAGTTGCTGACCCGCCTTGCCTCGATGTCGCTCCTGATAGCGACACTTGCAGTCGAGACAGCGCTGCCGACCTCTGTGGCATACGACATCGGCTTTTTTGAGTTTGTTCCCGCCATTATTGCCATCTCATATCTCGAAGATCGCATGATCGCTCTTGCGGCAACATTTGTGATGGTTGCCGTCGGCTTGTTGACGCGGGATGTCCTGCACCATCCAATCGATGTCGGCCTTTGGGTTCAAGCCATTCTGCTGCTGGTTGCAGGGGGGATGATCGCCCTGACTTTCCACCGGCAGAGGCAGGACTACCGCACCCTTTTGCAGGTTGCGGAGGCTAGACTCGCGGCCTTGGAAGCAACCGAAAACAGGTATCGCTGGGCATTCGAACGTGCCGCCATTGGCTTTGCCAACATGAATGAGAACGGAGAGTTGCAACGGTCCAACAAGCGTCTTTGTGAGATGACAGGGTATGTCGAGGAGGAGCTTTCAAGTCTGCCGCTCAGCGCACTCGTCCACCCCGACGACAACCACACCTTGGCGGAAGCGTTGACTCGCCTGAAAGACACGACTTCGTTCGGCTCGGAGATCCGTCTCCTGAGAAGAGACGGCACGATTTTGTGGACAAGATTGGCCCTGTCTTTGGCCGTGCCAGCCGATGCTCTCCCTCAAAGCATTTTTGTAGTGGTGGACGACATATCGGGAGAGCGAACCGCCCGCGAGGCACTCCGGGCTCAGAAGGAATGGTTGGACCTGGCGCTATCGTCAAGCCGGTTGGGAACATGGCGCATAGATTTCGAGAGCGGGTCCGTGAAGGGCTCAGCCGCGTTCTGGGAAATGATGGGGCTGGCACCCGCGCCGAGCCGTCCATTGCAGGAATTGACTGCGGTCGTTCACCCGGCCGACTTGCCTAATCTGATGGCCCCGGGAGAGCTTGCATCAGGCGCCGACTATGACGCTGAGATCCGCATCAGGCGAACTGGCGGACATATCCGCTGGATTGCTCTTCGGGGACGGGACGAATTGCGCGACGGTCGTGCACAGCGAATAGGAGTCGCCGCGGATCTCACCGATCGGCGCATAACCATTCTGCTGCGGGCTGCGGCGAAGAAGCGAGAGCGGGCCATGCTTGAACAGCGCCATAGGCTCAACAATCTGTTTCCGGTGATCACGGCGCTTGTGAATATGGTTGGTGCCCCCGACAATGATATCGCCAGCTATAAGCAGACACTGATCGAAAAGATCGGCGCACTCCAGGCGACGCATCTGCTTCTTTCACGCGATGGCAGCCTGTCGGCTTCCCTGCGTGACCTCATCGTTCAGGAATTGCAGCCCTATATGGGGACGCATGACATTTCGATCAGTGGACCCGAAATAAAAATGGCTGAGGGTTCGGCTGAGAGCTTCGCAATGATCGTTCACGAGCTTACGACCAATTCCGTGAAGCATGGGGCTCTCGGCACTCCGGCAGGACGGATCGAGGTCGTGTGGCAATTCGTGGCCCAGGAGCCCGGCGCCGACATAGTGTTTGAATGGTCGGAATCGGGAGAGCGCCGGGTCTCCACCTCGGCTCGGCGTGGTTTTGGGTCGTTGATTATCGGAGCCGACGGTGAGCCTATCGTGGGCCACTCTTCCAAGCTTGAGATGCTGGATCACGGACTGAAATATTCGGTCCGGCTGCCGCCAAAAGCAATCGGCGCTAGTTGATGTCCCTGGCGGCCCATGTCTTCAGCAAAACCGCGGCTTCCGTCCGGTTTCGTGCCCCAAGTTCGCGCAGGACGGCAGCCGCATGAATCTTCGTCGTCGCTTCTGCAATTTCAAGAGAACGGGCAATCTCTTTGTTCGAGTAACCTTCAGCCATCAACCTGAGGACTTCCTTCTGTCTGGACGTAAGCCTGCCCAGATTGTTGACGCTGATGGTCCTGTGGGGCATTTGCGTGGGAGCCTCGGATGGAAGGCGCACCGACTCCTTGGACCTTTGTGAAAGAAGTGCCGGAACGTAAATGCGGCCAGCCAGGATTTCGTTCACCGCCAGGACCACCTCCTCGTCCGTTTGGGACTTTACGATATAGCCATGAAGTCCAATCGAGAGGGCAGTTAGAATCTCGGCGCGTGAATCGGTCCCTGAGACAATTGCAAACCGTGTGTCGGGATGAGCCGGTAAGACGTCGCGAAGGTCGTCCTGACCGGACAGTCCCGGCATGTTCAGGTCGATGATGGCGAGATCAACAGGCGCCTGATCTTCAAGCAAGCTTATGACGGTATCAAAACACGCCGCTTCGAATATTTCCAAGTCTGGAATGCCGGCCATCAAAGCCAGTCGCAGCCCACGACGATACAAGCCGTGATCATCGGCGATGATAATACGATACATGAACCACCCACCTTTTGGCAGCCCGCATGTGTCCCTAGCTGCCGAAACCTCCCTTTGGATGGACTGTACGGTGACCCAACACAGATCAGCCGCCCGCTGATCCCCCGTATGTCGACGCTCGCCGCCGCCCATCGGCACATTTCAACCTTCTAATATAGCTTACAATCGCACACATTTCAGGGCCAGATGTTGAAGTGTTTTTTTCGTACGAACGGTAGCGATGCCCTTCCGAGAAGGTCGTTGCCGGCGCCGGACATGTGGACAGTTCCCAGCTCTGATCGCCCTGCCGCGCCCATGCGCTGCCAACTGGAATATTGAATCAAAAGGCCGGGAAAGTGCCATTCAAATGCACGACGACGCCTTCTCAAGCGCCACTTACCATCGCTGCACTCCGGAGAGGCAAAACCAACACTGGCGTACCTTCCGGCCGGGTGGGTTGGACCCATCACACCGCGACAGTCGTATCAATAGGAGGACGAGATGAAAGCGGTCATTCAGTGCGGTGGAATGGGAACACGCCTTCGGCCTTTCACATCCATATTGCCCAAGCCTCTCATGCCGATCGGTGCTCGACCGGTTCTTGAATTGCTTTTGAAGTGGCTGCGGCGGAACGGCATTCAGGAAGTCTACGTCACGACCGGCTATCTGGGGCACTTGATCCGCACCGTATGCGGGGACGGATCCCAGTGGAATCTAAGGATACGCTACACCCAGGAACTGGAACCTCTCGGCACCATTGGCCCGCTCTCCCTGATCAGGGAGGAACTGGACGAGCCGTTCATTGTTCTCAATGGGGACGTACTTACCGATCTCAGTCTCAGCCGGTTTGTGGCATCACACCGCACACACACGGATCCAGTCACCATAGCCACCGCATCCCGCGTCATCAAGATGGACTTCGGCGTCATCGACGAGGTCGACAATACCGTTCAAGTATTTCGTGAAAAACCGACGCTATCCCATTTGGTAAGCATGGGGATATATTGCATGAATCCAGACGTTTTTCGTTTTATACCTGACGGCATCGCCTTCGGATTCGACGATCTCATGCTGCAGATGATGCAAAACGGCACGAATGTGCACGTCTACAAACATGACGGGCTTTGGCTGGATATCGGACGCGTTGAAGATTTTCAAAACGCACAAACCATTGCCTGGGAAGAGCAGTCCGCATCGATCGAGGTCTCGGCAGCGGCCGCTTGAGGGCTGAACGCTCGACCACGCCAACATGAGGAGGTCGTAATGCTCTTGGTCAGCGCTCCTATTCTTGGCTTTCCGGAAAAGGCGGCCTTGGCCAAAGTTGTCGACAGTGGCTGGCTGACGATGGGGGACCAGGTACGAGCCTTTGAAGAGGCCTTCGCGGCCGTGCATGATGCGGTCGATTGCGTTGCCGTCAGCTCTTGCACCGCCGCCCTGCATCTCATTCTCCATGCACTTGGGATCGGTCCCGGAGACGAAGTTCTGGTTCCCTCGCTGACCTTCGTGGCGACCGCGAATGCAGTGCTCTACGTAGGAGCAACACCGGTATTCGTCGACATAGAGTCGGCCGAAGTGCCACTGATGTCCCTAAGCGACGCGGAAGCCAAGTGCACCGGACGCACAAAGGCCGTCATTCTCGTCCACTTTGCCGGCTACCTCGCCGACCGGGAAGAATGGCAGAGATTTGCCCGTGTGCGAGGACTGCATATCGTCGAGGATGCCGCGCATGCTCCCGGCCTTAAGGAGGTGGGGACTTACGGTGCGGCCGCGGCCTTTAGCTTCTACGGCAACAAGAACATGACCACCGCGGAAGGTGGGGCCGTAATCGCCCGGGATGCACAGCTCCGTGAAGCGATCCGCCAGGCGCGCGGACATGGGATGACCAGCGGCACACATCAGCGGCTGAACAGCCGCACGCCGCAATACGATGTGACGATGCTCGGTTTCAATTACCGCATGGATGAATTGCGCGCCGCTATTGGCTTGGTCCAGCTTCAGAACCTGCAGGAATGGAATGAAATCCGGCGCATATTGGTCGTCCTCTATCGACGTCTGATCGCAGACTATTGCTCGGCTGTGACAGTTCCGTTCTGCAAACCACGGACCTCGGCCTATCACATCATGCCTGTCCTCCTGCCACATGACGTCGACCGGCAAACGGTGATCGACCATCTGCGAACGAAGGGAATACAGACCACAATCCACTATACGCCCGTGCACCAGATGACGCTCTATCGCCAAATGTTCACTGAAATCCATCTGCCGAAGACCGAGGATTTCGCGCAGCGGGAGTTGACGATTCCACTACATCCGCAAATTACGGCAAGTGCGATCGAGTCGGTGGTTGTTGCGTTGGCCACCGCGATTGAAAGCAGCGGGCGCGCGGGAGCCGCGGCATGAACGCACTCGACGTGACGATGCATCGGCCCGCCGTAGCTGGCACCAGCCACGGAATTGCCAGGCGCGCGATGGATATCATCCTCGCCGCAGCAGCGGGAATGGCACTCGCTCCGCTGATGCTACTGATTGCTGTCGCACTCTTTGTCGAGGGTGGTTGGCCCGTGCTTTTCGCACAGACGCGCCTGGGTGCCGGCGCAAAACCGTTTCGCATGTACAAGTTCCGCAAATTCAAGACAACAGCCGATCCTTTCGGCCTTGCGCTGACCATGAACGATGACAGCCGGATGACGCGGATAGGCCGTTTTCTCGCGGCAACGAAACTTGATGAGTTGCCGCAACTGTGGAACGTTTTTACGGGAGACATGGCAATTGTGGGCCCGCGGCCGGAAAGCCTTGCCTTCGCCGATTGTTTCCGCGGCGGCAATGAAGCCGTCCTGCAGTGGAAGCCTGGCCTGCTCGGCCCGACCCAGGTTCTCTTCCGTCACGAAGCCTGTTTTTACCCGCCATCCCTTGATCCGCTCCTGTTTTATCGAGAGGTCCTGTTCCCGGCCAAGGCAACGATCGACCTCGCCTACTATCCGCGGCGCACGATTGCATCGGACCTCGTCTGGATAATGCGAGGCTTCAGGGCGGTTTTCGGCGTGTCCCTGCCTCCCGCGGCAAGTGGGTAGAGTTGGAAAGTGAGGAGAGTTTGGCATGAATGGATTGTTGTTCGTTCGCCAGTTTGACAGCTCACACGATCAAAGGAGTGCGCAGTCGTGAGCTATCACGGCAGGAAGGTCCTGGTCACGGGTGCGGATGGATTTATCGGATCCCACCTCACGGAAGCGCTGGTGCACGAAGGCGCCGATGTCACGGCACTGGCCCTCTACAACTCGTTCGACAGCCATGGCTGGCTGGACGATTTACCCGACCACGTTCGAGGCCAACTGCAATGCATTCGCGGGGATGTTCGTGACAGCGCGTTCATCAACCGGATCGTGCGCGGCCAGGCGGCGGTGTTTCACCTGGCTGCGCTGATTGCGATTCCCTACTCCTACGCGGCTGCCCAATCCTATGTGGAAACCAATGTGCTGGGCACCGTGAATGTCCTCGAAGCGGCACGCCACTGGGAAACCGAACGCATTGTGCATACGTCCACGAGCGAGGTTTATGGCACCGCTCTGACCATGCCGATCGACGAATCCCACCCGCTGCAGGGACAGTCCCCCTACTCTGCATCCAAGATCGGCGCAGACATGATGGCGGCGTCCTATGCCAGGTCCTTCGATGTGCCGGTGGTCATCCTGCGACCGTTCAATACATACGGGCCGCGCCAGAGCGAGCGGGCCATCGTGCCGACCATCATAAGGCAGGCTCTGGACGAGAACTGTCCGGCGATCATGGTCGGAGACACCAGCCCTATCCGCGACCTTACCTTTGTGGAGGACACTGCGGCGGCATTTGTGGCGGCAGGGGCGGCCGAGCTTGAATTTGGCCATGCCTACAATGCAGGCAGCCAGCGCGCCGTCAGTGTCTCGGACGTTTTGGAGTTGGTGCTCGAGTTGAGTGGCACCAGGAAACCAGTTCGTCGAGATGAAAGCCGGATGCGGCCGCAAAACTCCGAGGTTCGCGCGTTGCTCGCCGATTCCTCGAACCTTGAAAGTAAAGTCGGATGGCGGGCACATACGAGCTTGCGTGATGGTCTGGAAAAGACCATCGAGTGGTGGCGCTCGCGCCTCAGCGAAGGCCGCGTCCGACGCGAAATGAGCTACATGACATGACCTTTCCGCGGCTCATACCAGCTTTGCTGTTGATGGCCGCTCTGCTGGCGCTGCACACAGCCGGAAACCGGCCGAGCGGTGCGGCAGGCACGGAGCCGGCAATGGATCTGCCCGCTTATCTGAAACCTGCAACTGATCCGGCGACAGGGATTCGCTTTACTCGGATCACCCAGCCCGGAGCGCTTGGCAGCGGAATTGTCTGCGGCAAAATATATTGCAGTCATCGCTACTCGAGCGCGCAAGCCTGGAATGCGGATCAGAGCCTCCTCGTCCTCATGAACGGCTGCAACGGCATGTGTTTCCTCGACGGGAAAACCTACCTCCCTTTGTTTCATCGCAACAAGTCGGGTGAGTGCGAATGGCGCCCTCGAAACGCGGAGATGATGATCTGTGTCGATGGTCAAAAGATTTCGAACTGGGCGCCCCGCACCAATCGTGAGGACATAGTGTATTCCGCAACGAAATATCGGGATCTCGAATTCGGCCCGTCCAAGGGAAATCCTAGTCGTGACGGCAACCGCATTGCCGTACGCGCGACCCGCAATGATGGAGCTGCTGTCGTTTTCGCATACGACATCGACCGGCGTCTGAAATACCCGGACATCGATCTCGCCCAGGTTGCCGGAACGACCAGTTCCTGCACCATTTCTCCGCTCGGAGAGAACATCCTGTGTTTCCAAAATCTGGTCGACGGCACCGAACAGCGAGCCATTTTCGCAGTCGACGGCACCCTGCGCCAAACGTGGAAGGATCATCATCGGCCCGGCCATGGCGATTTGACTCTCGATGCGGATGGCAGCGAAATTTACGTCGGAACCAGCAAATCCGCTCCGGACAAATATCAGGTGATCAAGCGTCGGCTGTCCGATGGAAAGGTCACGTCGCTCACGAAGTACGGTGAGGCCGAGCATACGTCGCTGCGTGCTTTGGACAGGCCCGAATGGGCATTTATAAGTTACGGGGGCAATCCCGATGAGGTTCGGAGCCACCCGGACTGGGCGCCATACACGCGCGAAGTGATCGCGCTGCGTGTCGACGGTCGTCAGGAGGTCCGACGCATCGTGCAGACGCGAAACGCTCCGTTCGACTATTGGAGCGAGACACATGCCTCACCCTCCCCTGATGGGTCGCAAGTGATCTGGTCGAGCAATTGGGGGGTGCCTGGTGGGCCGGTCTACGAATTCGTCGCCCATCTCGATTGGCCGCAGCAGCCGGGCCTGAATTAAAGGGAGATTGCCATCGATGGCCTTCGTTAGCCGAATTTTCTTTGCAGCCCTTGCCGGCTGCCTGGCCCTGGATATCGCAGCCGCGGCTGAAGCGCCGGTGGCCTATAAGCTGTCGCCCGGCGATACGGTGGAGATAGGAATAGCCTCCATAGCGGAGCGAACGCAACGCGCGATCGTGCAAATGGATGGCTCGATCGCGCTGCCCGAGTTCGGGATGATCCCGGTTGGCGGGCTGACGCCGGCCGAATTGCAGACGCGAATGGAGGCGGTGCTGCCAACCAAGATAGTCCATCAGCGCCTACCTGATGGACGGGAGCAAATGATCGTCATCAAGCCGAGCGACGTCACGGCCGTGATCGCGGAGTACCGTCCGATCTATGTGACTGGCGATGTGCTGACACCAGGGCAGCAGACTTACCGGCCACTCATGACTGTCCGACAGGCAATTGCCGTCGCCGGCGGTTTCAGTCTCCTGCGGTCTCGGGCAAGCCAAAGCGGACCTGATCCCGTTGATCTGCGACGCGACTACGAGTCGATCTGGGGGGACTACATCAGGGACTACTTTCATGGCGCGCGCATCCGCGCCGAACTTCAGAACCAGGCAGAATTTGACATGCAACCGCCGCAAGGCTCGCCCCTGTCGAACGCATTGATATCGGCGGTCGCGCAGGCGGAAGCGGAGGGCCTCAAGATTTCGCTGAACAATTTTCAGCAGGAGCAAAGCTATCTCGACAAGACCGCCAAGGATGCCGAGGCTCAGGTCGAGGTTCTGCTCAAGCGCGAGCAGACGGAAGCGGCCGCGGTGAAACAGGATGAGGACGATCTTGCGCGGGTCACCAAATCGTTCGAATCGGGCAACCTGACCAACAGCAGGCTCGCCGACGTCAGACGTGCCGTGCTGATGTCGTCGAGCCGGGCGCTCGAGACCTCGGTCGAACTGATGAGAACGCGGCGCCAGCAGGAAGACTCCGTCAGGCAGCAGGAACGCAATGAAAATCAAAGAAGGATCGGCCTTCTGAACGAATTGAGGGACACCGACCTTCGCCTCGCCGAGACCACTGCAAGGCTCCACGCAGCCAGCCAGAAGCTTCAGCCATCAGGGGCGTCCGCGCTTCCACTGCCCGTCGCCGGCGAAACCTTTCAGGCGCGGATCACAATAACCGGCGGGGCCGGCGACGCGTCGAGAGGTCGACCGGTCGACCAGGACACCGAGGTTGCGCCTGGAGACACCATCGAGGTGAGGTTCAGCAGCGAACTGCAGAGCGCGGCGATCCAGTAGTTGCGCGGACGTGAACCGAGCCGGGAACGACGTTGCTGATGGCTCGCCCACGGCATGAAGACCGGGCGCCTGAGAAATCAACATGGGGAAATCAAGAAAGCGGGTTTGCCGTGATTGGTGAAATAGATGTCGCCAGCGCCTACAGCACCGGCCGCACCGACTTCATGGGGCTGAAGTTGGTTGTCGCGCCCGGCGTGCTCGTCCCTCGCCCGGAGACGGAACTGCTCGGCAGCACCGCCCTCAATGTCCTTCGTGAACTTAACAGGCCGGTACCGCGTGTCGTGGACATGTGCTGCGGGGCGGGCAATCTCGCCTGCGCCATTGGATACAAGGTCCCCACCGCGCGCGTCTGGGCGAGCGATCTCACTGACAGCTGCGTCGAAACCACCTGCCGGAACGTTGCCCATCTTGGCCTGGCCGGACGCATTTCGGTGCTACAGGGCGACCTCTTCAATTCCTTCTCGGGTCTGGAACTCGAAGGTACGATCGATCTGGTCGTCTGCAACCCGCCTTACATCTCGGAGAAGCGGCTCGAAAACGACCGCGCGCATCTGATGGAACTTGAACCCCGTGAGGCGTTCGCTGCCGGGCCTTACGGCCTGAGCATTCATATGCGGGTGATCAAGGAGGCGCAGCACTATCTGCGGCAAGGTGGCATGCTGCTTTTCGAGGTCGGGCTTGGCCAGGACCGGCAGGTCATGAGTTTGGTTGAGCGTTCCAAAGCCTATGAGAGCATTCGCACGGTTGCGAACAAAGCCGGTGAAGCCAGGGTGGTTTGTGCACGGGCCAAAGCGTCAGCGTGAGCCGCGCCATGGGTTTGCACGCTCGGTTGGGACGACGCCCTCAAGCCGTAGCCCGGCGATCAGTTTTCCTTGCTGACCACGTAACGTGCAATTCCCTGGATGGAATCGAAATTCTCCGGCAGAAGTTCACTGTCCTCGACAGTGATGCCGAATGTCTCCTCGACGAATCCGATAACTTCAAGCACTCCAGTCGAGTCTATGATGCCCTGATCGAGCAACGACGTTTCAACTTCCAGCGCACGCGGGTCGGCTACGTAGAAGTTTGACGCCAGAAAGGCGCGGATTTGATCGCTGTAGGTGTCAATTCTGTTGTTCGTGCTCAGCATTGAATTGGCCTCCGATCCAAATAATTTCCGTAAATTGCTTTATGACAGCGCCATTTTCTTGAGCTTGCCCGTGTCCGTCATCGGCAGACTGGACACAATTTGGATGGACTTCGGAATCATGAAGTTTTCCAATCGCTTCTGACATTCCATCCGCAGCTGCTTTTCGCCCATGATCGTTCCTTGCTCCATGACGACAAACGCTTTCACTGCTTGCCCCAGCAGGTCGTCAGGTACTCCGACAACCGCGGCTTCCCGTACTCCCGGGATTTCCATCAGCACGTTTTCGACTTCCTTAGGCGCCACCTTTTCTCCCCGCGATTTTATGATCTCATCGCTGCGGCCGACAAAATAGAGGTAGCCTTCCTCGTCCATTCGGCAGTAGTCGCCGGTGTACAGAACCTGCTCGCCGGGCAAAGGACCTGGCTTGAGCTTCTTCGCGGTAGCCTCCGGCTTACCCCAGTAGCCCTTCATGACCGTTGCCCCGCGGATGACCAACTGGCCGACGACATTGGGACCAACCCTTCGGTCATCCTCATCGACAATCCACATTTCGGTGTTCGGGATGGCGATCCCCACGCTCAACGGTTTTCGGGCAAGATCGTCCGGCGGAAGATAGGTGCAGCGTTTGCATTCGGTCAGGCCGTACATCGAATAGATGCGGGCGGCGGCAAACAGTTCCTGGAGCAGGCGAATGTGCTTAAGCGGCAGGGCTGCCGCCGTATTCGTGACATACCTTATGCTTGCAAAATCATTTGCCTTCAGCGTCCTGAGATCCGACAGCGCGGCAAAGATGGTCGGCACGCCGGGAAAGCCTGTAACTCTCTCCCTTTCGATGATCGCAAGTATCTGTGCGGGGAAGGCAAACGAGCGCTCGAGGACCAACCGCGCCCCGGTACGGAATGCCATTATCATCTGATAGAGGCCGTAGTCGAAGGCCAGGGGCAAGACATTGAGGATCACGTCGTCTTCGCCAAGCTCAAGGTACGAGGCGATAGACGTGCAGGCTGTCATCATGTTCCTGTGTGTCAGCATCACGCCTTTGGGTTCGCCGGTCGAGCCCGACGTGTAGATGATGGCTGCGAGATCGATATCGATGCGGCGGCGGGCCGGCGCTTTGCCGTGGCCGGCAGCCGCCTCATCCCAGCGCACGGCATGCGGCAATCCCCGGAGCTCGGCGTCGTCCACCTGACCGGAGACGATGAGCCGCCGCAGCGACGGACAGTTACGCGCCGGCTCAGCAAAGACCGGCTGCAAATGTTTGTCGGTGATCAATGCTGCCGGAAGGCAATCGTTGAGCAAATACCCCAGCTTGTCGCTCTTGGTGAGCGGATTGACGACGCACACAACGGCGCTCGCCTTGAGAACCGCCCAGAAGCTGACCACGGTCTCGACGGTGTTGTCGGCGAAGATCATAACGCGGTCACCGGGGGCGACCCCGGACGTGACGAGATGACGGGCGACCGCGCTGGAGCGTGTCTCAAGCTCGTCATAGGTGAGCCGGTGCTCGCCGCACACCAGCGCTATCTTGTCGCCGAGCCGTTCGGCCGAATGGCTGAGGTAATCGTCCAGCAGAGGTACGGCGCCATGCATCATACCAGCACCTCTTCCCTGTGCAGGTGATCGACATCTATCCTGAGGTCGACCGCATGCGCGCTCGATGGGCGGCTTGCGACAAACTGCTGATGGAGGAGCTGCGTCGACAGCACGCCGACCAATGCCATGTTGTCCGAGTTGGACAGATCCCCATCGCCGGTCTTGGCAGCGCATTTGTCCAGCAGGCGCGCGACCGAGTTCGGATCAAAGACATTCGCCGCGCGCAGGGCAGTCTCGGAGAGTGCTTCGCGGACATAGGCGGGTGCGCCATCGCCCGTGAAGCAAAGTGCGTTGGGCGCCCGGTAGGGTTGCTTCTTGCGGGCCACGACTTCCGCGGGCACGATCGATTTCGCCACACGCTTCAGCACGTGCTTCTCATCCAGAATGCGCAGCTTGTAGTCGGGCGGGAGCGAATTCGCCAACGCCACGAGCCTGTCGTCCAGGAACGGGAAGCGCCCCTCGACAGAATGGGCCATCAGCATCCTGTCACCCTGCGAGGAGAGCAGGTAGCCCGACATCAGCGTCCTGATCTCAAGATACTGGTCCTGCGCGAGAGGACCCCATCGTGGAAACTCTTCGGGCAGGTGGCCAAGCAGGTCCGCCACCACGTCGTGACGCGCCGCTTCGGCATGCATGTCGGCCGAGAACAGCCGTTTGATGGCGCTGGTGGTGCGCCAGCGGGTGTCATGCGCGAAGCCGGGCGCGCCAAATGCATGGATACCGTGTCCGAAGAACTGGCGCGCCATCGCCTGCTGCTTGACGGGCGACCGGCTCAGATAGGGGTAGAGCCGTTCCAGCAGTCGCGCGCGTCGGGCGGATGCGGGCTGCCGCCCCCAGAAACGGCGGACCTTGCCTTCACGGAACAGGTCGTAGCCGGCAAACATCTCGTCGGCGCCCTCGCCGGTCAGGACGACCTTGATGCCATGTTCGCGCACCAGCCTCGAGAGAAGGAACAACGGCGCCGGCGCGGTCCTGAGAATCGGACGCTCGGCGTGACGGATCACATCTGGGAAAACCTCGGCAATATCACCGCGCGAAACCATCACCTCGTGGTGCTCGCCGCCGCTCGCACTTGCAACCAGCCGCTGGTAACGGGTTTCATCATATTCGGCGTCAGCAAAACGCAACGAGAAGGTCTGGAATGGCGCGCCGGCGAAGCGCCTCCCGAGCATGGCGACAAGTGAGCTGTCGAGCCCGCCGGAAAGGTAGCAGCCAACCGGCACATCCGCCTTGACCATTCTAAGCGCCGTCGCGGCCTGCAAGGCGCTACGCACTTCGTCCACCGCATCGTCCAGTGAGCCGGTGAAGGTGCCATGGGCCTGGTCCGCGATCTCGGGATAGCGAGGTTTCCAGAAACCGTGCTCACGAACGCTGCCATTGTCGTAGATGCGTACATGGCCGGGGGTAAGTTCCTTCACTCCCTGAAATACGCCTTGCGGCGGTACGACCGTCCACAGCGTGAAAGTCTGGTCTATCCCCGCCGGATCGAAGGCCCGCGGTATCGCCGGGTCGGCTGCGAAAATGGCCTTCACTTCGCTGGCGAAGTGAAGGCGGCCAGCATGTTCGCACAAATGCAGCGGGCAGATGCCGAACCGGTCGCGCGACAGGACGAGACGGCCTGTCAGCGAATCCCAGATGGCGAGTGCCCACTGCCCGTTTAGCCTCTCGAACGCGGCCACGCCCCAGGCGCGGTAGGCGTGCACGATGACCTCGGTATCGCTGCGGGTGCGGAAACGATGCCCCAGCGCCATGAGTTGTTCACGCAGCTCGACGTAGTTGAAGATCTCGCCGTTGAACACGATCCAGGTGGTATCGCCGGTGTCCGCGAGGGGCTGCTGTCCGGTCGAGAGATCGATGATCGACAGACGGGTATGCGCCAGCCCCGCCCGCCTGTCGCGGTAAACGCCGCTCTCGTCCGGGCCTCGATGGGAGAGCGCGGCTGCCATTCGTAGAAGCGCGGCTCGTGAAGGAGGCTCCGCAGCCGCGTTCAGCGCCACAATTCCGGCGATGCCGCACATGGGTCAATCCCTGTCCATCGCAGCGGACAGCTGCGGCCGTGCGTGAAGGTAGCGGGCGGCGCGGCGTTTGCTGACGATATCCTTATAGACCTTCTCGACCTGCTCGGCCGTCAGGCCGGCGGCGGCGGCAACCACGCCGGCCGAAATTCCGTGATTCATGCCGTAGAGGCACAAATCCATCAGCTGATAGGGCAAGGCGAAGTAGAACTCCTCCTGGGTTTGCGCCATGGAAAACGTGTCCGTGGTCGGCGGCCTCGTTCGGACCTCCTCGTCAATCCCGAGATATTCCGCCAGCTGATAAACCTGGGTCTTGTAGAGATGGACGATCGGCATCACGTCGGCGACGCCGTCGCCCTGCTTGACGAAGAAGCCTTGGTCATATTCGAGCCGGTTTGGCGTGCCTGCCACTGCATAGTTGAGGCGGTCCGCATGATAGTATTCAGTCATCTTGCGAACCCGCTGCTTGTAGTTGGTTGCAGCGACGATCTGCAGGTAAGCCGCCGGCGAAAGACGCACGGTGTCGATCTTTCCGTCCGGATCCTCGACGGTGAGGCGCGTGATATTAAGGCCGCTGCTCTCCAGCACCGATGCCATGACCAGCTTGCATTTCCAGCCTTCGCCATATCCAGGGACGGCAGTTCGGATGGCCTCCATCTGTCGGGCGTAGGCGCCGATGCCCTCGAGCGCCGGCTGGATATCCTCAAGGATTGTGTCGATGCCAAGCTGCCCGGCGACGCTGCGGCCAAGCCTCAACGAGTCGCCGGATGAATCGCGCTCCGGCATGAACAGGCCCAGTACCTTGTCCCTGCCGAACGCGCGTGCGCAGACCGTTGCGACGACCGAACTGTCGATGCCTCCGGAGAGCCCGACAACCACTCCGCGGCGCCGTTGTGTGCCGAGAACCTGTTCGCGCAAGGTCTCGACGATGCGATCGATCTCCAGCCGAGCATCGAGCGCCAGCACATCGCTGCTGAATTCCCCGATCAGGTCGATGACACTGCCTCCCGTTTCTGTGACTCGATTGAAGAGTAGGTCTCAGTCACAGCGTTTTCGATGAGCGGGCGATTGATGGTCAGATGGGGCTCCACGACCATGTCGATGTGAGTGCCGGCGATCGGAATGACGTCCAGATGGACGAATGCCCGATCCCACCCAAGTGCAAGCGGCATTCCGGGCCGCGCGCAACGGAACAAGGTGCCGGTGATCGGCAGTATCGGCCTGGGTTCTGTGAGCCACTGGAAGAAGGCGCGCGCGCGCAGAACTTCCTGCAGTTCCAGTTTGGTTCTGAAGCTCGTCGGGTTGAACTGACCCTCGGCATAGCGATCGAGGAAGCTGGCAAGCCGGGATTCGCAGTGCATTTTGACCGCGACCTTGGCAAGCGCGCGGCATGCCACTCGACTAGCCGATATACGATTGGTTCGGATCCGGTGAAATGTCCGGGTAATCGTCTCCCAACGCTTGCTGCGTTCGCCAACCAGGCTGGTATCCAGAATGCCCGTGAACGCTACCGCTCGCCCTTGATCAAGCAGACGCGCGGCAACCTCAAAAGCAACCGCTCCTCCGAGCGAGTGACCAAGCAGGCGAACACAGCCGGTCGGCTGCACGCGGTTGATATGATCGATTGCAGCTTCGACCATTGCGGCGACGGTGTTCTGACCTTGCAGGATCATGCCCAGGGCCGGATATCTGATGGGAGACACCCTGGCGACCTTGCTTATTGCCGATGCGAACGAAGCAAGGCTCGGACCATAGCCGACCGAGCCGGGGAAAAGGAAAAGCAGCGGAGGCTCGTGTTTCCAAGCGGGCGCGTGCTCGCCGCCTCCTTGAGCAGAAATGACCGCTGCAACCATCTCATCGAAGCTCATTCCAACCGTGAAGGCTTCCAATCCGAGCTCCTGCCCGATCGCGCTTTCGATTTCCATGACGCAGTGCAGCAGCTTCAGCGAATCTCCCCCCGCTTCGTCCCAACAGCCCAGGGCGACCCGCGTCTTGAGGACCTTGGTCCAGGCACGCCGTACGATCTGATGAGCAGGAACTTCATGTCCCGCATGGGGTATTTGCGGTGGGGGCGTGGTTTCCCGAACCGAAAGGTCAATTGCAGCCAGCGTTGTCATATCGATCTTTCCGCTGGGCAGTCGCGGTATCTCGGCGCTTGCATGGAGTCGCAACGGGCAAAGCGCCGGCGGCAATTTTGTCCTGGCAAGTTGGCGCAGCTCGTCGCAAAAACTGGCTCCCGCTCCGCTGTGCGGTACGGCGAATGCAACCAGTTCATTCGCCGGGGTGACGATAACCACGGCATCCTTCACCGACGGCGCGCCACGCAGAACCCGTTCGAGTTCGGCCGGCTCAACGCGCCGCCCATTGACCTTTATCTGGCGCCCTTTGCGGCCTATGATCCGCAGCAGGCCGTCACTCCCGATTTGCACAAGATCGCCCGTCGCAAAGATGCGAAGCGTCTGGTCGTCGGGGTCTACTTCAAACGGAACAACGGCCCCGTTTTCCCAATGTCCAAGCGCGACATACGGGCTTCTGATCAACAGTTCTCCGATCTTGCCGGGCTGAACCGGGTAACCCTCTTCATCGACCACTGCGAAGCTGATTCCCGGAAGCAGCCAGCCGACGGGAGCCGAAGAATCGAATTCCGGCCAATCGTGCGGCAAGAACCACTGCGATCCCGTCGTTTCCGTCGATGAATAGCCGATCTGCACCAGGCAATTTGGCGGGACAGCCTTGCGCACGAGGCGGATGTCGGCCGAAGATACCTTCTCGCCTCCAATTCGGGCAACTCTGAGCGAACCAAAGGCGTCCGCGGGTTCATCCGCCAAGAGAGCGCGAAGCAATGCCGGCACCAGATAGGTGATCGTCACGCCTTCGGATTGCATGCGGCCGCGAACCGCGCGCAGACCGACGGCTTCAACCTCCACAAGCTGCAACGTGGCACCCGTGAGAAGAGCGGCAAGAATTTCCCGACAGCCGGCGATGGTTGCCGGGCCGGTCAGAGGCAGGAATACATCCTGTGCATTGATGTGGCACGCATCGACATATTGCTGCACTCGGCACAGCAAGTTCCGCTGGCTGTTGACAATCCCCTTGGGGCGGCCCGTGCTGCCGGAGGTATAAAGCACGATTGCCGGTGCATCGACAGAAACCACACGGTGTGCGGCTGGATGGGGCGTTGCCTGCAATGATTGCGCCATATCGATCCAGGCAACGTGCTGGGGCAGATCAAGGCCGTGGAGGCCTTTGTCGCCAATTATGGCGGAGAGCCTCGCGTCGGCGACGATTTCGTTGATGCGCGAGTCCGGATCTCGCACGTTAAGCGGCACTGACGGCCGACCGGATGCCATGCTGGCCAGCATCGCAACGGTGTACCAGACCGAGTTGGCCTGAAGTATTCCAACCGCATTTCCGTCGGGAACGACGGCTTCAATCCAGCCGGCCAATGCCTCGACCGCCCGAAAAAGCTCGGAATAGGTCAGTCGATTGGTGCCGTCGCTGGCGGCTAATTTTTCGGAATAACGCCCGGCGATCTCCCTCAGGTGATCAAAGACAGGAACGTCGGCGAAGCCAGTTCCCATCCGTTGATGCAAACGTAGAACAGGCCCGCCATGGTCAAGAGCATGATCGGGAGCTTTTAACCATCGGCAAGGGACCACCGCTTGGTAGTCAGCCTGCACCGTTTGAATCGCCCTCGAAGATTCTAAATGCGCCAGAGACATAAGGGCCCCACGCTAGGATTGTTGCCGCTTATCGCTCCGCGGCATGATCTTTTCATCAATCATTCGGATGATGCGTGAGACGGTCTTAATCGCTTGAATTATTCGAAGATGAAGAGGCCAGCCTGCGCCCGCCCGGGCTGCGGGACTCCCTTACCTTACAGAGGTGTCGGGCTGCGCGCTGCTATCCGCTTTGCCAGTGCTTGAAACGAAGCAGTATGCGAACACTTCCCCTCCAAGCTCATCCGTTACACGAACCCAATTGTTTTCCCAAGTCCGCAGGGTAACCTGGCGTCCCGTTGACATAGTCGCCGCCGTGAACGGGCTGGACGCATTGACGTTACTCGCCGCGACCACGTCATCCCCCTCCATTTGTTCCACCAGGTATGTTTGCATCACTGCTCCTGACTGTGGGGCAAGGCCGGTTCAATCGCGTGTAGCTGGACAACTCCAACCGCAGGGAACGGATTTCGTTCCATGCTACAGGCAACCCTACCGCCGGAAGTCAGCCTTCAGATCGCCTGCCCTCCTGGCAGGACCGTGGCCTAGCCGCTGAACGACTGGTCAGGACTGAGCTATGCTTTGGGGGAGATGGACCTCGCCCTGCGAATCCGCATACTTCTGGAAAAGTGCAATCTTGTCGGGATACGTAATCCGGATTTCGCTGTGACAGCCCTCGCAGCGATATTTGGACGCAACCTGGAACCAGCGCCCGGGTTTCAGCAAAGCCAATCCGCAGCGAGGACATTTGAACGTCATTTCAAGAGGGCATAGATTCTGACACAGCGGCATTTCGCAAAGTCCATAAGGGATACCTAATGTTAGGCAACGACAGCCGGCCGAAATCGTTCCTGGACGCCGTTCTTTTCGTCAGGCCGATGACCAACCCCGGACGCTGGGAGATTATTGGATTATCCGCGATGCCAGATTTACTGACGCGGGCCTGAACTCAAGCGCACCCGATTTCCGGTGGCGTAGCGCCGTTGCAGGCGTTGACTGATGTCAGCAGCTTGCAATCCGAATGAGCAAGCCCGGAGCGAGGTGGCCTCGGGGGGACGACGGGGCCGCACGGTCGACGACACGGCCTATCCGGATGCTGAAACAACGCCGCGCGCCGACCCTGTCGAACAGCACCAGTGGAACAGGCAGGACGAAAAGCGGCGCAACAGGCGGCAATACTTAAGTGTCTCGCCTATATCGTAGCTCGGAAGCCGCGATCCCGACCGAGTTGATGGATATGGAAGCGCTGTTGAAGGGAACCGACGCATCCCTTGGCGAATGCGTCGGTTCCAGAAGTTTATGCGTGGCGGATTTCCGTTCCCAGCACCTTCAGACATTCGCGGATGAACGCAGCAAGCGCCGTCCAACCTTTGGCCGAAACCATTGTCCCGTCCACATAGGCCTCGGTCGGCGACAGGTCGATATAGGTGCCACCCGCCAGTGTCACCTCCGGCTCGCAGGCGCCGAGTGCCGCGACCTTCTTGCCGCGCACCACGCCGTCGACAGCGATCAGGATCTGCACGCCGTGGCAGATGGTGAAGATTGGCTTCTTGGCCTCGTGGAAATGGCGCACGATCGCCTGCACGCGCTTGTCGGTGCGGATGTATTCCGGGCCGCGGCCGCCCGCGCAGTAGACGGCATGATATTGATCGAGCTGCCTCTCGGCTTCCGAGAAAGTCTTGTTGATCAGCGCATAATGGCCGAGCTTTTCGGTGTAGGTCTGGTCGCCCTCGAAGTCGTGCAGCGAGGTCTTGATCAGATCTCCGGCGTTCTTGTCCGGGCATACCACGTGGATGGTGTGACCGACGGCTTCCATCGCTTGCTGATAGACAAAGATTTCGTATTCTTCGGTGAACTCACCGGTCAGCATCAGTATCTTTTTGCCTGGCATGGTTCTTCCTCTCAGTGTTTTGAGCTAGGCAAGGCGCAGACTGCGCCTGCCTTTCTGTGAAATCGGATAGGGTCAGAATGGCGAATCCGGAAAGTAATATTCCTTGGCGTTGGCCTGGGTGATCAACGGCGCGTCGAGCTTGACGGTGCCACGGACGGGTGCCTGGCCGATCAGGTTGGCGACTGTCATGTAGATCGCGGTCTTGATCATCGACGGCGGGTATGGCGTCTCGACCGGCGTCATGGCGTCGCCGTCGATCACTTTCTTGACGATGTCCTTCATGCCGTTGCCACCGAGCGCAAGCTTGATGTCGGTCCGCCCCGACTGCTTGACCGCCTCGAGCACGCCAAGCAGCATGTCGTCGTCATTGGCCCACACCGCATCGATATGCGGGTACTTGGCCAGATAGTCCTGCATCAGCTTGAAGGCTTCGTCGCTGTTCCAATGCGCGTACTGGATGTCGAGGACTTTCAGATCAGTGCCTTTGATCGTGTCCTGGAAGCCCTTGATGCGCTCGTCGTCGATGACGGTCGGAATGCCGCGCAACACAACGACGTCGCCCTTGCCGCCAAGCTTGTCGATCATGAACTTGGCGGTGTTGGTGCCAACCGCGATATTGTCGCCGGCGAGGTAGAGATCCTGGACGGAGGCGTCAGTCAGACCGCGATCGACGACGGTGATGAACGTGCCCATGTCCTTGATAGCCTTGACCGGCTGGGTCAGCTCTTCCGAGCTGTAAGGCAGGATCACCAGAGCATCCAGCTTGCGGCTGGCCGACAGGTCCTCAAGCGCGCTGACCTGCTCCGCCGCGGACGGCGACGTCTTCACGACCACTTCGACGTTCGGGAAGGCGGCGTTGATTTCCTTGGCCGCCGCTTGTGCGTGGTAGACGATGCCCGCTGTCCAACCGTGGTCAGCGGCCGGTATCGACACCGCGATGACCTTCTTGTCTTGCGCCATGGCCTGGCCGGCCAGCAGCAGCGCGCCAAGTGTCGCTGCCGCAATCCATTTTCTACTGAACATTGTCTTCTCCCTTGGACCTACAAGAACGTTAATCCGCGTGGTCCGGACGCGGCGCTATTTCGAATTCGAAAACCGCTGGATGAGCATGGCGATGATGATGATGACGCCTTGAACAGCGGCAACGAGGTATTCGGAGACGAAGTCCGAGAGCACCATGAGGTTGGCGATGAGTTCCAGGATGACGGCGCCGGCGACTGTCCCCCACACATGGCCCTTGCCGCCGCGCAATGCGGTGCCGCCAATCACCACGGCGGTGATGACCTGCAGTTCCCAAAGCTGTCCGGTCGTCGGCGTTGCGGCGCCCAGGCGCGGCACGTAGCAGATCGCGGCAATCGCCACACAGACACCCTGGACGATATAGGCCACGGTCCGTGTCCTGATCACCGAGATGCCGGAATAACGGGCGACATCCTCATTGGCGCCGACCGCCGCACATTTGCGCCCATATTTCATCTTGTAAAGGATGAAGGATGCGACCGCGGCGACTGCGATGGATATGAGAATTGGAACCGGGATCCCGCCGACCGTGCCGAAATAGACAGGCCGGTAGGCCTCGCGCAACGACCTGTCGATCGGTATCGTGCCGCCATCGGTCAGATAGGTTATCAGCGCCCGGAAAATCCCCATCGTGCCCAGCGTGACGATAAACGGTTCGATCCTGCCGACCGTGACGATGAGTCCGTTGGCAAGCCCGCACACCAGGCCGACCAGGATCGCAACCGCCATACCGGCGGGAATAGCCCAGATGCCGGCATGCGGCGCCACCGCGTTCATGAACATGATGGTGATGCCGGTGATGAAGGCGGCCATCGAGCCGACGGAAAGATCGAGCCCCCCCGACGAGATCACAAATGTCGCGCCGACCGCGATAATAGCAATGAAGGCGCTGCGGGTGATGACGTTGGCGAGGTTGGTGGCGGACAGGAAATCGGGGTTGATGAGGTAACCGACCACCAGCAGAGCTGCCAGCGCAAGAAAAGGCCCGATATCGGTCCAACTGATGTTGAGATCGAGGGGGCGACGCCTGGGTGCGGATTCGCTCATGACAGCCATTTTGTGCCTCCCTTGGCTTTTGGCCCTTGCTTGGGGCCACTGGTCGCCAGTACCGCCACATTGCTTTCGGTCATTTCGGCGCCACTGACCTCGCCGGTGATGCGGCCTTCGCGCATCACCAGGATGCGGTCGCAGATGCCGATCAATTCCTGCATCTCCGAAGAGATGACGATGCAGGCCTTGCCCTTGGCCACAAGCTCCTGGATGAAGGCATAGATCTGCGCCTTGTTGGCGATGTCGATGCCACGCGTGGGCTCGTCGATAATGACCACCGAAGGATCGGTCAGCAGCACCTTCGCCAGCAGCAGCTTCTGCTGATTGCCCCCGGAAAGCTGGGCCGCTTTGGCGCCGAGGCTCTTCAGCCTGATGTCATATGTCTCCACGGCCTGTTCCAAGGCTTGCGCTTCGCGGCGCCGACCCATCGAGAGGCCGGGATGAAACACATCGAGCGCCGACAGCGTCAGGTTAGGCGCCAGGTGCTCTTGCAGCAGCAGTCCCTTGCCCTTGCGATCCTCGGTCAGGTAACCGACGCCGGCGTCGATCGCCGCGCGCGGCGATTGGAAATGGACCGACTTGCCCTCAAGTTCGATCTTGGCAACTGCCGGGCGCAAGCCGATAACGCCCTCGAAGAGTTCGGTTCGGCCTGCGCCGACCATACCGGCGAACCCCAGGATCTCGCCCTTGTGGACCGTGAACGACACGTCCTCCACATAGCCGGGAACGGAGGCGTTCCTTACGCTCAGCATCGGTACATCCGAAGGCGCTGCGGTTCTCTCAGGATAGAGCGCTGCCAGTTCGCGCCCGACCATCAGCCGCGCCATGTCCATCTGGCTCAGCGTCTTGCCGGGATAGGTGCCGACCATCTTGCCGTCGCGCAGAACGGTCACTTTGTCTGCGACCCGCTGCACCTCATCCAACCGGTGGCTGATATAGAGCACGGCGGTGCCGTGAGCCTTCAGTTGCAGGACGATCTCCAGCAGGCGCTCGACCTCGCCACCGGTCAGAACGGCGGTCGGCTCGTCGAAGATAACCACCTTGTGGTCGTCAAGCAGGGCGCGAGCGATCTGCACCATCTGCCGGTCTGCCAGCGAAACGTCGCGCACCAGTGCCCTTGGCGAGACCGCGCAGCCGATCTGCGCCAGTTTCTCGGTTGCCAGCCGGCGCATGGTGCGGTCATCCACGACATGGCCACGCGAAAGCTCTCGCCCGAGAAACAGATTGTCGGTGACCGTGAGCCCCTCGGCGAGCAGGATCTCCTGATGAACCAAAGCGATACCGGCATCCTGTGCTTGGGCAGGCTTGGCAAATTTCACCGCGTGTCCGTTCATCGACAACGTGCCGTGGCTTGGCTCGACATAGCCGGACAGCAGCCGCATCAACGTCGACTTGCCGGCACCGTTCTCGCCAATGATGGCGTGGATCTCTCCCGGCAGGACGTCCAGGGTGACGTCCGACAGCACCGTCACTGGGCCGTATTGCTTGGACAATTCCTGGGCGCGCAGCACCGGTTCAAGCGAACCAGGCGCTTCGCTGGACAACGTGCTCCCGCCCTCGCCGGCGATATTCGCGGCAATGGACATCCGTTCCGACCTCAATCGAATGCCGGGAGCAGGCGATCGCGCGAGTGCTCTATATGGATGCGCATCGCCTTTTCGGCGGCATCGGGATCGGCCGAGCCGAACGCGGCAAGGATCGCCTCGTGTTCGTCAAGCGCCTCCTCGGTCACGCGTGCATGGAACATCAGGCGGAAGATGTGGAAGTGCGTGTGCTGGTGGCTCAACGTCTCGCGGATGAGTTCGTTTTGAGAAAACTCCATGATCTTGTCGTGGAAGATCGCATCCTGCCTGGCGAAATTCGAATAGCGCACGCGATCATCCTTGCCTTCGCGGCGTGACATCACGCCGGCAGCTTCGAGCAACAGATCGAGCTTGGCGTCGTCCATTGTTGCGGCGGCCTTTGCGGCGCCATGCGGCTCGAGCAGCAGACGCATCTCGTATAATTCGTCGAAACGGCGCCGGGTGATCTGGGGCGCGGCACGATAACCGATCAGATGCGTCTTGAGCACCAGGCCTTCGCCTTCGAGCCGTCCGAGGGCTTCCCGGATCGGCGTGTGCGAGACGTTGAATTCCTTGACCAGGCTGTCGACTGTGATGCGCGAGCCGGGGGGGATCTTCAGCGCCATCAACTGCGCGAAGATGGCTTCATAGACATCTTCGACGAGACTGTTGGCGCGCTGGATGCGACCAGCTCCAATGCTGGCGTCGCTTGGGTCGGGTAAGTTTGCGGTCTGCATATTTTGCCTCTTGACAGTGAGGACTGCTAACACGATGGTTCCGCGGATGCAATCCTATATCCTATACGATTTTAAAGCGGATATCTTTTAAGTGCGAGAGACACACTCTTAAACCGTCCGATCCAGACCGAGTTCAATGCCTCCGTTTCCAGTCAGCAGCCGTCAAAGGACCAATCATGACCCTCTTCGCCGCCCTGCGGTTGCCGCGCGAAATCCTGTTCGGGAAGGGGCAACGCCATGTGCTGCCGACGGTCGCCGCCCGGTTCGGCCGACGCGCGCTGGTCTGCACCGACGAGCGTTTCGCGGGCACAACGGTATTCGCCGACATCATCAAGTCCCTTCAGTCAGCCTCGATCGAGGTCCTGGTGCATGATCGTGTTCTGCCCGACGTGCCACGCGACACGGTCGGCATCTGCGTCGAGGAAGCGAAGGGGTTCGGGCCGGATATGGTGATCGGCATCGGCGGCGGCAGCTGTCTCGATTTCGCCAAATGCGCCACCCTGCTGCTCAGCCATGGCGGCAAGCTCCAGGACTATTACGGGGAGTTCAAGGTGCCGGGTCAGACACTGCCGCTGATCGCCGTACCCACCACGGCCGGCACCGGCTCCGAGGTGACGCCGGTCGCGGTGATTTCCGACCCGGACCGGACGCTCAAGGTCGGCATATCGAGCCCTCACCTTATCGCCGCGGTCGCTCTGTGCGATCCCGAGCTGACAATGACCTGTCCGCCTGGCCTGACCGCGATCGCCGGCGCCGACGCCTTGACCCATGCGATTGAGGCCTTCACCGCCATGCGGCGCGGTGAAGACCCCAATCTGCCGCAACAGCATGTCTTCATCGGCAAGACTGCGCTGACAGACCATTTCGCGTTGCTCGCGATAAAGCTGCTTGGCCGGAGTCTGGAGAAAGCCTGCAGCGACGGCACGGATGCCGACGCGCGTGCCGATGTCATGATGGGCGCTCTGGCGGCGGGCTGCGCGTTCGGCACCGCCGGCACGGCGGCGGCGCATGCCGTGCAATACCCGGCAGGCGCCCTCACCCACACCGCCCATGGTTTGGGCGTGGCCACAATGATGCCTTACGTGATGACCTATAACAGCCGCGTCGCCGCTCACGAGATGGCAGAGATCGGCGCGGCACTTGGCTTGGAGGCCAAGGCGCGAACCGCCGACGAGATGGCAGCCGCCACGATCGAGGAGATCAGGCGATTGTTCGCGGCGATCGGTATTACGCCGACACTGGCGGATCTGGGCCTCCCTGCCGATAAGCTTGACTGGACCGCCGAGCAAGCGCTCGGCATCGACCGCCTGATCAAGAACAATCCGCGTGCGTTCGATCTCGGCACGATGCGACGCCTCGTCCAGGCCGCCCATGACGGCGACCTCGCCGCCTGCGTTATGTGAGAAACGGAACAAAGCGATGAATTTGAACGCTCAGCAACTCGACCAGGATGGCTATGACGTGCGCGGTTTTTCGCACGGACTCTACATCGACGGCACTTGGCGGTCGTCCTCCGACGGTCGGCTCATCGATGTCGTCGATCCCTCCTCCGGGGCGGTGATCGCGGCGGTTCCCGATGCGACGGTCGAGGACGCCACCGCCGCCGTCGAGGCGGCGGCCAAAGCAGCTAGGAGATGGCGGGAAACTGCGCCGCGCAAACGCTCGGAAATCCTCAGGCGCTGTTTCGAACTGATGGTCGAACGCTCCGAAACGCTCGCCATGCTGATCTCGCTGGAGAACGGCAAGGCGCTGCGCGACGCGCGCGGCGAAGTGGCTTATGCCGCCGAGTTCTTCCGCTGGAATGCCGAAGAGGCGGTCCGGATCACCGGTGAATTCGGCACCGCGCCATCCGGCACCAACCGGATCGTGGTCGATTATGAGCCGATCGGAATTTGCGTGCTGATCACACCGTGGAATTTTCCGGCCGCGATGGCGACCCGCAAGATCGCGCCGGCGCTGGCGGCAGGCTGCACTGTCGTCCTGAAGCCGGCCAGCGAAACACCGCTGACGGCCTATGCGCTGGCGGCACTCTACAGCGAAGCCGGCGTGCCTGCCGGCGTCGTCAACGTGCTGACCACGACCAGTCCTGGGCCGCTGACTTCGGCCATGCTTGCCGATCCGCGGGTCAGGAAACTGTCCTTCACGGGATCGACGGGTGTCGGCCGAACCTTGCTCGGCGAGGCTTCAAAGCATGTCATTTCGTGTTCGATGGAACTCGGCGGCAATGCCCCGTTCGTCGTCTTCGACGATGCCGATCTCGACGCCGCCCTCGATGGCGCGATGATCGCCAAGATGCGCAACGCCGGCGAAGCCTGCACCGCCGCCAATCGCCTCTATGTGCAATCGGGAATCTATGATGCTTTTGCCGACGGGCTCCGCAAGCGCATGGCGGCACTTAAGGTGGGGGCGGGCCCGAATGCCGACACCGAGTGCGGGCCGATGATCACCAGAAAGGCTGTCGACAAGATCGACCGCCTGGTCAAGGACGCGGTGGGCCGGGGAGCCAAGGTGCTTTGCGGCGGGGCGATTTCGGAGGAAGAAGGATTCTTCTATCCGCCCACAGTGCTGTCCGATGTGCCGCCCGATGCGGAGATGGCGCAAGAGGAGATTTTCGGCCCGGTGGCACCTATCACACGCTTCGACACCGAGGCCGAGGCCATCGCGCATGCCAACAACACGGAATATGGCCTGGCCGCTTATATATACACACGCGATGTTGGGCGCGGCATGCGGGTGGCGTCGGGGATCGAGGCCGGCATGATCGGCCTCAACCGGGGACTGATGTCGGATCCGGCCGCACCATTCGGAGGCGTCAAGCAGAGCGGCCTTGGCCGCGAAGGCGGCCAGCACCACGGCATCGCCGAGTTCATGGAGGCTAAATATATTGCCGTCACCTTCTGAACCGGCAGTCATGTCAAAGGACCCTTTCCGCACGCGCGACCATGTGGCCGATTTTGACGATATCGTGGCCGACATAGTGACTCGCAGCGCCGAAACCCGGGCGACCCTGCCGATGTCGGCGGGTATCGCCTATGGCGAGGGCGAGGCCGAAAGGTTGGACCTGTTCTTTCCGCCCGGCGTGCGCAGGGATCTTCCCGTGCACATCTTCATCCATGGTGGCTACTGGCGCATGTTCTCCAGGAGCGACTATTCTTATGTAGCGAACACAGTCACCAAAGCTGGGGCGGTCGCGGTCATCGTCGACTATGCGCTGATGCCCGAATTCAGGATGGCGGCAATCGTCGACCAGATCCGGCGTGCCAAACAATGGGTGCTGGACAATATAGCCGCCCATGGCGGCGACCCTGCCCGGCTAAGCGTAAGTGGTCATTCGGCGGGTGCGCACCTGGCCACATTCCTGTTCGAAAAGGCGCCAATGCCGTCGCGCATACGTGCGGCGCTGCTGCTAGGCGGCCTTTACGACCTCAAGCCCCTTCAGACCTCCTTCCTCCAGCCGTTAATCGGCATCACCGATGAGGAGGCAGCTGCCTTCACCCCAATGACGCGGTGGCATGACCGGGAGACGGCAGCGACCATTCTCGTCGGAGATCAGGAAACGTCACCTTTTCACCAGCAGGCCGCCGACTTCGGAAAGCGCTTGCGCGCGCAGGGGCACCCTGTCAGCGACCTCCGCCTGAATGACCGAAACCACATGAACAGCGTGCGTGATCTGGGCATCAGCGGCACACAAGCTGGCGATTGCCTGATGGCGATGATCGATGGAAACGGCCTGTAGGACGGAAACCCAGGGAGAGCAGGGCCCGCTTGTGCCTTACTTGACACTCCCGTCACTCAGGAAAGTACCGTCATGGGGATCGCGGCACGCTGCCGGCATCGGGCTGAGCTTTGCGACAGGTGAAATCCGGCAGAGCACACAACCGACGATTCCTCATCCTCTTTTTCCACACTGACGAACTGCACAGCGCATCAGAAAATCGAAATTGCCCCTGCCGCCCTGAGCCGCGATGGTCTTCACGCAAGCAGCCGGCTTAGGGCTGTGGAGGAACGTCGTCGCGGCAAAGCCCCTGGGGCAAGGCCGCTTTGGCACGCCGCTGGTTCAAACCGGCAGCGAGGGAGGAACTGACTTGGCTGGTTCGGGCAAATCCGACACCGCGCGCTTGGGCATCAAAATGTCCCAGGAACTCGTCGTCGGCGCGATCTCGGCCGTCCTCTTCCTGGTGTTCTCGGCGACGCTCAACAATTTCCTGAGCCAGGGCAACATCCTTGCCATTCTCAAGAATGTCTCGATCCTCGGCACGCTGGCCGTCGGCATGGGGTTCATCGTCGTTGGGCGCGGCATCGACCTGACCATGGTGGCGGTGATGGTCGTCGGCGTCGCGTTCAGCATTTGGATCTCCACCTGGGGCGTCGACTTCACGCTGGCCGTCGTCTTCGGGGCCATCCTGGTCGCGGCCATCGGCCTGTTCACCGGCGTCATGGTGGCGGTGGCCGAAATTCCGCCGATCTTCGCCACCCTTGCCATCGCGTCCTCGGTCTACGGCTCTGGCCGCATCGTCTTTGCGTCCGACGTGCTCTATGCCCCCTCCGATATCGGCTGGCTGAAATTCGTCGGCAACGGAACCATCCTCGGCATCCCGATGTCGGTGATCATCTTCGCGGCGGTGGCCGCGCTCATGGGCTTTTTCCTGAGGAAGACCCGCTTCGGCCGGCTGGTCTATGCTACTGGCGACAACCCGAACGCGGCCCGCACGACCGGGCTGCCGACGCGCCCGATCATCGTGACGCAATATGTCATCAGCGCCCTCATTGCCTATATCGCCGGCATCATCATGCTGGGGCTGGTCACCGGCATCGACACGCGCCTCTACAATTCCAGCCTGATCTATGACGTGCTGCTGGTGGTCGTGCTGGGCGGCATCGGCCTCTCCGGTGGCCAGGGCGGCGTACGCAACGTCATCGTCGGCACCATCCTGGTCGGCATCCTGACCAACGGCATGACGATCCTGAACTTCAGCTACACCAGCCAGAACCTGATCAAGAGCGTGATCCTGCTGGGCGCGCTGGCGATCGACGCCATCATCAATCCGCGCGACGAGCAGACCTCGCAAAGCGGCGACATCTGAACAAAAACCGAGACATAAATCTGGGAGGATACCATGAAGTTGTTCAAGAACTGCCTGCTCGCGGGCATGACAGCGCTCGCGCTGCTGGGCGCGGCGAAAATCGCCACGGCGCAGGAAACTGATCAGGTCGGCCGCTCCACCTATCTCGAGGCGCTCAAGGGCAAGAAGGTCATCTTCGTGCCAATCTCGCAGGGCATGGACCTCAACCAGGCATGGGTGGTGGTGTGGCAACGTCACGCGGCACGCTACGGCTTCAGCCTCGAAGTGCGCGATCCCTCCGGCGACACCAATGCCGGCATTCGCGCCATGCAGGGCGCCATCGCCGAGAAACCGGACCTGATCATCGTGCAGAACCCCGACGTCCAGACCTACGCACGCCTGTTGAAACAGGCGCAGGCGGCCGGCATCAAGGTGCTGCAAGTCAACATGCAGTCGGCCACCCAGACGGACAGTTATGTCGGCAACGACTGGATCGAAATGGGCCGTCTCGAAATGGGCGAACTGGCCAAGCACTGCACCGGGCCCAATGCCGTCTCGCACAAGGTGGTCTGGCTCGCCGGCGTCCAGACGGGTGCCGCCAACATCTACATGCGCACCGGCATCGACGAGGTGCTGAAGGCCAATCCCGAGCTGCAGCTCGTCTCCGACCAGCCGGCCGATTACATGAGCGAAAAGGCCCGCCAGATCACCGAGACGGTCCTCCAGCAGCATCCGGACCTGTGCGGCATCATGGGCATCTGGGATAATGCCGAGGTCGGCGCCGGTGCCGCCGTCGTGGCCGCCGGCAAGCAGGACCAGGTGACGATCGTCACCAATGGCGCGGGCAGCGCCACGGGCTGCGAGAGCATCAAGAACGGGCTGCTCGACGTGATCTTCAACTTTAATGCCCCGATCCAGGCCGAGATCGCAGCACAACAGATTTCCGAGCTGCTGCAGCAGCCCGGCCGGCAGGCGGGTAGCGAGAAGACCATCTTCTTCGGCCCGATCACCCGCGTCGACAAGGCCAATGCGACCGGCAGGAATTGCTGGAAGCTGGACGAGCTCAAGTAACGGACTTCCTTGATGAGCATGGCTGAAAGCCTTGTGCGCTGGCGCTACCGCCTGCTCCCCGACCACGTGGTCGGGGAGATCCTGACCAAGAAGTGGATCGACAGCGTCATCCCCTTCACGGCGCTGGTCATTTTGTGCGCGATCTTCGGCTCGATCGTGCCGGGCTTCTTCGATCTGGCGACGCTGACCAATCTCAGCGGCCAGACCGCCGAGCTTGGCCTTGTGGTGCTCGGCATGACCATCGTCATGGTGTCAGGCGGCATCGATCTGTCTGTCGGGTCGACCTTCGCGCTCGCCGTGCTGGTCACGCTCTATGGGATGAATGTCGAGCAGTGGAGCTTTGGTACCGGCCTGTTGGCGTGCCTGGGCCTCGGCGTCGTCTGCGGCGCCATCAACGGCTTCCTGGTTGGCTTCCTGCGCATGCGGGCGTTTCTCACCACGCTGGTGACGCTCATCATCTACCGCTCGACCTTCGACATCGTCTTCCCGCAGGTCTCGACGCGGATCGTCACCAGCGGTCCGGATTCGCCGGCCTATGATTTCCTTGGTTTCGGCACAATCTGGGGCGTGCCGACATCCTTTGTGGTGTTCGTCGTCATCGCGCTGATCATCCATCTCGTGCTGTCGCGCGCCCGCTATGGCTGGCGGCTGTTCGCGGTCGGCGGCGCGCGCCGCTCTGCCTACAATGCCGGCATCAATGTGCGCTTCATCTTGTTCAGCGCCTATGTCTTGTGCTCGGTACTGGTGGCGCTCTCCGGCTTCTTCTTCTCGGCCCGCATCGGCAGTGCCGCTTCCGACATCGGCACCGGTCTCGAACTGCAGGTGTTGACCGCGACCGTGCTCGGCGGCATCTCGCTAGGCGGCGGGCGCGGCTCGGTCGCCAAGGCGCTGATGGGCACCGTCTTCGTGCTTGTCCTGTCGAACAGTCTGCTTGCGCTGGCCGTGCCCGGCCCGGTCAATTTCCTGATCCTCGGCATCGTGCTGCTTTTGTCGGTGCTTCTCGACGTTCGCTGGGTGAAGAACCGCCACAAGATCCTGCGCAGCGTCTACATCTCGCCAACCTTCGCCAAGATGCCGCAGGCGATCTCGACCGCGCCCGGCGCGCCAATGGCGGTGAATGACCGGTTGAAGGACGTCGGCGTCATCGGCCTCGGCGTTCTCGATGGCGCGGAGGATGTGATCTTCGACCGGCAGGACCGTCTCTACACCGGCAGCCGCCAGGGCGAGATCCTGCGCTTCCAGCCGCCCCATTACACCGATAGCGAAGTGTTCGCACATATTGGCGGCTCGCCGCTCGGCATGGCTTTCGACCGCGACGACAATCTCGTCATCTGCGTCGCCGGCATGGGCCTCTATCAGGTCTCGCCGGCCGGCGACGTAAAGCTGCTGACCGCCGAAACCAACCGCTCACTGACCTCGGTGGTCGACGACTCGACCATGAAGCTCGCCGACGACTGCGACATCCTGCCGGACGGCCGTATCGTCTTCTCGGAAGCGACAGTGCGCTTCGAAATGCATGACTGGTATGCCGACGCGCTGGAAAGCCGCGGCAACGGACGCATCATCGTCCATGATCCCAAATCCGGTTCGACACGCACACTGCTGTCGAACCTCGTCTTCCCCAACGGCATCTGCACGACCTTCGACGGCCAGTCGGTGCTGTTCGCCGAAAGCTGGGCCTGCCGCATCAGCCGCTACTATTTCGATGGCCCGAAGAAGGGCCAAGTCGAGCGCGTCATCGAGGGCTTGCCCGGCTATCCCGACAACATCAACCGCGCCTCCGACGGTACCTACTGGCTGGCCCTGATGGGCATGCGCACGCCGGCCTTGGATCTCTCGCTTGAAATGCCGAGCTTCCGCCGTCGCATGGCGCGGCGCGTATCGGAAGACGCGTGGCTGATGCCCAATCTCAACACCGGCTGCGTGCTGCGCTTCGACGAGAACGGCCAGATCCTCGAAAGCCTGTGGGACCAGGCCGGCGAGAAGCATCCGATGATCACCTCGATGCGCGAGCACAAGGGCATCCTCTATCTCTGCGGCATCTTCAACAACCGCATGGGCACCTTGCCCTTGAAAGGCGTCGATCCCGACTGGTTCAGCTCGGATTCCTACTGGGGCAAAAAGCCATGAGCGGTTTGAGCCAGCTTCTTGACCGCTTTCTCGGCCGTGGCGAGTGGGCAGTGACCGTGCCGACGCTCGACGGGCCGTTGCTGCCCAACCAAGGACTGGAGGAAGCCGAGCCGTTCGCCGGCCTCGCCGAGGCCGACAATCTCGTACGCACCGAAAAGGGCATTCTGGCAAGCAGCGCCAACCGGCTGATGCGCTTTAGCGCCGACGGCCATGCCGAAACCTTGCAGGAATTTCCGGGCGAGATCACCGCACTCGCCCATGCCCGCGGCATGACCGCGATGGCCATCGACGGCAAGGGCGTCGTCGTCCACGGCGGCCTGTATGACGGGCGCGAGGCGACGGGTGAGGAGGCTCGGCGCCTTTCCTGCATCACCGCTCTCACCTTCCTCGACAGCAACACCTTGCTGGTGGCCAACGGTTCGGCCTCAGTGCCGGCGAGCGGTTGGCGTCGCGACCTGATGCAGAAGAGCGTGTCCGGTTCGGTCTGGCGGCTCGATCTAAAAAACGGCCGGCTGGAGCTTGTCAGGGACGGCTTGGCCTGGCCGGCCGGCATCGCCACCACCGGCTCCAACCGCATCTACGTTTCGGAGGCCTGGCGCCACCGCGTGCTGGCGATCGACCTTGCCACCACGGCGACGCTGCCCGTGCTGGAGCATCTGCCGGCCTACCCCGCCCGCATCGCCCCGGCCTTCAACGCCGGCTATTGGCTGACCTTCTATTCCGTGCGCAACCAACTGGTGGAGTTCATCCTGCGCGAGGAGACCTACCGCACCCGCATGCTGGCGGAAGTCCCGGAGGCCTACTGGATGGCGCCGTCGCTCGGCTCATGGCGCGACTATCGCGAGCCCATGCAAGGCAGCCAGTTGAAGCAGATGAACGTGCTGAAGCCATACGCGGTGACAAGGTCCTACGGGCTGGTGGTTCTTTGCGACCAGAACATGAAGCCGCTGTCGAGTTTCCATTCGCGCGCAGACGGCAAGGTGCACGGGACGCTGAGCGCCTGCGAGCTGGGCGATGATCTGCTGGTCGCCTCGCGCGGCGGATCGAGGATCGTACGCGTGGCGAGCGCCGCCAGCGGCAAGCGAGGCTAAGCGATGTCGGACGCCAACATCATTGAACTCAGGGATGCCGCCAAGGCATTCGCGCGCATTCCGGCCTTCAAGAATGTCAATTTCGACCTGCGCAAAGGCGAAATCCACGCGCTGCTCGGGGAAAACGGCGCCGGCAAGTCGACGCTGACCAAGGTCATGGCCGGTGTCTTCAAGCTGACCGAGGGCAAGATGACCTTCGACGGCAAGGATGTGTCCTTCGCCACGCCCGCCGAAGCGCTGCGCGCCGGAATCGCCATGGTGTTCCAGGAAACCAACCTGGTGCCGGCCATGACCGTAGCGCAGAATCTCTATCTCGGCGAAGAGAAGATGTTCAACCGGTTGCGCGGCCTCTACATTCAGGCGCGGCAGTTCCTCGCCGGCATGGGCTTCCAGGTCGACCCGTCCGCGCAGGTCAGCACGCTGGGCGCGGCGCACAAGCAGATGGTGGAGATCGCGCGCGCCGTCCACCACAAGGCCCGCGTCATCATCTTCGACGAGCCGACCGCGACGCTGACGCCTGAAGAGAAGAGCCACTTCTTCAAACTTTTGCAGCGGCTGGTGAAGGAGGGCATCGCCGTCATCTTCATCACCCATGCGCTGGAAGAGGCGCTTGCCGTCGCCAACCGCATCACGGTCATGCGCGATGGCGAGATCGTCGCGTCCGGCGAGGCCAAGGGTTTCACCCGCGCCTCGATCGTGCAGGCCATGGTCGGCCGCACGCTCACCGAAACGCTGCATGGCGAGGTCAAGCGCACGGCGCGCCCCTATGGCGACAAGGTGCTTTCGGTCGAGAATCTGTCCTGCGCCGGTCTGGTGCGCAACTCTTCCTTCTCGGTGTTTTCAGGCCAGGTCACCGGCATGTTCGGCCTTGTCGGCGCCGGCCGCACCGAAATGGCCAAGGTCGTCGCCGGACTGTTGAAGCGCAACATCTTCCACGGCGGCGAGATCCGCCTGCTCGGCAAGTCGGTGCGCTATCGGGTGCCCAGGCCTGCGGTGCGCGACGGCATCGTCTATGTCACCGAGGATCGCAAGGTCGACGGTTTCTTCGAAACCATGACCGCGGGCGAGAACCTGCAAATGGGTGAACTGACCGAGGGCGCCAATCCCGTCTCCATGGTGTCGCTGGCGCGAGCCAGGCAACTTGCCCGCGAATGGGGCGAACGTCTGAGCCTGCGGCAGACCAGCGACCGAGCCCGGATGATCGAGCTCTCCGGCGGTAACCAGCAAAAGGTCGTGATCGCCAAATCGCTGATTCAGAAGCCGAGGCTGGTGATCTTCGACGAGCCGACACGCGGGGTCGACGTCGGCGCCATCGTCGAGATCCACCAGCTCATCAGCGATCTCGCCGAGCAAGGCATGGCCGTCGTTGTCATCTCGTCCTACCTGCCTGAAATTCTCGCCGTTTCGGATCGCATTCTGGTGGTCAAGCGCGGCCGCGTTGTCGAGGAGATGATGCTTTCGGAGGCCACCGAGGAACGCGTCATGTTCGCCGCGGTTCATTGAGCGGCTCGACAAGAGAGACACTTTTGCCGGCCAAGCCAGGACCAATGTCTGGCCTGCCCTATTGCCTTGCAATCGGTTCCGCGTCTGAATAGGTCAGGGGCCAGATCACCCTGCCCGAGCGGATATGCCCAGCGTCAACCTCAAACTTCTGCAGACGTTCCTGCTTGCCGCCGAAAACGGCAGCTTCCGACGTGCTGCCGAGGAGAGCAACCGTTCGCCATCGGCGGTCTCGATGCAGATTCGCGACCTTGAGGAGCAGATCGGTATCTCGCTGTTCATCCGCACCGCACAGCGTGCCAGCCTGACGCCGGAAGGCCAGATCCTGTTCGAGGAGATCGCCAACGTGATGTCTCAGGTGCAGACCAGCCTCGACCGCCTGACGGAGGTCGCCGCTCGGCGCAAGGGCAAAGTGCAGATCGCCTGCGCGCCGACGCTCGCGGCAAGCCGGCTGGGCGATATCCTGGCGACATTCAAGTTGCGCTATCCACGCAGCATCGTCGAGGTCATCGAGAGCCCGCCACAGGCCGCGCTTGGCCTTTTACAACAGCAGGAGGTCGAGTTCTACATCGGCCCCGAACTGCCAAACCTGACGGACTTCCAGTTCGAGTCCATCCTCGACGATCCGCTGATGGCCTGCATCCCCACGGAAGTATACGGTGGCGAAAGGAAGCTGCTGCTCTCGGACCTGCTGCGCTATCCGCTCATCCTGCTCAGCCGCAAGACCGCCGTGCGCGGCCTTGTCGATCGGCTGACGGCGGCGGAAGGCATCGAGTTCAAGCCGCAATACGAGGTCGAAAGCGCACAGACGGCGGTGGCGCTGGTGTGTTCGGGACTTGGCGTCTGCGTGGTGCCCGGCATCGCCATTTCGCGCAATGACGAGCGTATGCGGGTGGTGCCGATCGACCATCGCGACGCCCACCGCTCGGTCGGCATCATCACCGCGCGGGGCTATGTGCACCACTCCTTCTCCGAACAGCTGATGAACCTCATCCGAACCAATTTGCGCGAACTGGCAAACTGAGCGTCGCGCCTTCGGACAGGCACCTTGCACGAGCGCCGAGAATGGTGCGTTGGGAACGCCGCCATTGGCAGCCCGGCCTCTCCTGAATATCAGCGCACCCTCAGTCGGTCTGGATCCAGATCGACTTGGTCTCCAGATATTCATGCAGATGTTCGATGCCGCCCTCGCGGCCGTAGCCGGACATCTTCATCCCGCCGAACGGCACCGCCGGGTCGATGGCGTGGTACATGTTGACCCATACCGAGCCGGCCTTGATGCGGCGGGCGAGCTTGTGGGCGGTGCCAAGATGACTGGTGAAAATGCCGGCCGCCAGGCCATAGGGCGTCGCATTGGCCCGCGCCACGGCTTCGTCGAGCGTGTCGAACGGCATCGCCGAAATCACCGGACCAAAGATCTCTTCACGCGCGATGGTCATCTTGTCCGACACCGCACCGAAGACAGTCGGCGCGATGAAATTGCCGCCGTCGTAGGGCCCGCCGGTCAGTCGCGAGCCGCCCGCCATCAGTTCCGCGCCTTCGTCGCGGCCGGCCTTGATATAGCCCACCACCTTGCCGGCCTGCCTGGCATTGATGAGCGGGCCGATTTCGGTTTCCGCCTCGATGCCATGGCCGATGCGAAGCCTGCCGGCAAACTCGGCGACCCGGCGCACGAATTCGTCATGGATTTCGCGGGCCACGAAAAGCCGCGAACCGGCGATGCAGATCTGGCCCGAATGCACGAACACAGCCATCGCGGCGACCGGAACCGCCTTGTCGATGTCGGCATCGCGGCAGACGATGATCGGTGATTTGCCGCCGAGCTCCAGGGAAACGCGCTTGAGGTTGGTCACGCCCGCCCGCGCGATGGCCTGGCCGGTCAGCGTCGAGCCGGTGAAGACGATCTTGTTGACGTCGGGATGTTCAGCGAGCCGCGCCCCGGCCTCTGTCCCGGTGCCGGTGACGACGTTGACGACGCCGTCGGGAACGCCGGCCTCCTGCATCAGCCCGGCGATCAGCAGCGGCGTCAACGAAGCATCCTCCGAGGGCTTCAGCACGATGGTGCAGCCGGTGGCGAGCGCCGGCGCGATCTTCCAGATCGACGCTGCGGTCGGAGCGTTCCAGGGGATGATCGCGCCGACAACGCCTACCGGCTCGCGCCTTGTGAACGAGACGATCTCGCCGGGGATCGAATTGTCTATGGATTCGCCATGCAGCGCGGTCGCCATGCCCGCATAAAAGCGCAGCATGCCGATGACGCGCCGCCGGTTGGCGAGCGTGCGCGTGATCGGCAGTCCCATGTCGAGAGTGTCGGAAACGCTGAGTTCTTCCCAATGGGTCTCGAAGAGATCGGCGATGCGCAGAAGCACGCACTGCCGCTCGTAGGGCGAGAATTTTGACCACGGCCCTTCGAAGGCCGTGCGCGCAGCGTCCACCGCCGCATCGATGTCGGCCGCCGAGCCACGCGGCACGGTGGCCAACACTTCGCCAGTCGCCGGGTTGAGCGCCTGCATCTCCTGGCCGGATTGTGCCGGAACCCACTTGCCGCCGACGAACATCGGCCGGAATTCGCCATGGTAGAGCGCCGTGGCCTTCGCCCGCGGGTCGAAATTCAGCGTCATCTCTTCCTCCTCACAATTCCGTGGCGACTATGACTCCCACGCCGGTTGACCTCAAACAAGGAAAGCTAAAAGGGCGTTCAGATAATCGGACTGTGCAATGCACGCGACTTCCCCGATGGTGCCGGCAACGGAGGAACAGATATGAGACTTGCTGGCAAGGTCGCTATCGTCACGGGCGGCGGTTCGGGATTTGGCGAAGGCATCGTCAGGAAATTCGTCACCGAAGGTGCGCTGGTCGTGTTGATGGACCGTGATGAGGCCGCCGCGGCCCGCGTTGCTGCCGAAGTCGGCGAAAATGTGCGGCCAATCACTGGCGACGTCTCGACACTCGGAAGCTTCGAAGCGGCGGCAGACCTGGCCCGCTCGGCCTTTAGCGGTCTCGATATACTGGTCAACAATGCCGGCGTGGCCCAGCCGCCCTTGGCGCTCGAGACGATGGACGAAGAGATGTTCGACCGGATCGCCAACGTCAACATGCGATCCATCTACAATGGCGCCCGTGCGGTCGTTGCGCATTTCAAATCCATCAAATCGGGCGCCATCCTCAACGTCGCCTCCACCGGCGGCGTCTCGCCGCGCCCGAATTTGACCTGGTACAATGCTTCCAAAGGCTGGGCGATTGCCGCCACCCGGGCCATGGCCGTGGAACTCGCCCCCTTCGGCATCCGCGTCAACGCCATCAACCCGGTTGCCGGCGACACGCCACTTCTGTCCACTTTCATCGGCTCCGGCGAGGAGAACCGCGCCCGCGTCGTCGCCACCATTCCGATCGGCAGGCTGTCTACGCCGGCGGACATGGGCAATGCCGCGGCATTCCTGTGCTCCGACGAGGCCAGCATGATCACCGGCGTCGACCTCAACGTCGATGGCGGCAAGTGCATCTGAGCGTTAGACCATTTGGGAGTTGGCGATGAAGCCTGTCTACGAAATCGCCGTGGTGCATGGCGACGGCATCGGCCCGGAAGTCTGCGCCGCAGCGGTTCAAGTGGTAAAAGCAGCGCTCGGTCCCGGCAGCCCCTTGCACTTCAGCGAATACCCGGCCGGAGCCGAGCATTTCCTGAAGACCGGCCAGAGCTTTCCCGAGCCGACCTTCCAGGCCTGCCGCGAGGCGGACGCCATCCTGCATGGTGCGGGCGGCTTGCCGGGCGTCATCCATGCCGATGGGACCGAAGCAGGCCTGGATTTCACGCTGAGGCTGCGCTTCGAACTCGATCTCTATGCCAATATCCGCCCCGTCAGGCTTTTCGAGGGCGTGCCGAGCCCGTTGAGCGGAGTGAAGGCCGGCGATATCGACTACATCATCTTGCGCGAGAACAGCGAAGGGCTTTACGCCGCGCGGGGATCGGGCGCGCTGTTGCGCGGCGAAGTGGCGGTCGACACGCTGGTGCAGACCCGCTCCGGCATCGAGCGTATCGCACGCAAGGCCTTCGAACTGGCGCGCCAGTCGGGCGGCGCGCCCCGTGACGGCGTGCGCCGGGTGACCTGCTGCGACAAGGCCAACGTGCTGCGCAGCTATGCCTTCTTTCGCTCCGTCTTCGACGAAGTGGCGAAGGACTATCCCGATATCGCGACCGAGCACGCGCTGGTCGACGCCATGGCGATGCATCTCGTGGTGAAACCGGGCCATTTCAACGTCATCGTCAGCGAGAACATGTTCGGCGACATCCTGTCCGACCTCGCCGCCGCGACGGTGGGCGGGATGGGCATGGCGCCTTCAGCCGAGATCGGCGCGGCCAACGGCTTCTTCCAGGCCGCGCACGGCTCGGCGCCCGACATTGCCGGCCAGGGTATCGCCAATCCGTATGGGACGATCCTGTCGGCAGCCTCGATGCTCGACTGGCTCGGCCACAAGCATGGCGACGAGAGACTCAACCAGGCCGCAGCGCGCATCCGTCGCGTGACCGAGGACTGCCTGGCCAACGGGCTTCTGAGCGCCGATCTGAAAGGCAGGGCGTCGACCAGCGAGATAACCCGTTCGGTCTGCGACCGGCTCGCTGCCGGGCGCGACTGATATGACCAAGCCAAGGATAAATCTTGTTGGACCTGGCAAGGTCGGCCAGACGCTCATGCGCCGGATATTCATCGCCGGCCGGCACAGGGTCCAGACCTGAGATGGGCGCTCTCGATCGCCAGGTTTCGGTCGAGGACTTTCGCACGCTTGCCCGTCGTCGTCTGCCGAAATCGGTCTTCGAATTCATCGATGGCGGGGCGGGGCAAGAACTCACCCTCAAAGCCAATCGAAGCGATTTCGAAAAGATCAGAATTTTGCCGCGCGTGCTTACCGATGTTTCGCATCCGAACGTTTCCACGACGCTCTGGTCCGAGACCTTGCCAACACCGCTGGTGATCAGCCCGATGGGCTCCTGCGCGCTGGTCAGGCCCGGAGCCGACATTGCCATCGCGAGGGCGGCAACCGCTCGCAGCATCCCCTACACGCTCTCCACCATGGCCACGGCCAGCATCGAAGGCATGGCGCGAGCCGTACAGGGGCCGCTGTGGTTCCAGCTTTATGTGCTCAAGGATTTCGACTTCAATCGCCAGTTGGTGAGGCGAGCGGAAGAATTTGGCTATTCGACGCTGGTGGTGACCGTTGATCTGCAAGCCGGTGGCAAGCGCGAAAAGGATCTTAGGAACGGCATATCTATCCCACTGCGGCCTTCGGCCCGGCATCTCTGGGAAGGCATGCTTCATCCTGGCTGGTCGCTGCGCCTGCTGCGCGGCGGTCTGCCCCAGTTCGAGAACGTCCGCGGCTATCTCGATGACAACAGCGCCGGCCTGACGATCGCCGCGCGTGTTGGCGGCAGCCTCCATGCAGGTTTCGACTGGGACGATTTCCGCCAGATCCGCGACTGGTGGAAAGGCCGGCTGCTGGTCAAGGGCGTCCTGCACCCGGGCGATGCGTCGCGACTGGTGGCGGCTGGTGCCGATGGCATCTGGGTGTCCAACCATGGAGGCCGCCAGCTCGACGGTGCTGTATCGAGCATCGACGCCCTGCCCGCTATCCGTCAGGCACTTGGCGCCCAAATCCCGATCCTCATCGATTCCGGTATCCGCACGGGCACGGACATCGTCAAGGCCAAGGCACGCGGCGCCACCGTCGCGGCGATCGGCCGGGCCGCCCTGTTCGGCGCCGTGGCTGGCGAGCCCGGCGTGGCCAAGGCACTGGATATCATCCTGGACGAAGTGGTGACTTGCCTCAGGCTCTGCGGGATCCCCCGTTTTCAGGAAGCGGGATCAGAAATGATAGCATAGCGCCAAGACGAGTGCTCACGCTTGGTCAAGAGGTACAGAAAACCCCCGCTCGTCCAATATTCTTCTTCCTCATCATGCCAAGGTTTTGCTATCGCGGTTGTGCAAGCGGCTGCGGGCGGCCGACCAATTGCCGCCCTCACACGCCGCTCCTTCCCAAGCCCAACGGCCGCCTGTCAGAGAGCACTTGTTTGATGCACACCCGCTAGCGGCGGGCGTGATTAAATTCGAGAGGCTGCGCAGTCGGATAGGCAGACTAAGGTCGGCCGCCCGGTGCTGTTTTCGGTTCCATCCACCCGTTCTTCAGAATGTCGCGAAGCACGTTGCGGGTGTCTTCGCCCGCTGCCGTTGCGCCGCTCGCCCAAGCGATCGCCAGTGCCCCGAAAAAGATGTCGCGCCCGGTCATCGTCCGTCGTGCAAGCCCTTCGTCCTGTGCAGCCTTCAGGATTCGCTCCGTCGTCGCGATGACAGCATGGCAGGTCGGCGTCAGCGGGGATTCTACTCGGCAAGCCGCCCGTAACGGTTCAGGCAAGCCCTCATAAGCCAGCATCCAGTCGCCGAGAGCTTCAACCCAGAGTTCGAGTGCGCGGCCTGCATCGCTCTCCCCGGCTTCGATTTCAACGCGACGATGCTCGAGGCCTTCATAATGAAGAACTAACAGCGCAGCCAGCAGGGCGTCTTTGTTTGGAAAATGGCGGTAGAGCGTCCCTGCTCCCACGCCCGCCAGCTTCGCAATAGAATCCATCGAAACGTCAACACTATCGTTGCCGAACGCTTGTCGCGCCACCTCGAGAATGTGCGCCCGATTATGCTGCGCGTCCCTGCGCAGGGCTGACGCGACCGACAATTGCGACATACTGACCTTGAACCCTTGAATACCGGAGACACTCTCCGTATCTAAAAGCCGAATCGGAGAGAGTCTCCATATAGCCCCCGGTCGACTATTCTAGCAGGTCGGCATCAGCGAGCGAAACGAGGACACGATGATCAGGCAGATGATACCGGCATGCATCCGGGCAACGGGTACCGCAACCTGCCTGGCGCCTGGCGCGCGCCGTCAGCAGATGCCGCGAGCTATACGAGTTTCGAGGCGGGCTGCTCCGTCGGCAGCACCGCCCTGCGCGACCCTCTGGATGTCCGCTCAATACGGAATAGATCCGCGCACCATGCGCTGAGCTCATAATCACAATTATCTGGAAGGAAATCGGCATGAAGATCGGCATTATCGGCGCGGGAAATATCGGCACCACCCTTGCACGAAAGCTGTCAGCCGCCGGACACGCGGTGAAGCTGGCGGGCTCGAAGGGGCCTGAGGACATCGGCGAGAAAGCGACGGAGGTTGGTGCGATCCCGGTTGCCGCGCACGAAGCAGCCAGGGATGTCGAGGCGATCGTTCTATCGATCCCATTTGCGAAGATCCCCGATGTCGCCGGCCTCTTTGCCGATGTACCAGCCAACGTGGTCGTGATCGACACCTCCAATTATTATCCCATGCGCGACGGGAATATCGCGGAGGTTGACGATGGCAAGCCGGAAAGCGTGTGGTCCAGCGAACAACTCGGCCGGCCAGTGGTCAAGGCATTCAATGCAGTCCTCGCCCAAACGCTCGCAGAAAGTGGCGCAGCGGCCGGAATGACCGGACGCATCGCGATCCCCGTCGCAGGCGATGATGTGCATGCCAAAGCGATCGCACGCGAACTGGTGAACGAGACCGGTTTCGACGCACTTGATGCCGGCGATCTCGCGAATTCCTGGCGCCAGCAACCGGGCACGCCCGCCTACTGCACGGAACTGACGTTGCCTGATCTTCAGGATGCGCTGTCCACGGCGGAAAAGGCGCGCGCACCCGGAATGCGCGACGCGCTGATCAAGGGCTTCATCGAGGCGACGCCTCCCCTCCGCCACGAGCAGATCGTAGCCCGCAACCGTGAAGTCACCGCCCGCCGATGAGAAACTTCTCCGGTTCCGGTCCGAGGTGACCAATAAGACTGTCCAAGAATTCCTTCTGTTTGTCGGGAGCAACCTGAGGGACGACGATGACGAGGTAATTTGCGACAAAGGTGAAATCCCCCTTGAAATCCCCCTTGAGGATGCGAGGCATCAGCTCCTGAGCGCGGCATGCTCCGCTGCTCAACCAGCGAGCCTGAGCCATAGCGCCTGACTGGCGGCAGGAGATTAGCCGCCGCCGCCCATGGTTACGGACATAAAGGCCCGGAAGGCCGCAGCCGCCGGTTCGATTGATCTGTCACGCGACCAGGCAAGGCCAACGTCCATAGTGGGGATGGGCTCGACAAGCCCGCGCACTTCGATGCGCTGCCCCTCCAAGGACCAGGGGCGGTAAACCATGTCGGACAGGACAGTGACCCCCATGCCGGCAGCCACGAGCGACCGCACGGCCTCGACCGAACTGGTGGTAAGGACGGCGCGGAGCGAAAGGCCCGCGGCATCCCAGTAACGGGCGGCCGTCGTGCGTGCCTCGTCAACCGTCAGCATGACATAATCTTCCGCCGCCACATCGGCGAGGCTGATCTCCTGCCGCGCGAGGAGGTGATGATCAGCCGAAAGCCAGAGCCGGCGGTTCGACCGCATCAAGACCTCCTGCGCCAACTCCTTGGTGTGCTCCAGGTTCGACACCAGCATCACGGCCATGTCGATGTCCCCGCACATCAACCCGCTTTCGAGAGCGTCTCGGGGCAGTTCCAGCACCTCGACCTCGATCTCGGGATAGGTCTTTCGAAAGCGCGCGTAGTGGCGCGACATGTAGTAGCCGACGACCGTGTAGGTCATGCCCAGCCGCAGCTTGCCCGCCAGGCCTTTCCTATCGCGCAACGGGCTTCGGACGGCGGCAGCGACGGCCCCGGTGATAACACGCGCATGTTCAAGAAACCGCGCGCCCTCCATCGTCAGTCTTACGCCAGCGTGGTTACGCTCCAAAAGCCGTACGCCCAGGTCAGCCTCAAGCGTCTTTATCGCCGCAGTGACCGCCGATTGCGAGATGTTGAGTTCCACCGCGGCATGACTGACCTGTCCGCTCTCGGCGGTCGCGATAAAATAATCCAGCTGTTTCAAGGTGATGGTCATGGTGCGCCCTGGCCCAGAACCATTATCTGTTTTTTTGATATGACAATCAATAAACTACTATTTCACAAATGCCCTCGCATGCGCAAAAAATGCTGCAACGCCGCAAAGACGGCAGCTTCGAGGGGTAACAATGCGATGGCGGTGACGCTAAACTGCGACATGGGCGAAAGCTTTGGCCTCTACAAGGTTGGCGATGATATGGGCATGATGCCCATCATCGACGTTGCCAATGTCGCCTGTGGTTTTCACGCTTCCGATCCGGATCACATGCACGCCGCCGTCCGCAGCGCCAAGGCGAGTGGCGTAAAGATCGGCGCCCACCCAGGCTTGCCCGACATTCAGGGTTTCGGCCGGCGCGAGATGCGGATGACCCGCGAAGAAGTCAGGAACACCATCATTTACCAGGTGGGAGCGCTTGCCGGCTTCCTCAAGGCCGAGGGTGTGGAACTCCACCACATCAAGCCGCATGGCAGCCTCTACTTCATGGCCATGCAGCAGGAGGCAATAGCCCATGGCGTGTGCGACGCGGCAGAGATTTTCGGCGTACCCCTCTTCGGCATGACGGGCACCCTGCATGAGAAGATCTATCAAGAGCGCGGTATCCCATTTGTCGCTGAGTTCTATGCCGATCTCGACTACGATGCCTCCGGCAAGCTGATCTTGACACGCGTTCATGACGCCAAGGACCCCGCAGAGATGGCCGAGCGGTGCGTACGCGCCATCAGGGAGGGCGAGGGCACGGCAGAGGACGGCAGTTTCTTCCCTGTACGCTGCGAAACCATCTGCGTGCATTCCGATACGCCGAACGCCATCGAAATAGCCCGGGCCGTGCGCACCGCAATCGCCCCCTGGCACTGAACTCGACCGAACCCGCCCGCGCGGGCGGTTCCAGATTAGTCTGTCCGCAGTTTTCCGGAGCTTTTTATGGCCCAGATTCTTTCACCTCTTCCCGGCACTTTTTATCGCAGCGCTTCGCCAGACCAGCCGCCATACAAGGCGGATGGCGACGCGGTGTCCGCCGGAGACGTAATCGGTCTCATCGAAGTGATGAAGTCGTTCCACGAAGTGAGGGCCGAGACGGCCGGTACGAACATCCGCTTCATTGCCGACAATGAGGACCCCATCATGGCCGGCGCACCTATTGCGGATCTCGACTGATGCTGAAAAAGCTTCTGGTTGCCAACCGGGGCGAGATAGCGGTCAGGATCATCCGGGCCGCGCAAGATCTGGGGATCGTCACCGTGGCGGTGTATTCGGCCGCAGACGCCGAGTCGCTCCACGTCCAGCTTGCGGACGAAGCGGTCAACATCGGCCCACCAGCGGCAAAGAAGTCCTATCTCAATGTCGAAGCAATTCTGAAGGCTGCCCGCGACACCGGTTGCGACAGTGTTCATCCAGGCTATGGGTTCCTTGCCGAGAATGCCGCGTTTTCCGACGCGGTCACAGGCGCTGCATTGGTCTTCGTCGGCCCGTCGGGAGATGCGATCCGGATGATGGGAGACAAGGTCTCGGCGCGATCGGCCGCTGCCGCTGCAGGTGTCCCCGTCGTGCCAGGCTCGGCTGGCCGGGTCGAGGGCCTCGAGGCTGGCCACGAGGTGCTGACCGCAACCGGTTTTCCGGTGATGATCAAGGCGGCGGCAGGCGGCGGCGGGCGGGGCATCCGCATCGCGAACTCGTTCGCAGAGTTCGAACAAGCCTTTCCTCAGGCCGAAGCAGAAGCCCTCGCCGCCTTTGGCGATGGTGGTCTCTACATGGAAAAGGTGATCGGCAAGGCCCGCCATATCGAGGTGCAGGTGCTGGCAGACGGATGCGATGCCATCCACTGCTACGAGCGGGAGTGCTCGCTGCAGCGGCGACGCCAGAAGGTTTGGGAGGAGGCGCCGTCGCGCGCACTTTCAGACAGGCTGCGCGAAGAGCTCTGCGCTTCAGCGGTCGCCTTGGCCAAGGCGGTCAAATACTCTGGTGCCGGCACGGTAGAGTATCTTTACGAAGATGAAGCAGACCGCTTTTACTTCATCGAGATGAACACCCGTATCCAGGTCGAGCACCCGGTCACCGAAGCGATCACCGGCATCGACCTCGTTGCGGAGATGCTTCGCATCGCCGGCGGCGAGAAGCTGCGGATCCGGCAAAGCGATGTCTCCGTCAAAGGGCATGCGATCGAAGTCCGGCTCAATGCCGAAGACCCGGCGAAGGAGTTCGCTCCATTCCCCGGGCAGGTGGCCGAGCTTCGCATTCCCGGCGGTCCGGGCGTACGCTTCGATTCGATGCTCTATCAAGGCTATCAGGTGCCGCCCTTTTATGACTCGCTGCTTGCCAAGCTGATCGTGCATGCAGAGACGCGCGAGGCGGCGATAGTGCGCCTGATCCGCGCGCTCAACGAGTTGAAGATCGGCGGGCTCAAGACCACCAAGCCGCTGTTTCTTGCGCTGGCCGCCGATCCGGCGATGCGGGCGGGAGACGTGCATACCCGCTGGCTGGAAGGCTGGCTCATCGAAAACGCCGCAGCATTGGCGGGTTAAGGAGGACCGATGTCGATACGATTCAACTTCGGCGGTGACGAACATATCTTCGGCGAGGTGTCCGAAGAAATGTCGCTCACCTCCTTCTTTACCGGCCTTTCGATGACCAATGCGGTGCGTACGGCAGGCATCCGAGGCGTCACCGAGATCTGCCCAGCCAACGCCAGCTTCCAGAATCGCTTCAACCCCGACATCGTCAAGCCGCAGGATTTGCTCAGCGAACTGAAGTCGATGGAAGAGGCGGCCTCGAAGTCGGACCCGGTGCTGAAGACCCGGATCATCGAACTGCCGGTTTATTTCCAGGATCCATGGACGCGTGAAACCTGCCTGCGCTTCCGCGAGCGCCATCAGGACCCCTCCTCCACCGATCTTGAATATTCGGCACGCATCAACGGCTACGCCACGGTGGAAGAGTTTATCGAGGCCTATTCCGGCCAGCCCTGGTTCGTATCGATGGTCGGCTTCGTCGCCGGACTGCCCTTCCTGTACCAGATGGTTGAGCGCAAGAAACAGATTCAGGCGCCGAAATACTTGCGTCCACGCACCGACACTCCCAAGCTCACCATTGGCCATGGCGGCTGCTTTGCAGCGATCTATTCGGTACGCGGCGCTGGCGGCTACCAGATGTATGGCATAACCCCGGCCCCGATCTACGACCCGACCAGGAAGGTGCGCTACCTCGCCGATGACATGTGCCTGTTCAAGCCAGGCGATATCGTCAAGTTCAAGGCCATTGGCCGCGATGACTACGACGCCACGCTTGAGGAAATCGAAGCCAATCGGTGGCAGCCGACGGTTCGCGAGTGCACCTTCAGCCTGAAGGATTTCAACAGCGACATTTACGGCACCAATGCAAAGCTGATGGAGCTTATCAATGGCCGTTAAGGTAATCTCTCCCGGCCTCTCCACTTCCGTGCAGGACCTTGGCCGACCCGGCCACTATCATGTCGGCATTCCAGAAGGCGGCGGCATGGACCGCTTTGCGACACGCATCGCAAACCTGCTTGTCGGCAACGATCCGGGTGCCGCGGTGCTCGAAGCCACTTTCATGGGTCCCGAACTCGAATTCACCCAATCCGCGGTCGTCGCCGTCACAGGTGGAGAGCTCCCACCCAAACTCAATGGCGAGGAACGGTCGACGTGGGAAAGTTTTCCGGTGAAGGCCGGTGACCGGCTTTCTTTCGGCTTCCTCAAGGGCGGCGCGCGCGCTTATCTGGCCGTCTCCGGCGGCATCGACGTACCCGTGGTTCTCGGTTCGCGCTCGACTTACATTCTGGGCGCGCTTGGCGGCCATCAGGGCCGCACGCTGAAAGCGGGCGATGAGCTTCCCCTCGGCGAAGGTTCCGGCAAAGCCGGTCTTTCACTGCCTGCAAATCTGCGCCGCGCGCGCAATAGCCCGGCGGAACTCAGAATGCTTCCCGGCATATACTGGCATCGGATCACTGAGGCTGCCGGCAATCGGTTCTTTGAGGAAACCTGGAAGGTCGCGCCCGAAGCCGACCGCATCGGCTATCGCTTCCGCGGCGGAACGCCGCTGGAATTCGTCGAGCGCGAGCAGCCTTTCGGTGCGGGCTCCGACCCCTCGAACATCGTCGATGCCTGCTATCCCTACGGATCTGTCCAAGTGCCGAGTGGCACGGAGCCGATCGTTCTTCACCGGGACGCGGTTTCGGGTGGCGGGTACATGATGCTGGGCGTGGTGATATCGGCCGACATGGACCTTATCGCCCAGCTCCAGCCGCACACCCCGGCGCGCTTCGTCCCGGTGACGCTGGAAGACGCGCTTGCCGCGCGAACCGAACAGCGCGCCGCGCTGGCGCGTGCTGAAGGGCATCTGGCCGGCTGACGTCAGCCGGGAATGCCGGCGGAGGAGCCGGAGGCGAGGAGATCGGCCGGCCAAAACCGACCGCGCGTGGCGGAAGACAAAATCCGGTGCGCGAAACGACAAGACGACGCCGGGCAACGGCGTGAATTTGGCACCCGAGCAGTCCGCTAGAGACCGCCGGAACCGACAGGGGAAGACATTTGCAACGTGGCTGGCCGCAAGGCCGGATGCTTCGCGCCTTTCCGTCGGTAGAAAGAAGGAAAGGGCCATGAGTCATCTGAGCGCGGAGAACGTCTCGGTATCGTTTGCGGGGCTGAAGGCCCTGTCATCGGTAGACCTCCAAATTACGCCCGGCCGCATCAGTGGCCTCATCGGCCCGAATGGCGCTGGCAAGACCACGCTCGTCAACGTGCTGACCGGCTTCCAGGCACCGACGGAAGGCACCATCAAGCTCGACGGGGAAGCACTCACGGGTCTCAAGCCGCATCAGGTCCGGCGGCGCGGCATCGCCCGCACCTTCCAGGGTGGGCGGCTCTTCCGCGACCTGCCTGTGCTGGACAATTTGGAAGTGACCGGCGTTGGCCTGGGAATGAGCCGGCGCGCTGCCATCGCCGAAGCGGAAGCGATGCTCGACTGGATAGGCATCGGTGCGCTGGGTACCCGCATCGCCGGAACGTTGCCATACACGGACGAGCGCCGCGTCGCCATTGGCCGCGCCCTGATGGGACGGCCCGCATACATCCTGCTCGACGAGCCCGCGGCTGGCATGAGCGCACTGGAGGCGCGGGAGCTTTCCGCCCTGATAAGACACATCGCCAGCGATCTCGGCTGTGGTGTCCTGCTCATCGAGCACAATGTCGGGCTGGTGCTCGGCCTTTGCCAGCATATCGTCGTGCTCGATTCCGGAGCGATCATCGAGGAAGGACCGCCTGCCGCGATCCGCGACAGCGAGAAGGTGCGCCACGCCTATATGGGCACGGCCGCGAACACCGACCTGCCTGTGCTGGAGGCGATGGAATGAGCCTGCTCGCCCTTTCCGACATCACCATCCGCTACAGCCGTCTCACGGCGGTCCGCAATGTCTCCTTCTCCATGGACGAGGGAGAAATCCTGTTCATCACCGGCCCGAACGGAGCCGGGAAGTCTTCGCTGCTGCGCGCGATCGCCGGTGTTACGCCGGTGGCGGGCGGCCGGATCGACCTTGCAGGTCATGAGATCACCGGCCAGGCGCCGGAGAACATCGCCCGGCTCGGATTCTCCATGGTGCCGGAGGGGCGCGATGTCTTCGGCTCGCTGACGACCGAAGAGAACCTTCTGGTCGGAACCGGCATGCATGCCCGCGAACGCGGCTGGCGCAGCCGAGCGGCCGACGAACTCGAAGCCGTCTACGCAACCTTCCCGATGCTGAAAGAGAGGCGGCACGGGCAGGCGGGATTGCTGTCCGGCGGGCAGCAGCAAATGCTGGTCATCGGCCGCGCGCTGATGACCAATCCGCGGCTTGTAGCCATCGACGAGCCTTCACTGGGCCTCGCCCCCAACATCAACGACCAGGTCTACGAGCGGCTGATCGCGCTGCGTGCGCAGCGCCAGCTCACGCTCCTGATCGTTGAGCAGAGCTCGGCCCGGGCGATGATGGTGGGCGGGCGGATGATCCTGATGCGTGGCGGACAGATCGTGCTCGATGGCGACGCGCGGACGCTCGGCAATGGCGAGGCGATCCAGGCTGCCTATTTCGGCTACGAGGACAATTGAGATGCTTCAGATCCTGTTCGACGCACTCTCGCTTGGTTCGCTCTATGCGCTCGGGGCGCTCGGCATTGCCCTCATCTTCGGCGTCATGCGGCTCGTGAACTTCGCGCATGGCGACGTCATCGCCTTCTGCGTCTTCGCCCTGTTATGGCCGTCTACGGACGCAATGGCCATCGTCTTCGCCGGCCAATTGCCGTGGTACCTGCTGTTGCCATTCGTGCTCCTCTGCGGGGCCGGGCTGTCGGTGCTGTGCGAAATCGTCGTCTTCAGGCGGTTCCGTCAGGCAAATCCGGCAACCATGATGATCGCCTCCTTCGCGCTCGGTTTCGTCATTCGCTACTTCCTGCTCATGCTTTTCTCCAGTCGGCCGAAATCGATCTCGCTGCTGCCCGAACTGTCCCAGCCGGTGGAGATCCTTGGTGCCAGGCTTCCCCTCCTCCAGCTCATAACGATCGTGGCCACGATGGTCATCCTGATCGGCCTGACACTGTTCCTGCGTCAAACCCGCTTCGGCCTGGAGATGCGGGCGGCGGCCGAGAACTTCTCGATGGCCCGAATGCTGGGTGTGCGTGCGAACCGGGTTATCATGGGCGCGTTCGCCCTCTCCGGCGCGTTGGCCGCCGCCATTGCACTGATCTTTGGCGCCCAGACAGGCACGCTGGACATCCAGATGGGCGCCTCGATCATGTTGATGGCCTTCATCGCCACCGTCATTGGCGGCCTCGGCAGCCTCGGGGGAGCCGTGCTCGCCGGCTTCCTGCTGGGTGCCGCCTCGGTGATCATGCAAGTCATGCTGCCCATCGACGCCCGGCCATTCCGCGATGCCTTTGTCTATGGAGCGGTCATCCTCGTCCTCCTCTTCCGCCCACAGGGTCTTATTGCCGCGCGCGGCACCAAGGAAAGGATCTGATTTCATGGGTGTCGCCGCCTCCCTCACCAACTCTACCGCTGCCGGTGCCCCGGCTGCCGAGCGAAAGCCCGCCCGCTTCGCGCTTGCCCGCCGCACAATCCTGACACCGGTCCTGCTTTCTCTGCTGCTGCTGGCCATCGCGCTGATCACGGTGATGACCGGATCGCGGCCCTTCAACCAGACGGTGATCGACGTATTCGTCCGTGTCATCCTCGTCGTGGGCCTATACATCTTTATCGGGAATTCGGGCGTTCTCAGCTTCGGGCATATCGGCTTCACCTGCCTTGGCGCCTACGCGGCCGCGTGGCTCACCATCAATCCGATGATGAAACGCGGTTCGCTGCCGGGACTGCCCGAATGGCTGCTGGCGACCCGATTGCCGTACTGGCAATCGGCTACGCTGGCAGCATTGTTCGCCGCCCTCGCCGCTCTCATCTTCGGGCGGGTGCTGATGCGATTATCGGGCATCGCGGCTTCGATCGCGACCTTCGCGATGCTCGCCATGATCAACACAATTTATTCCAACTGGGAGAGCGTGACCGGAGCGACCTCATCGGTCGTCGGCATTCCGATCGTACGCGTGATCTGGCCGTATCTCATCGGCGCCGTGGTCGCGATCTTCATCGCCTGGGCGCACGCGATCTCCCGGTCCGGCCTGGCCCTTCGTGCTGCCCGCGACGAGCCCACCGCCGCCGCGGCTTCCGGTATCGACATTCCCAGGGAAAGATTGGTGGCATTCGTCATATCAGGCGCGGTGATGGGGCTGGGCGGTGCGCTCATGGCTCATTCCATCGGCGTGGTCACACCCGACACATTCTATCTCGGTCTCACCTTCATCACCCTTTCCATGCTCGTTGTCGGCGGCATGGGCAGCCTGTCGGGGGGTGTGGTGGGTGTCGTCCTGCTGTCCGCCCTCATCCAGGCGCTGCGCTGGCTGGAGGCAGGCGTATCGCTCGGCGAGTCCACTTTCGCCCTCCCGAAAGGGGTTCAGGAAATAGCCCTCGGCGTCATCATGATCGTGATCCTCGCGCTTCGCCCATCCGGACTCATGGGCAACCGCGAGATCACCTTACCCCGCAGCAGTCGCAACAAGTGACCGGCGGCACAAGCCCGACCGGAAAACAAAAAGGAGACGTGCATGACATACAAAATGAGAATTGTCGCAACCGCTCTGGCCTCGATGTCCATCGCATACCCGGCCCTGGCCGATGACAAGACCATCGTCATCGGCTTCGCCACTGCGGAGTCGGGCTTCATGGAAGCCTATGACAAGCCTGCGCAGGAGGCGGCCTTGATCCGCATCGACGAGATCAATGCGGCTGGCGGTCTGCTTGGAAAGCAGATCAAGGTCGTCAAGGCCGACACCAAGTCCGACCGGGCCGAAGGCGCCAAGGCGGGCCTCTCCGTGCTCGACCAGGGCGCGGATCTCGTGGTCGTCTCGTGCGACTACGACTTCGGATCGCCGGCTGCGCTCGCGGCCGAGGACGCGGGCCGTATCTCCTTCTTCCTGTGCGCGGAATCGGTCAAGGCCGGTATCCAGGGTGTCGGCCCGCACAGCTTCTCCGCGTCGGTGCTGGCGCCCGTGCAGGGCGCGACCATGGCCGAGTGGGCATTCAAGGAAAAAGGCGCAAAGGACTTCTACCGTCTGCTCGATACCTGGACGGCCTACAACAAGGGCATCTGCGACGGCTTCGACTGGATGATGCCGAAGCTCGAAGCCCAAGGCGCGAAGCTTGTCGGTGAAGACACCTTCAAGAACGAGGACGCCTCCATCGCCGCGCAGATCACTCGCATCAAGTCTCTGCCGAAGGAGCCGGATGCGATCATGCTTTGCACAATGATGCCGGGCGCTGTCTCGGCCATCAAGCAGCTTCGTGCCGCGGGCATCAACTCCATGATCCTGAATGGCTCGGGCGTCGACGGTAGCTATTGGCTATCCGCTGTGCCCGATCTGACGAACTTCTACGTCCCCGTTCAGGGATCGATCTATGGCGACGATCCCAATCCGGAAGTGCTGAAGTTCAATGCCACCTACAAGGCGAAGACAGGCGCCGATCCCTCGAGCCAGTATGTCTTTCCGGGTTACGTCATGGTCGACGTCTGGGCCAAGGCGGTGGAGCGTGCAGGCACGACCGATGCCGACGCCGTCGTCGCGGAACTGGAGAAGATGAAGAACGAGCCGACGCTGTTCGGGCCTCGTACCTTCACGCCGGAACTGCATCACCAGAACCAGACGCGGTACCTGATCGTCGAGACCAAGGCCGGCAAGCCGGGTGTTGTAGGCAACTGGACGATTTCCGAGCCGGTACCGATGGAAGCCTTGCTCAAGTAAGAAGATGGGCCGGGTAAGCCCGGCCCTTTCATCTTTTGAGGATCTTGCCTTTGGACAAAAAACGAGGGCGGCCCGCTTGGACCGCCCTCGTCGCCCGATGAATTCAGATTTTCGCTACCCTCGCGCTTTGCGGTAGGAATCCTTGAGCGCTATGAGCTCCCCCGAGAAAGCGAAGATATCGCAGCCGTCGACTTCGATTTGCTGCCCCGCTGCCGTGGTGCCGACGAAGCGCCATGATGAAAGCCCGGTGTCGCCCGTCACGACGTGCCGTCCCCTGGTCCACGCGGCCTTCGGGAAAGCATCGAACAGCGCTGCATAGGCGGCGCGCACGGCGTCACGCCCCATATGCTTGCGCCCTTCGGCATCGGGTCCAGCCGAGCCGTGGAAAGCGCAATTCTCAGCCATGCAGTCCATCAGCGCGCCCACGTCGCGGGCGTTCCAGGCTGCGAGGAACCGGTCGAGCACGGCGAGCCGCCTGGCTGCGAGGTCGCCGGCCTCAACGACCTCGACCTCCAGGAAGGCCAGCGGCGCATCGCCGGCATTGATGACGTTATGGGCCACACCCGTCCGCCGCGAATAGGGCACCCCTTGGGTGAGAGCGGCTTGCGCCTGCGCGCCGTCCGGACCTTCGAGACCGAGCTTGCCGTCCGTAAGCGGCACGATGACGTAGTCATGTCCGTGGATGTGCCAGCCGGTCTCGGCCCCGGTGGCAAAGCGCCATTCGGTGACCCGAAAGCGTTCGTCGTCGATATGGACGACCGGTTCGGCTTTCATGCGGGTCATTCGAGTCCCTCCTTGGCAACCGCACCGGTCAGGCGCTCAAGCGTCCGGCCCATGCGCGTCATGATTTCTTTCACATCGTCTTCTGTCGAGATCATCGGCGGGCAGAGCGCGAGCTGATCGCCGATGGCGCGGAAGATGAGGCCTTCCTCGTGGCCGATCCCTGCTGCGATACCCCCTGCGCGCCCAACCTTGGCGAAGGGGCGTTTCGTCGCCTTGTCTGCCACCAGCTCAACGGCGCCGATAAGACCGGTGCCCCGCGCTTCGCCGACAAGCGGGTGATCGGCAAATGAGCGGATGCCGGCCTGGAACGACGTCTCGAGGCGGGCCGCGTTTCCGATCAGGTCCCGCTCCTCGAAGATGGCCAGGTTTTCGAGACCCACTGCCGTCGCGACCGGATGACCTGACGCCGTGAAGCCGTGGCCGAAATTGCCGATCGTGGCGGTGTTGTCGGCGATCGCCTGATAGATCGCATCGGAGAAAATGACGGCGGCAAGCGGCATATAAGACGACGTGATTTGCTTGGAGACCGTCATGATATCAGGCGTGAAGCCGTATTTCTGAGCGCCGAAGGGCGTACCAAGCCGCCCGAAACCACAGATCACCTCGTCCGCTACTAGAATGATATCATTTGCCCGGCAGATTTTCTCCACGCCTTCCCAGTACCCGACCGGCGGTGGCAGAACGCCGCCGGCTGCCATGAGCGGCTCTCCTATGAAGGCTGCGATGGTGTCGGCCCCTTCTTCCGCGATCACCGCTTCCAGCTCGGCGAGCAGGCGCGCCGTGAAGGCGGCTTCGTCTTCGCCTGCCATGCCGAAGCGATAGAAGTGCGGGCAGGTCAGGTGGCGAACGGGAATGACCGGCAGATCGAAGTCCCGATGGTTGACCGGCAAGCCTGTCAGGCTGCCGGAGGCGACGGTGATGCCGTGATAGCCCTTGGTCCGTGCCAGGAATTTCTTCTTTTTTGGCCGGCCCAGCGCGTTGTTCATGAACCACATCATCTTGACGATGGTGTCGTTGGCTTCCGAGCCCGACGACGTGAAGAAGACACGCGTCAGGTTTTCCGGCGTCATCTCCACGAGTTTCTCCGCGAGCCGGATGGATGGCTCATGCGCCTTGGAGGAGAAGGTGTGGTAGTAGGGCAGCTTCAGCATTTGCTGATAGGCAGCGTCGGCCAACCGCTTTTCCGAAAAGCCGACGCCCACCGACCAGAGCCCGGCCAGCCCTTCGATGTATTCCTTGCCGCGTTCGTCATACACACGGATGCCGTCGCCGCGGCTGATGATCAGCGGCCCGGTTTCTTCGTGCTGACGCAGGTTGGTGTAGGGGTGCATGGTGGTGGCGATGTCGGCGGCGGCGAGAGAGTTGGAAAGCGCATCCATGGAAGTCCTCAGCGGCTTGGAGAAATGGTTCGGGCAGTGAGTTCGAGATAGTCCTCGAGTCCCTTGCGTGGAGCTTTCACGATTCGGAAGAATGAATCATGGCAGGCCGTTGGAATGAGTGTCGATGATCCGCCGCATCAGCGCAGCGACGTCGCGCGCATTCGGCGGATCGGAGTGGATGCAGACGGTGTCGAAGTCGACCGGGCGGATCGTGCCGTCTGTCGTGACGAGTTCGCGTCGGGTAAGCGCCCCCATCATTCGGTGCTCGGCAAGCGTCAGGTCGATGGCCGACTGGACGCGCGGGATGATCAGGCTGCCGCCGGGAGCGTAGGCAAGATCGGGAAAGAACTCGCCCACGAAGGCAACGCCGAGTTCGGCTGCCGCCGTCTCGTGACAGGTTCCCGCCATGCCGAAGAGAGGGACGCCGAACGGCTTGACCGCCGCGGCAATTGCCCGGGCAGTGTCGACGTCGTGCGCGGCCATGCCGTAAATGATGCCATGCGGCTTGACATGGCTGAGTTGCCCGCCCTCGGCGGCCAGCATCCCTGTCAGAGCACCGATTTGATAGAGGAAGGCAGCTGTCAGTTCCTCCGGCTGAAGTCTCATTTCGCGCCGGCCGAACCCCTCACGATCGGGAAGGGAGGGATGCGCGCCGACCCGCTTGCCATGCGAAAGGGCGAGCCGCACGGTCTTCAGCATCGTCCATGGATCGGAGGCGTGGAAGCCGCAGGCGATGTTGGCGCAATCGATATGAGGCATGATGCCGGCATCGTCACCGAAGCGCCAGTTGCCGTAGCTTTCGCCCATGTCGCAGTTCAGGGTGACCATGGTTTACTTGCCTCAGCCCAGAGTGTTCAACGCCCAGCCGGGGGCGATGTGCGGGAATTCCGGCGGTGGTTCGCGCTCATGCAGCAGTCGAAGCACGCGCGGCGGCGTCAGTGGCAGCTGCCGCACCGGCTTGCCGATGGCGCGTGCCACAGCGCAGCCGATCGCCGCGCCCACCGCCAGGATCGGGACCTCGCCCGCACCCTTGGTGCCTAGAGGCCCCATCGACGGCGCGCCCTCGTAAAGGTCGGCGGCGACCGGAACCACATCCTGCGCCAGCGGCAGGCGATAAGTCTCGAAATCGTCCTGCGCGATGCATCCGTCGGCGGTGAGCGTCACCTCCTCGTGCAACGCATAGCCGAGCCCCTGTACCACGCCGCCCTGTATCTGGCCCAGGATGGCGCGCGGGTTGAGCGCGCGGCCGACATCTTGAACTACGCGATAGGCCAGCACCTCGACATGGCCGGTGTCCGGATCAACCGCCACCTCGGCCTCGTGAACGACGAAGACGGGAATGTCGAGCGCATCGATGAAATGCCCCATCGCGCAGCCGGACATTGCCGGAGTGTTCCTGGCGGCAAAGGCCCCGCTTCCGGTGATCGGGCCAGTGGTTGCCTGTGCATGGGCGACGACAGCGGGGATCGACATGCCGGAACCGGGACGTCCCGTGATCTCGACACGACCGTCCCGCAGCACCAGGTCTTCCGGTCGGGTCTGGAGCATCTCGCCGGCGGTCCGCAGCAGCTTCTCCCGCACTTCCGCGCAGGCGGCGATGCTCGCGGCACCAATGGACACGGTGGTGCGCCCACCGCCAACGCCGACATCGAGACCGGCGGCATCCGTATCGGCTTCGCGCACGATCACCTGGTCGGGAGCAAGCCCGAGCTGCCCAGCCACGATCTGCGGCAGGGATTGCACCATCGTGCCGGATCCGATCTCCACACCCGAGGTGACCAGCGTTGCGCTGCCGTCGGCGTTCAAATTCACCGTCGCCGCCGAAGGCCCGACGAAAACGAACCATGTGCCGACCGTGGTCGCAATTCCATAGAGCCTGCCGTCGGCCTCGGCCTCTGATGTACCGGTGCTGGCGCGCAGTGTCTCCATGCGATCGAGCATCGGACCCAGCACGTCGGCCTCGAAAACCTGCCCCGTGGCACCGAGATCGCCATCTCCCAGGACATTTTTCTTCCGGAACTCCATTGGGTCGAAGCCTAGCGCATCGCAGATTTCGTCGGTGTGTCGCTCCAACGCGAAGGTGTTGTAGACGCCGTTGCAAGCTCGGAAAGCGCCGTTGGGTGGTGTGTTGGTGTATACGGCGCGGCTGACGAGCCGCGTTGCGCCAACCCTGTAATTGCCGCCCAGCGTGTGCGCCGTCATCGTTGTCAGGAAAACCTGTTCGCCGCCATACGCGCCGCAGTCCATCAGCACGACCGCCTCGCGTCCGGCGATGTATCCTTCGGCAGTGACAGCGGACCGAATGCGGATTTCCGCATTCTCGCGGCAGAGGCAGGTTGCCATCTCTTCCTGCCGGGTGTTTTCCAGGACCACCGTGCGCCCGGTCATCCGCGCCAGAAGTGCCGTGATCGGCTCGATGGACGCATCGAATTTCAGGCCGAACCCGCCTCCGACAGGCGGCACGGTGACCCGCACACGCCCGGGCGCAAGCTGCATGACCCTTCCGGTGACGTTGCGAACTGTCCAAGGCACCTGCGTCGAGGTCTGGATGTGAGCCCGGCCGTCCTCCCAGGAGCCGATGGCAACGCGCGGTTCGAAAGGCACATGGCTCTGCCGGCCGACGGTAAAGCTGCTCTCGACTATGCGTATGTCGGGACGGGCGAAGGCCGCATCGACGTCGCCGCGGCTGGATTTTGCCTCCCATGCGATGTTACCGGCACGTGCGCCGCCCTCGGTGATCACCTCATAGCCGCGCCAGCCCTCGTGGACGAGACGGGCTGCGGGCTGGAGCGCTTCGGCCATGGTGGACACCGGTGCCAGCGGCTCGATCTCAAGCACGATGACGGCAAGCGCCGCCCGCGCCTGCTTCTCCGTTTCGGCGGCAACGACGGCGATTGGCTCGCCATGATAGCGGATGGTGTCGATGGCCAGGAGCGGATGGTCGGCAATGCCGATGCCGTAGAGGCCTGGCGCGTCGGCGCCGGTCGCCACCGCGCGCACGCCAGGACAGCGAAGTGCCGCCGAAACGTCGAGCTTGCGGATACGCCCCGCGGAAACGGTCGACCGCAGCAGCACGGCATGCAACATGTCGGGGCGAACCCGGTCGTTGGTGTATTTCGTCCGCCCACGCAGCTTGTCCTGCGCATCGCGGCGGGGAAGATTCATCACCGTGGCGGACAGCTCAGACATGGATGCCTCCCACCGACTGGCCAGCCTTCCGCGCTTGGTCAAGGCAGTCGGCCACGGCGTCGACGATCCGCTCATATCCGGTGCAGCGGCAGATGTTGCCGACCATCGCGGCCTTGATGTCGGGACGGCTCGCATGCGGATTGTCACGCACGAACGCCGAAAGGCTCATAACCATTCCCGGAAAACACATGCCGCATTGCACGGCATCGGCGGCCTCTAGATTGGCCTGGAGCGGATGCAGCACCTGGTTTCCGGAACTCAATCCCTCGATGGTCGTGACCGCGCACCCCTGGACCAGGCCAATCGGCTTCAGGCAGGACGGCACCGCTTCGTCGTCGACATGCACCGTGCAGGCGCCGCAGAAGCCTTCGCGGCACACGGCTTTGGTCCCCGTCAGGAATCGTTCCCGCCGCAAGATGTCGACGAGCGGCGTCATCGGATCGCCGTGAAAGCTGCAGTCCTCGCCATTCAGCTGGAATGTCACAACCATGCCAGGCCCTCGGTCTTGAGAAGTGCGGCAACACCGCGCTTGACCAGCGGCGGAAGAACCTGGCGCCGGTACCAACCCTCCGCTTCCCTGCCGTCGCGGCCCTGAAAATCATTGTGCTCCAGTGCAAGCCCGGCAGCGCGCTCCGGATCGAGCGCGGAGGCCTGGCTTGCCCTCATCGCCTGTTCGAGCGCCGTCCAGCGCCGCGCTACCGGCTCCGCCGAGCCGACGGCGATGCGACATCGTTTGTCCTTGTCCACCGCAAGCGAGACGACGGCGACCGGATAGTCGCCAGCCTTCCGAAGCGGCAGGCGGATATGCGCGCTTGCGACAAGGTCGCGGCGCAGATGAATTCTCGTCACAATCGCCTCTGCCAGCAGCGCATGCCTGTCTTTGAGGAAATCCGAAATACCGATGAGTTTTGGGCCTTCGAACGTCTCCAGCTCCACCGTCGCCTCACAGACGAGAAGCGCAGGGGCGAGATCGGCGGCGGCAAAGTCGAGGGCACAAATGTTGCCGCCCACGGTGGCGACCCTTCGGATACCGGGATTGGCCGCGTTCTCCGCCGCGGCAACCAGACCTTCGAAGCCCGCTGCCCCATGCAACGCGCGGCCAAGGACTGCGTGGGTAACAGTTGCACCTATCACGACATGGTCCGAGTCGATTTCGACCTTGGACAAGGCCGGTATTCGGTCGAGTGCGACCACAGCGTCGGGAAGGTCGACCCCGCGTTGGGGATGACGCATCATCCAGGTGCCGCCTGCAAGCACCACCGCGCCCTGCCGGCGTGCGGCCATTGCCTCTTCAAGTGTGCTGGCCGCGGTGAACGATCGTCCCACGCCTGGTGCCATCTGTCATACCCCTCGGAGCAGCCAACCTTCGCGGCGCTGCGACATTGTTGCTCCAGCTTTAGGTTCCTGTGAAATAGTAATTCTTTGAATATGGTATCGAAAAACAGATAACTCTGGCATCCCGCGAGCGCCCGCAAGATTGCGGCGCGCTCGCTGGCGCTCAAACCCAGTGGGTGACGGTCCGTTTCTCAAAACTCTCCCGGAACTGGGCGGTGGTTTTGGGAAGTAGTTCGCCAGTCTCCCAGTCGAGGATCACGGCATAGTGCCGAACCGCATCGAGCGTATCGATCTCGCCGGAGCGATATTTGCGCGCGACCTCCTCGGGATCCATGCGTGCCCAGCCCTTCCGTTTCGCCCGGATGTCGGCACGGCAGGCTTCGGTCGCCATCTCGTCGATTTCGTACTGGCACAGGTCGCGGTCGATTTCGCGGATCACCACACCGTAGTCAGTCCTGGCACGCTCCAGGGAAACGTAGTCGTCGATCACGTCCTCCATCACCTTGCGGGGCTCGCGCTGCAGTGGATCGCCGAAACCACCGCCGCCGGCCGTCGGACGAGCGAACTGGTCGCCTGTGTGGACGGAGTAATCGGAGAATACGGAGCCGAGCCAGATCTCGGTCTCTTCTCCGGCGCGCTTCATGGTCAAGCCGTGGGGCATCGACGGCAGGCCTCCTTCGACACCCCAGACGACAGCACGCTCGCGGTCGCAAATATAGGACATGACGGCATTTTCAGCCTCAAGCAGCAATGAGGTCTTCTGCACGCCGACGCCGCCCCGCCACTTGCCGGGCCCGGCTGAATCCTGCTTGATCTGGAACTCGAGCGTCCGAGTGGGATTGACCCGCTCGTTGCCTTCGTTCGGCTGCGACATCAGCCCGGTTCCGAAGCAGGCGGTGGTGACATCGGCACCATCCTTGCCGTTGCGCCCGCCCCAGCCGCCAGGCAGCCATTCGTAGAACATGAAGATCGGCTTTTCGGGTTTGCGCGCATCCCGTCCCCCGGCCAGCAGATATTCGAGGTTGAAGGCGCAGGCGATAGCGCGTTCGGGCATGATCTTCGACCACATCTCGAAGATCGCGTTCATGATCTTTTCAAACGGCATCAGGAACCCGGTCACCGCCACCGGCCATTCCGCGCTGACGATGCTGTTCTTCGGCGCGGTCACCTCGATCATCCGGTAAAACCCGCTGTTGAGCGGGAGGTCCGGAAAGAAGGTTTTCATGCCGGCGACCACGGCCGAGAAGGTCGCGCCCGGTGCGGAATTATACATCGAGGCAATGGTCGAGTGGCTTCCCGTAAAATCGTAGTGGATCGTGTCGCCCTTGATCGTCATCTTGATGCGGATCGGGATCATGCCCTCGCCGGCACCGAGATCCCGGTCGATGTAGTCGACCGTCTCCCAGGTGCCGTCGGGCAGCTCCGCCAGACGCTTTCGCACGGCACGTTCGACGTAGTCCTGAACCTCCTCCATACCGCGCATGACCTGGCCGCGTCCGTACTTCTTGACCAGCCGCAGCAGTTCGCGCTCGGCCGCCTGCGTCGCCTGCGCCTGGGAATGAATGTCGCCAATGATGGATGCGGGATCGCGCGTGTTGGCAGCGATCATGTTGGCGACGTCGGAGCAGAAGCGGCCGCGCTGGAAAAGGCGCAGCGGCGTGATCCGCAGCCCTTCGCGGAACATGTCACGGGCGGTGACGTCGAAGGAACCCGGCACCGAGCCGCCGAGATCCGACCAGTGGCCGTTCGACTGTGAGAAGCCGATCAGTTTGTCTTCATCGAAGATCGGCCGGACGAGCCGAACGTCGCTGAAATGCGTACCGCCGGCATAGGGATCGTTGATTGCGTAGACGTCGCCGGGTGCCATGTCGCCTTCGAAGACCCGGATCACCTCCTTGCAGGTGTTGTGCAGTGTGCCGACATGGACCGCGATGTCGTAGTTGCCCTGGGCGACGGAGTTGCCATCGGCGTCGTGCAGGGCGTTCGAAAAGTCTCGGTTGTAGATGACGAAGGAATAGCAGGTGCGAAGCATCTGTTCGGCCATCTGGTCGACGGTGGTGATGAAGGAGTTCTTCAGCACCTCGAACGTTACCGGATCTAGGCCAGGGCCCGTTTCAATCAGCTTTGTCATGTCTCAGCCTTTCGTCACGATGAGAATGTTCAGGAAGCCGTCGACGGTCGCGCTCATTCCCGGCGGAACCACGGTGGTGGAATCGAACTGTTCGACGATGGCGGGTCCCGCAAAGGCAGCGCCGGCGCTGAGTTGATCGCGTTCATAGACAGCCGCGTCATGAGATACGCCGTCGAACCAGACGCCGCGGCGGCCGAGCGGCTCGGGCACATGAGGCAAGACTTCGTGTCGCGGTATCTCGGCTTTCGGGACGATGCCGATCGCCTTGACCGCGATGCGGAAGATCGACACCGGCGCCTCTTCGCGGCGGTAGTTGAACTCGCGTTCGTGTTCGTTGTGGAATGCCTCGATCAGCGGGCAGATGCTCTCGATCCGCGCCGGGGCTGACACCGCGAGCGAGCGCCATTGGCCCTGGTACATCATCTCGACCGTGCGCTGCAGCGCCATGTCTTCCTGCGCCACGCCCTCATGGCCCAGACGCTCAACCGCCTGTTTTTCCATCAGAACGAAGGCTGCCTGCATCTCGGCGGGCGAGACAGTCGAAGCATCGGCCATGAAGCTTTCGGAGAAATCGTGCTGCACGTCGACGAGAAGGCAACCGAGCGCGGAGGTGACGCCGGGATTGGGCGGTACGATCACGGTTGGAATCGAAAGCTCCTTGGCCACGGCCGCTCCGTGCAAAGCGCCAGCACCGCCGAATGCGACCAGCGCAAAGTCGCGCGGGTCGTAGCCTCGGCTGATGGAGAGAAGCCGGACGGCATTGCCCATATTGGCGTTGGCGACGGCGATGATCGCCTCGGCCGCCTGGTGGAGCTCCATGCCGAAGGGTTCCGCCACCGTCTCCTGAACCGCCTCGGCGGCCAGAGCGGCGTCGAGCGTGATCTTGCCGCCCGCAAGGCTGGTGCCGAGACGGCCGAGCACCACATTGGCATCGGTGTTGGTGGCAATGAGGTTGCCATTCTTGTAGCAGGCCGGACCTGGAAAGGCGCCAGCGGACTGCGGCCCGTTGCGCAAGCTGCCGCCCTCGTCCTGCCATGCCAACGACCCGCCGCCCGCACCGATGGTCAATACCTCGATGGAGGGGAAGCGGATCGGATATCCGAATTCGATGTACCAGTCCTTTGTGATGCGCGACTCCCCGTTCCAGGCCAGCGAGACGTCGGTGCTGGTGCCGCCCATGTCGAAGCCGATCGAGTTCGGGAAGCCACAGAGATTTCCGATGAAGCGGCTTGCGATGGCGCCGGCGGCGATGCCGGATCCCGCGAGCCGGGCTGAGAAATCCTTGACGCTCGCGGGCGTCATGACCCCGCCACCGCTGTGCAGCAACAGGAGATCTCGCTTGTATCCGGCGTCGGCAAGCTTTTCTCCGAGACGCGACACGTAGTCGACGACGACCGGGGCGCAGACGGCGTTCGCCATGGTGGTGGAAAAACGTTCGTGCTCGAAGATTTCCGGCATCACCTCCGAGGAGATCGAGACCGGCAGATCCGGTATTGCCTCCTTCAGGATCTCACGCATGCGGCGCTCGTTGGCGCCGTTGACATAGGAGTTCATGAAGCAGACGGCGATCGACTTGACCTGCCGTTTCTTGAGAATCTCCGCGACACGACGCGCGGCCTCTTCGTCCAACGCTTCCAGGATCGTGCCCTCGGCACTGACCCGTTCCCGGACGGTCAGCCGGTCGCGGCGCGGGATATAGGGCTTGGCGACATCTTTGTAGGTGTCCCAGAGATCTTCCTTGTTGGCGCGACGGATCTCTACAACGTCACGAAAACCCTCGCTGCAGACCATTGCGGTGCGCGGCAGACGGCGGGTGATCAGCGCATTGGTGGCGACCGTCGTACCATGAGAGAACATCGTTACCTCCGAAAGATCGATGCGCCCCTGCTCCACGCCATTCATGATGGCCTGCATGGGATCGTCAGGCGTGGAGGCGGTTTTTTCGATGCGGATCGCTCCGCTGTCTTCGTCCATGATGCAGATGTCGGTGAAAGTCCCTCCGACATCGACGGCAACTCTGATTCGGCTCATGACAGTTCCTTCGCAAGGTCTTGCGGGCAAAGCCCCGCCTTCGTCGCCCCTTGCCGGGGAGACGTTGCATGAATGGTGGAATTGGCCCGGATTTCGTCGGGACTAGTGGCGCTCTCGCGAGGCCGAAGAGCCGCCCGCCCGGTTCGCTGCTTCGCGACGGGTATCCGTCGGTGCGCAGCCGAACCGCGTCCGGTAGTGCTTGCAGAACTGGGACTGGTCGGCGAAGCCCCAGCGGTAAGCGATCTCGGCTACGCTGCTGATGTTGGTCACCGACATCAGCTCCTCGGCGCAAAGTTCAAGCCGGGCGTCGCGGATGAAGCCGTTGATCGACTGATTGCTGTCCTGAAAAAGGACCTGCAGGTAACGCAGGGAGATGCCGCAGGCATCAGCCACCGCCTGAGGGCCGAGGTCGGAATTCTTCAGATTGTCGCGAATATACTGCTCGGCACGATGCAAATGGCCGGCCCGGATCGACGAGATGCTGCTGTCCAGCACGCGATCGTCGCTCACGATCGACAGGCACAGCATTTCCAGGATGTGCCTGCCCATCATCTCACGAGCGACTTCAGTAATCTCATCGAGATGGCCGATCGTGGTTCGCACCGTGTCGAGGAAGAGCGCGGCGATGCCTTGGGTCGCGTCGAAACTGAGCGCACTGAGCCGTTCGGCGGATCCGATCCGTGCCCGAACGCTCGATGATGGTACCTTGAGGACCCACAGCGCGTTTGGCTTGCCGTGCCAGAATTCGTAAGGCGCATCTCCCCGCTCGACGAGAAAGCCCCCCGGCCTGCAATTGACGGTTCTCGACCCTTGCGAGAAATTCACCTCCGACATCTCCGGGATCGTGATGAGCAGGCTGGCGTCACGCTCGTTGAGGAAGTGGCGGCGGTGGCGACGATAGCTTACGGCATCGCAGCGCATTTTAGACACGCTGACGAGCCCAAGCGAGAAGGTTTCCAGCGTGCCTGAAAATTCGCGACGGTTCCGATACTCGGTGTCGAGCGGAAAATAGGCTTCGGTAACAGCGGCTTGCCAGGCATCACCGCCTGCGGGACCGCCGATCGTATCGACGACGTATTTCATTCCCCGACCTTTCTGGTTGACCCGGTTGTCCCGGTGTTGTTCCGAAGATTACAGGAATTCACCGGCGCGTATTGGTCAAAAACGAATAAACTTATGTGGTTGGCCCAGGACCGGAGCTCGCGACGGTTGCAGTTGTCGTCACGATCAGTGTGCAGCTGATCAAACCAGCCTTGGCGCGCAAACCGCCAGCCGACTTGGAACCATGCATTCTGTTCGCACACTCATTCAGGAAAAGTTGTCGGCTTCCAGATGTGGGTGGAAATGATGTCCTGCAGTTCCGTGCGCACGGAAGAGTGGCAGCAGCGTGTAGCGGCGGGAAGCGACAATGTCCGCCTCGTCCTCAATCGAGAGCACCGTCGATCTCGGTTCCTTCGGACCAGTCGGTAGATCGGCGACCGAAGCTCGCCTCTTCCACTTCGCAACCGTCTTCTGGTTGATCCCGTAGCGCTTGGCCAGCCCCCTCAGGCTCTCTTGACTATGCTGTATCGCTCGACGGACCGCCTCTGTCGTTTTGGCGCTCCCATCCAGAACTTGGCCCATAGCGCATCCTTTGATTCGGGAGACAAGGATGCTCCATAAAGCCCGGGATCAAACATCTAGGATGATCAGATCCAGCACCAAAGAAACGGAGGGGCTGTCGGCAGGGAACATGCAGACCATGAGCGACTGGTTGTCGGCTTGTCTCCGACTGCTCTGCGTCAGAATCACCTCAAAAGCGAAGTCGCTTGGCTAATCCGTCATTTCTGGCGAAAGGCGGAGTGGAACGACACAACCAGCGGGCCCAGAATGTAGTCGAGCGCGGTGCGTTCCTCGGTGACGATCATGACTGACGCTGGCATGCCCGGATAAAGCGCAATCTGTGGGGCTGCTGCCAATTCCACCGGATCGACCGCTACGTCGGCAAGATAGTAGGGAAACCCAGTCTTGCTGTCGGTAATGCGATCCGCCGAAATGCGGGAGACGCGGCCATGAATTATGGGTATTGAGCGCTGCTTGTAGGATGTAAAACGAACTTCGGCAGCCATATCGGGTCGCAGGTTCGATATGTCCTCGACGCGAATCTGGGCCTGGACGATCAGCGAATTTTCGGTCGGCACGATATCGAGGATGGTCTGGCCCGGCGAAACGATCGCGCCTATCGAGAAGACGCTGAGATCTATCACCTGGCCGTCATACGGCGCGCGCACCTCGGCTCGGTCCATGGCAGCCTGGGCGGCAAACATCTTGGGCACGAGGTCGGAAAGGCTCGATTGCGTATCGATCAGCATGGCCGACAGCTTGGCTCGGCGCTCATTTGTCAATTGTGCGATCTGGCTTTCGAGTTCGGCTTTGCTCTGTTGGCTGCCGCCGATCGCGCCGAGGTTCTCATCGATCAGGCCCTGCAGATCCGAGGCGGATCTTTCCAGCTCCAGGATGCGTGGGCGGGTCGTCAATCCGGCCTTGAGCAGCTTCGACAGGCTGGCCTTCTCGTTGATCGTCGATTGCAACTGGGCATGGTAAGATTCGACCCGAGACTGCTTGCCCTGGATCTGCTCCTCGAGTTCGGCAATGCGCCGCTCGAGGATCTGCCTGGCGCCGGCCATCGAGGCGCGTTGGCTTTCCAGATCGGCGATCTGGTTTGCCATTGCATCCCTAAGGTAGTCTTCGTGCTCTTTGAGAATGTCCTTGGGAAAGGCAACAACCTCGCTGCCGTCCAGTTCGGCTCGGATCCTGGCATCGGTTGCGCGCAACAGCGCATATTGCTGGGCATAAAGATTGAACTCGGACCGAATCCTGGTGTCGTCCAGCTTCAGCATGATGTCGCCCTTCCTGACGACGTCGCCATCCTTGACGCGGATCTCCTTCACCGTACCGCCGTCGAAGTGCTGTACGCTTTTGCGATTCCCATCCACCTTGACGATGGCGTCGGCAAGCACGGCGCCGTTCAGCGGGGCAAAGGCCGCCCAGCCGCCAAAGATGCCAAAGAAAGAAACGATGATCAGCAGACCGATATAGGCCGGCACCCGGATCGAATCCGGGGCCAGAATACCGGCGTCGCCAGGCAGGCTCCGGTAGGTAAGCGCGCCGTCGCTCATCGCTCTCTCCAAACACGGTTCATTGCGTTGCCACCGCCATTGGAGCCGCGCGCTGGTTGAGGAGCGCCACGATCTCGTTTCTCATGCCAAAGGCCTCGACGGCGCCATCGCGCAACAGGAGGATCTTGTCGACATTCGCCAGGGTCGAGGGCCGGTGAGAGACGATGATCACCGTACTGCCGCGGCGCTTGAGTTCGATCGCGCAGTCGCTCAGCGCGCGGTCGCCATCGGCATCGAGATTGGAGCTGGGCTCGTCGAGAATGATCAGGTTCGGCGTTCCGAACACTGCGCGGGCAAGAGCAATCCGTTGGCGATATCCTCCTGACAGCACTGCGCCGCCTTCGCCGATCTGCGTCTCATAGCCTTGCGGCAGGCGGATGATCATCTCATGCACGCCGGCGAGCCGCGCGGCCTCGATGACCTCCTGGTCGACATTGGTCTTGAAGCGGCCGATGTTGGCGGCGACGGTATCGGAGAAGAGTTCGATATCCTGCGGCAGATAGCCGATGTGGTCGCCGAGCGCGTCGTGTCCCCATTGCGACAGGTCGGCGCCGTCCAGCCTGACGGTACCACGGCTGGGTTGCATGACGCCCGCGAGATGACGCGCCAGCGTCGACTTGCCGGCGCCGGAAGGGCCGACGATTCCCAGCGTCTCGCCTGCTTCCAGCCGAAACGATACGTCCCGCAGAAGCACTTTCTGCTGGCTTGCAATTGCAAAGCTGACCTGCTCAACCGAAATCTTGCCGGTGGGCTTGGGCAGGTTGAACGATCTTTCGCTCTGCGCGCCCCCGTCGACCAGCTTCTCGACCCTTGCCAACGCCGCCCGCCCCAGGATCAGGCTGCGCCAAAGGCCGACGATCTGCTCGACCGGCTGTAGCCCCCGGCCCAGCAAGAGGCTCGCGGCGAACATGGTGCCGCCGGTGATCTGCCGTTCGATCACCAGATAGGCGCCGAGGCCGAGGATCAGCGACTGCATGGTGAGCCGCAGGAAACGGATCAGACCCGACATCAGTGCGGCGCGATCGCTTGCCTCCGCCTGGCGCCGCAGCGCCAAATTGCGGTCGCGTCCCCAGCGGCGGATGAGGCCGTCGATCATCCCCATGGCGCGAACGACTTCGGCGTTTCTGAGGCTCATCTCGGTGAAATTATAGTTGGTCGTCGCCAGGTCGTTGGCCTGCTTCAGCGGCGAACGCACGATATATTCGTTTAGCACCGCCATGGCGACCAGAAGCAGCGAGCAGCCCAGCGCGAAGAAGCCGAGCCAGGGATGCAGCAGGAAGATGATGCCGATGTAGATGGGCGACCATGGCAGGTCGAACACAGCGTGGATGCCGCTGCCGGTGATGACCTGCCTGAACGTGTCGAAGTCTCGGATGGGCTGGCTCGGCGACGAGCCGGGCGATGGGGTCTCGACCGACGCGGCCAGGACTTTTGCCGACAGCAGCCGGTCGAGCCGCGCACTGGCACGCGTCAGGATGGAGGCGCGCACCAGGTCGAGGCCGGCCAGCGAAAGAAAGGCCGCCAGCAACACCAGGGTCAGCATCACCAGCGTGGTTTCGCTGCCGCTGGTAACGACCCTGTCGTAGATCTGCAGCATGTAGAGTGGGGAGGCCAGATAGAGCAGATTGATGGCCAGGCTGAACGCCGCCGCTACCAGGAAATAGCGGCGGCAGGCCCGAAGCGCATCCTTCACAATTCGAGATTTGCTATCCACGTCCAGAACCCCACTCGATACGCATCAGGCCAGGTGGGCCGCCGCTGCCGGCGGCCTTTTGGTTCACACCACGAAGTCGCTTGAAATTGCTCCATTGCCAACGCCCGTCAGCGTGAATTCCGCCGGATTGTACGAAACGGCGGTATGGCCTTGGCCGTCATCGGCAAGCTTGAAGCCGTTCGCATCGTAGCTGCCGACCAGATGCAGCGCGGTACCGTGGGTGCCGTCCGAAACGGTCAGCGTTCCGCCGCTGCCATCCTGGTTTGCCTGGTAGACGGCCGTAGTTCCCGCGCCGAACAGGATGTCCTCGAGCTCAAGCCTGTCGTCATTGGTGATGCCGCCGATCCGCCCGCTGAAATCGAAGGAATCGTCGAGCTGCAGCGTGCCGGCCGCATCGTGCGCGAAGGTGACATCCGTCGACGAGGCGCTGCCGAACTCAAGCTTCGACAGGTTGCCGATCGTGGCATCGCCGTCGCCGGTGACCTGGCCATGGATGACGATGTCGCCGCCATTGGCCAACAGCATGCCGGAATTCGCCAGCCCGCCGGTGATCGTCAGTCCACCTGAACCGGTCGCCTCCAATGTTCCGGAGTTGGTGACGACGCTGCCCCCCGTATCGATGACCAGCGCATTCGCGCCGGAGGCGATAATGGTGCCCTGGTTGTCGAGGCTCAGCATCCCGCCGCCCAACTGGCCGGCGCCCGATATCGTGTTGTCGACATTGACCAGAGTGACGTCCGGCCCCGTGCCGGAGATCACGTTGGCGGCGCTGTCGGACAACAGTATCTGCCCGCCGCCCTGCAGGGTCACGCCATGCTGGATGATTTGCAGCAGCGTTTCACCGCCGGTCGAGTCCAGCGAGATGAGGCCGCTATTGTTGATCATGCCGCTCAGCGGCAGCAAGGCGCCGTCGCCGATCGTCATGGTGCCGGCATTGTTGACCACCGGCGTCTGGTCGAAGACGAAATTGCCTGCCGTCAGCGCGCCCGAGTGCACGCCATCCAGCGTGATCGACTGCCCATCGCCCAGCGTGATCACCGCGTTGCCGTGGGCATCGTCGGCGATATGGGTCTGCAGGTCGGCAAAGTCCGCCAGTCCGTTGTAGCCGATAAGGTCGATCTGATCGGCCGCGGCGTCGAAATTATGCACCGTGTCGGCACCGATCGGCTGCGAGAAGACGAAGAGATCGTTGCCGCTGGAGCCGGTCAGCACGTCGTCGCCGGACCAGGCGAAGATCGGCGAACCCGGAGCGTAGGCCTCGACATTGTCGGCGATCGACGCGCTGCCCGTCGTGCCATCGGTATTGGTCCAGGTCAGTTGCACGTCGAGCACGGCTGCCCCGGTGAAATCGGCCGGAGTGGTGACGGTCAGCCCGTGCAGGTCGTTGGTCTGTGTCGTCCAGCTTCCATCGGCGTTATGCGTCGCGCCGTCGATGGTCCAGCCCGCAGGCACGTCCTTCACCGTGACGGTGATGAGCGCACCTTCATGCGAGGGATCGGTGAGAGCGAGGTTGATGGGCTCGCCGGAAGTGCCTGCGGGTTTGAGGCCGATGCCCGTTGCGATCGAATTCGTGTTTCCGCTTGCGTCTTTGAACGCCCCTGCGGCAATCGAAACGTCGAAGCTGCTGCCGTTGTTCCCGCCGACTTTATCGACTTGAAAACTATACGTACCATGTGCCGCGTCAAACACACCTGAATTCGCAACCAGCGATAGCGTCCCTTTAGACGGATTGCTCAGCGTTACGACGCTTGAAGGATCACTAACGTTCGCAAATGTTTGCGTAACACCAGTCGCACTAAACTGTATAGTGACAATGGTCGGCGTATTTGCATCGCCCTGCCTCGAATTTACTACAGAGCTGATAAGCTGGGCGTCACTAGTTCCTTGGATGGTAATGTTGACTACTTGTTGCGTGCCGTCCACCGTCGTTACGGTGAACACATCCGGCAGACTCTGACCTGTATTGAGGGCATTTACTGTCAGGTCCGCGTTGTTGAGCGTGTAGGTCCATACGCCGGCTGCTGTCATCGTATAACTGCCGTGCCCCGTTGTCCCTGAGGAGGCTATGAACGTGTTGGGCGTGTTGTCGACATCCGTGTCAGTCAATGTGCCGGTGGCGGTTGGTGTACCCGACCCATTGCTTGCGGCAGCCTCGACCACCGTTCCGGTCTTGGTGCCTGAAATCGCCGCGGCATCGTTGGCACCGTTGATGGTGACAGTGAGCACAGCAGTGTCGGTTAGGCTGCCGTCGCTGACTGTGTAGTTGAAGGTGTCGGTTGTCGAACCGCCTGTATTGAGAGCCTGCACCGTGGCATCGTTCTCGTTGACCACGTAGGTGTAGCTGCCGTTGCTGTTAAGCGTCAGCGTGCCGTGCGCGCCGACCAGGCCGACGCCCACAGAGCCGACCGAGCCAGCCCCTTCCACGCCACCGGTGCGGATGGCGCTCACCGTCAGGCTGGCGCTGTCGACATCGCTGTCGTTGGTCAGCACGTTGCCGGAGCCATTGTTGCCGCCGGATCCGTTTAGCGTGCCGCTCTTCTCGGTTGCGGCAATCGCACCCGCGCTGGCGCTGGTGTCATTTGCACCGACAGGCGCGTCATTTGCACCATTGATGGTAACGGTGAGTACTGCCGTGTCGGTCAGGCTGCCATCGCTGACCGTGTAGTTGAACGTATCGGTGGTCGAGCCGCCGGTGTTGAGCGCCTGCACCGTCAAGTCGTTCTCGTTGACCACGTAGGTGTAGCTGCCGTTGGCGGCGATGGTGAGTGTGCCGTGCGCGCCAACCAGGCCGACACCCAGCGAACCGCCCGTGCCGGCCCCTTCGGCGCCACCGGTGCGGATCGCACTCACGGTCAGGCTGGCGCTGTCGACATCGGTGTCATTGGTCAGCACGTTGCCGGAGCCATTGTTGCCGCCGGATCCGTTCAGCGTGCCGCTCTTCTCGGTTGCGGCGACAGCACCGAGATTGGCGCTGGTGTCGTTGGCAGCGATCGGAGCGTCGTCGGTGCCGTGGATGGTGACGGTGATGAGCTGGCTCGTGCCGTCGGCGGTCGCAACCGTGATGCTGTCGGTGTAGTCGGTGCCGCCGACGAACTCGTCGTGGGCGTTGTTCATGGTGTA
>NZ_JBVVQG010000007.1:295947-403861 GCF_055811095.1 Mesorhizobium sp. WSM4833
CTCTGCGCCGCATTGGTCTCGGTCAGCGCGGCGGTGCTGGTGCCGGTGATCACGGTGGCGTCGTCGGTGCCGTGGATATTGATGGTCACCGTTGTGGCGGTGCCGTCGGCACTGACGGCATCGAAGGTGTCGGTGTAGGTGGTGCCGGCGGCGAACTCGTCATGGGCCGAGGATGCCGTGTAGGTCCAGGCGCCAGCCGCATTGATGGCGAAGGTGCCATAGGTTCCGAGGGTTGCGGCCTGGGCGACGAAGGTTGCCGGGCTGTCGACATCGGAGATGGTGAGTGTGCCCGAGGTGCTGATTGCCGCGGCTGTATTGCCTTCCGTAAGGTTACGGACATCGGCCGACAGAACGGCGGCGTCGTTGGTGCCGGTAATATTGACAACGATATTGTAGCTGGCGCTTCCATCCGCCGATTTTACCGTCAGAGTGTCGGTGACATGCTGGCCCTGCGTCAATGGATCCGCAAGTGCCTGATTGAGCGTATAGGCCCACACACCAGTTGTCGTATCGAAGGTGAAGGCGCCGTAAGTGCCCTGCAGGCTTGAGGAAGTTGGAGTCTGGAAATGATTCTGGCCGACATCGGGGTCGGTGATGATCAGCTGTCCACTGGCGTTGGGATCATTCAGCGTGCCATTGGCAACACCGCCGGCCTCCACCACAGCCAGGTCTGCGCCGGGGACGGCGGTTATGATTGCGCCGTCATTGGTTCCCTGAATGTTGACCGACACGCTGGCCCAACTCAGCGTTCCGCCACCAAGCTTGATCGCATAGGTGAAAGTCTCCTTGATCTGGTCGCCCGCACCCATGGCTTGCAGGTTCGCGAAACCATGCGCCGCCAGATACCCGCTGAGGTCCATTTCGACCTTGCCGTTGTTGATGCGAATCAAAACGCCGTCGCCGATGCTTTCCCAGTTTGAAATGCCTGTTGACTGGACGTCCTGGTTCGTCAGGTCGATCGGCGCGTATTGCTTCGTGGCCGTCGACGCGGAAATCCCGTCGTCCACCGAAAAAAGGGACTTTGCGTTTCCACCTAGATCGTTCGCCATCACATCGAGAACTATGATGGTTTGCGAACCTGACGCGAGGACGACCGTATCCTCGGTGAGATTGAACAGGTCATCCTTCGCCTGCGGCGTGTTGGAGAAAGACGTCGTGGTGCCGCCGGCACCGGTGACCTGAGTAGCCATTTTTCAACCCCCCTTTTAAGAACAGACGCCTCATCTGTTTTATCGACAGTACTGAACGACCGGCTGCTTCCAGCCGAAGAAAAACCGCGCGAATCCAGGCAGGCATGAATTTTCGCCCTCATCCAGGCACACCGGCGCGCTTGGAACAGCCGCCTCAAGCTGGCCATTCACGGACAGATATTGACCCGATGCTGCTGGACGCGACGACTGGTCGTCACGCTACGTTCCCTACCCAACCTACATCGTCAAACTCGTGGCTTTCGACCACGAACTTTAGATGCTTCTTATATTAGGAGATTATTAACTCTTATAGAGAGGAAGCGTCAACGCCCAACTTGGCCGAACAGTTAATAGTCGAACATAAGGGGAGCCACAGTCACTAGAATCGAGTTGTGAGATCGAACAGGCGCGCCCGATATGAGCCAGACGGCAGACGTGCGGCTCAGCGTGACCAGAGCCCGCCAGCGCACCACCATACCAACACCGCACCTTGATCGCTGAGTACTTTTCGTGCAGCAACCCGACAGCCAGCCAGTTCGCTTGAACGGTCGGGGATTCAACTGAGATCACTTAACGCGCCGGACAGCCGGGAAGCTTCATGCCCTTGCTCACGGAGATCTTGAAGCCGGGCAACTCGAACATCTGTCCCACACGCTCCGTAGCACTTCGTGAAACCTCGTCGTTCGGTACGTGCGACCACACCTCCTCGTTCAAGGCCGATTGATCGCCCGAGCGCTGTCGCGATCGGTCTCGTCAGGGATATATTCGCCGGCATTGGCATCGAAGCCGGTCCAGCCGCCAGCCTCGTAAGCCCTGCGGCGTTCGGCAAGATCGACCGATCTGGATTGCCCCAGAATTTCCTCGGCATTTGCAATGAGTTCATCGTCCACCCTGGCCGTGACCAACGTGCCGCCGCGGCGTACGCCCTCCGCATACACGTGGGCATCGTTCTCGGGCACGCCGGACTCCGTCAGAGCGCCGACAATGCCTCCGACCGCACCGCCTGCCACCGCCCCGGCAACGACACCTGTCGCGGTGGCGGCGAGCCAACCCGCCGCGACCACAGGTCCGACGCCCGGGATGGCCATGACCCCCAGCCCTGTCAGCAATCCGCCGGCACCGCCGATCACGGCTCCAATCCCCGCGCCAGCCCCGGCATCCTCGGCAGCCTCCGAACGGTCGCCCTCGTACCAGTCATCCGAGTTGTTGGCGACGATGCTGATGTTCGCATGCGGGACGCCCGTGGCTTCCAGTTCGCGGACCGCGTCGGCCGCGTCGTCATAGTTGTCGAACAGTCCAGTTACCGTTTTCATTGATTTCTCCTGATCCGTGCTCACTTGCTGGCGGCAACGACGTTGCCCTGATAGTCCAGGCCGACGGCGAGGCTTTCGCCTGCCTTGGTGGCATGGCCCCGCCAGATGCCCTGGTCGTCCTTGGTAAGCTTCGACACGTTGGTATAGCCTGCACCCTCGATGCGGCTCTTGGCCTGGGCTTCGGTGAAGCTGTTTGCGCCGGGAACGAGAGCGGCGGCATTGGGGGTATTGTCGGTCTTCACCGCCGGTGTTGTCGCTCCCGTGATGGCGTCCTGCCCGGCTGCGATCTTTTCGATCATCTGCTGGTGCGTCTTCAGCGTATCGACCGTTTGCTGGGCGAATGTCTTGAGCCGGCGTTGTCGCCGCCGCTGGCATAGGTTTCAAACAGCTTGACGGCGTCGGCATGCGCCTTGCGCTGCATGTCGACATAGGCTGGATCGATCGGTGCCTGCGCATTCTTGAGCTTGTCGAGATCGCCCTGGTGCTGGGCATCAAGCGCCGACGGCACTTTCAATTTTTGTTCGCCGGCCACCGTTGCCAGCTTGGCATTGGCCGCGCCGTGATCGCGGATCATCATCTGGGCGAAGTCCTTGATGCTCTGGTCCTGAACCTTGCCCAAGGCAATCTGGCTCGAGTCGACTTCGAACTTGCCGCCGATGGCAGCCTTGTCGACGAAGGCCTGGGCGCTGTCGGCAGCAAAAGCAGGCACGGCGAGAAGAATGGAAGCAGCGGCGAGCGATGCGAAAAATTGTCGTGTTTTCATCGGCTTTGTCCTTGCCTGGGATGCGTCGCCCTAACAGGCCAAGATGCGCTTTGTTCCGATACCCAGACGACATGCCTGCAGGCCCGGCAGCACCGCGATCTACGCATGAGGCTGCCGGATTATCTCGCGTGAGATCTGCCACATCGACGTAAAATGTGGAGAAGTGACAGGCGACAGGAACGCCGGCACCATGAACCAGCGTGGCTGCAAAAAAGCCGTGGTCGAGACAAGCAGTTTCCAGGCGCCGCTATTCTACATGCAGCATGGGTTCGAGGAATTCGGCAAAGTCGAATTCGGAATTCCAGGGCATGTACGAATCTTCCTTCGCAAGGACCTGTTGTAAGTCTTGGGACGGGCGCGCACGGATGGCCATCGGCTAGTTGTTTCAAACGCCAGGTGCTCTGGAACAAATCGACGGTTGCGGAGTTAAAGCGCGTCGCGACGCGCAGTCTTGCAGTCGCGTGTCGAATAGAGTGCATCCCGCTGGAGAGGCATGTGCGTACTGGACATTTCAGAAAGCCGATTGTCATTCAACCTGGCCGGATAGACCGCGACAGGGTTGTGGTTTCGGTGTCGGACGCAGCCGAAGTGCTGCTGCGGGACTGGCCAAAGCCGACATCCGAGAGGCGTCTTGCCGCGATCAGAGCGTGCCTTGCCGTCATGCGAGGCGAAAAGCCGACAAGGGCGGCACGACAGGCGTTCATCGTTGCGGCCAAGGACGCCAGGATTCTGCTGAGCGAGCAAGTCTGACCGTGGTGGGTCGCCTCAGCGCATGCAAGCTTGGTTCCGCCGGCGCCTGCAAGTGCGATACTGCCGAGATCGGTTCGAAGGGGAGAGATTATGGCTAAGGTTACAGGTCTCACGGCTGCCGCGGCCAGAGGCGAAGTTCAGGCAGGAGCAACGCACGACAAGACGCCGGGGTTCGATCCCGCCATTGCCCCGCTTGAGACAGACGCAGAGGCCGCGGACACACAAAATCCGGTCGCTGAGACAAGTCCGCCGCGCACTCGTCCAAAATTCGAAAACGATGCCAGCTTTGCCAATGCCATGCGTCCGGTCGAAGGCGAGCCGGAACTGCGGCCTGGCGGCAACTGGCCGGTGTTGGTGATTGCAGCTGTCGTTTTGACAGCAGCCGTGGTCTTCCTGGCGGCAAGCATGCTGCGCTGAGACTAATCCCGACGATGCAGCACCCACGACCTATTCCTGGAGGTCCGGCGCGTCCTTCATGCCTGAGAGTTCAGTCATTGGGCACAGCAGCCGCGGTCGCGCGGGATCGGAGATGTCGAGCTTGTCCCAAGGAATGCGGTATAGACCGTCGCGGCGGCGTAATCGGAAAAGATCCAGCACCGCCACGCCTATGGCCGAGGCCGAAAGACGCTCGAAAGCAGCGTAGACCCCGACGTGGAACTCGGTGACGACGAAATCGTCACCATCCCGTTCGGCGCGGATCTCCTCGATATAACCGACATTTTTGCCGCGCTGCGAGAGTACGCGCCGCCCCGCCAGATGCTCCAGATTGACCGTGATCATCATCAAGCTCCCGGAATGCGCCCGATGATATGGTCGCGCAACCAGTCCTGCCAGGCGAAGATCGACGTTTCTCGCACATCGATGTCGAACTCGATATCGATGCCGATATCTTTCACCTTGCGCCAGGCGACCCGATGAGGTTCGCCATGCTGCGTGCCACCCAGCTTGACCGCGAGCCGCGCCATCCAGCGCCCGGGCCGTGCGCCGAGGCGACGCGCCAGGGTGATGGAGCCGAGCTCGATGGCAATGATCCGAGGCGGCTTGCCAGGCCGCAACTGCGCCACCAAACCGTCGACCTTGCCGATATTGACCTGCTCGCGGTCGACCACCTGCTTGTCCAGGAGATCACGCAGCAACTTCATCATGTGCCTCCGAATATCTGCAGCGGGATGGTCACCACCGCCAGTACGAAGCCAAGCGCGATGATGAAGATGACGGCGGCATTTGACAAAATGCCGTTGCGATGCTCGCCGACATAACGTTTGTCGTTCAGCAGAAACAGGAACGGAACGACGGTCAGCGGAAGGCTGGCAGCCGTCAGCGCCATGGAAAAGATGGTGAGCCTCAGCGGGTCAAGACCAAGCGCGATGGGAATAGCCGCCAACAGCAATGATATCGTGTAGATGGCGCTGAAACCCGGATCGTCGCGCGGCTTGCGATCCTCGCCCCAATTCCAGCCGAACCCTTGGGCCACAAGATAGGCCTGTTGCAACCCGACCTCGAGCGCGGCGCCGAAGCAGGCGATGGCGAGAGAAGCAACAAACAGCACGAAGCCCCAGAAGCCGAATATGGGGATCAGCATCAACGGCAGTTGGTGATAGTCGTCCACCTGGGTGACGCCATGCGTGGCGAGCACGAGAGCGGCCACGATCAACACGCCGATCGAGATGGTGCCCCCGAAGGTCATGCCCAACCCCGCTATGGCCCGATTGGCGCCGAGATAGCTTTTGTCCCACCGGTCCTCGATGGCCCCCGAGGAATAGAACATGAACAGGTAGGGCGATATCGAGGCGCCCAGAATGCTGACCGCCATGAACCAGTAATTGACGGCATCGTGGACCGGCAGCGAAGGCACGGCGCCCCTTGCGACTGCCGTCCAATCAGGTCTCAGCATCACCGCTCCGACGACGAAACACAGCGTCACCAGACCGAGAAACGACACGCCCTTCTCGATGACGCCGAACGTGCCTTTCCAGAGCAGCAGCCACGCCAGCAAAGCCACCGGCAGTGCCCACCACCGGAAGCCTATGCCGGTGGCCAGTTCGAGCGCAATGGCAACGCCGCCGATCTCGGCGGACAGCACCAGGAAATTGACCAGCAAGGCGGCAAGCAACGGCCATAGAAAGACGTTGAAACCGAACCTTTCGCGGATGCCGTCGGAGATCGTGTGATGGCTCACGGCCGCGAACCGGCCGGACATTTCGACAAGGAAGATGATGCAGACGGTGCCAAGCACCACCGCCCAGATCAACTGGAAGCCAAACATCGCGCCTGCCTGCGCTGCCGTCGCCATGGACCCAACTTCGAGGAAGCCGCCGACGCTGGTGACGACGCCGAGGGATATTTCCATGAGCTTTTTCATGGCTTCGGCGCGAAATATTTGGCGTAGGCGGTAGCGAGCGCACGCGACGCCAGCCGTAAATCCTGTTGCGCGTCTTGGACTTCCAGCCGGTCATCTGCCTGCAGTCCGGCCTCGGCACGCGTCACCGCGACCGACAAATCATTGACTGCTTTTGTCAGAGAAGCTTGCTCGGTGGGTTCACTGGTTTCGGCGGACCGGATTTGCGCCCCGACATCGGCAAGCGTCTTGCCGATCGATTGCAGCGTGCCCACCGTGTATGCGGTCGGCGCCGCGCCGCCCATCCAAGCGTCGAGCAACATCGATGCGGTCTGTGCCGCGGAAGCCGCTGTTCGTGATTGCTGCTCGATCTCGTCGGAAGACGAGCATCCCGCCGACACGCACAACAGCAACAGCAACCACAAACAATCCAGCCGGAAATGACGGCCGCTGAGGATCAAATTCGGCGTTTGGTGCGCCACAAGAATAGTCTCCCCTAGTGCCGAACGAGCGGTGGTCGGCTTGAATTGACCTAGAGCGTTCAGCGGGCGCGTCAACGAAAGCCCATCCGGCGGGGCGGCTGCAGGGCATGTGGACGCGACAGATCTCAGCCGGCCACCGCAACTCAAGCGGAACAAAGGATCGCGTGCGGAATTAGGAGCACAAGGAGGCGGCGGAGCCGACTTCAATTCCGTCCTGATCATCACGTCGACGTGAATGGACTGCTGGCACGGAGAATCCCGCAATGCCTCGTCTCATATCCTGGATAGTGATCGTGGCAGTCGTGATCGTCGCGGCTTGGCTGTGGTTCGGCGGCCATAGAGCAAGCAACGATGGCGGCAGCCAACCCGCGCCTCACGCGATAGACCAGAACGGGTAGGTCAATCCTGATCGGCCGGGCTGCGAGGGGCCACGATCCTGTATTCGTGGATCAGGCCGAAAACCTGATTTCTCACCGTCTCGCGCGCTTCGGGCTGGATGAAAGGCATTAGCCGGTCGACGCTTTCAACGAGTTCCGGCGGCAGGTCCGCCACCGCATCCGTGAGTTCGCTGGCATGTTCATACATGTTGTCCGTCAGCTTTTTGTCGAGGTCGGAAAGGATGCCCATCATCACGCTCCATGTCTGTCCTCTCCCGTTCTGTTAATGACCAGTCCGGCAGAGATGTTCCGCGCGAGACGGCGCTCAGACCGCTGAGTACTTGTGGTCAAGGGAGCATCGTTTCAGACCGCCCCATCACCGCAACGTCGTGTGGCCCGGGTCGCGTCGCCTGGCTTTCGGCGGGATCAGCCTCCCGGCATTGGCCCGTAAGCCCCTGACGAATTCCTCCACATACGGAAGCAACTCGAAAAGTACGATCACGGCCATCACGCGACGATATAGATCAGTGGCAACTGCTGCGATTTCCAGACGATATCGAAGCGCGCGGTTTCCGGCCCCGCCCCGAACAACGCAAGAAACTGCGTCCAATGGAGGGAGACGACGCTGACCAGGCCCATCAGCGGGATCATTTCCAGAAAGCTGTGCACATGCTGTTCGATCGGCGTTACCCTGCGCGCCGTGGTTGCATAGCGTACATCCCACATCGCCGTCGCCTCGTGGATGAAGAAGGTGACGATCATGACAGCGATGACCAAGGCATTCACCTCGAGGAACATGGCTGCCAGCAACGGCACGCCTACTTCGGCGAACATCAGAAGATGGATCAAGGATTCCTTGGCGCCCGTGGTCGACTCGATATGTGAGGCGCGGTGGCAAAGCCAGTCTGCAAAGCCAGCGACAAGCCAGACGGGAAGCAGAAAGTACATAAGGATCAGCACGGTGGGACCTGACAGCATAAACGCGTCTGGCCTGGTTCGAGGTCTACTCAGAGACGAGCTGTCGATCACTGCCCAGGCATTTCGGTGTTTTCCTTGGGATTCTTCTGGACGCCCGCGGCTGGTGAGGTATCCGCCGGGGCGTTGCCACCCTGGTTCTGTTCAGGCGCGCGTTTCAGCGGCGAGGTCTGCCAGCCCATATCAATGTAGAAAAAGCCGACGACGAAACCGACAATGATGACTGCGGCTATCACCAGCGAGATTATCGCGTTGCGTCGCTCCATAGGCCTAGCCGCCACTTGGCTTGGGAGATGCAGGCTGGGCTGGCTGCGTACCTTGCTGATCGCCGCCGGTGCTGGTCTGCGGTGTCGGGTTGGTGTCCGTCGTGGGATTCTTGTCGACCGGTTGGCTGTTCGTGGTATCCGTCTTGGACTTGGCTGGATCGGCATTGTCATTACACGCCGCCAAGGCGAGCAATGCGGCCGACATCAAAAGCACTGCCCTCATGCTGATTTCTCCTGGCTGAGTTCGGGCGAAGCCGCCTGCCAATGACCTATCCGGTCGAACCGCACCGACAGCCCTTGTTTGACGGCGCTTCTGGCCAGCAGATGGTCCAGTTCGGCGTCCTCGATCGGGCTTCGTACGACCTGGCGGATGGCCTTACAGGCGAGTTCGGTCGAGACGAAATCATATCTCCTGCTCCTGGCGACAACATATTGTTCGACCAGCATCTTTACGCGCCTGAGCGCGATTTCTTCCGCGAATTGCATTTTGTTCCTCCTGCACGCCGAACTGCTGAACGGGTACGTTGTTCCAAAGATTTAAAACATGGCGGCCTGCCCATAGAAAGCCCGCGCTGCCGCGAGGGCGCGCGGGCTGATCAGGCTGAGGGGACCCGACCGTGCAGCATCAAACAAGGGGAGCGATGACGCTGCACGGCTACCGAACTCGCACAAACTTGAGTTGTTCCACCGCCATCATGAGTTGTTCACAGTCGAATGTGCCCAGAACAAAATCGCTTTTCATGGCCGGCATAAAGCCGCCCATTCAATCCTATCCGTACGGAACAATCAGCCTCGATGGTGGTTCGGCCGAAGCGAAATTCGGAGGACGTTATGACGAATGAAAAGTTGGCCGTGGTGAGGGCAAGGTCGGCACCGATGAGAAGGACAATCCCACCGATGTAGTCATAGCCGGTTACGAGGCGATGATGGCCGGCGAGGAACAAGTCATCAGCAGTTGGAGAACAAGCTGCAGGTCGCCGCGGCGCATGTGATCCCGGCAGGCACGCTGGCTGAACAGCACCGCAAGATGGCCGAGCCGGGTTCCGCATCCAAAGACTGAACAATCGGGCATCACGGCAGCAACTCCCATGTGTTGACCTGTATATCGACGGATTGCTGCAGACGCTCAGACGGTGCCTTTTACACGATTTGCCTTCCAACCTTCTTCCAACAAGGAGCAACCTCATGAAAGCGCTCACATGGCACGGGAAAGGCGACATCCGATGCGACCAGGTGGCTGATCCCGCTATAGAGGATGATCGCGACGTCATCATCAAGGTCACCTGCTGCGCCATATGCGGCTCGGACCTGCATCTGATGAACGGATATATGCCGACCATGGAATCGGGCGACGTGCTTGGACACGAGACCATGGGCGAGGTCGTGGAAGTCGGCCGCGGCCATTCGAAATTCCGGAAGGGTGACCGCATCGTGGTGCCGTTCAACATCTCATGCGGCGAATGCTGGTTTTGCCAGAAGGGGCTGTTCTCGCTTTGCGACAGGTCCAATCCCAATGCCAAACAGGCCGCCGAAGTGATGGGACAATCCCCGGCGGGCCTGTTCGGCTATTCGCATCTGGTCGGCGGCTATTGGGGAGGGCAAGCCGAATATCTGCGAGTCCCTTTCGCCGATGTCGGTCCGATAAAGGTGCCCGAAGGAATGGACGACGAACAGGTGCTGTTCCTCTCAGACATCTTCCCGACCGGCTACATGGCGGCTGAAAATGCCGGCATCGAGCCAGGCGATACCGTCGCTATCTGGGGCTGCGGTCCGGTCGGCCAGTTCGCCATCCAAAGCGCATGGATGCTCGGCGCCGGCCGCGTCATTGCCATAGACAAGGTGCCGGAGCGGCTGGCGATGGCTCGCGAGCACGGCAAGGCCGAGACGCTCGACTTCAGCAACTCCGATATCTACGACGCCTTGATGGCGATGACCGATGGCCGCGGTCCTGATCGCTGCATCGACTGTGTCGGTACCGAGTCGGATCCCGGCGCCAGTGCCGACGCCATGCTCGACAAGGTCAAGGCCGCCGTCTACCTCGGCACCGACAGGCCGCATGTACTGCGCGAAGCAATCTACTCCTGCCGCAAAGGCGGCACCATCTCGGTGCCCGGCGTCTATATCGGTCTCGTCGATCATATTCCGTTCGGTGCCGCCATGAACAAGGGCCTGACCTTCCGGATGGGTCAGACCCATACTCAGCGTTACCTCGAACCGCTCCTGGACATAGTCCAGAAGGGCGACATCGATCCCTCCTTCGTGATCACGCACCGGGCGGATCTCGGAGCCGGGCCGGATCTCTACAAGACGTTCCGTGACAAGCAGGATGGCTGCATCAAGGTGGTGATGCGGCCGCATGGTTGAGGTGTCGGGCTCTCGCACCAGGTCTGCCCTGAGTAAGTCGGCGGCCGTGGATCGCAATGGACCCGTTGGCACCTGGAACCTTCGATCGCGGCGACGGTTTGACCTGCAGACTTCACAGCGGCGGGACTACCGTGCCTCACCCGATGCAAAGAAAGGTGCTGCCATGAGCAATGAGAGTTCCACATCGAAACCCAGCGTCCGGTCTCCGAACGCCGATGGTCTGCCGCACCCGAGACGGGACGCCAGTGACACGGATGCCGGTGGCAAGCCGGAGACGCCGAAAACCGCAGGCACATCCCGGCCGTCGACCGCGCCGCTTGACAATCCGGTTGCCAATCGCAACGCCGGGCGGCCGCGTCAGGCGAGCACCACGCCTCGGCCGACGGACAAGCCCCTGGACTGATCGAAACCGCCTGTTGAAATCACGACGAGTGCGTGTCGGGACGAAGCGATGCCAGGTCGGCCAGGGTGTTGAGAAGGGCAGCGTCGCCTGCCGGCTTTGGCACGAATTTGCAGCTTCGGAAGGGTTGGGGAACATCACGCGGCCCAAATCCGGTCATGAAGGCGAAGGGGACGCCGCGAGCCAGCAATGTTTCGGCTACGGGCAGACTCGTTTCACCGTTCAATTGGATGTCGAGCAGCGCCACGTCGACTTTGCCTGCATCGATAAGTTGACGAGCCGCAGCGACCGACGAGACCGGGCCGATCACGGGATAACCCGCCGCACGCAGGCGAGACGCGACGTCTTCGGCGATCAGCCATTCGTCCTCGACCACCAGAACGCGCGGCCTGTCGTCGCTCACGGCGCCTCCTTGTGGTTTGCTGGAAACGCGATCTGGACGCTGAGGCCGTCCTTGTGGAACGCGGTCTCGACATGGCCGCCGAGCCTGTAACCAATTTCTCCCTGCAGCAGTGTCAGGCCAAAACCATTGTCCAAGGGCGCCTTGACAACAGGGCCGTCCTTTTCGCGCCAGCCAAATGTGAAACTGTCCTCCTCGATCGACCATTGCACACTGACCTTGCCGTCGGTTTTTGACAAAGCGCCGTACTTGGCCGCGTTGGTGGCCAGTTCATGAATGGCCATGCTGAGGGAAAGCCCCTGTTGCGGACCTAGTTTGACATCCTCGCCATCGAGTTCGATCCGCTCGATGCCGAATGGTTCGAGCTCCTGCTGGAGCAGTTCCCTGACCGAGGCTTCCTTCCATCTCTCCCGGGTCAGCAGGCCGTAGGCCCGCGACATGGCATGCAGGCGACCGATCAGCGCATCCGCGAACTCCTCCTTCGTATCAGAACTTTCCCGCGTGCGGCTTGCAATGCTGGCGATCACCGCAAGCATATTCTTGACCCGGTGGTTGAGTTCAGAGATGAGCACCTGCTGATGCTCTTCCGCCTGTGCCAGAGTGGTGACATCGACAAGTGTCACCACCACGCCCTGGATCCTGTTGCCCTTGTCGCGATAGGGATTGATGCGGACCATGTGGAACAGGCCCCTGGCATCGCGTGCCAGATGGTGATTCAGGATCTCGCCTGTCTCGAAGACCTTGTCGATGTGCTGCTTCAACTCGGGGTAGTCGAGCTGGCTAGACAGATCCGTCAGCGGCCGGCCGACATCCGAGGGACGCAGGCTGAAGAAGGATGACGCCGCCGGCGTGAAGGTACGGACCACAAGGCTGCGGTCGAGGAAAATGGTCGCGATGTCGGTGCTTTCGAACAGGTTGCGCAGATCGCCGTTGGCGTGGTCGAGCTCCTCTATCTTGGCCGTCAACTCGGCGTTGATCGTGTTGAGCTCCTCATTGAGCGACTGCATCTCCTCCTTCGAGGCTTCGAGTTCCTCGTTGGTGGACTGCGCCTCCTCATTGACGGAGACGAGTTCCTCGTTCGACGATTTGACCTCCTCCAGCGCGGTCTCGTATTCCTCGATCGTCGATTGCAGGCGCTCCCTGGTGTCGCGCAGCTCCCGCTCGAGATCGGCGGTGCTGTCACTGTCACGGCCGCCGCCGTCTTCCTCTGAGCGGGCCTGGGTCGGCCCCGACGGTTCGAACAGGACGAGATAAAGCGGCTCGCCATTGCCACGTTCGGTGAGCGGTTCGATCGTGAGCTTGATCGGCTGGACCCGTTCGTCGTCTTCCTCTACGATGAGGTTTTCCCGCACCACTGTGCGGCGCGTCGTCGTCGCTTCCCGCAACGCGGCGCGGAGGTCCAGCCGCAGCCCACGCCTAGCCATCGTCAGCAACTGCCGGCTGGGAATCCCTTGCGGCGCTTCGAGATATCTGCCGGTCCTGGCCGAATAATAGACGACATCGCCCTCAGCGTTGACCAGGACATGCGGCGGAGCGAAGCGCTCCAGCACCTGCGCCTCGACAGCCTGGCGCAGCGGATAACCGGCGGCTCCCTTCCTTAAGCCGGCACTTTCAGAGGGAAAGACGCCGGAACGGCTCTCACCGATCAAGGCGGGCAGCCTGATATGCGGCGAGGCATGCTCGCGCGCCTGGAAGAGACGATGTTTCTTGTCGACAGTGGCAAACAGATTGTCGTGCTGCCCAACGCTTTCGGAGGTGCCGAGGAACAGGTAACCGCCGGGTTTCAATGCATAGTGAAAGACAGGGATGACACGGCTCTGGATGCTCGGGCCGAAATAGATCAGCAGATTGCGGCAGGAGACCAGATCCATGCGCGAGAAAGGCGGATCGCGAATGACGCTGTGCGGCGAGAAGATGCACAGTTCCCGTATCTCGTTGCCAATGACATAGCTCTCTCCGTCGCCGTTGAAGAACCGCTGTCGGCGTTCGGGTGAAAGCCCTTGCAGCAAGGCTTCGGGATAGCGTGCCGCCCGGGCCACCGCCAGCGCTGGCTCGTCTATGTCGGTGGCAAATATCTGGACGCGCGGAACGACCGTAAGCTTCTCCATGTGTTCGCGCAGCAGGATGCCGATGGAGAACACCTCCTCGCCGGTTGCGCATCCGGGAACCCAGACCCTGACGGTGTCACTGGCGGTCTTGCCTTCGAACAACTGCGGTATGATCTTTCGCTCGAGCAACTCGAAGGCATCGGGGTCGCGAAAGAAGTTGGTGACATTGATCAGCAGATCGCGAAAAAGGTTCATCACCTCGCGAGCATCTTTCTTCAGCCAGTCTATATAGGCGCTGATGGAATGGACCTGGGCGATCTGCATGCGTCGCTTCACGCGGCGCAGGAACGTCTTGGTCTTGTAGCCCGAGAAGTCGTGGCCGGAGTGGCTGCGCAGAATGGCGTATATCTGTTCTCGCACCTTATCGATGTCGGCCGTATGGTCGCCATCTTCTTCCGCCAGCCCTTTCAGCGTGTCGAAGCCGCGGGCGAAAGCCTCCAGCTTCGCCCCGATCTCCTCGGCGGGCACAGCGACGTCGACGAGCCCGCTGGCAATAGCGCTCTGTGGCATGTCGGGATTGCGCGGCCCGTAGCCGTCGTGCGCTTGCGCGACAGTGAGGCCACCCCGCTCCTTGATCGCCTTGGCGCCCAGCGTTCCATCGGAATCACCGCCCGACAGAATGACGCCCACGGCATATTCGCCCTGGTCTTCAGCGAGCGCACTAAAGAAAATGTCGACGGGTTTGCGCTCTTGGGTAAGCCCGTTGGGCCGCCGCAGGCGCAGCACACCGTTGGCGATCGCCAGAGTGACGTTTTGTGGCATCACGTAGACGTGGTCAGGTACAACAGCTATGCCATCTTCGGCCACAACGACAGGCATCTCGGTGTAGCGGCTGACAACTTCATGCAACAGACTTTCTCGCTTCGGGCTGAGATGCGTGATGATGATGAACGCCATGCCGGGCTGGCTGGTAACGCCTTTGAACAAGCCTTCCATCGCGGGAATGCCACCCGCGGACGCGCCGATGCCAACGATGGGAAATCTAGTCGATCGGGCAGTCACGGCATGTCCCCCTTTCGCCGACCCGACATGAAGTCTCCTCAAGGCCGGATCGAACAGGACACAACCATATAGCGCGCAAGAGGTATGGAACAAGACGTCAGGGATGACGTTGAACCCGATATCAATGGTGGTTCAATGACGAAACGCTCTGCTGACATAAAACTCCGAGCGCCAGTGGTGTCAGGGGCGCCTGGATCGCTAGCAGATTCCGATGCGGGGCCCGTCCCGGATCGCATGCTGATGCTTGCGAAGCGGTTGCAGGCGGCCTTGGATGACAGAATTCGGAAAGCAAATCCTCTGCATTCTAACCTCCGTTGCAAGAAAGGATGACGACGTGCGCGACCTGCGGGGGCTGCATATTCTGATAGTTGAAGACGAATGGACGATGGCGGGAGATCTTGCGCGGTTTTTCAGCAATATGGGCGCCATAATCCTTGGTCCCGCTGCAACCGTGGAACAGGCTTCCAAACACACCGGGACGGCCGAAGCTGCAATCCTCGACGTCAATCTCAATGGCCGACGCGTGTTTCCAATCGCCGATGAGTTGATGCGCCGGGGTGTCCCCTTCGTGTTCTTCAGTGGCGATGACGACATCGCCATTCCCGACCATCTCCGCTACGCCAGCAATCTGCGGAAATCCTCGGGCAGCCAGGCGGTGTTCAACGCACTCTTTCCCCCGCAGGAATCGGGGCGGGCGACCCCCGGACCGGACCCGTCCGACGACGTCTTCGCGCTTTTGCCCAAACTGCGACTTGCGGCGCGCCTTTTGCTGGGAGACGTCGACGCATCGGATCGGCTCGTCGAGAGGACGCTCGAGCAAGCGATCCGGGATGTCGACCGCAGACAGCCTGGTCAATCCACTGAAAACTGGCTCAACGGCATCATGCGAGAGATGGCGAAAACCCGCGGCGCAAACCTGATGCATTAATTTTACCCTCCCTCTCAGGCTGAAGTGCTAAGCCGCGGGGCCGTCATTGTTGACCACATCTCGAAAACTGGGCCGTACAGATCAGCCGCTTGGCTTGTGTCATCAGTCCTTCTGATCGCGCTCGACGAATTTGTTGAAACGGCTGGCTTTCCCCTCCCCGGTCTTGGCCTGATACAGAAAGGCCAGATCGTTCTCGTCGAATATCCGGAAGAACTCGTCCCATTCGATGGGCTCGAATGCTTCCTCAGGCTCACCGAAGTCGATCCGCAGGATGCCGCCCTCGCCTTTTGTGCGCACCACTGCCGGCCGGCCGTCCCGCTCCTCGGCCCACTTGCGAATTTCGTCGTGGTCGGTGGTCGTTTGCGACTGAGACATTGAAATCTCCTTTGATCGGCGTTGCCCCATGGGACACGCGGGCTGTCGGGCGCCCTAACAGCACAAGGGCGTCAATGTTCCAGCACCGCGCCGTGATCGCGATGCCGGCTCCCAACGAAGTCCGCCAAAGGAACTTTGTTGAAGCAAGGGAACAAACCTTTTGCCGAAAAGTTCGGGGCGCCGAGGTTACTTGTCTGAGGAGTCGTCGTGAAACGCATATTGGTTACAGGAGGCTGCGGCTTCATCGGCCGGCATGTCGCACAGGAACTCGTCGAGCAGGATTATTCGGTTCGCATCCTCGATGCGCTGCTGGAGCAGGTGCATGCAGGCGAAGCCGTCGCGCTTCCCGCCGGGACCGAACTGATCAAGGGTGATGTCCGAGACCGGGAGGCGGTCGCCAGTGCGCTGGAAGGTGTTGACGCGGTCATTCACCTGGCGGCGGAAGTCGGCGTCGGACAATCGATGTACGAGATCGCGCGCTATGTCGGCGCCAATGATCTCGGCACCGCAACGCTACTTGAAGCACTGATCAAGCACCCGGTCGAACGGATCGTCGTCGCCTCGTCGATGAGCGTCTATGGCGAAGGGCTCTATGCAACGCCAGACGGCCGGCGCATCGACAATGCCCGGCGCAAGGCGAGCGACATCAAAAGCGGGCAATGGAACCCGCTATCGCCAGAGGGAGCCCCCCTCTCGCCGCTGCCGACGGACGAAGAAAAGCCGGTCGATCTCGCCTCAATCTATGCGCTGACAAAATACGCACAAGAACGCGCTGTGCTGATCTTCGGCGAAGCCTATGGCATCGATGCTGTCGCGTTGCGCCTGTTCAATGTCTTCGGCGCCGGCCAGGCATTGTCGAACCCCTATACCGGCGTGCTGGCCAACTTCGCTTCGCGTCTCGCCAACGGCCAACGGCCAATGATCTTCGAGGATGGCGAACAGAAGCGCGATTTCGTCCATGTGCATGACGTCGCCCGCGCCTTTCGCCTTGCACTGCAGCAACGCCAGGCAAAGGGTCATGTCATCAACATCGGCAGCGGCCGAGCCTACGCGATCAGCGAAGTCGCACGATTGCTGGCCGAGGCCATGGGGACACCGAACCGCTCGCCCGAACTGCTCGGCAAAGCGCGCTCCGGCGATATCCGCAACTGCTTCGCCGATATTTCCAAGGCCCGTGAGCTGCTCGGTTTCGAGCCGGTGCGGCAACTGGAGAATTCGCTCGGCGATTTCGTTTCCTGGGTGCGTAACACGTCCGCCGTCGACCGCGGCGCCGACATGAAACGCGAGCTCGAAGAACGCGGGCTGGTGTCATGAACACACGCAATCGACGCGACGCGCCGGTCGCCATCGTCGGCGGCAGCGGCTTCATAGGATCGAACCTCGCCGACAGCCTGTTGTCGGATGGCGAACCGGTGCTGGTGATCGACAATCTCAGCCGTCCGGGCGTCCAGCAGAACCTTGAATGGCTGGCACAAAAACACGCCAGTCGCCTCACCGTGGAGACCATCGACGTGCGGGACGCCAACGCCTTGGCGCCGGCTCTGACGGGTTCAAAGGCAATTTTCCATCTGGCCGCGCAAACCGCCGTCACCACAAGCCTGGTCCAGCCGGGCGAGGATTTCGACATCAACCTTCGCGGAACATTCAACGTGCTGGAGGCGGCGCGACTGAGCGGTGAGCGTATTCCTGTTGTCTTCGCCAGCACCAACAAGGTCTATGGCAGCCTGCCCGACGTCGCGGTCCGCGAGGACGGCGATCGCTATGTGCCTTGCGACAGCGTCATCCAAGCGAACGGCATCGATGAGGCTCGGGGCCTGGACTTCTGCACGCCCTACGGTTGCTCCAAAGGCGCGGCGGACCAGTATGTGCTCGACTACGCCAAATCCTACGGCATGCCGACGGCGGTGCTGCGGATGAGCTGCATCTATGGACCGCGCCAGTTCGGAACCGAGGACCAGGGCTGGGTCGCGCACTTCCTGCTCAGCGCGCTGACGGGACGCCCCATCACCATTTACGGTGACGGCAGGCAAGTGCGCGATATCCTGCATGTTTCCGATGCCGTCGCCGCCTACAGGGCCGTACTCGACCACATCGAGACGACCAAAGGCCAGGCATTCAATCTTGGCGGCGGCCCGGAAAATGCGCTCAGCCTGCGCACGCTGTTGAGCGAGATCCGTGGCCTGACCGGCCATGAGCTTTCAATCCGCCATGATGGCGAACGCACCGGCGACCAGCCCTTCTTCGTCGCCGACACCCGCAAGATCAAAACCGCGCTTGGCTGGATGGCCCAGGTTTCATGGCGCGAAGGCGTCCGCGACCTGGCCGACTGGCTGCAGCGCCACCGGCTCGAGCCTCACCCCGAAGCCGTGAGGTACGTCGCATGAAAATCGCTCTGGTAAACCCATTCTGGACCTACGATGACAGCATCTATTTCGGCTGCCGCCAACCACATCTGCCGCTGGAACTCGGCTATTCGAAGGCCCTGCTCGAAGCCGCCGGACATGAGGTTCTGATGCTGGATGGGCAGTTGCAGAAGCTCGACAATTCCGGTCTTTGCGAGCGGGTGGCCGATTTCGCCCCGGCAATGACTGTCGTCAGTACCGCGCCGACCTATCTGTTCTGGCGCTGCGCACCGCCGGAATTGCGCGTGCCGGCCGATTTCCTCAACCTTCTCGCCGGGCGCGGTGGACGCACGGTCGCCGTCGGGCCGCACGGCTCGGCCACGCCGGCGCCAACCTTGCGCAAGCTCGGCGTCGACATCGTCGTGCGCGGCGAATGCGAAGAAGTCGTCGAGCAACTTGCCCGGCGCGACGATTGGAGCGCAGTGCCCTCAACCGCTTATCTGCGGGATGCCAGGGTGGTTTCGAACGGCGGCGTCCACGCCAGCTCGTTTGTCGATCATCCACCCCTCGAATGGCCTGCGGACTGGATCGCAGCCCATTCGCATCACCATCACAGGTTCGATGACAATCAGGTCGGGTTCGGTGCGGAAGTCGAGGCATCGCGCGGCTGTCCCTACAATTGCAGCTTTTGCGCCAAGATCGATTTCCGTGATGCCTATCGCCGTCGAAACCACGAAGCGGTGGTCGCGGAGATCGATCGGCTGATTGCCCAAGGTGTCGGCTACATCTACTTCATCGACGAAATCTTCCTGCCGCAAAAAGCGTTGCTGGAAGCCTTGGTCGATCGCAATGTGAAATTCGGCGTGCAGACCCGCATCGATCTGTGGAAGCCCGAGCTGCTGGAATTGCTGGGCGCCGCAGGCTGCGTCTCCATTGAAGCAGGGCTCGAAAGCCTGACGGTTGAAGGCCGGGCGATGCTGGCCAAGCGCTGCCGGCTGGGCACCGAGGAACTTGCCGCGCTGCTCGTCGATGCTAGACGTCACGTTCCATTCGTTCAAGCCAATCTGATCGGCGTGGTCGAGGATGATCCCGCCCTGGTCGAGCACTGGCGAACCCACCTGATCGACCACGGCGTATGGGCCAATGAACCTGTTCCGCTTTATCCGTATCCGAGTTCGCCCAGCTATCGCGAGCTTTGGGGCGAACCCGACGACCTTGCCTGGGAGCGCGCCCATGACCACTATCTCGCATCCTTCCAGAAATTCAGTGACATCCAGGAGAAGCGGCCCCGGCCGCTGGCGGAACTGGAGGCGACATGTTGCGGACACTGACGCCGCGCTCGTGGCGCATCCTGATGACCGTCGATGCCGTGGGCGGCGTATGGCGCTATGCGCTTGATCTGGCACGGGAACTTGTGAACGGCGGCGACAGTGTGGTGCTTGCCGGGCTCGGTCCCCAGCCGACGAGGCAGCAGGCTGCGGAGGCAGAGGCTTTCACCACGCTGATCTGGTTGAACACGCCGCCGGATTGGATGACCCACAACGGCGGCGACCTGGATGCGCTACCGCGAGAATTGCTTGCGCCCATGCGCGACCACGCCATCGACCTAGTCCATTTCAACGCGCCGACGCAGGCGGCGGGATTCGATGCGCCGTGCCCAGCCGTGGCGGTCTCCCATTCCTGCGTGACGACATGGTTCCATGCCGTCAGGAAACAGGCAGTGGATGGCGCATGGGCCTGGCAGAAGGAGCGCAACAGGCGTGGCTTCAATCGGGCCGACGCAGTCATCGTGCCGAGCCGCAGCCACGCCGACATGCTTGAGACCTGCTACGGCCCGATCGCGCGTCTGAGTGTGGTGGGAAATAGTGCCAGTCCGGTGCCGAAGGCCGAAAAGCGCCAACCGCTCGTCTTCGCCGCTGCCCGCTGGTGGGACGAGGGGAAGAATGCGGCGGTGATCGACCAGGCCGCGTCGCTGACGCGATGGCCCGTCTTTGCCGCCGGTTCGATGCACGGTCCGAACGGCGGGCGTACCAGCTTCAGCTATGCTGTTCCCCTGGGAGCACTGCCGTCTCACGAGGTGCGCTCCTTGATGGCGCGCGCCGGCATTTTCGTGTCGCCGTCGATCTATGAGCCATTCGGTCTGGCCGCGCTGGAAGCTGCCATGTCGGCGACGCCCCTGGTGCTTTCCGACATCGCAACCTATCGCGAACTATGGGACGGGGCCGCGATGTTCTTTGACGCGCGCAATCCGCACGACCTCGCTGCCGGCCTCAATCGTCTTTCCAGCGATGCCGAACTCAGGCGAGAGCTCGGCCAGGCAGCGATGCGGCGGAGCCGCCGGTTTACACTGGCCAGGCAAGCGGCAGCCATGCGAGGCGTCTACGACAAGGCGGCCCTGGCTATGGCGGGGCGTTGACCATGCGCTTTTTGTTCTACACCCACTCGGTCGTATCCGACTGGAACCACGGCAATGCCCATTTCCTGCGCGGTATCATGCGGGATCTGATCGCGCGCCAGCACCAGGCAGTCGCGCTGGAGCCGTCCGACGGCTGGAGCCGTTCGAACCTGTTGGCCGAGAAGGGATCCTTCGCCATCGAACGCTTCCGCAAGGATTTCCCAGAGTTGATGCCGGTGACCTACAATGCCGGGTTCGATCACGAGGCCTGGATCGCCGAGGCCGACGTTGTGATCGTTCATGAGTGGACGGATCCGGAGCTTGTCGCACGCATCGGCCGTGCCCGGGCCGCTGGCGGCAACTTCATCCTTCTGTTTCATGACACCCATCACCGGGCCATATCGGCGACCGAGGCAATCTCGGCGCTACGGTTGGAGCACTATGACGGCGTCCTCGCCTTTGGCGAGGCCTTGCGCGAGAGCTATCTGCGCGCCGGCTGGGGCAAGCGCGTCTTCACCTGGCATGAAGCCGCGGACGATCGCCTGTTCAAGCCGCACCCAGAGATCCATCCCATGTCCGATCTGGTCTGGATTGGAAACTGGGGCGACGATGAGCGGACTGCCGAACTCAAGGAATTTCTGATCGAGCCAGTACACGATCTCGGTCTCGAGGCCACTGTTCACGGCGTACGCTATCCCAAGCCCGCACTTGCGGACCTGGCCGCCGCCGGACTGCGCTATGATGGGTGGATCGCCAATGCCGATGTGCCGAAGGCGTTCGCCGCGCATCGTGTCACCGTTCACATCCCACGGCGCCCCTATCGTGAGGGATTGCCTGGAATTCCGACGATCCGGATGTTCGAGGCGCTCGCCTGCGGCCTTCCGCTGATTTCAGCACCCTGGTCCGATGTCGAGCAGTTGTTCAGGCCCGGCGTCGACTTCCTGTTTGCGGAGAACGGCTCTCAGATGCGGCAACACTTGCGGGCGGTATTGGCCGATGCGGATTTCGCGGCTTCCCTGGTGACTTCGGGCCTCGAGACCATTCGCTCCCGGCATACCTGCCAGCACCGCGTTGACGAGCTGTTCCGCGTGCTCACGGCATGCACGACCGAACATACCATCAACAACACCACCGCAAAGGAAGCCGCCGCATGAAGATGGCATTCTACGGATCGAGTCTTTTGTCGTCCTACTGGAACGGTGCCGCAACTTACTATCGCGGGTTGCTGAAGGCGCTTTCCCAATTGGGCTACGAAATCACCTTCTATGAACCCGACGTCTACGACCGGCAGAAGAATCGCGACATCGAGGCGCCTGACTGGTGCACTGTCGTCGTTTATGAAGCGACCCAGCACGCGCTGATGCAGGTCGCGGCACGTGCCGCCAGCGCCGACATCGTCGTCAAGGCGAGTGGCGTCGGTTTCGAGGATGAGGCGCTGCTGCGCGCCGTTCTCGACCACGCCCGCAGCGACGCGCTGGTGGTATTCTGGGACGTGGACGCTCCGGCAACCCTTGCCCAGTTGCGCGACGAACCGGACCATCCGCTCCATAGCGCCCTGCAAGAAATCGACCTTGTGCTGACCTATGGAGGCGGTGACCCCGTCGTATGGGCCTACCGTGCCATGGGGGCGAACGAATGCGTGCCGATCTACAATGCGCTCGATCCCCAAACGCATTATCCGGTCACCAGCAATGCGCGTTTCGCTTGCGATCTGGCGTTCCTTGGCAACAGGCTGCCGGATCGTGAGGCACGGGTCGAAGCGTTTTTCCTCGATCCCGCATGCCAGCTGCCGAAACAGCGTTTTCTGCTCGGTGGATCGGGCTGGGGGGACAAGCCGCTTCCCGCCAATGTCGGCTGGCTCGGTCACGTCGGCACCCGGGATCACAATGCCTTCAACGTCACACCCAAGGCGGTTCTGAACATCAGCCGCGACAGCATGGCCGTAAACGGTTTTTCACCGGCCACGCGTGTCTTCGAGGCGGCCGGCGCCGGCGCCTGCCTCATCACCGATGCGTGGCTGGGCGTGGAACTGTTCCTGAAACCAGGCGAGGAGATCCTGGTGGCGCGCGACGGCGGCGATGTCGCCGAGATCATGTGCTCGCTGACCTCCAGTCGGGCAAAGGCAATCGGCCAGGCCGCACTTTGCCGCGTGCTGGCCGATCACACCTACGCGTTGCGGGCGGAGGTAGCCGATGCAGTCTTCAAACGTCACTTCGAGCAGGGGACCGTGGAGGCAGCGGAATGACCAAGCAATTGGACATCGTCTTTCTTGGCCTGTCGCTGTCCTCATCCTGGGGAAACGGCCACGCCACGACGTTTCGAGGCCTGCTGAAAGGTCTGCACGAACTCGGCCACCGCGTGACCTTTCTGGAGCGCGAGGTGCCGTGGTACGCAAACCACCGCGATCTGCGCGATCCGGATTTCTGCGCCTTGCGCTACTACGAAACCACCGCGGAGTTACAACGCGACTACGCCCGGTGCCTGGAGCAGGCCGACATCGTCGTCATCGGCTCGTTTGTGCCGGAAGGGCGCGTGGTCATCGACATCGTCGCTTCACTTTGCAAAGGGCGCTTCTGCTTTTACGACATCGACACGCCGGTGACCGTGGCGCAGCTTTCAGCCGACGATTGCGATTATCTGAGCTGGCGGCAGATTCCTTACTTCGACGTCTACTTCTCGTTCACCGGCGGGCCGATGCTTGGCCGTCTGGTGGAGGACTTCGGCGCGCGCCGCGCCGAGCCGCTCTACTGCTCGGTCGACCCGGAACGGCACCACCGGACCGGCGATCCGATCCGCTGGGATCTCGGCTATCTCGGCACCTACAGTGCCGACCGGCAGGCAACGCTGAACGCGCTGCTGCTCGAGCCCGCACGGCATATGCCGGACCGGCGTTTCGTCGTGGCCGGCTCGCAATACCCATCCGACATCATCTGGCCGGACAATGTCGAACGTATCGAACATCTGCCGCCCGCCGATCATGCCGCGTTCTACAGCCGTCAGCGCTACACGCTGAACGTCACACGCAGTTCCATGATCGCCGCGGGATGGTCGCCCAGTGTGCGCCTGTTCGAAGCGGCGGCTTGCGGCACGCCCATCATCAGCGATCGCTGGCCAGGGCTCGACAGCTTCTTTCCTGCATCGGCGATCCACACCGCCGGGGAAACGGACGATGTCGTCGAGATCCTCTTCGGCGAGTCCGAGCGCACACGCCTCGCCATGGCCCGCCGGGCCCGCGAACGCGTCCTCGCATCCCACACCGGTGCGGCCAGGACCCGCGAATTCGTGGCGGCGTTGACACAGCCAAGGGCGGCGGCCCTCGATTTCGACATCGGAAGCGCAGCATGACCAGCAGACAGGAGAAAACGGCGATGCGACAAACACGAAACGCGCGAAGGGCAAAGGCAGTGCTTGTTGCCGGCGGTGCGGGATTCCTCGGTTCGCATCTTTGCGAAACATTGCTCCGCAACGGCTGGCGCGTGATCTGCGCCGACAATTTTCTGACTGGGCGCATGGAGAACATCATCTCGATCATGGACCATCCGGGTTTCCGATTGATCGAGCAGGATATCTGCCGGCCATTGGATCTCGGCGAGCCCGTGGAGCGTATCTTCAACCTGGCATGCGCTGCCTCGCCGCCGCGTTACCAGGCCGACCCTATCCACACCACGCGAACCTGCGTGATTGGAACGCTCAACCTGCTCGAACTCGCTGTCCGATATGACGCGCGGTTGCTACAGGCCTCGACGAGCGAAGTGTATGGCGATCCGGAACAGCATCCCCAGAGGGAGGATTATGTCGGCCATGTGAACTGCACCGGTCCGCGCGCCTGCTACGACGAGGGCAAACGCACCGCCGAAACGCTTTGCTTCGACTATCTGAGAGCCGGCAAAGCCGACGTGCGCGTCGCGCGCATCTTCAACACCTACGGCCCGAGAATGGATCCGGCGGACGGCCGCATCGTCTCGAACCTGATCATGCAGGCGCTCGAGAAACGTCCCCTGACGATCTTCGGCGACGGCTTGCAGACGCGATCCTTCTGCTATGTCTCCGATCAGATCGATGGATTGAGGCGCCTGATGGATATCGATCCCAATCCAGGCAAGCCGGTCAATCTGGGCAATCCCGGAGAATTCACCATCGTGCGACTGGCTGCGTTGGTGAAGGCGATGACGGGTACCAAATCGGATCTGAGATTTCTACCGCTGCCGCAAGACGATCCTCGGCGCAGGCAGCCCGATATTTCGCGTGCAAAAGCGCTGCTCGGCTGGACGCCGAAGGTGCCCCTCAACGAAGGGCTCAAGCTGACGATCGATTATTTCGCAGCTCTCGAAGGCAGCCGCATCGGCGATCAGATGACGGGCTTTGCCAAAAGAGCGAGGCCCGCACCCGGAGGGCTGCAGAACCTTCCGGCGTGATGCGAGATGGCGCCGAACCTTTCCCGAGATCGTGCGGAACATCCGCCCAGGCTTGTGGTTTGGCAGGAGGACCCGATACGGAGGATCACCCTCATGCAACCCAAGCGCCCCTCGAGGGATATCGACCAGATGGCCGAACGCGAGACCGCTGCCTATCTGCGGCGCGCCTCGATTACCTATCTCGAGTGCTGCGTCAGCCTGATGATGACGCATCTGCAGCGCGAGGAAGTGGCCACTATTCTCGAGCAGGAAGCAGACATGCTGCGAAGGCTGGACTGATCGGAACGATCATATCCGGCATTCGTCCAGGAACCGTATCAGCGGCATCCTATATCGGTCTGCCATCTCGGCCAGCCTTGTTTTTTCCCCGCCGTTTTCGGATTGCGCAGCCGTGCTCCAGAGCCCGAGTTGGAATGCCAAATAGCATGGTTCGAAAAAGCCGATGTGGTCACGGTCGATGGCAAGTTCCATTCCCTCGACCAAGGTCCTCACATCGCTGTCGGACAGTCCATACTCGACGCGGGCGCCGGCAATGTCCCATTCAATCGGTTGGCAGCCGATCAAATCATGTGCCCGGCAGTGGTCAACAGCATCTGTCTTGAGCACCGTGCCATCTGCACGAACGAGAAACTCCCACGGTTGAAGCTTTCCGTCGATTTCAACGCGCTGCAGCACATGCGCGGAGGTCCGTTTCGAGAGCCAACCGCGCAACGTCGCTGCGCGTTTCTCATCCAAGGCTTCCGAGGCATTGGAAACAGCCATCTCCGCGAGAGCAAGTAATGATGCACCCGGTTCGCAAGTTCGAAGATTGAGCGCACGCCAGGTTAGGTAGTTTGTGAGCTCCGCGATCAGTTTTTCCCTGGGCAGCGGCGCCTGATCCATCGTGCTGCCATCAATCCACCGTTCAACCAGAAAGCCATGGCAAAGCGCGACAACTTGCGATCCGAACCCGGCTTCATGCAACATCGCCGCGGCTCGTTTCTTGCGCGGTCCGGTTTCGCCGAGGCCGGCGAATTTGACGAGCCAGCGGTCACGCCCTGCGGACGCCAGGAATTTACGCCGCTCGGTACCGCGTGGGCTCGGCGGCCAGCGTCGTTCGTCGGCGTAGTGGGCGGCCCGCCACTCGCCACCAGATAGTTCGGTCAGGTTTAATTCCGACCTGCCGACCGCCTCGGCCACCCAATCGCGCAGCGTGGGAATTTTCGAGCTTTCGGAGAAGGTGCATTCAAACGCCGTCGCCACATGTTTCGGACAGCGCGACCACGTTTCCCGAGCCTCCGGCGACGCTTCGCTGCCCGGGCCGCCTGAATGGCTGGGAAACAGGTGAATGCGGTCCGTATCGACATCCAGTTCACGCAGCCAAACGACAACGGCATGCATCGAACTGCCGGACAGGCCGGGACCCTCGTCGACAACGGCGAAACGCGCCGATGGATTGTTCTTCCAGGCGGTGATCGACCGCGGATCGGCGTTGATGTGCCTGTGGAAGGGATGGCCGATCGGACGAACGCTGAATGGCGCCGGCGCGCCAATCGAGGCCGCCACCATAGCTGCGAGCCCAAGGCCAATGCTGCGGACACCGATAACGCATGTGTTCGCATCGAGCCCCGACTTCTGCGCCGCGTCCAAATAGCTTTCGGGATAAAGCGCATAATGCGCATAACCCTCGGCGGAGCCGGTCAGAACCTCGGCCTGACAGTCGAGCCCGGCCAGCAGCTTGAGAAGTCCCGGATCGATGCCACCGCCAACGTTGAAACCGCTTCGCCACGACTTCGCTACCTCGGCGGCAAGTCCGACCAGCAGCCTGGCGCCTTGCTGTTGCCGTGGCGAAAAAATGTCGATGCCGCAGGTTCCGAAATCGACGTCGGCAAGCGCCTGAACCAGCTCCGACACGCTGATGAACAGTCCGACCAATGCAGCATGGCGTCGGATGCCATGAGACATCCGATCAAGTCTTACGGCCATTTCGCCTGCTGCTTCGCGAAGTTGTTGTGCGTCCTGCGTCCGCTTGTGGTCGCCGTAGACGATCATCGATCGGTTTCCAATGCTTGCCGTGCGGGAACGCATCGGATGCGGCTTCGATCCATGCTGTCTCGCGCAATTTTTCGATGGGTGGAGGAACATTCCGGCAAGCTGATGGTTCGGCGCCAGGAACTTACCTTTGAACAACATAGGGTGGCGGTTTCGTGGGATCGAAAAAGGTTCGTGTTGGTATCGTTGGGGTCGGCAATTGCGCATCCTCCCTGGTGCAGGGCCTCTCGTTCTATCGTCACGCTAAAAGCAACGAACCAATCCCTGGGCTGATGCATGCCGACCTCGGCGGTTACCACGTCGACGACATCGAGATTGTCTGCGCATTCGATGTCGCCAAGAGCAAGGTTGGCCTCGACGTCGCGGAGGCGATCTACGCCGCCCCCAACAACACGTTCCGCTTTGCCGACGCCATGACAACCGGCGTTCGCGTCGAGCGCGGACCGACGCTGGACGGGATCGGCAAATATTTGCGCGACGAGATTGAGGAAGCTCCCGAGCCGGTTGCCAATGTCACCGAGATCCTGCGTGACAGCAGCGCTGACGTGCTGGTTTCCTACCTGCCGGTGGGTTCCGAGGAGGCGACCTGCTTCTATGCCGAATGCGCACTCGAGGCCGGCTGCGCCTTCGTCAATTGCATACCGGTCTTTATCGCCTCACGTCCGGAATGGCGACGGCGCTTTGAGCAGCGCGGGCTGCCGCTGGTCGGCGACGACATCAAGAGCCAGGTCGGCGCGACCATCGTGCATCGGTTGCTAGCCAATCTCTTCCGTGAACGCGGCGTACGCATCGACCGCACCTATCAACTGAATTTCGGCGGCAACACCGATTTTCTCAACATGCTGGAACGCGAGCGGCTGGAATCGAAGAAAATCTCCAAGACACAGTCCGTGGCCAGCCAGTTCGATGTTCCCCTGGAGCCGGGCAACATCCATGTCGGCCCGAGCGACCATGTGCCTTGGCTCACCGATCGCAAGTGGGCCTATATAAGGGTCGAAGGCACGACCTTCGGCGGCGTGCCGCTCAATGCCGAGCTCAAGCTGGAGGTCTGGGATTCGCCCAACTCGGCCGGCGTGGTGATCGATGCGGTACGCTGCGCCAAGCTGGCGCTCGATCGCGGCATAGCCGGCGCGCTGACCGGTCCCTGCAGTTATTTCATGAAGTCGCCTCCCGAACAGTTCACCGACGCCGAAGCGCGGCAGCGCACGCTCGCTTTTATCGCAGGCAAGGACGAGCCTTTGCTCGATGCCGCAGAATGACGACGACCTTCTTTCTGATCCGCCATGCGGCACACGAAAATGTCGGCTCCTATCTGGCAGGCCGTATGGACGGCGTTTGCCTCGGCGATGCCGGTAAGGCGCAGGCAACGCAGCTTGGCTGCCGCATGGCCCGGGAGCCCATCGTCGCGATCTTGTGCAGCCCGCGCGAGCGTACCCGAGAGACGGCGCTGCCAGTTGCGCTCGCCTGCGGTGTCGGAGAAATCGCGATCTGCGCCGAACTTGACGAGATCGACTTCGGCGACTGGTCGGGAAAGACTTTCGATGAACTGAATGGCGACGCCAGCTGGCGAGCCTGGAATGATCAGCGGCAAGTGGCAAGGACACCGAGTGGCGAGACCATGCACGATGTCCAGCAGCGCGTCGTCGCGGTGATGAATGCTGTCCACGAGAAGCATCAGAATCAGTGTGTCGCCCTCGTCAGCCACGCCGATGTGATCAAGGCCGCCGTCTGCAAGGTCCTTGGCTTGCCGGCCGGCGACTGCTTTCGCTTCGACATCGATCCCGCTTCGATCACGACGATCGTGTCGGGGGACTGGGGGGCGAAGCTGATCCGATTGAACGAAGTTGCCTGACGAGGATTTGCCGGATGCAGATGGTCATTTTCGGTCTTACCGTCACGTCTTCATGGGGCAACGGCCATGCCACCTTATGGAGGGGACTGATCCGAGCCCTCGCCCGGCGCGGCTGGTCAGTTACCTTCTTCGAACGCGACACGCCCTACTATGCCGGAGCGCGCGATCTTGATCGCCTGAACGGCGGCAACGTCGTGCTCTACCCGGACTGGGAGGACATCCGCCGGGTCGCGGAGCAAACAGTCAAACAATCGGATGTCGTTATCGTCACCTCTTATTGTCCCGACGCCGTGGACGCCTCGCGGCTGGCGCAGCAGGCAGGCCGCGGACTGCGTGTGTTCTACGATCTGGACACTCCGGTCACGCTTGCCCGCATCGAACAAGGTGAGCGTCCACCCTATTTCGGCCCTGAGGGTCTTGCCGATTTCGACCTCGTCCTGAGTTACACCGGCGGCTCGGCGGTCGACGCGCTGAAGACGGTTCTGGGTGCGCGCCATGTGGTGCCGCTCTATGGGCACGTCGATCCCGACCAACACCGGCCGGCAGAGAAGCGGGCCGAATTCGCCGGTGATCTGTCCTATCTCGGGACCTACGCGGCGGATCGCCAGGCCGGCGTCGAAAAGCTGCTGGTCCGCACCGCCGCGCGTCTACCGGATCAGCGCTTCATCATCGGCGGCGCACAGTATCCGCAGGAATTCCCGTGGGGCGACAACATCTTCTTCGTCAGGCATCTGCCACCGGCCGATCATCCGGCGTTTTTCTCATCCTCCCGACTGACGCTGAATGTCACCCGCGAGGCGATGGTGCAAAAAGGCTGGTGTCCTTCGGGCCGGTTGTTTGAAGCGGCGGCATGCGGGGTGCCGATCATAACCGACACCTGGCCTGGCCTGAGCAGCTTCTTCGAACCCGGCAGCGAGATCCTGCTGGCCCACGACACCGATGACGTGGTCGCGGCGCTCGCCTTGCCGGCAGATGAACTCGATGCCATCAGAACCCGTGCGCGCGAACGGGTTCTGGACGAACACACTTCTGCCCGGCGCGCGGCGGAGCTGGACCACATTCTAAACGACGCCTTTCAAAGATCTCCCCGCGAACCGATGATGGAAGCAGTCTGATGTTGGGCATCGTGCCCGCTGCCGGGCGCGGCAGCCGCATTCAACCGCTCGGCTTCTCGAAAGAGCTGCTGCCGGTAGGCAGTCGGATCGATGGACAGACGGAGCGTCCCTGCGCGGTGAGCGAGTACCTGGTGCGGCGGATGGTGCGCGCCGGCGTCGACAAGATCTGTTTCATCATCGGATCGGGCAAATCCGACATTCTCGAATATTACGCCGCCGGCTATGGTGACGCTGCCGCTCTGTTCGTGGTGCAGCCCAACCCTGTTGGACTTTGCGATGCGATTTTTCGGGCAGCGCCTCTCGTCGCGCCCGACGAGACGGTTTTGATTGGTTTGCCCGATACGATCTGGTTCCCCGAGGACGGCTTCTCCTGCCTGCCGGATAGTTCCCTATCGTTTCTGCTCTTCCCGGTGGACCGCCCGGAATTTTTCGATGCCGTGGTTCTCGACGAGGGAGATCGGGTGAAGGAAATTCAGGTCAAGCGGCAAGACGCTGCCACGAACTGGATCTGGGGGGCGTTCAAGATGCCGGGCCGGATCTTGCACCAACTCGCTGCACTCTGGCGTGAACGGGACCGGCGTGACGAATATATCGGCACCCTGATCAATGCCTATCTGGCTGCCGGCGGTGAAGCCTACGGTGTCAGGGCCGGAGTCTCCTACGTCGATGTCGGCACCTTCAACGGCTATCGCACGGCTCTTCGGCTGCTCGAAGAGGGCGTCGCATCCGAACAACGCCAAACCGCCATGCTTGTGGGTGGAGCACACCCGCATGTGCCTGTCGTTCCCGGCGAAGGAGCCTGACCATGCTGCATTCCCATGCCGAAATCCGCCGCCGTATCGATGCTCTCGGCCCATGGTTCCACAACATGGAACTGGCCGGTGTCGAAACCGCTCCCAACCATTTTCTCGGCAATTACCCGCTGATCAAATGGCGCAAATTCGCCGAGGCCATTCCCGCGGATCTGACAGGCAAGACGGTGTTGGATATCGGCTGCAATGCCGGCTTCTATTCCATCGAGATGAAACGGCGAGGTGCTGCCCGTGTCCTCGGCATTGATTTCGATGAGGCTTATCTGGCGCAGGCCCGCTTTGCCGCCGAGATCGCCAATTGCGAGATCGAATTCCAGAAACTGTCGGTCTACGACGTCGGCGCCCTGCGCGAAACATTCGATATCGTGCTGTTCATGGGGGTGCTTTATCACTTGCGCCACCCGTTGCTTGCGCTCGACCTTATCCGTGAGCATGTCGCCGGTGATCTGATGATCTTCCAGTCCATGCAGCGCGGCAGCACCGATCTTCCCGAGATGGAAGAGAACTATCATTTCTGGACGCATGACCTGTTCGACCGGCCGGAATTTCCCAAGCTCCATTTCATCGAGCACCGCTATGCCGACGACCCGACCAACTGGTGGATACCCAATCGAGCCTGCACCGAAGCGATGCTGCGCAGCGCCGGTTTCGAGATCGTTCTGCACCCTGAGCAGGAGGTCTATTTCTGCCGGGCCGCAGGCGACCCGGCCGGTGGCGGTCCCGTCTACCCCTCGAAAGGACAGCGCCATGATTGAAGCCGCGATGATCTGGAACGAGCCCAACAACAAATCGCATTGGGATCCCGAGCTCGACCCCGACTGGAGCCGCTTCGCCAGGATGGCAATCCTGGCGGCGGACGCAATCGCATCTGAAAACCCGGCTTTGACCAAAGTGCTCGGTGGCATCTCGCCGATAGACCCGGGATTCATCACCCGCATGAAGGAATTCGGCGTGCTGGATCATGTCGACGCCGTCGCCGTGCACGGCTTTCCGCTCGACTGGAACCTGTGGCAAATCCAGGAATGGCCGCAGAAGATCGGCGAGATCGCGACCGTCACCGACCTTCCCATCTGGGTCAGCGAAGTCGGCGTATCGACCTTCGGCGCCGAGGAAATCCAGGTCTGGGGGCTCAAGCGAACAGCTGAATTGCTGCTCGGCAATGCACCACGCGTCCAGTGGTACAGCCTCTACGATCTTCCGCGTGAATGGGAAGCAACGACGCGTCACCGCGAAGCCGAAGGCTCCTCTTATTACCGTCATTTCCATATGGGGCTGCTGCGCCAGGACGGCACGCCAAAGCCCGCGCTGGAGGAATTCCTGCGCTATACACCCGCAATGGGACTGGTGCAGTGGTTTCATTTCGAAGATCCGCGGCTGGACGACGCTGTCGCCTGGATGAAGCGGCTGGGTGTCACCAATATGCGTACCGGGCTTTCCTGGGCGGACAGTTTTCGGCCGAATGCGCTGGACTGGTTCGACCGGCAGATGGAAGCACTCGCCGATTTCGACGTGACGGTCACCTTCTGCTTCACACCTCAGCATCGCGGAATGATGCCCCACCACACCAGCCCGCCACTGGTGCCGGAGGAGTTCGCGGAATTCTGCTCAACCATGATCCGCCGCTATGCGCCTGGCATGACATCCGCCTCGCTCCCCACGCGGCGGGCCTCGGCCGCGTGAAATCGTCATGCTGCCCATGCATCAGATGCCGGACTTCGCAACACCACTGACAGGTGGGGATGCGGCGCAGGGCACCGGGACGCAACCGGCCGCGACACTCACCGTCCTCAATGTCGCCTACCCTCTCGCGCCCGTCGGACCCGACGCTGTCGGCGGTGCCGAACAGGTTCTGTCGATGCTCGATCGGGCGTTGGTTCACGCCGGCCATCGATCTATCGTCATTGCTTGCCGTGGCTCCAGCACGAGCGGCACGCTTGTGGAAATACCGGCCGAAAACGGCATGCTCGACGAGGCGGCGAAGCGCCGCGCGCAAGAGGCCCATCGCAAAGCGATCGCCGCTGCCCGCGCCCGATGGCCCATCGATGTGGTTCATCTGCACGGCATCGATTTCGACGCTTATCTGCCCGACGATGGTCCGACCTTGGTGACCCTCCACCTGCCGTTGGATTGGTATCCGGCCGCGGCATTGCGCCCGACGCGTGGCGACCTCTGGCTTCATGCGGTCTCGCCCAGCCAGCAGAAAACCGCGCCATCAGGCGCCAGGCTGACGGCACCGATTCCGAACGGCGTCGACATCCAAGCACTGAACCTGCCGCAGCCGAAGCGCGACTTTGCCCTGGTTCTGAGCCGGGTTTGCCCGGAGAAGGGCATTCACCTGGCGCTCGATGCAGCCAAACTGGCAGGCGTTCCGCTGGTCGTCGGCGGTAAGGTCTATCCCTACGAAACACATACGCGGTACTTTCGCGACGAGGTCCAATCTCGCCTCGATGGCCGCCGCCGCTTCCTTGGCCCGCTCGGCTTCACCGCCAAGCGACGCTTTCTCAACGCAGCGCGCTGTCTGGTCATTCCGAGCCTCGCAGCCGAGACCAGCTCGCTTGTGGCCATGGAGGCCCTCGCCTGCGGGACCCCGGTAGTCGCCTTTCCAAATGGTGCGCTTCCCGACGTCATAGAGCACGGCAGAACGGGCTTTCTCGTCGACACGGTCGACGAGATGGCCCAAGCCATTCTTGCGGCGCCCAGCTTGGATGCCGAGACATGCAGGGCCGAAGCGCGACGGCGATTTTCGCTGGAACGGATGATCTCGTCTTACATGGATGCCTATCAGGCGCTGGCACAGCTTGGCACTGGTCGCCGGCGCTTGGCTGCGACGCCGTGAGCAAAGCGGTGCTGCGCTGCGAAATCATCGGTGACCCCGCGCAGTTCGACGCCTTGACGCCGCACTGGTGGAAACTGTGGCAGCAGAGTCCCTCGGCGACGCCGTTTCAATCTCCCGCCTGGCTGGTGCCATGGTGGCACGCATTCGCACCCGGTGAACTGGCGACAGTCGCGGTCTGGCGCGGCGGCGATCTGGTCGGGCTGGCGCCGCTCTATCTCGAGCACGGGACGGCCGGTTCGAAGCTGCTTCCGGTCGGCATTTCGCTCAGCGACTATCTGGACATCCTGGCTGTCCCTGGGATCGAAGCCGAGGTTGTCGGCATTATCACCGAGTCGATCTTCTCGATCAGGTGGGCGCAGTGGATCTTGTCGGACTTGCCGCAGGACAGCGTCGCCCTTGCGATGAAGCATCCCGAGATTGATCGGCCGACCGCCCATGCCGCCTGCCCCGTGCTCGCCATCGCCGGCGACGAAACGCTGGCAGGCTGCGTCCCCGCAAGACGCAGACGCCAGTTGCGTCGGGCGCGCCAGGCCGCATCAAGATGCGGCCGGATTGCGCTGTCATCGGCAAGCGGCAGTCCGCAAACCTTCCTCGATCAATTGATCCGCCTGCACAATGTGCGATGGGCCGAACACGGAGGGGGTGTGTTGGCCAACCCCGCCGTCGAGCAATTCCATCGGCTCTCGCTTCCCTTGCTCGATGCTCATGGTCTGGTGCGATGCTGGCTGCTCGCGATCGATGGCAGGACCATCGGTGCCTATTACGGATTTCACCACCGCGGCCGTGCCTACGCTTATCTGGGTGGGTTCGACCCTGCTTATGCCGAGGAGAGCCCGGGCGCGATCCTGATTGGCCACGCAATCGCGGAGTCGATCCGCGAAGATGCGCGCGAGTTCGATTTCCTGCGCGGCCAGGAGGCCTACAAATATGGCTGGGGCGCCGCCGACAGGTGGACGATGCGCAGGGTCTGGACGCGGAGTTGACCCATGAGTGTAACCGCACCGAAAGGCGCCCAGCACCGGACGTCGGTCAGGCTGGCGGTTGAAGACTGCATGGCCGACGGTATTTGCGCCGAAGGTGTTCTCGTCAGGCTGGCGCTCCACCTGCCGCCCACAATTGGGGCAGCGGAATTGGCGGAGGTCGTGCTGAAAGTCCGTCCGGCGGATACCGGCGACGCGGCAAGATTGCGGAAGGTCGCCGGACTGCTGCGCTGCAAACCAGACGTCTTTGCCATGTTGCGAGCGACGGGCGGCGCCGTTCGCCATGAGCGCAATGAGGACGAGACGAATGCCGCTGTCGTCATGCGGCTGGCGTCCAGCTTCGATGCCGCGGCAGCGATTTCGGGAGCCGCGAGTGTCCAACTGGCATCCCTCGGCGATGAGGAAAGGCTCACAGCCACGACCAACGAAATCGTCGCATGGCTGGAAGCCCGAGAATTCACCGGAAGGGAACGGAGCATTCTCGACATCGGTTGCGGCATCGGCCGTTTCGAGCGTGCGCTGTGCAGATCCTTCAAGCGGATGGTCGGTATCGATATATCGTCGCGAATGATCTCCATCGCCTCAGAGCAATGCGCCGCACTCGGCAATGTCGAGTTACGACAAACCTCCGGTCTCGATCTGGCCGATTTCGACGATGCCAGTTTCGATTGCGTGCTGGCGGTCGACAGCTTTCCCTATCTGGTTCTGGCCGGCATGGCAGAGCGGCATTTCGAAGAAATTGCGCGCGTTCTGAAACGGCCGGGCTGGCTCGCCTTGCTGAACTATTCCTATCGCGGATCGCTTTTCTCAGACCGCGACGATATCGGCCGTCTGGCGCAAGCTCATCAATTGCGGGTCCTCATCGACGGTGAGAAGCCGTTTCGATCATGGGATGGCAACGCTTTTTTGCTCGCTCGGTGAGACGGAACATTACAGCACGATGCCAGTTCGGACGTCGAGCAAAGGGCACCAACGAGTGTCCTCGATTCGAAGGAGGAGCGCGGGCTGGACGGCAATCGGATCAAGTCCGAAGGATTACGCCGCTAATCGATTGCCGAAGGACTGAACGCCACCGCGCGGGCCTGTGGTCCGCGGGGCGACGAAGGAGCAAGGAAATAAACCTGTGCAAGGGTCCGCCGGTCAGCTTCTCGGCGGTGGACACAGGCTTGTAATGCCGGGCGCTTATCACCACACTACGATCAAGGGACCGCTATCAAGAGAATGTGATGTCTCGTTCGAGCGACGATACCGCGGATCCGCATGTCGAGATGGCGGTGGATCGGGAGATTGCCTCCCTGCTGGCAGCCATAGAGCAGGAAAAGATTCCGGACCGCCTCACCAAGCTGGCGATCGAATTGCAGAACGCGCTCGTCGAGAAGCGTCGGCGCGACGTGAACAACTGACTATCTGCGGCTGTCGACCTCGACGTCGAGCTGACCGTCCGACAGCTGGTTTCTCCTCTCCATCAATGTCTCCAGCGAACTCTCCCCTAGGAGTTCAAGGATGTTGGCGCGCGCACGGTTCAGGCGGCTTTTGACCGTCCCGACCGCGCAACCGCATATGTCGGCGGTTTCCTCGTAGCTCACTCCCAAAACGCCGATCAGCATCAGCACCTCGCGTTGGTGTTCAGGCAGTCTTTGAATGGCGCCGTGAACTTCCCTGCTCTGAACGGTCCATTCCTGGGTGGCTTCCGAAATTGGTCTCGAAGAGGCGCAGTCGAGCAGGCCTGGCGCCTCCCGGGCAGCGATCTTGACCCGGGTATAATAGGTGTTGCGCATGATGGTGAAGAGCCACGACTTCATTCGCGTACCGGGTTCGAACTTGTCGATGTTGGCGAGCCCCTTGGTCAGTGTCTCCTGCACGAGATCGTCAGCATCGTCGGGGACGCGGCAGAAGGTGCGGGCGAATGCCCGCAGGGCGGGTATCAGGTCAACGATGGAAACTTCATTGGTTTCCTGGTCGGCCAAAAGGCAGCCTCCGGATGACAATGGTCCAGCTCCCAGCAGAAAGAGTGTGTGAACGCAGCCTCAGCTAAATGCATGGAAGTTTGGTTCGTTCCTCTTGCTGGAGACAACTCTTCATAATTCTTCGCGGGCGGAGATGTCTGTCATGCGATCGGCGCATACCATCGCCGCAGCAGCGACGCCTCCTTCGACAGTGGTATCTAACAGCGTCCGCTTTTTTACGGGAACAAAGCCGTTCACCGGCAGTTTGATGGCTTGCCACTTCAACCTTCCAGTATCGATCGAGGACCTGTCATGGCCAAATCCGCTCGCCCCTCCGCTCGCCAATCGGCAAGTGGACTGGATCAGAATAGCGCGCGCGGAAATGGCGGCGAGTTGCACCAGATTGCGGGAGACGACACGCCTGTCCTTACCACGGCGCTCGGAACGCCTGTCTCCGACGACCAAAACACATTGCGGATCGGTGAACGCGGACCATCGCTGATCGAAGACTTTCACTTTCGCGAGAAGATTTTCCACTTCGACCACGAACGCATCCCGGAACGGGTCGTCCATGCCCGCGGCTATGGCGCGCATGGTTATTTCGAGACCTACGACTCACTGGCCAAATACACACGTGCCGACATTTTCCAGCGAGCTGGTGAAAAGACGCCGGCATTCGTTCGTTTCTCGACGGTTGCCGGCAACAAGGGCTCGTTCGATCTCGCCCGCGACGTGCGCGGCTTTGCGGTCAAGCTCTACACCAAGGAAGGCAATTGGGATTTGGTCGGCAACAACATTCCGGTCTTCTTCATCCAGGACGCCATCAAGTTTCCCGATCTGATCCACGCCGCCAAACAGGAGCCCGACCGTGCTTTTCCGCAGGCACAGACGGCGCACGACAGTTTCTGGGACTTCATCAGCCTGATGCCGGAATCGATGCACATGGTGATGTGGATCATGTCGGATCGCGCCATCCCGCGTTCCTTCCGCTTCATGCAAGGCTTCGGTGTGCATACGTTCCGCCTCGTCAACGCCAAGGACGAATCCACCTTCGTCAAGTTCATCTGGAAACCCAAGCTCGGCATGCAATCGGTGGTCTGGAACGAGGCGGTCAAGATCAACGGCGCCGATCCCGACTTCCATCGCCGCGATCTGTGGGAGGCCATACAGGCCGGCAATTTCCCGGAATGGGAGTTGACGGTGCAACTGTTCGATCAGGCGTTTGCCGACAGTTTTGACTTCGATATCCTGGACGCAACGAAGATCATTCCCGAAGAGGTTCTCGAACCAATTCCGGTCGGTCGGCTGGTGCTCGACCGGATGCCGGATAATTTCTTCGCCGAGACCGAGCAGGTTGCATTCATGACGCAGAATGTGCCGCCCGGAATCGATTTCTCCAACGATCCGCTTCTGCAGGGCCGCAACTTTTCCTATCTCGATACCCAATTGAAGCGGCTGGGCAGTCCGAACTTTACCCATCTGCCGATCAATGCGCCGAAGTGCCCGTTCGCCCATTTTCAACAGGACGGGCACATGGCTATGCGCAATCCGGCCGGTCGCGCTAACTATGAACCGAACTCATGGGGACTGGGACCGCGCGAGGATCCGCAGCGTGGCTTCCGTTCTTTCTCCGATGCCGAACAAGGGCAGAAAGTACGTCTGCGCGCGGAGAGCTTCGCCGATCACTACAGCCAGGCCCGGCAATTCTTCAACAGCCAGACACCACCGGAGCAGCGTCACATCGCGATGGCGCTGACGTTTGAACTGAGCAAGGTCCAGGCGCCGGCGATCCGCGAACGCATGGCTTCGCATTTGTTGAACATCGATGAAACGCTGGCGACCACGGTCGCCGACAAGCTCGGCATCCGTGACATGCCCGAACCTGCCGAAGCCGCCGTTCCACCGCGCGATGACTTGCCGCCGTCGCCGGCGCTCAGCATCATCCAAAACGGGCCCGACAGTTTCGAAGGCCGCAAAGTCGGTGTCATGCTCAGCGATGGAGCCGATGTCGCGCTGTTTGAGGAACTTCGTTCCGCCATCGAAGCGGAAGGCGCGGTGATGGAGGTGGTTGCGCCCAAGGTGGGCGGCGTCGAAGCCGCCGACGGCACCCACATCGAAGCAAGGCACATGATCGACGGCGGTCCATCCGTTTTGTTCGACGCGGTGGTGCTGCTCCTCTCCGAGGCGGGCGCCGAGCTACTGGTCACGGAGGCCGCTGCGAAGGATTTCGTGTCTGATGCGTTTGCGCATTGCAAGTTCATCGGCTTCACCTCCGGGGCCGAGCCGCTCCTGATCAAAGCAGGCGTCGCTCCCGATGCCGATGAGGGGCTGAGGCGGCTGGATTCGGCAGCTTCGGTAGCTGCGTTTGTGCAGTCATGCCGCAAACTGCGGCTCTGGGCGCGGGAGGTGGCTGTCAAGCTTTGATGCGATGGCGTCAGCTGTTTCCGTTGGCGCGTCCGCACTCTTTGGTTTGCCGCCAACCCAGCCGGCACCGCGGTCTACGAGCGATCTTCCTTGCTGGACGCTTGTCGCCGCTGCTTCTCCAGGACCTCGTCGGTCCCGACCAGCTTCTTTGCTCCGCCTGAAATGGTCGTGGACACCACCGAAGGCGGATCGCTCGCCGGAAAGGAATCCTCCAACCCCGCCTGCAGTTGGTCCTCGAGCGTGCGTGGTTCTTCGGACCGGCCGGGCGTTCTGCGCGTGTCGATCTTCTCCAGCGACTGTTTCTTTTTCGGCGAATCGTTGGCGTTCCGGACCAGGGCGTAAAGCTGCTCGATCGCGAGTTCCTTGATCGTTTCGAAATCGGCCCGATCGTCCTTGGCAGCCTCGATTTGATCAACCATGGCTTTCTCGAAGCGGTCGAGGCTGTCGCCTCCGCAGGCATGGGAAAGGCGCAACAGGGCTTCGTTCAGCATCAACGGAGCGAAATGTGCTGAAGCTTCAAGCCTGAGCTGCCTTAAACGGTCCGGAGTTGCGGCCTGCAACTTTGACATGGACAACCTCCTTTCTCCCACAAGCGTCTCAACGGGATTTGACCGCCGATGTTCCACCGTGCCTGAACATCTGTCATGCCATGCGAGCTACAGGAACCAGCTTGCCACCAATCCCGCCGACGCCGCAAAAATCGCCAGGGTCGTCACGCCGCCCAGGATGTTCGTGCTTGTGCTGTTGACCTTGTCGCCCATGATCTTGCGATTGTTGGTCATGATGAGGATGAGAAGCAGTAGCGGCGGCGTTGAAAATCCTTGCACGATGCCGGACCAGACGAGAGCTTTCATCGGGTTGAAGCCGAAGAAATTGAGGCCTACCGCCACCAGCGTTATGACCCCGATCGCGATGTAGAATTTGGGAGCCTGCCGGGGTTTGGCATGCAGGCTATTCTTCCATCCCATCGCCTGGGCGAAATCGAAAGCAGCGCCAGCGGTCATGATCGGCACGGCCAGAAAGCCGACGCCAATTACACCGGCCGCAAAGAGAATGCCGGCAGCGTCGCCGGCAAGCGGCCGCAGCGCTTCGGCCGCCTGTGCCGCTGTCTCGATCTGCGTGTGTCCGGCCTTGTAGAGCGTCGACCCGGTCGAAAGGATGATAAAATACATGATCAGATTGGAGAACGTCATGCCGATCAGGATATCGCGGCGGGATCGGCGCAGTTCACCCTCGGTGGCGCCTTTGCGCTCTTCGAGGCTCGTTCGACCCTTGGCGATCTCCTCCTCCACCTCCTGATTGGACTGCCACGTGTAAAGGTATGCGGAGAGGGTGGTCCCGACGATGGCGACGAGGATGGACAGGTACTCTCGGCTGAACTCGATTTGTGGCAACAGCGTGCCACGCAGGACGGAAGCGGCATCCGGTTTGGCAAGCACTGCGGAGACCACATAGGCAAGCAGAGCCAGAGCCAGCCACCGGAACACATTTCGGATCAATTTGTACGACCCGAGCACCTGCAGGGCAAAAATGACGACCGCAACGGCAGTGACGACCAACGGAGCAGGCAGCGGAACGAACAGCACAATAGCCGCCGACATGGCGCCAAGGTCGGCGGCTGCCTCGATCGTGTTGCCGATCAGCACGCCCACCAGCACGGACCATAGCAGCCAACGCGGATAGAAGTCCGATATGACCTGGAAAAGCCCGCGACCCGAAACCTGGCCAAGTTTGGATGAAAGGTAGACGACGAGATACATCATCGGCAGCGTGACAGGTGCCGTCCACAGCAGGTCGGGGCCGAACCGCGCTCCGGCGCTTGCGTAGGTACCGATGGCCGAGCAGTCGTCATCGGCCGCGCCGGTGATCAGGCCAAGCCCAAGCGCCCGAACGACGTCGCCCCCTTTTCGCCTGCTTTCCCTTTGGCCAGCATTCTCAGGCGGCTTGTTCATTGAAGGCGCGTCTTTACCGAGGCCACGCAAGAAATCATGACGAACATTCCAATCGGATGGCGATGAAGCGTTGCAGCTGCATTGAGATCGAGGTTCGAACCTCCGGTCAGGTTTTTTGTTCCTGGACACGGTCCCGGCCCGCGACGGCGGCGGAGCCGAACGTCAAAGCGAATGCTCCGTCCCCCTGAAGAAGACAATGCTTGTGTCGAAGCCAATCCTTCAGGCGACGTGGCAAGCTATTTCTTGAAGTCAGCGGCTCGTACTGCCGCCGATCACCATCCGCACGCCGAGGCCGATGATGAGACAGCCGGCGAGCCGCTGCTGCCAAAGCCTTGCGCGAGGGTGCCGCATGACCCATGCGCCGACCGCGCCCGATGCCAAGGCGTAGGCTCCCAGCACCAGCACACCGGTTATCTTCTGTGTTGCGCCAAGCAGCACCAGTTGCAACGTGACGGAGCCCCCATGCGGGTCGACAAATTGCGGCAGGAACGCAACCATGAACATCAAAGGCCAGGGATTGCTCAGATTGGCGATCATTCCTTCCCGGGCGGCGGCGAGCGGCCGCAGGGCCTTGATGTCACCTGTGGGAATGGTTGCCGAGGCTGAAAGCAGCAGCCGGAAACCCAGCCACATGATATAGGCCGCCCCGGCCCATCGAAGCAGATTGAACGCCACCGGCGAGGCGTGGACAAGCGAAGACAGGCCGAATGCAATCAGCGGAAGCTGCACCAGTCCGGCGCCCAGCGTCATGCCGAGTACCGTGAACAACGCCACGCCGCGCCCGTGTCCGATGCCGCGGGCCATCACCAGCATGCTGTCGGGGCCTGGCGGCACCTGCATCAGAATGACGGTTCCGACAAAAGCTGTCCACAATGAGAGGTCGATGGGCATCTCCTTTCGCGCCGCCGATGACATCAAAGCGGCCAGCCGTCACCGGGTTCCGGCGGCAAATGAAAATGTCCATCGCGAAGGACCTGCCATGAACCCGTCAGATGGAACGCGGTGCTGTCCTGGAAGTTGAAAAGCCGGAGCCGTTCCTGAACCGGTTTTGGAGGCCTGATCCGTGCATGAACCGATAAACCCCTTCCCGCTCCCGCTGGATACGTCTCCGATGGAGGCCAGGCTTGCCGATGCAATCCCAAGGGATGGGAACCGCTGGCAGTACGAGCCTAAATGGGACGGATTCCGCTGCCTTGCTTTCAAGAGCGACGACACCGTTGACCTGCGCGCCAAATCCGGCAAGCCGCTCGGCCGCTATTTTCCGGAAATCACGGAGATCCTGCGTGACCTCAAGCGCGGGCATTTCGTCATCGACGGCGAGATTGTCATCGAGGTGGACGGTGAGCTTTCCTTCGAGGCGCTGCAGATGCGTCTTCACCCGGCACAAAGCAGAATCCGCAAACTGAGTTCGCAGACGCCTGCCAGTCTGATCCTCTTCGACATGCTTGCCAGGCCGGGCGGCGAGGTCATCACGGGCAAACCACTTGTCGAAAGGCGGCGAGCGATCGAGGACTTCGTGACCTCCTCGAACAGTCCGGATCTTCGCCTGTCGAAGTGCACTTATGATGCAGCGACGGCGGCTCGATGGCTGAACGGGGCCGGCCATGCATCGACCGACGGCATCGTGGCCAAAGTGCTCGACGAGCATTATCTGTGCGGCGAACGTGCGATGGTGAAGGTAAAGCCGAGGCGCACCGCCGATTGCGTTGTCGGCGGTTTCCGCTATCTCGCGGATAGCCGTGAGGTCGGCTCACTGCTCCTCGGCCTCTACAATGACGACGGCAAGCTCGATCACGTCGGCTTCACGTCGACCATCGCCAGGACCGACAGAGGAGCGCTCACGCGCCGGCTGGAGGCGCTGCGGTCAGAGCCCGGATTCACCGGCAAGGCGCCTGGCGGCCCGAGCCGCTGGAGCACGGAGCGCAGCGGACAATGGGAGCCTTTGGAACCTGAACTGGTGGTGGAGGTCCGCTTCGACCACGTCACCGGCAATCGGTTTCGCCATGGCACCAAACTGCTGCGCTGGCGCCCCGACAAGGCGCCACGGCAATGCACGTTCGAGCAGATCGAATAGACCGCCCCAGGAAGATCGCCCCAGAAACTTGTCACGATTTATTGCGATGAAGGAACCAACTCGGGATTCACCGGTTCGGACACCATCCACCCGGAGCTACCCTGACATGCCGAATGCAGCAGAAATTCTGATCGACACACTCGCCGCCTGGGACGTGGAGGTGGTGTTCGGCTTGCCGGGAGACGGCATAAACGGCGTCATGGAAGCGTTGCGGACGCGGCGCGACAAAATTGCCTTCGTTCAGGTCCGGCATGAAGAGTCGGCTGCCTTCATGGCATGTGCATATGCCAAGTGGACAGGAAAGCTGGGCGTGTGCCTTGCGACGTCCGGCCCCGGCGGAACACATCTTCTGACCGGCCTCTACGACGCCAAGCTCGACCAGGCTCCAGTGCTGGCGATTACGGGCATGCAGTTCCACGATCTGATCGAGACGTTCACGCAACAGGATGTCGATCTGACGCGCGTGTTCAACGATGTCTCCGTTTATAACGCCCATGTTGCCGACGCCGCGCATATGGAAAACGTCGCCAGCCTTGCCTGTCGAACCGCGCTGGCGCGCAAGGGCGTCGCCCATCTTTCGATTGCCAGCGACATCCAGGAGCAGGAGCGTGATCCGTCGAAGCGCTCCAAGCGCAATCGCCCGGCGCACACGCCGCAGGATATGTTCGCCGGTCACAGCGTACCGCTGGACGTTGAGCTCGACAAAGCCGCCGCCATTCTCAATGACGCTTCGCGGGTTGCGATCCTGGCCGGACGCGGCGCCATCGGCGCGGCAGCCGAACTCGAACATACGGCGCGCCTGCTGCAGGCGCCTGTCGCGAAGGCCTTGCTGGGCAAGGCGGTGCTGCCGGACGACCATCCCTACACCACCGGCGGGATCGGCATTCTTGGAACCCTGGCTTCGCAAGAGGCGATGGAGAGCTGTGACGCGGTGCTGATTGTCGGTTCGACCTTCCCCTACATCGAATACTACCCGCAGCCCGGACAGGCCCGTGGCGTCCAGATCGACTGCGATGCGCAACGGATCGGCTTGCGCTTTCCGGTCGAGGCCGGCCTCGTCGGCGACGCGGCCGAGACATTGCGCGCGCTCAACCAGCGCCTGACGCAAAAGCCCTCGGATGAATTCCTGCGCCGTTCCCAGGAGACCATGAGAAAATGGCGCGAGATGATGCGGCAGTCGGAAGACATGCAGGCGCAACCATTGAAGCCACAAGCGATTGCCCGGGCTTTCGGACAAAGATTGGCCGACGACACAGTGCTGGCCACGGATTCCGGTCAGAATACGGAGCTGGCCGCCCGCCATGTCGATCTTCGCAGCGGCCAGGCATTCGGGGTGTCCGGATCACTGGCGTCGATGGCTTGCGGTCTGGCCTACGCCATCGCTGCCGGCATAGCGTTTCCCGGTCGACCGATTGCCGCCATCGTCGGCGATGGCGGCTTTGCCATGCAGCTCGGCGAATTCTCGACGGCGGTGCGCTACAAGATCCCGCTGAAGGTTCTGGTGATCAAGAACAACATGCTCAATCAGATCGCCTGGGAGCAGATGATGTTTCTGGGCAACCCGCAATTCGGTTGCGAATTGCAGCCGATCGATTTTGCCAAGGCGGCAGAAGCAATGGGCGCAAAGGGTTTTCGCATCGAGCGGCCCGATCAGATCGAGACGGTTCTCGACCAGGCTTTCGCCACGCAAGGCCCTGTCGTGATCGAAGCGCTGGTAGATGCCTATGAGCCGCTGATGCCGCCCAAAATGCCGGCAGACTACGCCAAGAACTTCCGCCAGGCCCTGCCGCGGACGCCGGGACACGAACGCATAGAAGAAAATATCGCCCGTGAGCCGGCGAAATCGATGATGGATGCCTAGAGGCGGCGCAGGGAGGTGGAACAGCGCGCCTCAGTGGCTTCATTCCGAATCTTTCCAGATGAACCCGCGCTCTTCCGGGTGACGGATGCGGATCATGAGCTTCGACGCGCTCTTTTCGACCTCGATTTGCTATGGCAACGGCGCTCCGCAGGCTGGTTGGACTCTGGCGCTACCCATCACATTGCCACTGGCGGCAATCCTTTTGCTGTATGTTGCCGGCGCTGGCCGGCTGTGGCGACGGAGCGGACGTGGACGTCGCTTGCGATCCCGGCAGGCCTTGCTGTTTGCTGCCGGCTGGTCCGTCCTGGCGTTCGCCCTTGTAAGCCCGATCCATGCATTGGGCGAACATGTGTTTGCGGCGCACATGATCGAGCACGAATTGCTGATGGCGGTCGCAGCGCCTCTGCTGGTTGCCTCCCGCCCGACGGCGGCGATGATGTGGGCCCTGCCGGTACAGCTGCGCCAGATATTCGGAGCGGCCGGACATGCAAATGCGCTTCGGGCGGTCTGGGCGTTCATCAGCCGTCCTGTGGTCGCGACCGTCCTGCACGGAGCCGCGATATGGATCTGGCATGTCCCGGCGCTGTTCGAGGCTGCCCTCCAGCAGGGCTTCCTGCATTATGCCCAGCACGCGAGTTTCCTCGGTAGCGGGCTTTTGTTCTGGTGGGTGCTGCTGCCTCGCCTTGGCCGCGAGCAGGCTTGCGGCAATGCCGTGATGCATCTTTTCTTCACCTCCCTCCACACCGGGCTGCTCGGGGTGTTGCTCGTCGTCTCGCCCAGGCTGTGGTATCCGGATAATGCGATCGGCTCGGATTTATGGGGGCTCAACCCGCTCGAGGACCAGCAACTTGCAGGCTTGATCATGTGGATTCCCGCCGGCCTGATCTATGGCGGGGCCGCACTGCTCCTGGTCGCTCTCTGGATTCAAACGAGCGGTCGGCGGCAACAGGCTTTCCAGCAGTTGCGCATCGTCTAACCCGCACCGCTTCGCGTCGGTTTTCAGCCGGGCGGTGTTGCCAAGCATCCTTTTTCAGTCAGCCGCGTTATGGCCTTGGCAACGATGGTGGATCCTTCATGGCGAGGTGCATGAGTCCGTTGGCCAGCTCTCGCAGGCTGACACGACCGCGAATGTCGCTTGCCCCCACATGTCCTAGGCAAATCTTGCCTGGCACCGTTCAGGGAACGGCCGCGCAACGGCGTTTGAGGGCGATCAGCGCAGCGCCGATATTGGCCTTGGCAGGATGCGGCGACAAGCAATCGGCCCTCCATGCACATGGTGCGAATGCCCGGAGAATCCTTGATCTGATCTGGTCTTTCAGCGCAATCGCAGTGGCCACGTGGCTGCTTGTCATGTTGATCCTGGCGGCAGCGCTTTTGCGTCGTCGCCTGTCCGAGACAACGCGCTCGCCGCTCGAGATCGATTCTCGTCAGGAGCGCCGATTTACCCGCGCTGTCGGCAGCGCCATTGCGTTGACCGTTCTGGTGCTCGTCATGATGACGATAGCGAGTTTTTTCGCCGGCAAATCCATTGCTTCGCTGAGTGGAACGGAAACGCTTGCCGTGCGCATCACCGGGCACCAATGGTGGTGGGAGGTCCGGTATCCCGGAGATGATCGGTCCCAATCGATCGTCACGGCAAATGAAATCCATGTCCCGGTTGGCGAACCGGTCAAGGTCGAACTCGATTCGCTCGATGTCATTCATAGCTTCTGGGTGCCGAACCTTGCCGGCAAGCGCGATCTCATTCCGGGCCGGCCGAGTGAGCTCACACTCGTCGCCGATAAGCCCGGCATCTATCGTGGCCAGTGTGCCGAATTCTGCGGCTATCAGCACGCCCATATGGCCATCACCGTCATCGCGGAAAGCCGCGAAGCGTTCGAAGCATGGCAATCCAGGCAAAACGCCGTCGCATCCGCGCCTGGCGGCGACGAAGAGCGCCGCGGCCAACAGGCATTTCTGTCCACCGGCTGTGCGCTCTGCCACACGATAAGAGGCACGCCTGCCAGCGGAACGGTGGGACCTGACCTAACTCATCTCGCCAGCCGACGCGCACTGGCCGCGGATACGCTCGCCATGACCCCTGGCGCGCTCGCCGCCTGGATCGCCGATCCACAGTCGATAAAGCCCGGCGCCAAGATGCCGCGCATTGCCCTTAGCGCCGACGATCTCAACGCGGTCGTCACCTATCTCGGAAGCCTCGAATGAGTGGCCTTGCGGGAAAGCCGGCCGAGCACACTCAGGAGGCCCTGAAAGGCATCCGTGACACCGGTCTCGAAGAGGTGAGACTGCGCGCCTTTCTGGCGCATGCCTGGCGAACGCCGAAAGGCTTCTACGGCTGGCTGGTCACGGTCGATCACAAGCTGATCGGACGGCGCTATATCGTGACGGCTTTCCTGTTTCTCATCCTTGCGGGTCTGTCAGCGCTCGCCATGCGCTTCCAGCTTGCCCAGCCTGAGGCCGGCCATATCGGTCCCGATCTCTACAACCAGCTGTTCACCATGCACGGCACGACGATGATGTTTCTGTTTGCCGTGCCGGTGATGGAAGCTTTCGCCATTTACCTGGTGCCGCTGATGATCGGCACTCGCAATGTCGCCTTTCCGCGGCTCAATGCATTCAGCTACTGGGTCTATCTTTCCGGCGGGCTGATGATCTGGATCGCCTTCGCCTTCGAAACCGGTGCGGATGCCGGCTGGTTTTCCTACGTGCCGCTCGCCGGACCCGAATATGGCATCGGCAAGCGCCCCGATTTCTGGGCGCAGATGGTGACCTATACCGAAGTGTCCGCGCTCGCGGTAGCGGTCGAGATCATCGCGACAGTTTTCAAACAACGCGCCCCCGGCATGTCGCTCGACCGCATCCCGCTCTATGTCTGGTCCGTCCTCGTTACGGCTTTCGTCATCCTGTTCGCCATGCCGGCCGTGATGGTCTCGAGCACAATGCTGATCCTCGACCGCCTGGTCGGCACAAAATTTTTCGACCCCGCAGCAGGCGGCGATGCACTGCTGTGGCAGCATCTGTTCTGGTTCTTCGGCCATCCCGAGGTCTATATCATCTTCATTCCGGCGACCGGCTTCGTTTCCGCGATCCTGCCCACCTTCGTTCGCCGCCCGGTGTTCGGCTATCTCGGGATCGTGCTGTCGTTGATCGCGATCGGTTTTCTTTCCTTCGGCCTGTGGGTGCACCACATGTTCGCTACCGGCCTGCCGCAACTCGGCGAGAGCTTCTTCACCGCTTCCTCGATGATGATCGCCATTCCGAGCGGCGTTCAGATCTTCTGCTGGATTGCGACGATCTGGGGCGGCCGGCCGATCTTCGCCACGCCCATGCTTTTCGTTCTCGGCTTCATCTTCACCTTTGTGATCGGCGGCCTGACCGGCGTCATGGTCGCCTCGGTGCCGCTCGACCTGCAGGTGCACGACACCTATTTCGTGGTTGCCCATTTCCATTATGTGCTGGTCGGGGGCGCCGTCTTCCCCCTGCTCGGCGCCGTTTATTACTGGTTTCCCAAGATCACCGGACGCATGCTGTCCGAGAGGCTCGGCCGCTGGAATTTCTGGCTGGTCTTCCTCGGGTTCAATCTCACCTTCTTCCCCATGCATATTCTCGGTCTGCAAGGCATGCCGCGCCGCGTTTATACGTATCCGCCGGCGAGCGGCTGGGGCGAGATGAACCTCTTCATCAGCCTCTCTTCGCTGGTGGTGTTCGCGGGCTTCGCGCTTTTCTTCCTGAATCTCTTTCTCAGCCTCCGCAACGGCCGCATTGCAGGAGGCAATCCCTGGGGCGCGAGCACGCTCGAATGGGCGACGACGTCGCCGCCGCCCTCCTACGATTTTTCGCGGCTGCCCGTGGTAACTCACCGCGAACCGCTTTGGGCCGAGCCCGATGTGCTCCCAGTGGTCGAAGGTCTGCGTGTCGACGCCCGCGAGGTGCTCGCCGGCACGGTCGCCGATGCGATGCCGCAAGTAAGGGTACCATCGGCTGACAACTCGATCTGGCCGTTGCTGTCGGCCATCGCAGTCGGCGGCGCATTTCTCGGTTCGATATACACGCCGTGGGCGGTGGTCTGGGGAGCGATCCCGGTTTCGATCGGCTTCATCTGCTGGTTTTGGCCGAAAGGCGAACCGGAGGACGAGGAATGAGGCACCGCCCCGTCGCCGACGTCAGTCACCTGCCCACATACGATTTCGGGTCAGCGAGCCCGATGTGGTGGGGAACCCTTGCCTTCATTGCCCTCGAGGCAACCGGTTTTGCCTTGGCGATAGGCACTTACTTCTATCTGGCCGTGCTGGCCCGGCATTGGCCCATTGGAGCCCCTGCGCCAGATCTGCTGCCGGGGACGGCAGTACTGGTTATTCTGGTTGTGAGCGTCGTGCCCAACCACATGATCGAGGTTTGGGCACGTCGCCAGGACCTGGCGAAAGTTCGCCTTGGCATGGTCGTCATGTCGATCGTCGGCATTCTTCCGCTGATCGTTCGCATCTGGGAATTTCCGGCTCTGCGGATTTCCTGGGATCAGAACGCTTACGGATCGATCGTCTGGTTCCTGCTCGGGCTGCATACGACGCATCTCCTTACCGATGTCGGCGACACGATCGTCCTGGCGGTTCTCATGTTCACGCAAAAAGGCAAGGCAGGCCGCCGCTTCAGCGACGTCTCGGACAACGCCTTCTACTGGGACTTCGTCGTCGTCTCATGGGTCGTGCTCTATCTTGTTATCTATTGGGCTCCGAGGATGTGAGATGCAGGCGATCCGTACCGGCGTTTCCTGGGCAGGCCTGGTCAGCGGACCAGTTGCGTGGGCAATAACGCTGCAGCTCGATTATTCGATTGCATCCTGGCAATGCCATGCCGGCTTTCGTCCCACTGCCTTGTTCTCGTTGATAGGCGCCGCGGTCGCCCTGGCAGGCGCGCTGCTGTCGTGGCACGCCGTTCATGACCGCGGACATGGTACGGTTCCGCCCCGGAAGGCGCGCACGCGCGCATTCCTTGCAAGGACTTCCGTGGGCATCGGGGCGCTGTTCACGCTCATCTTGCTGGCGCAGCTGATGGCAGGGCTGATCTTCAGCGGGTGCGAACTGTGACGAGGTCAAAGACCCGGAGATTGGCCGTCCGCCGGTGCCCGCCTTGGCCTGCCGCGGGCATTCCATTCCCGGCCGTCACCTCCCGGGCGGTCGCGCTCGTCTTGGCATCGTTGGCGCTTTGCACTGAGCTGCGGGCGAGCGAAATCCAGAAGGGTGAATACCTTACCCGAGCGGCCGACTGCATCGGCTGCCACACGTCCAATCCGAGCCGCCCGTTCGCTGGAGGCTATCGCGTGCCGACACCCTTCGGCGACGTATACTCGACCAACATCACACCTGATCCTGACACGGGCATTGGACGCTACTCCGCGGACGAGTTCGTGCGGGCCGTGCGGAAAGGTATCAGGCGCGATGGAGCCGATCTCTATCCCGCCATGCCCTATGACAGCTTCGCCGCGATGAGCCGCGAGGACGTGCTTGCGATCCGGGCCTACCTCCTGGCGCAGCCGCCGATCTCCCAGCCGCAGCCGCGAAACATCCTGCCTTTTCCATTCAACCAGCGCTGGACAGTTGCGCTGTGGAAGCTCGCGAACCTGCATACCGGCAGTTTCACGCCCGATCGGAACCGGACCGCCGCATGGAACAGGGGAGCCTACCTGGTCGAGGTGCTCGGCCACTGCGGTGCCTGCCACACGCCAAGGAATGCGACGTTCGGCATGGATGAAGACCACAAGCTTGCCGGCGGCACCGCCGGCATCTGGCAGGCCTTCAACATCACCAGCGACAAGATCGCAGGCGTCGGCGGCTGGAGCAACGAAGAGCTGTCTCGATTTCTCAAAGCCGGCGCAGTGCCCGGGAAGGCTTATGCCGGCGGGCCGATGGCGGAAACGGTCATGAACAGCCTGCAACATCTTTCCGATGACGATATCCAGGCCATCGTCGCTTATCTCAGGGACGTGCCCGCCCAATCGGGAGACGAAAAGCAGCCGCGGTTCTCATGGGGTAACGCGGCCACGGTCGACGGCGATGCTGGAACCGAAGGGATGACGCAAGGCAGCGGGACCGCAGCCGGCGATGATCTCTATCGATCGCTCTGTTCGACGTGCCATGGGGCGAACGGAGGCGGATCGTCAGACGGATCCTATCCGTCCTTGACCCGCAACAGCACCCCCGGCGCGGCCACGCCCGAGGATGTCGCCATGACCATCCTTGAAGGCGTCAAAGCTGGCGACGTGGCGGGGCGTAAATCGATGGCGGCCTTCGGCGGCTGGCTGGACGATGGCCAGGTGGCAGCCCTTGCAAATTACGTCACCGCTCGGTTCGGAAATCCCGACGTCAGCGTTACCGCGGCCGATATACGCCAGATGCGGGCCGGCTCGACAACAGGCCAGACAATCATGGTTCTGGCGGCTCAATCACTTGTGGCGTGCGCCGCCGTGTTGATGCCTGGGCTGCTGCTTCTGCTGGCAAGGCGCCTGCGCCGTCGGACCAGTTCAGTGCGCCTCATGTCCGCGCATAGAGATAGGCGGTGATGTCGCGCGCCTCTTGAGGCGACAGATTTGTATTGGGCATGGCCGTGTTCGGGTCTACGTCCCGCGCTCTGCTGATCCAGCGCATCATCGCATCCGGGCTGGCTCGCGATGCCCCGATATATCCTCTTTCGACGACGCCCCGCAGGGAGGGACCGACGGTACCACGGGCGCCGGGCACCCCCGGGATTTCGTGACATCCGCCACAGCCGTTGCGGATCATGGCCGGGATGGCTCGTTGAGGGTCGCCGCCGATCGCCTGCACAAGCGTGGTTTCTCGCAGACTGTTGCTGCGAACCAAACCGCTGGCAAAGACGGCAAAACCGATGACGACAGCCGATGATGCTCCTGCCAACCACCAGAATCGGGGCGGCGCTTGCTTGGCGGCCTGCCGGTTCATCTGCGCTTACCGCTCTCAGCGCTCAATGCGCTGCCGAAGCACTGGTCCGGCAACGGATTGAGGAGCCGGCTCATTTATTACAGTTCTGCACATTCGATGTTGTCGTGCCGGTCGCGGTGTTGTTGTCGATGTCGTTGCCTGCCGAATCTTTGCAGCGGTCAGTCATACCACCTGATTTCGTTGTGGAATTTGTCGAATTTGTAGTGCTCGGATCGGAAGGATTCACGGACGTTCCAGAGCCGGTGCCGCTGTTGCCGCCGGTATTTCCAGACGTAGCGCCGGTGCCGTCGTTCGAGCCAGAACCGCTGTTGGAGCCGGAACTGTTCGACTGTGCCACTGCCGATGTGGCCAATGTGAGCGCGAGCACAGCGGCGGACAGAAGTTTGACGATCATGGTGGATCTCCTGGTTGGGTGTACCGCCACCAAACCAATCGTTTCCTGATATGTTCCCGGCGAAATCGTGTTCAGCAAGATTCTTGTGAAGCAGGTTTTTGTGCCGGCACTGCAGACCGGCTAGCCGCGCGACGGCGGTCGATATAGGTGCGCCGCCTTGGCGTCGTCCGGCCGCGGAAGCAGCGCTGGCCGCATGCCCTCGCCTGAAGCATAGTTGCTCACTGGTGGCCGCTGCCCGCGTCCCCGACCAATGCCCGATCATCCCCGGATCGGAGACAGCTCAATCATCGCCATGAAAGTCATAGCAACGGGCCGAACACGAATATAGCCAGTAGAGCAAGAAAAATCACGGCGACAACTGCGATCGCCCACGTGACAATTCTTCTTGTCCCCCGTTGCTCCTGCTTGCGAGAGATATTTTCAGCCACAGTACGAAATCCTTGCTGCAAAACTCAACCGACGACAAGGCTCAGCGCCCGCATGGTCCTGCCGGACTGTTGGGCCGCGTCCTGGAATGGCCACAGCCGGGGCTCACATGCCTACCAACCCTGCCGCCCGTACCAATCGTCGACATCGCGCCGCACGCGGTCCTTTTCGATGCCGTAACGCTCCTGGATCTTGCCTTCGAGTTGATCGCGCTTGCCGGCGATGCGGTCAAGGTCGTCATCGGTGAGTTTGCCCCACTGCTCCTTGACCTTGCCTTTCACCTGTTTCCAGTTTCCTTCCACGCGGTTCCAGTCCATGACACCGTTCTCCCTGTTTTGGAAAGGTCCGGAATAGGAAACGCAATCCAGTCAAGGATGTTCCTGGAAACAGCCAACGTGCTGCCCGATGCCGAATCGGTTGCCAGAAGTTATCGCCCCTTGCGGTCCGCAAAGTACGTTCGAGCCAACTTTCAGCCGAGCCATCGTCGCTCGCTCAAACCCGCGTATTGCACGTCATATGCCAAGGCTCTAAACGGCTCCGACGATGCTTTACATTCGTGCCCGATCACGTTTGAGTGCTGTCAGGCAATCAGCGCTAACTCCAGCGGAGGCGACAACACACCATCGCCGCCTAATCCCCCTACTCCCACTCAATCATCAACTGACACTCTAACTATTTGATTTTACATCTAAAATTTGTGGACATTTTCCAAATTACCGTCTAAAATACCGTCGGATTTCTACGCTGTTGAAAAGGCTATAACAATTTGGCCGCTCGTGCGGCATGCACACTTTTGACTGCATCATTTATCGCCGCGTTGCGCGTGCCCCAGCCGGCTCAGCTCGCAAGATTTCACGAATGAGCAGCGATTGCCATGGTCCGCACGCCGGCTCCGAATTCGAGGGTCCCAGTACGGTCGGTCGGTGCTGCAGAGCCGAGTCTGGGGAAAACGTGTTCGGCGACTTTGAACGCGGCGATCGGTCGTCGGCAAGCTGGCCAGCTTGCCGAGCACGGCTCAGGCACGAGCGGTCCCGCTCGGTGCTTCCAGGCGACGCGGATGAAGGTCAAGGGATGGACTGAACGGTGCAGGTCTGTGGCATCGATTTGATCGTATCGAACTCCGGGCGTAAGGACTGCAAGACCGCCGTAGTCGTGCGGGTCCTCTACGGTATCTTTGCAACCGGCATGCCAGGAGAGGTTTTTGCGGCCCCCTTGCTTGAAAGACGGGGAACACGGGCATGAGTGGCGCACCGACGGAAAGACTTGCGGCCTGAGCGTCGGTCTTCGAAGAAGCGCGATTGTAACCTGAACTGTAAGACAGTCGTCGAACACGTGAATAGGCGCATCGTCTGCTCGACAGGCGCGTCGAGACCTCTCACCATCGTGTTAGCGCCTCGGCGCCCTGCCGTAATGTGCGGGTGATGCCGGCATCAACCGGCGGGCGGACGCGCCAAGGGCAACAAGCGCGCCTGACGCAACGCCGCCAGATCAGCCGAGCCGGTGCAGAAGCAGGCGACGGCCAACTGGCGGATGACGATCTCGAAATGCGCGACAACCGCCTCGGTGGACACCGTCGCCGCGCGTAGCACGCCGGCCGCCTGCCCGGCGATGTCCGCGCCCAGGCGGATGGCCTTGGCCACGTCGACACCGTCGCGGATTCCGCCCGACGCGATCAGCTTCACCGCTGGAAGCGCCCGACGTACCGCCTGCACGCTGGCCGGGGTCGGAATCCCCCAATTGGCGAACGCCATCGCCACTGCACGATCGGCGGCATCGCGGGCGCGCTCGCCCTCCACCGCGGCCCAGCTGGTGCCGCCGACGCCGGCGACATCGATCACTGCCACGCCCGCCTCCACGAGCGCAGAAGCTACCGACGCGGACAGGCCGGACCCCACTTCCTTGGCCACGACGGGCACGCCCACGCTGCGCGCGGCGCGAGCGATCTGCGCCAGGACGCCGCGCCAGTCGCGGTCGCCCTCCGGCTGTACCGCTTCCTGCAGCGGATTGAGATGGACTATGAGTCCATCCGCCTCCAGCGCATCCACCGCCCGGCGCGCCAAGTCCAGCCCGTCGGCCTCGCGTAGTTGCGCGGCGCCGATATTGGCCAGCAAGGGAATGTCTGGGGCCAGGCGGCGCAACTTGCGCGTCAGCCCCTGAGAGTTGCGGGATTGCAGGCTCACGCGCTGCGAACCGACGCACATGGCGATACCCAAGGCTTGCGCTGCCTCGCTCAGATGCCGGTTGATCGTCTCGGCGCGCGGCATGCCGCCGGTCATGGAGCTGATCAGCAGCGGCGCGCGCATGGTCTTGCCCAGCAGCGATGCGCGCAGGTCGATCTGCTTTAGGTCCAACTCGGGCAATGCGCAGTGTGCGAAACTGATGTCCTCCCAGCCGGCGGCGACTGTGGCCGGCGCCGTTCGCGGATCCAGCAGGATGTCAAGATGGTCGTCCTTGCGCTGGCTCAGGGCGGTGTCGTTCATGCTCGCTCCATGAGTCGCATCGGGCGATGCTGTTGCGTCGTTGGATCGGACCGACGGCAGCGCGCGCACGCCGCCGCCTCCCGCGCGTTCAGAACGGCTCATCCTGGCCTGCGTCGCAGCGGTAGCGGTTAGCCGAGGTCTGATAGTACTGCGCGCGGATAGCTGCCATAGCCTCGATCAACGGTTCCCACGGCACGGGTAAGCGTGCTTCCGCCATCACCCGGTGCAGCATGCGCGTATGGCCGGCCAGCTCGTCGTTGAGGAACTCCAACACGGGCATAGCCGGATAGCGCTGCAGCAGCAGGATCGCTGCGTTCTCGGCCTCGCCGGCCGACCTGTCCTTGTCGCGTCCATGCAGATCGTTCTGCAGGCGCCCTATCGCGGAGATGAGCCGCAGGACCTTGCGAAACGCCGGACGAGAGCGCAAGGTCGCCATGTCCAGCCCCCACAACAACGACAGGCAGCAAAACACGTTCTTGTAGGCGATCGAATCGATGCCGTTGTGCAGGTACTCGGCGTAGGACCAGCGTTCCGCCCTTGCCGCCTGCGCGTCTCCGGCGCGCAGCGCCGCGCAGTAGCACCGGGTATCGTCGAGAAGCTGAGTATAGTCGCGACAATCATAGGCGAGCGCGGCCAGCGAAGCTCTTAGCACAGCGCAGCCCTCGAATCCGGGGAGTGCACACGGCACGCCCTGCCCCAGTGCCTGCTCCACCGCAGCGAGCTGTTCCGGCGCGATCAGGCCAAGGTCGTTGCAATCGTCGAGCCAAAACAGCAGCGCCAGTTCGCGATAGAACGCCACGATCAGAGTTTCGTCCTGCGGATCGCGGCCAGTGCGGGCGCCGGTGTCGTACAGGCTCGGGCGGATTTGCTGCAGGATGTACTGACCGCCCCTGACCGCTTCGACGGCATGCTCGTCGGCGAACCCGGTCAGGGAACGCCCCCACTCAAGCACCTGCGACAGCGCGCGTTCGGGCTGGATCATGGCGCCACTCCTCGTCCCTCGACTAGAACGCGCCGCCCCCAACGAAGCGCCAGCCATAACCCGGCGAGTTCGGCCACGCGCACGACCCGGGTGGGGCAATACAGTTCCTTGCCGATCCACAGCGGCGTCTGCGGCAACGCATGCGCCGTATAGCGGGCGAGCATCCACTTCAGTGCACGCCCCACCGCCTGCGCGATGCTCCGGCTTCCTGTCGGCTCTCCGCTTCCGTCCATCACGTGCAATGCGAACACCGCATAGGCGGTTTCCTCGAATGTGGACGCGCGACCGGCGCCCCAGCCGCCGTCGTTGCGCTGCGCCTGCAGCAGCGCCGCCAGCGCGCGTTCGTCGCGCCACTGGGGCTTGCCTTGCGCCAGCGCAGCGATCGCATGCGCGGTAGGATACAGCCAGGAAACGTGCCATTTTTCGTTGTCCCATAGACCGTGCGGATTGCGATTGGCCTCGACGTAGGCGCTTGTGCCGGCGGCGGGCTTTCCTAACATGCGCAACGCATGCAGGGCATGGATGTTGGTCGACACCGATGCATTGCGCTCGCCTGGGAAGGTGACGAACAACTCGCCGATTTCGAAACGGCGCAACGCATCGACTGACACGTCGCGGCCTCCAAGGCGCAAGACACACAACGCAACGGCGGTGTCGTCTGCATCGGCCGCGAAGTGAAAGGCCGGGCCGAGGCCGCTCGCCCCCAGGCGTGCGTCGAGCTGCGCGACGACGACACGTACCGCCTCTGCGAGCGCGGGATGCGCGAACAGCCCGGCCAGATGCAGGGTGTACAGCGACCAGCATGGCTCGAACACATTGATAGGCCAGACGTTGGGAAGGACACCTTCGATGCCGCTGCGCGTCGCTCGTGATGCCGCCTGCAGATACGCTTCGGCGCGCTCGACCTGCGGCGTGCTTCCCTGTGTCACAACGTGCGCACGCCACGCAGCGGTAGCCGCCGGGCTGATGCCGATGCTGCCGTCCTCATCCGGGCATGCGGCGGTCGGCGAGGTGCCCCAGGCTTCCCAGGAGTGCAGCATCGGATGGCCGCTCGGCAACGTCGCCACGGCATCCAGCTTGACCAGGCGCGCTTGCCGCAACGGCAACAGCGCAGCGTGGCGCGGAAACGCCACGCTGCCCAGCAAGGATGCGGCCTCGCTGCACAACTGCGGAAGAATCAGCTCCGCGCCGATCGGCGCGTCTTCTGGCACCGCATGCGCATAAGGATCGGGCTGGTGCTCGAGGAATCGAGTTGCAGTCTGGACTGCGTCGGCAGCCCCGGGAAGAGGATCGGCACGCTGCAATGCCAGCAACGCCGCCCACGTGGGCGCATGGCGGAAGAGCGGGAAGTCCGCGCTTCCCCATCCGCCATCGGCCTGTTGCTGCCTGATGAGCCACGCGTATGCGTCCTGCCGACCGGTGACATTGCCGTGGAAATACAGAGCACGCGCCGTATCGTAGACGCACGGACCGACGCTGCCGCCGTCGCTCATCTCGCTCAGCAGATGGCGCAGTTCGGAAAGGATCTGTTCGGACAGCGCGTTCACGCGGCATATTCCTTCTGCAGGTGGTTGACGAGAATCACGATCGGGCAGACGCTGCGCACCTCGCCGCAGTCCATCGCGGGATGGCGCATGTGCAGCCGGACGGCCGCCCTCGGCGCGGGGACGCGCGCCAATGCCGGCGCCGGTCCGCCGAATAGGCTTGCGCGCAGCACGCTGTGCGCTGCGGCCGCGCTGGGCAACCCCTGACCATCGCCGCGGACTCGGACACAGGCGCAGGATGCACAGCTGCCGCCGGCCGATCGCAGCGCCACACGGGCGACTCCATGCGAATGGGCGAGCTCATGCGCACGGCGTGTGCTTGAAGAGATACGCTTTGGCCCGCTGCAGTATCTGCACCAACCGTTCCGCACGAGGCCCCAGCGGGGCGATGGCCTCGCCGGCGTCGCGCAAGAGATCCAGCGCGAACTGGCGCGCGGCCTGCGGCCCCATGATTGACGCGCAGGTCGGCTTCTGCGCTGCCGCGTCCTTGCCGGGGGTTTTGCCCAGCGTCGCGGTATCCGCTGTCGCGTCGAGAACGTCGTCGACCACCTGCAACGCCAGACCGAAACAGGCGCTGTAGCGATCGAGCGCACAATACAGCGCAGTGTGCGCGGCATCCTCGGCGATGGCGCATAGCGCGCCCATGCGTACGGACGCGCGCACTAGCGCTCCGCTCTTCATCCGGTGCATCGCCACGATCCTGTCCAGCTCGACGTCCTTTCCGACCAGCGACAGATCCATGGCCTGCCCGCCTGCGGCACCCTCGGCGGACACCGCTTGCGCCAGTTCGCGCACGAGCGCTATACGGTTGTCGCCCGGCGCATCCAACCTCGCCAGGGCTAGAAAAGAGTGCGCCTGCAGCGCATCGCCGACCAGGATCGCAGTGGCTTCGCCGAACTTGACGTGCACCGTCGGAAGGCCGCGGCGAAGCACGTCGTCGTCCATCGCGGGCAGGTCGTCGTGGACCAGGGTACAGGCGTGCATCATCTCGATGGCGGCGCCGACGTCGTCGAGCATGTGCGCCGGCGTGTCGGCCAATGCGCCGGCAGCCAGACAGAGCAAGCCGCGGGTGCGCTTCCCGCCGTGCAAGGTGGCGTAGCGCATGGCCCCCATTAGCTCGGTCTCACCGTCGTCTTCGGCGCAGAGAAGACGTGCCAGTGCCTGTTCCACCCGCTTTGCGCCGTCCTGCATCCAGGTCTCCGGCAGCAGCCTGCCGGACGCGCCGCGCGCCGGCGCGCCCGATCCGTCGAGCGCCGAAACGCCAGTTCGGTCGTCGTCTGGCTTGGAACAGGTCTGCATGTTATTCATAGTCCTTGTACCTGACACGGCCACTGCGAGCGCCGAACCGCCGCGGTGTTGCCAGTGTCGCACTGAGTGCAGCAATGTGGCGCCTCTCCTGCCCCGCTGCCCGCCAGACGGGGCATGCGATGCCAGCTCATGAGAATCCGATGCGGACTGTCATGGACGGATGTGCGGTCGGATAATAGCGTCGGCCTTTTTCGACGCCACTCAGCAACCGCGGCCTCACCCCGGCCCCGTGCATGGTCAGCGCCAAGGCGATGCAAAACTGCACCATTTCCAGCCATACCAAGTGGTAGCCGATGCAGACGTGTGGACCGGTACCGAACTGCAGCATGTCCACCGGCCGGATCGGCTCTGTGCGTTGCAGCCACCGCGCCAGCTGGAACTGATCAGGCGACTCGTGCAGCAGCGCCGAGGTCGAGAAATGGAGCAGCGGGATGCACAGATGGGTGCCCGCGGGAATGCGTCGTTGGCCGAGTTGCAATTCCTGCAGCGCGCGACGCGGCAGGAGCGTGGTCGCCGGATGCACACGCAGCGTCTCGCGGAACAGCGCCTCGGCGACCGGACACTGCGCCAGGTCCGCGTGCTGGGTCGGCACCGCGCCCACGCGTTGCGCCTCCTCGACCAGGGCGTCCCACAGCACAGGCTGCCGAGCCAACTCGATCACTATCCAGGCCATCGTCGAGGCGGTTGTGTCGTGACCGGCAAGCAGCAGCAAGCGGATGTTGGCAACCAGTACGTCATCGGAGAGCACATCGTCACTGCGATCGAACGCGCTCACCATGTCGTTGATCAACCCGGTGCGCGCGGCATGCGCGCGCGCGTCGCGGACGAACTGGCGCAACTGCGCATCGATCCAGTCGCGGGCGGCGCGGCCGCGCCGCAACGGCAATCCGGGAAGGTCGATCGGGGGCGCGACGATCAACTGCAGCAGTTGCCGGTACTTGCGATGCCATCCCGGTAGATCCTGCGCGGGGATTCCCATGAGGCTGAAGATGAGCTTGAGCATCAGGTCGCCGGTTTCGCGCAGGATGGTTATGTCGCCGCGGTCGCGCCACGCCCGCACCCGCGCTCGGATGACGGGCGCGAACAGGTCGCCGATGCCGGCCTGGGTCAGCCCCTTGGGCAAGAACGCCGCCTTGATCGCATCGCGGGCCTGCCGGTGCGCGCCGCCGTCCTGGGCTACCAACGTTCCGCCAAGCAATTCGGGCGCGATCTCTTCGATCAGTGCCGAGGACACGTCCTTGTGCCGGAGCAGTGCGAACGCATCCGGATCCACGCAGGTCATCAGGTGTCCGGCAGGGCCGAAATCCAGCCAGAAGTGGCTGCCCAGCGTCCGTTCCCCGCGCCGCAGCAGGCGCGGCAAGTCGCAGACAATCGCGGGAAGATGCCCGACCAGGGGGTAAGCGCCGGGCATCACCGGGATGTCGTGCCGCAGCCGGTGCCGACGGTCCAGCGGGTTGAGCAACATATCCATCAGCAGCGCCGCGCCGCGGCCGCTTCGGCGATGCCGCCGGCAGACCGCGCTGCGGGGCTGTTGCCACCGTCGGCGTACGTCGGCATATGCGCCAGCATGCCGCCGTCGACGCACACGACCTGGCCGGTAATGAACGCAGCATCGTCGGAGAGCAGGAACGCCACCAGCGTGGCCACATCCTCGGGGCGGCCGACGCGCGGCAGGAGCTGGTGCCGGCGCAGATGCCGTTGCATGCACTCGTCCAGCTTGGCGAGGAGACGCTCGGACATGATGAGACCCGGCGCAACAGCGTTGCAGCGAATCTGCGCATGACCGTACTGGGTGGCGAGCGAGACCGACAACATGTTCATCGCCGCCTTCGACGCGGCGTAGGACGTCTGCGCGGTGTCACCGCTGAGCCCCTGGCACGACGACATGTTGACGATCGCGCCACCGCCGCGGGCGATCATCCGTGGGATGGCCTGTCGGCAGCAGAGCAGCGTGCCTCGCAGATTGGTCGCCATAGTCTCATCCCAGATCGCCAGGTCCAGGTCGAGGATCGCACAGTCGCGTGCGGTCAGATGCATGGCGCTGGCGTTGTTCACCAGCAGGTCGACCCCACCGAAGTGCCGCTCGCCCGACTCGAATAGCGCTGCCACCGCTTGCGCATCGGCGATGTCCATGGCCAGGGCCAGCGCGTGGCCCGCTTCGGCGGCGATCTGCGCGGCGCAGGCGATCGCCGCCGAGGCATCTATGTCGGCCACCACCACTCTGCCGCCCTCTTGGGCGATGGCGAGGGCGCATGCCTTGCCGATGCCGGCGCCGGCACCGGTCACCACGGCCACCTTGCCTTCAAACCGTCCCACCGTGTCCTCCTGGGTTGCGTTGGTCTTTCTCGGTGTGCCGCTCAGCCTCCGCCGGAGAAGGCTCAGGGTCGGCGCCGGCGCGCTCGTCATCGCTAGCGTGGCTCTCGATGACCCGAATGGCGGCGACCGGGCACTGGCTGGCCGCGAGCCGCACGGCGGCGTGCAGCGCCTGCGGGACCGTCGCCACGCATAATTCGGCCACTCCGTCCGGTTCGCGCTGGCGAAAGGTACCCGGCAGCGTCAGCGCGCACTGCCCGGTGGTTCCGCACAGATCCTGGTCGACCACGACGCGCATCTCAGCCTCCCTGCGCATTCAGCCGAACCGGCAGCGCGCGGAACGTCCTAAGGAACGCGGAGGGCTCGCGGGTCGGCTGCTCGGCCAAGGCCAGCGTGGGAAAGCGCCCCTGGATCCGCGGCAGGCTCTCGGCCAACTGCACTCGGGCCAATTGCGCACCGAGGCAGAAGTGGATGCCGTGGCCGAAGCTCAGCATGATCTTCCCGTCGCTCGACATGCCAGGACTGGTGCCGTAGAACCGCGCGGGATCGAAGCGGTCGGGATCGGCAAAGGCGTCCGGGTCGCGATTGCCCGCCGCGATCAGCACGCGCACGTCGGCGTTCTTCGGGATTACCACGCCGCCCAGCTCGATGTCGCGCTGGGCAATACGCGGGATGGAGCTGAACATGGCGGGCGCGTCGCAGCGCAGGACCTCTTCGACGAATGCCTTCACTCCCACGGCGTCCCCCTCAAGCCAGTGCCGCTGTTCGGGAAACGCCAGCATCGCCAGGACCCCATGGTCGATGCTCGCAGCAGTGGTGGCGAAGCCGCCCAGCAGCATGCCCCACAGCATGCTGATCAACTCCGCATCCGACAGCGTGTCCGCATCGTCGTCGTGTGAGCCGACTAGCATCGACACGATGTCGTGGCGGGGATCGGTGCGTTTGCGCTGTATGAGGTCGCCGAAGTAGGCCTGCACCCTGGCGCTGGCCGCGTCCGCCGCGGCGAGCTGGGGATCGCTGGCGTGCGGGCTCAAGCCTTCCAGAATGCCACCGATGCCGGCGGCAAGCCCTAACATGTCGTCCTGGGGCATGCCGAACAGTTCGGCGAAGACCAGCATGGGCAAGGCCAGCGCAAATTCCCGATGCAGGTCCACCGCCTCCCCCCGCTCCAGCGCGGGCGCCATGCAGTCCAGGCGCTCTGCGACGATGCGCGCGATGCTCGGCCGCAGGTTGTCGATCTCGCGCATAGTGAAATCGCGCGAGATCAGCCGGCGCAGACGCGTATGCGTCGGGGGTTCCTTCATCGCCAGCGTGGACGCCAGCAGACTGAGCGACAGGCTGGTCGCCGCACGCGGGAAATAGCGCGCCAGTTCGCCAGGCGCTGGTCCCCGAAACGCATCGCCCGTGGCCTTGAGCACCCAGTAAATATCGACGTGGCGGCTCAACAGAAAGAGGCCCGACGCCGCGCGATGCACCGGATCGTGCTCGCGCAACCACCGCATGAACGGATACGGGTCGTGGAGGCACGCTGGCGACGCCAATTCGGCGAAGGCGTCCCGGCATGTTGCCGTGGTTTCCTGCACGTCCATCTTGATTACCTGTTGGCTAGCTGATCTGACCGGCGCATGCTACGCCGGCAAATTGCAGAGAAGATCGCATTTCCGGGCGGCGTCCGCGCATCACCAGAGCACCGGGAACTCCTTGAACCCGCCAGTGATGATCTCTTTGCGCAACTTCAGCGCTTCGGGCGCCACGGCCAGACGCAGCGCGGGGAAGCGCTGGAAGATCGAACCGATCACCACCTTGAGTTCCAGCCTGGCCAGCGCCATGCCGATGCAGTAGTGCGGCCCGTGGGAGAACGCCAGGTGCGGGTTTTCGTCGCGTCCGATATCGAAGATTTCCGGGTCATCGAAATGGCGCGGGTCGAACGACGTCGCCGGCAGGCCGACGAGCACCTTGCTCTCCGCGGGAATATGCACGCCGGCGATAGTCACGTCGGTCCTCGGATAGCGCATGACGCCGTCCCAGCCCGCGCCCGGCGGGTACATGCGCAGGATTTCCTCCACCGCCTTGTCCACAAGGGATGGATCGCCGACCAGGCGTTCGCGCTGTTGCGGATGGCGGAGCATGGCCAGTAGGCCGAATTCGATCTGCGCAACGGTGCTCTCGTGCCCCGCCACCAGCATGCCCGCCGCCAGGCCGATCGCCTCTTCCTCGGACGCCTTACCCTGGTCGACCGCCGCGAGCAGATCCGTCAGCTGGTTGTCGCCCGGATCCTGGCGCTTGTCCCACATCTTGCCGCGAATGTAGGCACGCAGTTCTTCCCAGGCCAGGCGAGACGCGCTGCGCGGACCGCTTTCATGTTGGTGCGTCATCACCTCGTCGGACAGTCCGGCGAAAAAGGCGTGGTCCTCGTAGGGCACGCCAATCAGCGCGCTGATGACCATGGCCGGAAGCGGAAAGGAGAGGTGGCGCTTCAGATCGGCGGGCTGGGGCTGGGCGGCCAGTGTCTCGAACAACTGCGCGGCGATCGACTCGACCTGCTGCGCGAGCAGCTTCACCCTGCGCTTGCTGAAGGCCGGCGCCACGATCGTGCGTAACCGGTCGTGCTCGCCCCCTTCGTGCGAGACCAGCCATCCCGGCGAACCGAGAATTACTGAATCCGGGGTGAATGCCGCCGGCGGCATTCCCGCGGGGCGGAACGCCGCATCGGCCAGCGCCGCCTTGGCCTCGTCGTAGCCCGTCACCCACCAGCCTTCGTGCCCGGACGGGAACCGCACGCGGTGGATTGGACCGTTGGCGCGTAGCGCCAACATCTCGGGCGAGGGCTCAATGTGATCGACGCGCCACATCGGCAGCGTCGGCAGTGGTTGTTGGGACATCGTGGCACTTCAGTTTCTAACCTATGGAAGGGCGAAAGGCGCTGCGGGCAGCCAATGACGTAAGACGGCATGTAGACGTCCCGCGGCGTAGCCGACTTATCCTGCGCCTTCGAATTCAGGATAAGGCGAGTGTGGTAGGCTGGCCTTTGAGTCGTAGCCAGCCATCAACATTTCGTGCGCAAGGGTCGAAAAGGGCAGCCTGTTTGGCAGCGGCGGTTTCGCCGGCGCTCCCTTCCCATAGAATGCTATCTGATGCAGATTTGACATTTTACTTTCTATCTTCGTTCAGTTGATCGCGACGTCATCCACAAAAGAAGGTCGGTCGGGGCTCCGGCTTGCAACGAAGGAGCTTCAAAACTCGTGCCAATTTGGCGGCCCGGCGGAGAAAAAATATTATGATTATTTTCAGCGAGTTAGCACGGCGCCAGACAGTTCGGCGAAATAGACCGGTGTCGCGGACCCGACAAAAGGCGACAGAACAGGTCGGATAGCGGTCGTCACACGCCACTGGCGACTTCATGAGTTGTCCTGTCCTGGAATGATGGCAGGCCGCCTGACCTTTTTGAACCATGGGCCACCTCTCGATGCAGTCATCTGGGGCGAACGAGGCCTGCTCGATAACGCCTGCCTCGCGGCCCCATTTCGGATGTCCTGCAGATGATCTGCTGAAGGATCGTGTGACTCGCAACGTATCGACGGAGATTCGCTAGCGCGGCCCCTGCCGCAGCGATGGCCATCGATGAAAGCGAGGAATTGGGGCAGGCCGTCGTCGAGACGGTCGGTGACACACGCGTCGCGCCGGCCTTGAGCTGGGCACGGTTGGGCTTACCGCCCAGCTCTCTCACTTACACTGACACAGTTAGCGACGTGTTTGCGCTTGGCCGGCGCGTGCTCATCGGCCCCTACGCTGTACTGCTCATGAATGACTGCCAACTCGTCTCCATTGCACAGATCAAGGCCGCGACCCGGCCGCGCACCGGTGGCAGTAGTTGCGTGAGTTCCTCAATCAGACGCCGGCCTTCCGCGCCAGCAATAAAAGCGATGCGCTCGTCGACCGGCAGAGGGGGAGCGTTGCGGCTGGTCTCGTTGCCCGGCAAGCCTTCGAAGAAAAGTGCGAACCCATAACACGATCATTGCCCCGCGGCGAAGGAGCAAGGCCGACGACCAAGTCTGCCGCCTGAAGGGGGCAAGCCCTACCGCTAATTGTTCAAGATGACCCGCAAACCCCCGGCTATGTCGAACAGGCGGTAAGGCAGGCGCCAGCGGCGGGTCCAGCCTGCGAACTGGCAGGCCATGGCCCGCCCCGGCCGCTGATTAGACAGATGGTGCAGAAGGAGCGGGCCCCGGCTGAAAAGGTAGTGCAGGCCGGCGACAGGCTGGTCAGCTTGTTCGAGTCGCACGGGAGCTAACATTTCACGGACGCGCGACCTCGGTTTGGCAATGTAGTCCCCGCGGGTCTTCAAGTGGAGGCGTTCGTAAGTCCAACGGTGCGCTTTCCATTCTGATCGGCGACCATTGCCCGCAGGAGTGAAACCGAGCCGCCGAACCGCAGTTCGGCGATCGCTTCTGAACCGTAGTACGTGCCTATGCTCATCAATATTTTATAATATTACGTTTAAGGCACACCGATTTTCAATTTTTTGTGACGATCGGTCGGCAATGAACTTGCGGGATCGAGAACACTGTGGCCGTGCGACGGCAAAGGCTACGCGGCGCAAGCTCAAGCCGGCACGAGATCTTACGGCCGCCGGTGCCGGCGAGGAGATCCCGCGGAGCTTCGACGTGGGGGGCTCGACCGTATGCCGACAGCCTTTCGATGCCGGGCAAGGCGCATTTGAGGCGGGACTTGAAGGAGCCGCTCCCAGCCGTTATCGCGGCCGTGCACGCGCTAGGAGGAAGGATTTCCGATCTGGTGCTTTCATCGTTTGAGCATGGCCGAGATGACATGCCGGACAAGGGGAACATGTTGGGCGAACCGAAGCCCGGCATGGCGTACAAGCCGTGCCACCGGTTGCTCGCTCGAGTAGAGGCCGACAAGTATATTAGTAGCATGGTAGAGAGGCGCCGCAGACAGGCGCAGCCACCGTTCGTATCTGTGCAGCACGGCGGGATCGGCAATGTCACGGCCGTCGCGACTTGCAGTTAAGATTGCATCGGCAAGTTGCTTTTGGCTGCTGAGACCGATGTTGAAGCCATGCGCAGTTACCGGATGCATTCCGATAGCAGCGTCCCCGATGAGTGCCGCGCTCGGAGCCTTAAATTTATGCGCCCATGTGGTGACCAGCGGATAAGCGTGGCGGTTGCTTGCCAACCTCATTTTCCCGAGACGGCCTCGGCACCGGTTCGTCAATTCCAAGAGGAACAAATCGTCGTTGTAGGCAAGCAGTCTGTCGGCCTCGCTTGAGGGCAGAGTGAGCAGCAGCGAGGACACTCCCTCCCCGAGAGGCAACATCGCTATCGTTTGATGATGATCGAACCATTCGGTTGCCACCTGGTGATGGGCGCCCTCATGCCGCACCCGGCAGATCAGCATCGACTGGCCAAGCCGATTAATGTCGGCGCCGATGCCGAGCAGATCACGCGTGGGAGACAGGCGCGAATCCGCTGCAACAACAAGCCTGGCGCTCAACTGCATGCCGTCAGAAAGCGTTATCACTGCTCCTTTGTGGCTGGTCGTTGCACGGACAACCGAGTGGCCGCACAGCAGAAGTGGCTCATCACACATCCGAACGACTTTGAACAGCGCATCGCGAATGTGGCAGTTCGGGACCAAAATTCCGAGGGGTTCTCCAGACGCTCTGGGAGCGTCAAAACGCAGTGCGAAAGCGCTCGAACCGTTGAGCACGCGCGCGCCATAAAGCGGCGATTTCTCCGAAGCTGGGATCGTATCCCAAGCGCCGAGCTGGCGAAGGATTCTGACGGAGGCGGAAGTCAGGGCGATTTCGCGGCCATCGAAAGGCGCGTTCGCGAGACGGTCGATCGAGTTCTGTTCAACAACCGCCACCTTGAGTTGGCTTTGGGCGAGCGAAGCGGCAAACGAAAGGCCGACCGGCCCGGCTCCCACGACAACAATATCGAATCTATGGTTAGGGCTGCACATCACCGTCCCGCCATGGGTGGATTGTGCAGGGCAGATTCAGTGACCGGTGCTGTGCGCCGCCTTTGGGCGGCTTCACCGCCCCAAGGCGCAGGACAGAAAAACCCGAAGCATACCATCGGTTCAATCGCGGACGCGCATGATGGACCAGTCATAGTCTCCTCGCAGCCAAGCGTAGGGCCAGCCAGCAAGCGAGGTTCTCACAGTGCCGGCTGTTGACGGGCGAAGCGCCACAATCACGCTGCGCACAGGGTCGGCATCAACCATCGCCGAACGCGTCACCCCAGACCCGGCTCGGCTCATTCTTCGCGGCCCTCTTGATCGAAGGCGCGCATAGGCCTTCGGCCGCGACTCGTCGAAGCAGCAGAGCCGACCGTGAAAAAGCCAAAACCGTCGAGACGGTGACACTGGCGACCAAACTCCCACTGGGCATTCGTTCTCTCTTGAAGGGCCGATAAACCATGGCGATGAGGAGATAGTCCTGATCTGGATCAGCCAAACGCGTTTGAAGGTAGCGCGGCTCCCGTTCCTCTGGTGATCGCGACCTCGCACTCGCAACCGGAACGCCGCCAATTCCGCACGCGAGCAAATCACTGTCTGAGAGAGGCTTTTCACAATCAACGTTAAGTCAGACTTGGGGATTGCAAGCTGCTGAGCCTCCACACCTTGTTCAGAGCATGGCAACTCAACTCGGACAACGGCTTCGTTCAGAGTTCCAGATCGTCATTCTGGTCGATGAGGATCCGCTCGGCGGCGCCGTCGAGATCCTGATATTGACCACTCCTCAAGGCCCACACAACGCCAGACAGCCCCAGCGCGCCAAGAAACAGAGCTACTGGAATGAGGTAGACAAGCGTCGTCACGACGGCTGCGCCGATGCATGAATGCTGGAACGCGCGGCTGTCGAAGAAACTCTCGTCATCCGGTTCGGCGCAAAGCCTTGCAGACGCAACGCGTTCCCAATGACAATCAGTGATGAAGCGGACATGGCGATCGCCGCGATCAATGGCGTGACGTGCCCTAGTATCGCGATCGGTACGGCGACAGCATTGTAGACGATCGCGATGACGATGTTCTGCCGGATCAAGCGTCCTGCCTGACGCGAGACGTCCAGCGCCAGTGGGACCGCTAGGAGGCTTTCGCGCAGAAAAACGAAGTCTGCTGCATTGCGGCCAATGTCGGCGGCAGTGGCTGGCGCGATCGAGACATGCGCAGCGCTCAGCGCCGGCGTGTCGTTGAGCCCGTCGCCAACCATCAGAACCTTGTGCCCGTCTCTCGCCAGACTCTCGATGCGTTCGACCTTGCCGGACGGCAGCAGGCAGGGAACGAAGTCATCGACACCCAGCATTTCTGCAACGTCCCCGCAGGCCCCCGCGGTATCGCCCGACAGCATTTTGACCGACAACCCGGCATCGTTCAATCGCTTGATCGCCGCCGCCGCGTCGGCGCGCAGCGCATCCTCGAAATCGAAGGTCGCGACAATGAACTCGTCTTTTGTCAGGACCGTTCCACCATAGCCATGTTTGCCTTCACCACCGGTCGGGGCCTTCAATCCAGCCCATCCGCGCCGACCCAGCCGCCAGGTGCTTCCCGCGTCGGTGGCTTCTATTCCAAACCCTGCATGCTCGGTGACGGTATCGAATTTGTGCTGCCCGCCAGGAGCGGCAAAACCGGCTATGGCCTTTGAAAACGGATGCCGGGAATGCGCGGCCATGTCTCCCGCGATTGCCAGCATGCCAGAATCAATTGAGCCTGCATTGACCAGCCGGGGCTGGCCGAGCGTGAGCGTTCCGGTCTTGTCGAACACCGCCGTGTCGATTGTCGCCAGGCGTTCCATGGCAGAGCCGTCCTTGACCATGATGCCGTTCTCGAACAGGCGTCGCGCGGCGACCACCTGCACGATCGGCACGGCGAGGCCGAGCGCGCACGGGCATGTGATGATGAGAACAGCGATGGCGATCGTCATCGCCCGGTGCCAGTCCCCGGTCGCCGCCATCCAGCCCAGGAATGTCACGAAGGCGGTGAGATGAACCACGGGCGCGTAGAGTGCCGACACGCGATCAGCGATGCGGCGATAGTCCGAGCGACCGCCCTCGGCGGCTTCCATCAGCCGAACCATTTCGGCGAGGAACGAATCCTTCGCGGCGGCGCTCGCCTCAATCGTCAGCGAGCCAGTAAGATTGAGCACGCCGGCCTGCACGGCTGCGCCCGGCGCCGCGCTTTTCGGCACGCTTTCGCCCGAGGCCAGCGAGCAGTCGAGATCCGAGGCCCCCTGAATGATCTTGCCGTCGACGGGCATCCTTTCACCGGCCGCGATCAGCAATAGCATCCCCGGTTCGATCTCACCGACCGGCAGATAGTCGCGCGCGCCGTCGCCGCGCAGCACCATGGCGCCGCGTGCGGCCAGTTGAGATAGGCCTTTCACCGCGGTGCGGGCACGTTCGCGCATCACGTGATCCAGCGTGCGGCCGATCAAAAGGAAGAACAGCAGTGATACCGACGCGTCGAAATAGGCGTGCTCGCCATGGTTGATCGTCTCGTAAAGACTCATCGCATAAGCGAGCGACACCCCAACCGCGATCGGCACGTCCATGTTCATGCGGCCGTGGCGCAGTGCATTCCAGGCCGAGCGAAAGAAAATGCCGCCGGCGAAGGCGAGCGCCGGGATAGCGATCAATGCGGAGACCCAGTGAAACAGGTCGCGGGTAGCCCCTTCCGCGCCGGACCAGACCGAGACCGAAAGCAGCATGATGTTGCCTGCGGCGAACCCAGCGACAGCAACGGCCCGGATCAGCTCGGCAAGCGTGCTGTCTTTTTCATCGATCTCGGCGGCGAACAGATGCGCCTCGTAGCCCAGACGTCCCAGTGCAGCGACGAAGGGCGGCACCTTGTCCCCACGCCATCGAATCGCGACCCGCTTCGTCGATAGGTTGACACGCGCGCCTTCGACATTATCGAGCTTCCCCAGCGCCGTCTCGATCGTCCGGATGCAGGCTGCGCAATGAACCATCGGCACTGAAAGATCGGTCTGGCGAAGATCGTGGCCAAGCGAGCGGCTCGCGAGCCTGATTTCCTGGCTGGATGGCAGCACCGATGCCGCGCTGCCCAGGTCCAGCGCCATTTCGGCGCCCGGTCCACAACAGCTCATTGCAGCGCTCCATGAGAAATCATAATCCTGCGGACGTCGCGGTACGGTTTATCCAGACCGGCATCAGCGTCGATCTCGACGATCCAGACGCCGTCCTTCGGCGTATGCCGCGCGGCGAATTCCTGGCCGGAGGCGAGGGCGAGCGTGACGGACTTGTCCTCCTTCTCGTAGGCGGGATGACGAAACAGCACCTTGACGCCGTGCAGGGGAACCGGCTTGCCGGCCGCGTCGGAGAGGCTGTAGCGGACTTCACCCCAGGCGATGGTTAGCTTGCCAGTCCAACCGAGCGCAGCCTGGGCGCGGCCCTCCTGCGCCTGCTTGTTGAACTGCTGGCTCGCGACATAGGTGTTTTCGACGACGATGCCGGTCCAGCTGGTGTTGGCGAGCGTCGCCATGGTCAGGTTCACGGCGATCACCACACCGAAAAAGGCAAGGATGATGGCTAGCATGTGCCTGCCAGTAAATTCGCGAGGTTTCTGAGCGTTGGCAGTCATCTGGCAGCCTCTGGCGCGTTGAAAGTGGCAATGTATTCGTTGGACTCGAAGCTGGCTTTGTCCTCGACACGGAAGGTGAAAGTCTGCGCCGGCGCGCGGATCTGGCTCGCCGGCTGACGAATGAAGACCTTCAACGTTTTCAGTCGGTCGGGTTCGATCGGGATGGCTAAGGAACGGCCTGCGGGGATGTCGTCGCCGACGACAACCATGTCAGCGCCTTCAAGGCCCTGCATGGTGACGACGATCGTCCGCGGCTCCGGGATCATGTTGAGCAGCTTGACGGTATAACCATTGCGGATGGAACCATCTGACAGAGTGACGAACTGAGGATTGCGATCATGCAACACGTTCAGTTCGAGCCGGTCGCGAGTCAGCAGCGAATAGAGCAGGCCAAGGCCGATCAGCGACCACAAACCCATGTAAACGTAGGTGCGCGGCCGAAAGATCTTGCGGATGTGAAAGTGCGCCACCTTGTCGGAGAAGGTGCCGCCAGCAATCCTGACGAGCGATGGACTGACTGCGCTGGAGCTGCCTGCGGTCACCAGCATCATGTTGGCGTTGTAGTCGGACAGCGTCGCATAGGCGATCAGCCCGCGCTCCTTGCCGAGCTTGTCCATAACACCGTCGCAGGCGTCGATGCAGAGCGCGCAAGTGATGCATTCGAGCTGCTGGCCATCGCGAATGTCGATCCCCATCGGGCAGACCGCCACGCAGGCATTGCAGTCGACACAGTCCCCGACAGGCTGGCCTGCGGCCAGAACCTTCTTGGCGTGTCGCGAACGCGGTTCACCACGCCAGTCGTTGTAGGTGACCGTGAGTGAGTTCTCGTCGAGCATCGCCGCCTGGATGCGCGGCCATGGGCACATATAGGTGCAGACCTGTTCGCGCATCAGGCCGCCGAACGTATAGGTGGTCGCGGTCAACACGGCGATCGTGATGTAGGCGACAGAAGCGGCGGTGCCAGTGAGGAGCTCACCGACAAGCGTCGGCGCATCGGCGAAGTAGAAAATCCAAGCGCCGCCGGTCGCCGCGCCTATGACCAGCCAGATCGCATGCTTCGATACGCGCAGCATCAGCTTGCGCGCGGTCCAGGGGCCCGCATCGAGTTTCATGCGGACGTTGCGGTCGCCCTCGATCGCGCGTTCGACGACAAGGAACAGATCGACCCACACCGTCTGAGGACACGCATAGCCGCACCAGGCACGCCCGACAGTCGAGGTAATCAGGAGAAGTCCAACGCCGGCCATGACCAGAAGACCAGCCACATAGTAGAATTCCTGCGGCCATATCTCGATGAAGAAGAAGTAGAAGCGCCGGTTGGCGAGATCGAGGAGCACGGCCTGGTCTGGGGCAAATGGGCCGCGATCCCAACGCAGCCACGGCGTCATGTAGTAGATGCCAAGGGTGATCGCCATCACCAGCCATTTGAATCGGCGAAAGCTGCCTGAGGCGCGCTTGGGGAAGATTTTCTTGCGTCTGGCATAATGCGGCCGGCGCGGATTGGGGGAATTCATGGCCGAGGCTTCGAGCCGTCCTATTCGCGTACTACTGCGCACGTGCGTCTCCACTCCCAGCCGATATCAGAAGCGTGCCGCATTGATGATGCGCGCAGCCGAAATGGTGTCGAGGCCCGGCTCGCGCCGGGCCTCGTCGCTTGGCAGGGGGAGGCCGAGAATAGGGCTTTCCTTCCTATTCTCCGCCGCCAAGCGAATGGACATAGACCGCAAGTTCCTTGACTTTGATGCCACCGATACGGCCGACCCAGGCCGGCATGACTCCCTGTTTCGGTGCACGGACCTGGGCGGCGATGGCTGCCTCGCCGGATCCATGGAGCCAGATCGCATCGGTCAGGTCGGGCGCGCCGAGCTCCTTGTTGCCCTTTGCATTGTCGCCATGACAGCCCACACAATTTTCAGCAAAGACCTTGGCGCCGGGCTCGATCAGACTTGCGTCCTGGACCTTGCCGGAAAGGCTGGCGACGTAGGCGCTGACCTGAGCAATCTGGTCAGCGGTTATGATGTCGCCAAAGGCAGGCATTTCCGACATGCGCGTGTCAGGATCGGACGCGAAGCGGATGCCGTGCGTAATTGTCTGCTGGATCTGCTCGGCCTTGCCGCCCCACAGCCAGTCGTCGTCGTTGAGATTGGGAAAGCCCTTGGAACCTTGGGCGCCGGAGCCATGGCATTGGACGCAATTGATCTTGAAGGCAGCGCTACCGGCGGCAATGGCGAATTCGCGCAGGGCATCATCCGAGATGATTTCCCCGACACTTTTCGACTCCACCGCCGCGAGGTATTTGCCCTTCGCTGCCTCCGCATCCGCCAGCTCGTGCTTGACGTCATTGCGGCTCGAATAGCCGAGAACACCCGTCGTCGCCGAGTGCAGCAGCGGCCATGCCGGATAGGCGATCGTGTAGCCGATGGCCCAGACAATGGTGACGTAAAAGGTCACGACCCACCAACGCGGAAGGGGGTTGTTCAGCTCCCGGATGCCGTCCCATTCGTGGCCGGTCGTTGGGACCCCAGAGACTTCATCGATATGCTCCTCGCTCATGATCACCCGTCCTGAAGCGGAATTAGGGCAGCTTCGTCGGCCAGCGCGCGGCTTCCGGGGCGGAGCGCGAAGACAGTCGACCCCGCAAAGAAAAGCGCCATGGCAAGCAGACCCCAGCTATCCGCAAACTCCCGCATCAAATTATAATCCATGGAAAACACTCCTCAGCGGTAGCCGGCGGCTTCGTCGTAATTCTTGAAATCCACCAGCGTGCCCAGCATCTGCAAATAGGCGACGAGGGCATCCATTTCGGTGACCTGTTGCGGATTGCCGTCGAAGTCACCGATCTTGGCTTTGGGATAGCGTTTCTCGAGGCCGGAGGTGTCGGCATTCGGGTCAGCCTGCGCTTTCAGATCGGCGTTGGCGTGGGCAATCCTGTCATCCGAATAGGGGACACCAACGCGCGCATTCGCAACCAGATGCGTCGAGAAGTCCTTCACATCGATCTCCGCGTCCTTCAGGAAGGCATAGCTCGGCATGATCGATTCCGGCACCACGGAACGTGGATCCGAAAGATGCGCGACATGCCATGCATTGGAGTAGCGGTCACCGACCCGGGCGAGATCCGGCCCGGTGCGCTTCGATCCCCATTGGAAGGGGTGGTCGTACATCGACTCCGCAGCCAGACTGTAGTGGCCGTAACGCTCGACCTCGTCGCGGAACGGCCTGATCATCTGGCTGTGGCAGACATAGCAGCCCTCGCGCACATAGATATTGCGCCCAACGAGCTCGAGCGGCGAGTAGGGACGCATGCCTTCCACCTTCTCGATCGTGTTGTCGAGATAGAAGAGCGGTGCGATCTCGACGATGCCGCCGACCGTCACCACAAGAAGGGAGCCTACGAGAAGAAGGGTGGCGTTCTTCTCGATAATGGCATGTTTGTCCATCAAGCCCATCGGTTTGACTCCGTGGCAGGCTGCAGGACAGGCGCGGCACCCGACATCGGCCTCTCCTCACGCTGGTGGCCGAGGATGGTCATGGCGATGTTCCAGGCCATGATCAGGGCGCCGGAGAGGTACATGGCGCCGCCGATGGCGCGCATCACATAGTAGGGGTGCATGGCGGCGAGGGTTTCGGCGAAGGAGTAGACCAGGAAGCCCTGCTCGTCGTATTCGCGCCACATCAGGCCCTGCATGATGCCGGACACCCACATAACCGCGGCATAGACGACGATGCCGAGTGTCGCCAGCCAGAAGTGCCAGGTAACCAGCCGCAGCGAATAGAGCCGTTGACGGTTCCAGAGCTTCGGCACCATGTAGTAGATCGCGCCGAAAGAAATCATGCCAACCCAGCCGAGCGCGCCGGAGTGCACGTGACCGATGGTCCAGTCGGTATAATGCGACAGCGAGTTGACCGCCTTGATAGCCATCACCGGACCTTCGAAGGTCGACATGCCGTAGAAGGCGATGGCCATCGCCATCATGCGGATGATCGGATCGGTGCGCAGCTTGTCCCAGGCGCCGGATAGCGTCATCAAGCCATTGATCATGCCGCCCCATGACGGCATCCACAGCATGATCGAGAACACCATGCCGAGCGTCTGCGCCCAGTCTGGCAGAGAAGTGAAATGCAGGTGGTGCGGCCCGGCCCAGATGTAAAGGAAGATCAGTGCCCAGAAATGGATGATCGACAGCCGGTAGGAATAGACTGGCCGGTTCGCCTGCTTGGGCACGAAATAATACATCATGCCGAGGAAGCCGGCGGTCAGGAAGAAGCCCACCGCATTGTGGCCGTACCACCATTGCGTCAGCGCGTCCTGGACGCCGGAAAAGGCGGAGTAACTCTTGGAGCCGAGGAATGAGGCCGGCATCGACAGGTTGTTGATCACGTGCAGCATCGCGATGGTCACTATGAAGGACAAATAGAACCAGTTGGCGACGTAGATGTGCGGTTCCTTGCGCTTCAGGATGGTGCCAAGGAACAGGATGAGGTAGGCGACCCAGACGATGGTCAGCAAGATATCGACATACCATTCGGGTTCGGCGTATTCGCGGCTTTCGGTGATGCCGAGCAGATAACCAGTCGCCGCCATGACGATGAAAAGCTGGTAGCCCCAGAACACGAACCAGGCGAGATCGCCGCCGAAGAGGCGGGCGCGGCAGGTGCGCTGCACGACATACAATGATGTGCACAAGAGCGCGTTGCCGCCGAAGGCGAAGACGACCCCTGAGGTATGCAGCGGCCGCAAGCGGCCGAAATTGAACCAGGGCTGGATGTTGAGATCGGGGTAGGCCAGCTGCAGCGCGATCACGACGCCGACCAGCATGCCGACAACACCCCAGAACATCGTGGCGATGGCGCCGTAGCGGATCGGACCGTCCATGTAAGCTGATGGGTCAATCGGAGGTGCCGGCTTGAACTCCGTGTTGCGCATCAAGATCCCGGTGAAGGCAGTAAGGGCAAAAAACAGCACCCACATGTGCTTGCGGAAAGGTCCGTCGATGCCGAAGCCGGCAGCTACCAGGGCTGCAAAAGCAAACATGCCCACCACGACGATCGCTGTCCCGAATTTCATCGCAAATCCTGATCCCGAATCGGGCGGACGCCAAATCCGCTGTGCATCAATTGCGCAACTGCCCTCTGCTCGCCCTGATCCATGTCAGGCGCCAGGTTTGTTCGGTAGAATCGAATTCGCGCAAATCAGAAGGTGGCATACAGAGGAGCGCGCGACGGCCCTGCCCCGCTCACGACAAGTGGATTGAAGTCGAGCGGACGGTGAGGCGGGCCATATGTCGAGACCCTCCGCGACTTTGGAAGTACTGCTGCTAACGTCGCTTGGAACGGCTCGCAAATGGCGATATCGCCATTACCACAGGGGGTAAGAGGACCTCAACGATCAATGCTTCACCGCGAGCGGGACACTCATGGCGGGTGGCTAGGTTATTCGATAAGGGTCGCGGATGCTTTCGTGTCCATGCTACCGGGGGCTCGAAGGCTGTAGCGATACATTGCGTTCGAACGCAGCATGTCCTGCCGCGGCTTCGGAGTTGGCGCAGACCTTGCCGCTTGGGGTTATTCAAACTGCCGCGGCCTTCGGCCGCCGCAACGCTGCTCCAGCCGGTCGACGCTCTCCACCATCACATGGCGTTTGTTCTCGATCCGGATCACGCCTTCAGCTCGCAATCGAGTCAGCTGCCGGCTCACCGTCTCATTCGTCAGTCCAAGGAAATCAGAGATGTCAGCACGAGTCAGTGGCAGATCGAAGGACGCCGAGCTGGCAGTCGGATTAACACCGGAATCGATATTCAGGGCGATCATGAGGAGAAAACTCGCCACCTTTTCCGATGCCGTCTTGCGGCCGAGCGTCACCATCCATTCGCGTGCTGCGTCAAGTTCGTCCAGCGCCTGCTTAAGCAGGCGATGCTCGAGTTCCGGCGAATCCTTCATCATCCGTTCGAGGGCTGGCTTGGGGAACGAACACAGCGTGACAACTGTTGCCGCTTCCGCACTGATCTCGCTTTCCACCTTGAAGGGGCGCCCCAGAAAATCCGGTGCAAACTGGAGAGCTACGATCTGCTGGCGCCCGTCCGAAAGACTCTTGGTCAACTTCACCACGCCTGAAAGCACATTCGAATAGCTGCCCACGGCCTCGCAGTCGCCGATCAGTTCGACTCCCGGCTCGATCTTGTGCCGCGACGAAGTCTTGGCGAGCCAAACCAAACGGTCTGGATCGAGAGCACCGCAAATGCCACGACGCCTTCCCTCGCAAGAGCGGCAAAGAACGGGAATGCCGGAACTGTGAATGTCTTGCCGTAATGTCATGCGCTCGCTCTACCCTTTCCCAAGCACCGACAGGATAGCCATCCAGGTAGAAAAATCCTTGCGGCAGTTTGTCCGAGCTGCACTTGATCGAAATCAGGGCGTTGGCCGGCCAACCAGTCAACAGTTGCAGCGATGCAAACTGGTGACCACGACATGCAGTCGAAAGTAGCTGCCCGGATTGTCGAAAACGTCCCTCGCTACACCAGCTATCCGACGGCACCCCATTTCCACGAGGGCGTCGATGCTGCGGCTTATCGTGGCTGGCTGGAGGCGCTCGGCGGGGACGATGAGGTATCGCTCTACGTGCACATCCCTTATTGCGACAAACTTTGCTGGTTCTGTGCATGCCACACAAAGCAGACACGCCACTACGAACCGGTGACCAGATATCTGAGATCATTGCATGCGGAGATCGCCACCGTCTCAAATCTCGCCGGAGGCAAGGGCCGGGTGCGTGCCGTCCATTTCGGTGGCGGTTCGCCGACGATGCTCAAACCGAAGGATATGGTGGCGCTGGGAGCAGTTCTGCGCACTAGCTTCACATTTCTTCCCGGCGCGAAGATCAGCGTCGAAATCGAACCCAACGATATGGACGAAGCCCGCCTCGACGCGCTTGCCGAAATCGGCATGACGAGGGCGAGCCTCGGCGTGCAGGATTTCGATCCGAAGGTGCAAAAGGCTATCAATCGCGAGCAGACCTTCTTGCAGACTAAAACAGTTGTCGACGGCGTTCGGTCCCGCGGCGTCGAATCGGTCAACCTGGACCTGCTCTACGGCTTGCCGCACCAGACCAGGGAAAGAGTCCTGTCCACAGTCATGCAGGCGCTGACGTTGGAGCCGGAGCGGATCGCGCTTTTTGGCTACGCGCATGTGCCATGGTTCAAGAAACATCAGACCATGATCGACGAGGCTTGGTTGCCAGGCCCGGAGGAGCGGCTTGCCCAATCGCAACTGGCAGCACGCGCCATCCTCGAGCACGGATATGAAGCAATCGGGTTCGACCATTTCGCCAAACCCAACGATTCGCTGGCCCAGGCCGCGCGCGCCGGGACTTTGCGTCGCAACTTTCAGGGCTATACCGAGGATCGCTGCGAGACCTTAATCGGCCTCGGCCCGTCGTCCATCAGCCAATTCCGGCAAGGCTACGTCCAGAACATGCCTTCAACGGCCGAATATGGCCGCATGGTGGATCAGGGTGGGTTGGCTTCGGTCCGCGGAATTGTTTTTTCCAACGACGACCGCGCTCGCGGCTGGATCATCGAGCGGCTGATGTGCGATTTCGGCTTCTCGGCAGTCGATTTGGTAGAACGCTTCGGCAAATGCGGCCAGAACCTCCTTCTCCGGTCGAGTACCGTGGCCCTCGACAACCCCGTCCGATTGCTTGAACTCGATGGCGACCGTTTCGTCGTGCCGGTGGAAAGTCGTCCCTTCGTCAGAAGCGTCGCTGCGAAGTTCGACAAATATCTCGAAAGCGGAAAGGCCAGGCACTCGGTGGCAGTTTGAGCAGAGAGTGCGTCGCAAACCACGCAGGTCCATCTTAGGTGGCCTATTGGCCATGCCACGATGTTGTCGGCGTACCCCTCTTGTCGATGACAAGCACGCAGGCATAAATCGGATCGGAAAACCTAAGGTGACGCGCTGCATCCACGCACCACGCTGCCGCCTGAATGGTTGTCTTCCCGGTCGAGATCGGCCGCCGCATGATGGCGATGGACCATCGCTTGGCGACAGCTCGGCCTCATGTGGCTGGCCCCGCCGAGCGGGCGGTGCGCCACCATTGCACTTGACCAACTCTCTGCTCCGGTCATTTGGAATCTGAGGCTGGCTGAGACCGCGACTTGTCCGGGATGCCGGCCGTCGCCAGACCTTCTTTTCTGGCCTTGGCAAACGCTCGGTCGCCTTCCAGAAATCCCGCCAGCATGAAAGGGATGAGTTCCGCCACCGTTTCAGACTCGCCGTAGGTCTGACGATAGAGCGCAGCATACGCATTGAGTTCTTGGCTCAACTCCGCGCTCACGGTGATGGTGATCTTCAAAGGCGTTCGATCTGGAAGCTTACCAAGTTTCAAATTGGCCATAATCACTCCCGTTCAACTTTGTACGGCCGCAGCAAAAGGTCCTTGTGCACGATGACGCGCAGCGGCCAGCCTGGCCGGATAGTGATGGTGGGCTGAACATTGAGATTCTTCTCAATTATGCGCTGGCCGGCTCGACTAACATTCTGCTGGGCGGATTCGCGGATCGCCTTGACCAGATCGCTTTCATTGTCTCCGAGGCTCAATTCGGTGCCCACGCCAAGCAAGGTCGCAAGCGCGACCCCCCTGATCAGCTGCCAGGTGTGGAAATCCACCTTGTCCTCAAGCCCTGCATATCCGGCGCTGTCTGTTGACGGCAGATTGTCGATTTCGATCGAGGAACCGTCCGGCAGGATTATTCGCTGCCAGACCAGCAATGCGCGCCTTTGCCCAAACGCCACCACGCTGTCATAGGTGCCGATCAGCCGTGAACCTTGTGGAATGAGCAAGATGCTGCCCGTGACTGTGTCTTGAACATTTTCTGTGACCTGCGCGACGATGAGGCCGGGTAGGTCGGAATTGATGCCGGTGATGAGGCTTGCCGCGATCACGCTGCCGGCCATCAGCTGGTAGGGTGAAGCAGACGTCTGCAGCGCATGCGGATTGTAGATCCCGCTTGTGCTCCGCTGACTGACAAAATCCAGCTTGCGCTGTTGGTTGTTCTGATCGCCCTCGGCTGGAGCAACGGAAGCCGACGCGCCTGTCGCTCCGGGTTGGGGAAGCGCTTCAGGCCGCTGCTGTACACTCTCCGCGCCGCCGGCGAGATCTGTCGGTCTCGGTCGATTGTCGATCCGGAACAACACTTGCGACTCGCGCGCTTCGATCGCCTGCTGGGCAAGGCGTTGATCCTCGGCTGAGACCTCCTGTCCCGGCGCGATGCCGAGCTGGCGCTGCCGCTCGAGGATGGGGCGGCCGAGATCACCGGGTAGCGGCGGCCCAAGCACCGGGGCCTTAGACTTGACGCCGGAATAATCCCTGGGCAGCCCGTCGAGTCCCTCGGCGGTGGGCTTGTGGTCAGGATGGTAGAGGTCTTCCGCATGCCCTTTGAATCGCAATGCCGGTCCCTGAAGCGCAATCATCATGACGCCCAAAATGGCACCGCATCCGGCGGCAGCGATCGCGACAATTACACCTCGCCTGAAGCGCACAGCCGCGCGGGGTGAGGCGCGCAGCTGGAGCTGGTCGGGATCAAGTTTCGGCGGCGCATTGGAGTGGGACGTATCGGTCATGAGCCTTGTCCCCTCACCTGCCAAAACCGGCAAACAGTGGCATCCGACGCGGCAATTGCCGACCGTCAATCCTTGTGATGCGCACGACCTGCTGCGGCTTGGCGCCGAGGCGCAGTTCGGCCGCGGCGAACAGGCGATCGACGATGTAGTAGTTGCCGCGCATGCGGTAGTTGACCAGCTGATTGCCGCCGCCAGCACCGACGATGAAGAGCGGCGGCGCCTCGCCCTGATCGATGCGGCGCGGGAATTCGATATAGACCTTGCTGCCGTCGTCAAAGGCCCGTGTCGGTCTCCAGGGCGGTGTGTCGCCGGCTATTGAATAGCGGAATCGGATATTTTCGAGCGCAACATTCGACGCGACCGGCGTAGCAGCCTCGGCCTGAACGTTACGCTGACGTAGAGCGACAATCTGGTCTTCGCTGTAAGTCCAAGAGATGGCCGCCATTGCGGTCTTCTCCGTGCTTTGAAGCTGCAAGTGATAGGTGCGTCGATCCGTGGTGATCACCAGATTTGTGGTAAGCTCGGGCGCAAACGGCTTCACCAAGACGTGGGTGCGCTGACTGTCACCGGTGCCACTGACGGTATCGCCTATGACCCAGCGGACCGTGTCTCCAGCGGACACGGCTGTCAGCTTCTCGCCCGGCTGCAGAGCGATATCGGTGACGCGCTCCGGCGCGGCAAGGAGCTGATAAAGAGCCCCGTCGGTGAAGGGATAGATCTGGACGGCGTTGACATAGCCATACCTGGTTGGCTGCCGGGTTGCGGCCTTGTTGGCATCGGCAACGCGTTCTTCAGGTGAGCGCTTGTCTTCGGCGACCTTGACCGGGTCAGGCTGCAACTGGCCGGGGAGCGGTAGCGGCTTTGGCACCTCGACGATCTTGACCGGTTGCTCCGGCGGCTTCTTGATCGACGCGGCTTTGAAGTCGGCCGCGTCATAGGAAATCTCGGGCGGTGGCACCGGCTTGGATGCGCAGGCCGACAGCACCGCGGCTGAGGCCGACAGGATCAGCGCGGCACGGAGCGATGGGGCTCTATTTGTCATTGGCGGGCTCCTTGGGGGAAAGGGATGACGGCGCGGCGCTGTCGAGCTCGCGCGACCAATCGATGGCGTTGATGAAGACGCCGAGCGGATTCTTGCGCAGTTGGTCCGTATTGCTTGGCGGCCGGATCATGACTGTGAGGATCGCCGTCCAGCGGGTCGTGCTGGCAAGGCTGCCGCGCTCAAATACCTGCTCGGTCCATTTGACCTGGAACGAGCTGTCGGAAGCCCGCACCACGCTGGTCACTTGGACGGACACGCTGCGCGTGCCGATCTGACCGAAAGGGTCGTTCGCCTTGGCATATTCGTTGAGAAAGTGCGCGGCGCGGTCGGTGGCAAAGTCATAGGCCGCCAACCAGTTCTGCCGCACCAACACCGGATCGGTGGAAACGGAACGGATATTCTGGATGAAGCGGCCAAGATGCCATGCGATCTGGGCATCCGTTGGCTCGTAGTCCTGGATTGCCGGGGCTACGGCGCGCGCCTCGCCGAAGCGGTCGACCTCGACGACGTATGGCACAACCCGGCTCTGCATGGACTGCCAAATGAGCCCGCCCGAGAGCCCGGTTGCCAACGCCAGGCAGCCAAGAGCCATCAGCCGCCAATTGCGGGCCTGCACCCGCGATGAGCCGATGCGCTCATCCCACATGTGGCCCGCCCTCTGGTACGGTGTAGTGGGCTCGGGTGTCTTGCCGTAGCGTTGAACAGATCGCCTGAAGAGCATCTAGTCGTCCTTGTCGTTGAGAGAGGGATTGGCGCTACCGCCCGGTCTGTCACCATCACGCACGGCCTGTATGGCGGCGTGGCGGTGGGCTCGCGCAGACTGCTGGGAACGCAGGCGCCTGGCCCAGCCAGGGGCCGCATCGGCGGTCGAACCCACAGCACTTTCAGTCATCGACGCGAAAGACGACCCACCGGTCGCGGTCCATGCGGCTTGGCGCCCGGCATCGGCGCTGCGCCCGAAGGTTCCCGCGGCAGATCGTGCCGCTCGCATCGCGGCGCCACTGGCGGCACCTGCCACGCCCTGCATCCCAGCAGCCACACCGGACAGGCCGGAGTCAGGCGAGGTTGCACGCCCCAACTGCCATGCTGAGGAAGCTGCCGAACCGATGGTCGTGCCGGCTCGAATTGCGGCAAGTCCGCCATCAGCTGCCACGCGCGCGCCAGCGACCGCGGCACCTCCGGCAACGAGTGATGCACCGGCAGCGGCCGCGACCGTACCCAGTGCGGCGCCCGCACCAAGCTGCGGGGCGCCGGAGACGAGACCGGATGCTATTCCGGGTCCGAAAATGCCTAGCCCAAGAAGCGCCAGCGCGCCCAACACCTGCGACATGGCTGCGGCCAAATCCGGCTCCTTGCCTTGCAGCGCGGAAGCGAACTCACCGAACAGTGTGGACCCGATACCGACGATGACGCCAAGCACCATCACCTTGATGCCCGACGAGATCACGTTGCCGAGCACACGCTCGGCCAGAAACGCCGACCGATTCCAGAGTGCGAAAGGCACCAGAACGAATCCGGCGAGAGTGGTGAGCTTGAACTCCAGAATGGTGATGAAGAGCTGGATGGAAAGAATGAAGAAGGCGATGATGACCAGGAACCAGGCCACGAGCAGCACGAAAATGGTGAGCGCGTTGCCGAAGATTTCAGGAAAGCCAAGAAGCTGGCTCGCCTGATCAAGCAGCGGCCAGGCGCCCTCAAAGCCTGTGGCGGCAATACGTCCAGGCCGCAGGAGATTGTCGGGGGAAAGATTGTCGGCAGAAGCGTTGATGCCCAGCCCGGCAAAGGAGCGGTATATAATGTCGGCGAGGTTCTTGAAATTGTTCAGGATGAAAGCGAAGACGCCGACATAGAGCACCTTGCGGATGAGGCGGCCCAGAATGCTGGGCTCGCCGGCGAATGCCCAAGCGAGCCCGGCTAACGTGATGTCGATGCCGATTAGCGTCGTGGTGAGGAAGGCGACATCGCCCGACAGCAGACCGAACCCGCTGTCGATATAGCGGATGAAAGTCTCCATGAAGCGATCGATGACCCCGAGGTCGTTCATTCCGCCTTTCCCCTCGTGAAAGAACTGGTGATCAGTTGGCGGGATAGGCCGTGCCGGTGCCGAGGAACCGCTTTGTCGTCTGGCGGGCGGCTTCTTCGGACTGCGCCTTGCGAGCCGCATCCTCCGCCTCAGCGCGAAACTGCGTCGCGAGCAGCGTCTGGATCTGCATCTGCTGCTTGGTTGACAGCGCGATCAGTTGGTTGGTGGCCTGGCTTGCCTCAAGCGCACCAGCAGCACCCTGGCTGCGGTTGACGAGATCAGCAAGCAGGTCGCGATCGCCGCGGACGTTCTCGAGGATCTGCGACTGGACACCCATCGTCTGCCGGAACGCCTGCATGGCACTCTGCCAGCGCTCGCGCGCTGCGGTTGCCACATCGCTGACCTTGATCGTGGCGTCGTAGCTTTCGGGATATTGATTGCGCCACTGGTCCTGCAGCTTGCCCAGATCAAAACTCAGGCCACTCGCCTGGTCCATGAGGCCGTCGATCCTCTGCAGCGAGCCGGTGAGCTGGCCCACCGAAGAAAAATCCAACCTCTGAAGGTTGCGCGCCATATTCTGCAGCATGGTCGCCTGGTTCTGGAGCGACTGGATCTGGTTGTTGATCTGCTCTAGCGAGCGCGCCGCCGTCAGCACATTCTGGGTATAGTTTGACGGATCGAAGACAATGAGGGCATAGGCTGGCTGGACATAGTCGGCCATCGGTTTGGCGATCAGGGAAAGGGTGATCAGGCCGGAAAGGAAACGGCGCCGCATCATGACGATTGCTCCATGTCTGGTTGAGGGAATTGGCGGAGAAGCTCGGCGGCCCAATCGAGCCCGCGGGCACTCACGAAATGATAGGGAAAGCCGTCCTGTCCATGCTCTGACAGGATCCTGTCGATCAGGGTCTGGCTGGCCGGATCGGAGGCGCCGCATAGTGCAAGCGCGATGGGACCCAAGCCCAGATCGAACAGACGATTGCCGCGGCGCGATTGCAGATAGTAGTGCCGCTTCGGCGTGGCGCGCGCGACCAGTTCGATCTGCCGCTCGTTCAAGCCGAAACGCTCGTAGGCTTCCCGTGCCTGCGGTTCCACGGCACGATCATTGGGAAGAAAAATGCGCTGTGGGCAGCTCTCGATGATAGCCGGTGCGATTGCAGAACCAGCGATGTCGGCCAGTGACTGCGTGGCGAAAATGACGGAGACGTTCTTCTTGCGCAGTACCTTCAGCCATTCGCGTAGGCGGGCGGCAAAGAGCGGGTTGTCGAGATAGAGCCAAGCCTCGTCGAGCATGAGCAAGGTCGGTCGCCCATCGAACCGCGCTTCGAGCCGATGGAAAAGATAGGTGAGCACCGGCAGCACAGCACCTTGGGTCTGCATCAGCTCTTCGGTCTCGAAGCACTGCACATCCGACAAGGCCAGCCGATCGTCATCCGCGTCGAGCAACTGGCCGAAGGGGCCGTCGAGCGTGTAGGGCATCAAAGCAGACTTCAGCGCCTTGGACTGAAGCAAGAGCGACAGGCCGGTGAGTGTGCGTTCCTGTGTCGGCGCGGTTGCAAGACTGGTGAGTGCCGACCAGATTGCCTCTTTCGCCTCTGGGGTGACTGTGACGTTCTCATGAGCGATGAGTCCGGCGATCCATTCGGCCGCCCAGCTGCGGATGGCCGGATCGTCAATCCTGCGCAGCGGCTGGAAGGCAAGCGCACCGTGCGCACGCAGCGCGTGGTGCTCTCCACCCATGGCAAGCGTGGCGGCGCGGGCCGAATTGCCTTTGTCGAAGACATAGACCTGCGCGCCGGCATAGCGTCGGAACTGCAGTGCGAAGAGGGCGACGAGAACCGACTTGCCGGCACCAGTCGGTCCCACGATCAGCATGTGGCCGACATCGTCGACGTGGGTGGAGAGCCGGAACGGTGTCGACCCGCTGGTTGAGGCGAAGAGAAGCGGCGAGGCCTCTGCCTGGGTTACCTTGGCTAGATGCTCGTTCGCCGCCGGGCCGGCCCACGCCGAGGAAAGCGGCATCAAGTGGGCGAGGTTCAATGTGTGAACGAGCGGCTGGCGGACATTCGCGTAAACATGGCCGGGCAACGAGCCGAGCCAGGCCTCGACCGCATTCACGCCTTCACGGATCGTGGCGAAGCCGAGGCCGTTGACGACGCGCTCGACCGCGCGAAGTTTCTCCGCGGCGGCTTGATGGTCCTCGTCCCATACCGTCACTGTCGTCGTCAGATAGCCGAACCCGACATGATCGCCGCCTAAGGCCTGGAGTGCGCCGTCGGCATCGAGCGCCTTGTTTTCGGCGTCGCTGTCGACGAGGGGGACAGGTTCACTGGTCACCACCTCGCGCAGGATGGCTGCGATCGACTTGCGCTTGGCAAACCACTGCCGCCGCAACCGCGTCAGCGTCTTGGTGGCCTCCGTCTTGTCGAGCGGAATGAAGCGTGTCATCCAGCGATAGGCGAAATCCTGATGGTTGAGCGCGTCGAGAATTCCGGGCCGTGTGACATTCGGAAAACCGAGAATGGTGAGCGTGCGCAGATGTTGGTCGCCAAGCATCGGCTCCAATCCGCCAGTAAGCGGCGCATCGACCAGGATGCCGTCGAGATAGACCGGCGTTTCCGGCACGGCGACTGGATGGCGGCTGGTCGAGATCGTGCCGTGGAGGTAAGTCAGCGTCTCGGCATCATCGAGTGCGCGTATTTCGGGCATCAAGCCCGACAGGAGATCCTGCACGCGGCCGGTCTCGTCCCGGTACCGCGCCAGTTCCTGGCGCCACTCTCTCTCGCCTTGTGAATGATGCGAGTCGACGAGAGCGCTTTGCGCCCGCGCCTGGCTATCCGGCGGCGGCATGAACGCCAGCGTCAGGTGGTAGCGGCTCTCGTAGTGCGCGACCTTGCCTTGAAAGGCCGCGCGCCGTTCTTCGTCGACCAACCATGACGCGGCGTCGGGGAAGCGCGAGTCTGGATAGCCCAGCGCCTCGATGCGCTCGGCCTCGAAGAACAATGCCCAGCCAGAGCCGAGGCGTCTGAGCGCATTGTTGGCTCGCGCGCAGATGCCGATGAGTTCGGCTTCTGTTGCACTCTCGAGATCAGGGCCGCGGAATGCAAATGTGCGCTGGAAGCTGCCGTCCTTGTTGAGCACGATGCCTGGTGCTATCAGTGCGGCCCAAGGCAGATGATCGGCAAGCCGGTCGGCCTTGCCCCGATATTCCGAAAGATTCAGCATGCAAGCCACCCCCTCAGGCGAAGGTGGCGGACGAGCACGCCGGCGAAGTCCGGGTCGCGGCGGGCCGCGAAGACAGCCACAGTGTGCCCGCAGATCCACAGCACCAGTCCGGCAATCCACTGCTGCAAGCCAAGCCCGATCGCCGCGGCAACGGTGCCATTGAGGATCGCCACCGCTCGCGGCGCGCCGCCGAGCAGGATCGGTTCGGTCAGTGCCCGGTGAACCGGAACCTCGAAGCCTTCTATGTGCTCTCCGGCCAGCATCAGACGAGTGCCCCGCCGCCAAAGGAGAAGAAGGAGAGGAAGAAGCTCGATGCGGCAAAGGCGATCGACAGACCGAAGACAATCTGGATGAGCCGACGGAACCCACCTGCCGTGTCGCCAAAGGCGAGTGTCAGGCCGGTGGTGATGATGATGATGACCGCGATGATCTTGGCGACCGGACCCTGCACCGATTCCAAGATTTGCTGCAGCGGCTGCTCCCAAGGCATGCCGGAGCCGGCGGCGTATGCCGGAAAAGTGAGAAGAAAAGCGAGCGCGGTGGCCCAGAGAAAGCGAAGCTTCTTGCGCATGAAATGACCTTTCAGAGTTGCTGGAGTTGCGGAAGCGTGAGCTGCGTGACGGCGTAGTCGCCACTGCCATCGAGGCCAGTGACCTCGGCGATCGCCTCGATGCGGCGTGAGGATCCGCGGCCAGCGATGAAGACGATCAGATCTATCGCCTCGGCGATGAGCCGGCGGGGAACGGTGACCACGGCTTCCTGTGCGAGCTGCTCGATGCGGTAGAGGGCAGACCGCGCCGAGTTGGCATGAACCGTGGCGATGCCGCCTGGGTGACCGGTGTTCCATGCCTTCAGCATGTCGAGCGCTTCGGCGCCTCTGATCTCGCCGACGATAATGCGATCGGGTCTGAGGCGCAGTGTCGAACGCACGAGATCGGCGAGCGTGACCGAACCCCGCCTCGTCCTCAGGGCAACGCAGTCTTTTGCTGCGCATTGAAGTTCGCGCGTATCCTCGATCAGGATCACCCGCTCGTCGCAGTCGGCGACTACCGCCAGCAGCGCATTGGCAAGGGTTGTCTTGCCCGAGGACGTGCCGCCTGCGATCAGGATGTTGCGCCGCTCGCGGACGGCTCCCTTCAACGCATCGGCCTGCAGCGGCAGCATGACGCGGTCGGCGACATAATCGGCCAGGGTGTAGAGTTTTGCGGCAGGCTTACGAATAGCAAAGCACGGCGCCAACACCACGGGTGGCAGCAGGCCTTCGAATCGCTCGCCCGACGGCAGTTCGGCGCTGACGATCGGACTATCCGCATGCGCTTCGGCGCGCACATGGGAAGCGACGAGGCGGACGATGCGCTCCGCCTCGGTAGGATGGATGTGCACGCCTGTGTCGACCAGGCCTTCTCCGAGCCGATCGAGCCGCAGTGCTCCGTCGGGATTGACCATCACCTCGATGATCAATGGATCGGAGAGCGCTGTGGTGATCGCCGGACCCATGGCGGTTCGCAGCATGGCGCTGCGGCGGTGGTCGGCTTCCGGATGAGAGTTCACCGTTCCCCTCCCACGTCATTGTCTTTGCCAAGCGATCGTTTTCCGGAAGCGATCTGCCGACCCACCTGCTCGACAAATTTGTCGAAGCGCTCCTGGCCAACGGCCTGCGTTGCCCTGTCCGGGACCGGCGTGTGGGCGTGAAGCGTGATCGAAAAGCGGATGAAGAGCGCCAGGCTCTCCAGCATCATCTCGACGTCGCGCCTGACATAAGCGAGGTCGCGAGAAAGACGGTCGAGCCGTACGCCGTAGCGTTTGTCGAGCTCATTCTCGCCACGGCGCTCGATGAAGGCTTCTACCGCCTTCGCGACAATCGCCGATTTGGTGGTCGAAGGATCACGACTGAGTTTGTCCAGCTTCTCGCTCAGCTCAAACTCAAGCAGAAACTGGTGACGAATGCGGCGGGGCTTCATGTGGCTTGTTCCAGCTGCCAGCGCCGGCGCGCCGGCGACGGGAACAAGCATCCGCCAGATGCCCACGAAAGCTTATCGCCGTTATCTACGCCGAAGTACGCCGTCAGGAAGCGGCGTTCAGAAACCGGGCACGATGTCTTTATCGTCGCCCCTTCCCTCGTTGATGCCATAGGCGCGGGCAGCCGTCGAAATCCGATCCATGACACGCTTGTCGGCGACCGGCTCGCTGTCATCGTCAACAGACTTGAAGAGATCGCCCTGGTCAGTTTCTTGAGAAAGCACGACTTGATCTTCTGGCAGAGCTGGATGTCGCTGCTGCTGGACGCCACCCTCGTCCCCGATCGCCGCGTCGGCAATCTCGTCGCCTGCAGCCAGACGGCTGTCAACGCCGCGGACCTGTCCAGTCCAATCGTCCGGGCGCGAAGCGGGACAGTCGGCGTAAGTGCCGTCCCGCAGCACCGGGGACGGTAGCACGCGTTCCGTGAAATTCCGGTCCTGGTAGTAGCGCAGCTTCTGCGCGCGCAATGGCGGCAGCCCTGAAATCAGCACCAGCTCGTCGGTCTGGGGCAGCTGCATCACCTCGCCAGGAGTCAGCAGCGGTCGGGCCGTTTCCTGGCGGCTGACCATGACGTGCGACAGCCAAGGGGCCAGCCGATGGCCGGCATAGTTGCGCATGGATCTCAGTTCCGTCGCCGTGCCGAGCGCGTCGGAGATGCGCTTGGCGGTGCGATCGTCATTGGAGGAAAAGGCAATGCGCACATGGCAGTTGTCGAGAATGGCACTGTTCTCGCCGTAGGCCTTGGATATCTGGTTCAAGGATTGCGCGATCAAGTAAGCGCGAATGCCGTAGCCGGCCATGAAGGCGAGCGCGGTCTCGAAGAAATCTAGCCGACCGAGCGCCGGGAATTCGTCGAGCATCATGAGGAGCCGATGTTTGCGACCCTTGTTAGGGTCGCCCTCAAGGCGCTCCGTCAGGCGTCTGCCGATCTGGTTCAGGATCAGTCGTACCAAGGGCTTGGTGCGCGAGATGTCCGACGGCGGCACGACCAGATAGAGCGACATCGGTCGCTCGGCATCCATGAGATCGACAATGCGCCAGTCGCAGGCCGATGTTGCCGCCGCAACCGTCGGGTCGCGATAGAGCCCGAGAAACGACATGGCGGTCGATAAAACACCCGAACGCTCGTTCTCCGATTTGTTCAGCACCTCGCGTGCCGCCGAGGCCACGACCGGATGAACCTCAGGCTTGTCGGGCGTGCCCAGGTGGTTGGTGGTCATCATCCGCTGCAGCGTCGCGGAAAAGGAACGTTGCGGGTCCGACAGGAAAGTGGCGACGCGGGCAAGCGTCTTTTCCTCTTCGGCATAGAGAACGTGCAAAACGGCGCCGACGAGGAGGGAATGACTTGTCTTCTCCCAGTGGTTCCGGCGATCCAGCGCACCTTCCGGATCTACCAGGATGTCGGCGATGTTCTGGACGTCGCGGACCTCTTGCGGACCCTTTCGCACCTCGAGCAACGGGTTATAGCGCGCCGACCTGGGATCTGTCGGATTGAAGAGAAGACAATAGGAGAATTTCGACCGCCAGCCGGAGGTCAATTGCCAATTCTCGCCTTTGATATCGTGAATGACGGCCGACCCGGTCCAGGACAGAAGCGTTGGAACAACCAGTCCGACGCCCTTGCCTGATCGTGTTGGGGCAAAGGCCATGACGTGCTCGGGTCCGTCATGTCGCAGATAGCGATCCTTCAGCTTGCCGAGGAAAACGCCGCCCGGTCGAAACAGGCCTGCCCTCTCGATCTCCTGAGTTGTTGCCCACCTTGACGAGCCATAGGTCGTCACCGATCCGAGCTGTCGCGCGCGCCAGAGCGAGCCCGCGATGGCTGCGGCACAGCCCACGAACCCACTGGCGCCGGCGAGCGCACCGGCCTTATCGAAGACCTCGGGCGCATAGGCGTCGAAATGGTACCACCATTCGAACAGTTTCCACGGCTTGTAGATCGGCCAGCCAGCCACGACAAACCACGGCGTGCCGAGTGGCGGCTGATGACCCAGCATGTGGGCGCACCACTGCGTGGCCGCCCACACCCCGAGGATGACGATTGCGAATACGACGGCGATCTGCCCAATCAGCAACTTCGTGGGCGTCATTGGCTTGCTCCGCTGTTCTGAACGTCGGGGGCAAGCATCGCGCAGCGCGATGTGAACTGAAATGCACACTACGCACGACCAGGTGCGATGGGGAATGGGCCGGATCGCTCACAGAGCAGCCTTTTACGTCCCTGGAGCCCGCGCCGCAGACTGGGTCACCGGTTATGGCCGCCCTCGGCGATCGCGACCTATTCTGTGTTTTTGCTTCGTCTGATCAAAACGCAGGCATGCGTTTAGCGCGAGCGATCCACAGGCAGCTCAACGGATCGGCATCTCCTCGACATCCGACTGGCCGATGACACGCTTTACTCCGGCGTGTTTCGTATGGACGGGCCGTCACAAATCATTCGACGGTAACCGATTTTGCGAGATTGCGCGGTTGGTCGACATCTTTGCCCATGAAGACAGCCGTGTCGTAGGCAAGAAGCTGTATCGGCAGGGCAAAGATCATTGGCGCGATAATCTCGTCGACGGTCGGCAGCACAATCGTGTGCATCGTTTTGAGCTTCGAAGCAGCGGCCCCCTTCTCATCAGTGATGAGGATAATCCGTCCTCCCCTGGCGGCCGCTTCCTCCATGTTGGAGACGGTCTTATCGAAAAAGCGATCATGTGGCGCGATGACGATCACTGGCATGTTTTCGTCGACCAATGCGAGCGGACCATGCTTCAATTCACCAGCCGCATATCCCTCGGCATGGATGTAGGAAATCTCCTTGAGCTTCAGCGCACCTTCCATGGCCAGTGGGAAACTGGTGCCGCGGCCGAGATACAGGACGTCATGGCACTTTGACAGTTCGCGCGCCAGGAGCTCGACATCTGGCTTGATGCTGTTCAGGACCTGGCGCATGATGCGCGGCATTTCGGCAAGACTCGCGACGAACGCCCTCGCCTCAGCTTCGGTTACCGTTCCACGGGCCCTGGCAGCACCAATGGCGAGTGTGGCAAGAACCACAAGCTGGCAGGTGAAAGCCTTGGTGGAGGCGACGCCGATCTCCGGCCCGGCAAGGATTGGGAAGACCGCGTCGGCCTCCCGCGCGATGGTCGATTCCCGGCTGTTGACGACAGCGCCGGTCGTCAGCCCACGCCCCTTGCAGTATCTCAGAGATGCGAGCGTGTCGGCGGTTTCACCGGACTGCGAAATGAAAAGAGCCGCCGAGTGCGGCGGCAATGGGATCTCCCGGTAGCGGAATTCGGACGCGACGTCGATTTCGACCGGCAGGCGCGCATAGCGCTCGAACCAGTATTTTGCGATCAGTCCAGCCAGATAGGCTGTGCCGCAAGCCGAGATCGCCAGGCTCGGGATGCTGGCAAAATCTATGCAAGAAGCCGTGTCGATGGGATTCTCTTCGGAATTGATGTGATGAGCGAGCGCACGGGCGACAACCTCGGGCTGCTCATGAATTTCCTTCTCCATGAAATGGCGATAATTGCCCTTATCGGCCAGGTATGCCCCGGCAAGGGAAGTCTGGAGTGGACGCTCGACGGGATGGCCATCGAAATTGAAGATATCAGCTCCTGTCTTGCTGATAACGGCCCAGTCGCCGTCGACGAGATAGGTGATTGCATTTGTGAAGGGCGCAAGCGCGATGGCGTCGGAGCCCATGAACATCTCGCCGTCGCCGTGACCGATCGCCAATGGGGGTCCATTGCGCGCCGCCATGATGGTCGACGGATCATCCTCAAAGAGAACGGCAAGCGCGTAGGCACCGCTGACGCGCTTCAGCATGGCGTGCATTGCCTCGCCCCGCCCCATGCCCTCCCGGCGATATCTTGCCAAGAGATGAACGACGACTTCGGTGTCGGTATCGGTCTGGAACTCGGCGCCCGCCGCCGCCAGTTCGTCCTTCAACTCGGCGAAATTCTCGATGATGCCGTTGTGAACCACGGCCACACCCTCCGCAATGTGCGGGTGCGCGTTGCGCTCAGTGGGTGCCCCATGGGTTGCCCAACGCGTGTGTGCGATGCCGATGAAGCCACTCAGCGGCTCTTCCTTCAATCTTCTCTCGAGATTGACAAGCTTGCCCTTGGCGCGCCGGCAGTTCAACGAGCCCTCGCAAAGGGTGGCAACGCCGGCTGAGTCATAGCCGCGATATTCGAGCCGCTTCAACGCGTCAACCAACCGCTCCGACACTGGCTGATGCCCAACGATGCCAACAATCCCGCACATGATCGTCTCCGAATTCTTCTTCCCGGTAGCCTCAGTCGGCGCGAAGGAAACCCGCCACCGCTCAGCCCCTAGTGGAATTCGGCGAAAGAGGTAAAATCGATTGTTGGGATAGCTGCCATCCACCTAGCGGATAATCGGGAAACGTGTTTGACGACCCGGCGAGAGGAGCTTTGACCTCGGCTAAACAGGTCTCCTGACCTCAGCTTCACCCGTCTCAGAGAGTGAGAAGCCGTCAAATTCGCCACCAACTGTCGCGATTTGCGGGCTTTCGACCGAGCCGGCCGCGCAAATCGTCCCTGCAAGCTGCCCCTCGTGGGCACCGCCGCGGGTAGCGGGGAGGATGGTCCGGTGGCCGACTCAGTCGCGGAGTTGCCTGCGCTGCCATCGCAACCGGGCTATGTCGATCTTATACAAAGCGGAATGCCAGGCCCTGCCGATGGCCCTAAGAATCATTTGCAATGCTACTTTCCTCTGCTGCCCAGCGCATTCCCGTCTTCCGCGTTGGTCGATGGATCGTGCATCAGAGATCGATGCCGATTCGAATGGGGCGCTATTAGCCTCAATTTTGGCTGCCCATGCAAGCGAGCGGACGCGTCGTGCCACCTTATGCCTCATGGTATGTGGAGCGCATCCACGGTAGACAGCCCTAAGACCGCGCCTGCGCATGGCTGCCATGAAAGTCACGAAACGCTGGGTCCACTCCTTTGCCGACCGATGTTCCAAGAGATACCCTCGCGCTGCACCAGGCCAGAAACCTCTTTGCCGATATGCCGCTCGAGCACCGGCCGCCACGGGACGAGCACGAACTCACGCGATTTCTCGATAACGGCATATTTGCCGCTGGCGAGCTCAACTGAGCGGCGGAGCGTGCCCTCTACCCGGTCTCCGGGTCGCGTTTCAGCATAAGATAGACCTAGCTCTTCCGAGAGCTGACCGGCAACACGGTTCAGCTCGCGCTGGCGGAGGATCGCGATCAAATTGGCCCGATAGACGATCCGATCCTGCTCCTCATGGGCAAGGCCTTGCGCGATCAGCCACTGCTGTCGGCGGCTCCGCGCCTCCTGGGCTTCACGGCCGAAGCCCGAATTGCGCAACCTCTCTGATTTCTCGGAGACCAGCTGGCTGTCGACCCAGTTGGCGCCGTCAAAGCCAACCTGCCGCTCCAGCGGCATCGACGAGAGCTTGTCGACCGTGACAGGCTGGGTCCTCGCCTGCTGGCGCTCGTAGGCGGCGACACGATCGAGATGATCCGGCGCGATGATCCAGGTGCCGTCGGGCTGGCGCTCGACGCCGCCGGTAGCGCGCCGGATCGCCTCCAGCCTGCGGACATGCGTTTCGGCGAAGCGGTCGTTGGTGGTCGGATCGTGCTTCAGGTGAATGTCGATGTTGTAGCGGCCGTCATGGGCAGCCGCGATTTCGGCCACCGTGCGGTCAACCTGCCTTGGTTCTGTGTTCCTCGGCGCGACACGCACGATGCAGCCGTCGGGCGTCGGCTCTGTCGCCTCGCCTTTGCCGATGTCGATGTATCGTGTCTTGCCGTCAACACCGTCGACGATCAGGTAATGCCGGTCGGTGAGCTCGTCGGCCAGCCCGCGGGCGACAACACGCCCGACGACAGGCTCGACCGGCTCGCCGGATCGATCATGGATCACCCAGTCGGCGGCACTGCGGGAAATCCCCCTGCCCGTCAACTCGCGATGCATGGTCTTGATGATGTCGCCACGTACCCCTATGCGGCGTAGCGTCGCTTCAAGCCCGTCATCGAGGCGCCAGCGACCCGAGCTGATCTCTTCGGCCAGATGCATCCGCTCGAGCTTGCGCAGGCGCCCCTGCTCCAAGGTTTGCCGAAACGCGTCGCGGCTATCCGGCGAAACGAGCCCACTGTCGTCACGGAGTTGCAGCAGGCGGCGGTCGATGCTGGTGAACCGTTCCTGCTCCACTTCCTGACGCAGGCGGTGCTCGATCTCGTGGTCAGTGCGCGGACCGAGATCGAGGCTGACCAGCTCGGCGGCGCGCTCGCGGATGCCGCTCGAGATGTATTCGCGCGCTATCACGAGGTTCTCGCCGCGATCGTCCTTGCCACGCAAGATGATGTGGGTGTGCGGATGGCCGGTGTTGAAATGATCCACGGCAACCCAGTCGAGCTTCGTGCCGAGATCCTCCTCCATCTGTGCCATGAGCCGCCGCGTCAGTGGCTTGAGGTCGTCAAATTCGATGCCGTCCTCGGGTGCGACGATGAAGCGGAATTGATGGCGATCGCCATCGGCACGATCGAGGAAGTCCTTGCCGGCGACGCAGTCGCTGTCGGCACCGTACAGCTCGCCAGGCGCGCCGTCCCGGGTGACGCCGTCGCGCTGGATGTAGCGCAGATGCGCACGCGCCCCGTCCGCGCTCTTGCCGGCCAGCTTGACGACACGCGCCTTGACGACGACCCGGCGCTGGCGGAAGGCTGCATGGCGATCGCGTGACTTCAGCAGCGCGGCCGTCGCCCCGCCGCGGCCCGTCCTGCTCCCCACGAAGCGGCCACCACGCTGGGGCCGGCCACCGGCTCGGTTGATCGCCGCCCGGACCTGGCCGGCAAAGCGTTTGCCTGCCTTCGAGCCACGGGAGCCTATCTTCCCGAGCTTCGGTCTGAACTCGTCATCCTGCATGCTTAGCCTCCCGGCTCAACCAAGTGGAACCAGACATTTGCGCTCCAAAGCTCTCCTGACGCGGCAGGGTGCCTCCTGCAAAAACGATGTGCAGACAAACACTTCGCCGCCTCACGGAGGCGGTGCCTTTATCTTGCCTTACGCGCCCCTGCCCCTTCGGACGCGTCCAGCCCGCCCTTCGCTTAGCCGTCCGGCTTCTTGACCTGTTCGACGTCCGTCCCCAGCGGCACGAAGAGATCGTTTCGCGCATCGGCGCGACCACCATGTTGCAGGAAAAACAGCGAACGCCCCGAGGGCGCATTTTGCCTGCCTGGAGCGACAGATCTGCCCTTGAAACCATTCATGTCGGTGGCCGAAACCCCGGCCGCTCCGAGCTGCTTGAGGTAGTCGACGGTCTCTTTCGGCAGCGGCTTGCCGCGCTTCAGATGCGCCTCGTAGCGCTCGGGGCCGGCGTTGTAAGCGGCAAACAGGCCGGGGAACCCGAAGCGCTCATACATGGCGCGGAGATAGGCCGTGCCGGCCAGAATGTTGTCGCGCGGGTCGTGCGGATTTGGGCCGAGACCATGGGCCACGCGCATGTCCTCATACGTTTCCGGCATCAGCTGCATCAGGCCCATGGCGCCGGCGCGCGAGGTGATTGGCCGGCCGTCGAGCATCGTCCTGCCACTGCTTTCGGCATCGATCACCGCGTAAATCCAGGCCTGGGGAATACGGAAACGCTTGCTTGCTTCGGCAACGAAGTGCTGCCATTTTCCAAGCTGCGGACTTTGGAAGATGGCGACCGGCTCAGCGCCGGTCGAGGCGGAACAGGCGCATGGCGCGACAGCGATCATGCCAAGCATCAGGAGGGCTACTCGGTCCATAGCGGCACGAGCCTCCCGATGACATTCGCGGCCGGCACCGGCCCGAAATAGCGGCTGTCGAAAGAGCGCGGCGCCTCGCCGTTCAGCACCAAGAATTCGTCGCAGGCGAGCGCGCGGCAGCCGCTCCACCAGGGCAGCGGACGGCCTTTTGTGTCGGTTGCGAGCCGACGCGCAACGATCTTGCCGCCGATGATGATCGCCTCGTTGAAGGCGCAGACACGTTCGTGCGGCAGCGCGGCAATGTGCTTTACAAGGGGAACGCGGTGCGGGAGATAGCCGCGTTCGGCAGCGAGACCGGCGACCGGTTCTGGTGGGCTGACGAGCACCAGGTCGCCGCGTGCGGGCGCTCCCGCCACGACGCGATAGAGGCCGACCGGCGCGCTCGCCGAGGCGTTCCAGATCAGCCAGGGCGATGGGTTTGCAAGGGGGCCAAAGGCAATCAGGCCCAAGCCAATCGCGGTCGCGGCGATCGCCCTTGTCGCGCGAACGCGACGCAGGCGGCTGCCGGTCAGACGGATGGAGGGACGCCGGCTCATGGGCGGCCTCCGTCGTCGGAACCGGTCACCTTCTGGCGGCCTTTCGACCACTCGTCGAGCTCGTCGATGTGGTAGCGGACGTAGCGGCCGTGCTTGCGGAATTTCGGGCCGCCGCCGTTGAGCCGCATCTTTTCCAGCGTGCGTTGGGAGAGCCCTATGTAGAAGGCGGCTTGGGCTGTGTTGAGAAACGGACTGCCCTTCTTGGCGCGGGCGGCGCGTTCATTTTCGTCGTCCATAATTGTCCTCGTGTCGCTTAAGGAGAAGCGACGGCGAGGATGGGCGAACGAGGTCGCCCCGGGGACGGGCGAAGAGTGGGGGGCGAGTTTTCGCCGCTCCTGTGACAAGAGCCCCGCGCCGGTTGCGGCGCGAGGCTCGGGGCCGATCGGATCAATCGGCCGGGTTCCAGATGATCGCGTAGGTGTCGTCATCGTCCTGGCCGGCGGCGCGGCCCAGATTGGCGTAGAGCTTGCGCGGCCCGAACTCCGGCGCTGCAATCGACAGGCTCACATAATCCTTGCCGGACGTCTCACCGGTGCGGATCCAGCCGGCGCCAACTTCGACCCCTTGCGTCAGCACCCGGTAGTCGGGATGGTTGTCGGCGCTCTTGGCCTGGTTGGGGATGATGTCGATGTCGGCGCGGACGCTGAGCGTCTTGAGCTGGCCCTTGTAGGCGCCGTTTTCCTGCTTGTTGACGTAACCGATCGCGGTCATTTCGAAGTCTCCTTTTGCTGTCGCCGGGGACCATCCCCTGCGATGGCGGACCGTGATGGACGCGTCCGGAGCGCCTGAACCCGACAGGGCCGCAGCGCCAGCGGAGGACCCGAGCAGGCAGCTTTTTTGAAGCGGAGCGGCGCGAGGAAGCCGCCGCAGGCGGCGGGGAAAAAAGCTGCTGGCGAGGGTTTCGGGCGGCCGGACCCGTCCATAGGTCAACAAGCCAGCCGCAGGGGATGGTCCTGGCAGGGAGCAAGGAGTTCGTGGCAAGCGCGATCGCTGCAGCCAAGCCAGGACAGCCGGGATTTGCGGGACTGCGGGCTGATGCCGTGGCATGCCGATCGACATCGTGCCCACGGGTCGGCGCCGGAGCAGGCATCCGACGGGCTGAACGATCGGGATTAAGGCGGTTTGCCAGGCTGGATTGCCGCGGGGACGCGGGGGCAAAGGTCCCGAACATGCGCCCAGTGCGACCGGGGTACTTTGCCGGGCGGCGGCCATTCTGGAGCCGCCGCCCAGCGTGACGCCTATTGGCAGCCGAACAGGGACCGGACCCGCGCCCATTGATCGGCGGTGCGCAAGCCGCCTCGCTGCGTGTAGCTTTCGACCGGGAATTTCATCCAGCGCGGCAGCCAGCTTCCCACCTTGTCGCGGCCGTTCTCGCCGGAAAGAAAGTCGCGGATGATCGTCTTTTGCGTCTTCACCTTCTCGGCGACATTGCCGTCCGCGACATGCTTGCCGCCGAGTTCGGCTAGCATGGAATTGGCAATTTCCTTGTCGCGCAACAGCTCGAAGAAGGCGTCGTCCGGTTGCCAGCAAGCGGCGAGGTCGACATTCAGATGATTGCCGAGCGCCTCGATGACGGCGCTGCCGGCTTCAAGCGTCTCGGCCATGACGATGCCAAGGACGCGCAGGACATCGTCGTCGGACAGCGTCAGCAGATGCGCAAACAGGGTTGCCGTGCCGATGTCGCCGCCATTGCCGCCAGCGATTGTGCCATCCTCGTCGGATCGTCCAAGCAGCGCCAGGACCGCACGCCGCTTATTCGCGAAGGCGGCCTCGGCCTTGCAGGCTGCGAGGCTCGCGGCAACTGTCTCGTTGGCGGCGCGCTGCGGCTCTGTCCGCACCTGCCACAGGCTTGAGCCGGCGATCGCATGCGCCACCATCAGGCGAAGTGCTGCTGCCGGATGGTCGAGGAGCGCCAAGCGCACGGCGGCATGGCGGTGCAGATCGACATAGTTCTGCATCGGTCCGGTGAGTTCGGGCCGCGACGGTTTATCCGGGGTCTCGGCCTCAGCGGCCTCGCCATTGGCGCGGGCGCGGCGGGCTTCCTTGTGCGATAGCCAGCCCTCGTGACACCCGACCTCGCCGCGATGCGAGACTGATATAAAGACCTTGCCGCCCTTCTTCTTCGGCGTCTTTTCGTAGTCCCATGCGTAGAAATGCTGACCCGGCTCGAGCACGATCACGTCGCTCCATCCGGCCTCACGATAGGCATCGCGTCTGGCGGCTATCGCCTCGTTCTGCTTGAGCCAGAACAGGTCGGCGTCGGCAAAATAGGTTTCCTCGCCGAACAGATCGGAGACGATCAGGCCGGGATAATCCTCGATGGCAAACAGCGCCACCTTGGTCGAGATCGACTGGCCGCCAAACAGCCATTGCTTCAATTGCCAGCCGCGCGGCGCGCGGTTGTCGGGATCGGCAAAAAGCGCCAGCCAGTCCTTCTGCTGCGCCTTCGAGGCCATGGTGAGGTGGCGCACCGTCTCGGCGTCGATTTCCTCGCGGCGATAGGCTTCGCGAATCCTAGGCAGAAGCTCGCCGAGCGCCAGAATGCGCTTCACCTGATGCTGGGTGAGGCCGAAAGTGGCCGCGATATCGGCAATGGTGCGACCTTCCCTGATGAGGCGGGTAAAGGTTTCCCATTGCGAGACCTCGTCGGGATCGAGGCGGGCGATGTTTTCGATCAGGGAGGCTTCGAGCGCGTCGGCGTCGTCACCATCCTCCATGATGGCGCATGGCAGCGGCTCGGCCTCGCCGCGCTCGTCGGCGACGGTCTTGGCGGCGAAATAGCGTCGCCGTCCGGCGACGATCTCGAACGTTTCGGGCGAGCCGTTGGGCCGCACCAGCAGCGGAACGAGGACGCCGCGCGCGCGCACCGACGGCAGGATGTCGGAGATGTCGGGCGCGCGTTTGGAATGTCGCATGTTGGCGGCGGCGACGCTCAATTGGTCGATGGAAACGTGGGCAAGCTGCATGGTCTTTCTCCTTTGCTGTGGCCTGAAAGTGCCTGACCGCGAGGCCGCAGGCCGAGCGGCGCGACGGTTTTGCGCCGGATGGCGCTATTGTTCCGCCCGGTCGGGCGGAAGCTCGGGAAGGGAAAGCGAGAGGGCGGCGGCGGCCTGCCGCAAGAGCCGTTCGGCCTCGGTGACGTGGCCGCACAGGCGAGCGGCTTCGGCATAGACAGAGAGCGGAAACCGCGCCTTGAAGTACAGGTCGCGCTCGATGCCCAGGCCAAGCGGTCCCTTGACGGCTTGGAGCTCGGCAAGGCTGACGCTGCCCAGTTCAGGGAAGCCAAAACCGAGATCACAAAGGCCGAAGAGTGTATCGCCGTCGGCGTCGAGCTCGCTCAGAAGCCAGGTGGCGGAGCCGACCGGATTGAACAGTTTCACGACCGGAACATGGTCGGTTTCGGTCTCGGCAGCGCCATTGGCGAGCAGAAGAAGGCGCAGTTCGTCGGTGATCAGGATCATTGCGGCGTTCCTTCAAAACGGTTGGTGCTGATTGAGAGCGGCTGAGACAAACCCGCCGATATCGAGCGGCTTGTGCGCGGCGCGGCCGCATCGCGCGCCATCAGAAGCGCAAGCCTGTCGGCATGGCGATCGGGCGCGCTCATGCGGCGATTTCGGCATGCGCATCGCCTTCGACGTCGGCATTGAAGCCGAGCAGGAGATCGGCGGCTTTCGAGGCATGGCTGGCGGCGCGGAAGATGGCGCGATTGTCCTCGCGCAGCACCGTCAGCCATGAGCCGATATAATCGGCATGGCGCACGGTCGGCTCGATGCCGACAGTGCTGCAGACGAAGGCTGCGCAGATTTCAGCGACCAGTTCCTCGCGCGCATAGACCTTGCAGCCGAACGAGCCGGAGAGGTCGCGCGCAAGGCGCGTCGGGTGGCCAGTCCAGTGGCCAAGCTCGTGAAAGCAGGTGCGGTAATAGTTGACCTGCTGAAAGAAGGCCGGTTGCGGCGGCACCTGAATGAAGTCGCTGCCCGGCATGTAGAAAGCGCGATCGCCGCCGATGCGGACATCCGCGCCGGTTGCGCGAATGAGCGCCTCGGCCTGCGGGATGATCTGGCGCTGCGGCAGCGGTTCGGCGGCGGCATGGAGATGTTCGGGCAGGTTATCGCACTGCGCGACATTGAAGACGGTGAAGCGCTTCAGGTAAGGCACGGCCTGCGGTTCGTCGCCATCGACCTTGGCGCGTTGCTTTTCGTTTTTCGGAACAAAGCGGTCGGCGTGAACGATGGTCGTGCCGCGCTCGCCTTTCCTGACATTGGCGCCAAGGGCAAGCGCCTGCCGGAAGGTCAGCCAGTTCTGGCTGGCATAGCCGCGCTCGATCACCGCGCCCCAAAGGATCAGGATATTGATGCCGGAATAGCGGCGCTCGGTGGCCGCATTCCTGGGCAGGCCAAGGCCTGCCTTTGCGCTTCCCCAGGGCTTGACCCATGGCACGATACCGCGCTCGAGCTCGGCAATGATGCGGTCGGTGATCTCCTGATAAAGGCTGGCGCCTGCGCGCCCGCCCCTGCTTGCGCCCGCCTTTCGGCTGCCGGAACGCTTGTTGTTTGAACGCATGCCCTGGTCCTCCGCTCGCCAAATCGCGCCCTCCCCCGGAAGCGGGGTGGGCGGCGAAAACGACCGGAAAGGCCCGCCGTGAAAGGCGGACCGCATCCGAAGGACCGGAACGGAGAGGAGGACCCGAAGCGCAGCGAAGGGTTGCGGGACGCCGCGGCGGGCCTAGAAGGGAGAGCCGCCCACCGCGCGCCACCGGGGAAGGCCACCATGAAAACCACGCCGGCCAATCGGCCGGCGGCCGTCAGCAGCCGCCAGGCTGCCCGAGCCAGGGGGCGAAGCCGGATGGCCGAGACCGCCCGAGCCTGCCGAGGAAAAAGCGGGCTCGGTGCACGAGCACCCGGCGCGCGCCTTCAGGCGCGCGGGATTCAGGACTCCTTGAGCCGATGTCGCAGGGCAGCGAATCTCCACGCCTCGGCGCCCCTTGCTGGATCACAGCGTCCAGGAAGCGAGGTCGCAGCCGCCGCGAATGTTCGTTTGATGTAGCCGCACACCGGGAGACGGTGCCATGTTCGGCGTCGCGCCCGCCGGCGTCACGATGCGGTCAAGAAGCCAACCACGAAAAAGGCGCTCAGGAGCACATCAAAACCACTCCGACAAACGAACCGGTGACCACAGCATTTGCCGACAGTATGTCAAAATGCCGATTTTGCGGCTGCCGAAGATTGTACCTTTGCCTTCGCGCGCGCTTCAGCGATGGAGCGTTGCAGTCTGGCCATCCCGATTTCCCCTGGGATCACTTCGTCGCCGATCACCAACGCAGGTGTGCCGTCGATATACAAATCTTTGGCGAGTGCGAAATTGCGTGTGATGGCATCTGTGATCGCCGGGTCTTGCATGTCCCGCTTCAGTTGCTCGAGATCGAGGCCCACACGCTCTGCAACGGTCAAGGTGCTGCGCTCGTTGATGGAGCCGGGGAAAGCCATGAGGGCGAGGTGGAACGCCTCGTACTTCCCCTGTTTGTGCGAGGCGAGCGCTGCGCGCGCTGCGAATCTGGAACCTGGCCCCAGGATTGGGAAGTCCTTGAACACAAGCTTCACATTGGGATCATCCCTGAGGGCTTGAATGAGGTGGAGGGCTGCCGCCCGGCAATAGCCGCAGTTGTAGTCGAAGAACGAGACAACAGCGATATCGCCCAAGGGATTGCCCGCGATTGGCGAGGCTGGGTCGTTGAGGAGGGCGTCGCGCCGCTGCGGAATGCGTATGCGCAAGTCAGCCGCTATCTGGCGCTGGTCTTCCAGACGCTGCAGGTACTCGGCCGCATCCTGACGATGTTTCAACACTCCCAGCGCGAACACCAAGAGAGCGATCGCCGCGACAAGCGCGGCATTCAATCGGGACATGGGTGGCTCCATCGAACATAAACGGCAGGACAGGACGCCCGCAGCACCGGCTCCCGCCGTGTGGCCGCGCTTCTCCCGTCGCCGCGCTCCGGTCAAGCGCCGCACCCCGGTGCCGCAAATAGCGTGCCAGTGGGGGCAGGAACGCAGGTGAGCGCTGCGCTGCGAAAAGGCCGGCTAGGACATTGGCGCGATCGCCGTTTGGCTTACGCAGCGGACACGAACACCCGCGTGGCCACGCGCGACGGCTTTGGTCCGGCACACCATGAAACGGCGGAACATGCGAAGGATTTGCGACACAAAGTCGGGAACCATTCATGCCCATTCGGGGATTTGTTGGCGCCTCTGTCTCGGCACTTTGTAGAAAATGGTTTTGTGAGGTTTCACACGCACGCGAGCTGTCACAAAGCCGGAGCGACAGCTAAGCCCCTCCGGTTCGCGCTCGCTTTGCAAGCGCCTGGTTGGTCTCCGCCTTGAGCAGCGCGCGGTTACGCCGGCAGCGCTGTCACATCCGCGTGAGTCCGTCAGCCGAAGATCCGACGGGTGCTGCACCCACGGGCAAGTAGGAGCTAGACGGCCCTCCTGTTGCCCCAGAGCAGAACGTGCAGCTGCGGCAAAATGCGTGCTTCGAACCACCTGTCTCGCGTCACCTTGTCGATCAGCCACTCCATGCGTCTCATGATTCCGTCAAGGTCGACAGGTGCGTCTTCATCGCCAAGGCGCGGTGGGGTGTGATTGCCAGGTTGCAGATAGACCGGGAGGCGTGGAAATCGCGCGGCGGCGTCTTTGGCGAACGCATAGTCACCCTCGTCGAAAACAACGAGCTTGAGCACGACTTGCGGCTTCTCCCGCGCCGCTTCGATGCAGGCCTCCAAGGCGGCCCAGTCGGGCCGCATTTCGCTCGACGGAGGCTTTGGGCTGAGGACCAGCACATCAAGCTCGGCAAACCAGTCCTTGACCACCGAACCCTGGGTTTCCAGCGCAAAGCGGTAACCTTCAGCATGGCCTCGCTGAATCAGCCCGCCAAAGGGCTGAATGGCGGGGTTGCCGCCTGACAGCGACACCATCACCGGCCGGCCGCCGGAAAGCGCAACCACGCTTTGCCACACCGCATCCACCGGCATCATCTTCCATTCATGGCGGAATTGGTTGTCAACCGCATGGAGGCTGTCGCACCAGGAACAGCGGTAGTCACAGCCGCCGGTTCTGATGAAGACGGTCGGCAAACCGATGAGCACGCCCTCGCCCTGGATCGTCGGCCCAAATATCTCGCTCACCCGGATTGCGGGGCGCGTGTCCGTCACGGTCGGTACTCCGCCCAGGTTTTCGGGGTTTCGCTCACCCTCACGGCGGCGGTTTCCGGCAGCCGTGCCTTGCACCATTCATAGAAATGCCTGGCCAAGTATTCCGCCGTGACCTGCTCATGTGCCAACGCGTCGTTGAGGTGCCGGTGGTCCAAGCTCTCGTCGATATAGCGTTTGAGCGGCGCCAGATCGTGATAGTCGCGCACGAAGCCGTGCGCGTTCAGCTCCTCGGCCGAGAGCTCCACTTGGACGATGTAGTTATGCCCGTGCAGGCGCGCGCACTGGTGTTCAGGTGGCAAGGAGGTGAGCTGATGCGAGGCCGAGAAGTGGAATTCCTTGGTGATGCGGAACATCAGGCGCTCCGCCTCCGCAGCGCCTCAAGCCAGAAATCGGTATCCTCATACTCGGTCGGATCGGCGTGCTGCGCGAGATGAAACGCCTCGCGTCGCTCGACGCAGGTCCCGCACCGTCCGCAGTGACGCTCGCCGCCCTTGTAGCAGGACCAGGTCTGCGCAAATGGGGTTCCGTATCCTGCTCCATCGCCGACGATGTCCGCCTTTGTGAGGTTCACATAGGGCGTGTAAAGGCGGATCTGCGTGTCGCCGTCGAGCGCTCGGTCCTGCATCGTCTGGAAAGCTTCGATGAAGGCGGGACGGCAGTCTGGATAGATGAAATGGTCCCCGCCATGAGCGGCCATCGCCACCGCTTCCGCCTTATGCGCGGCGGCAAGACCAAACGCGATTGCCAGCATGATGGCGTTCCTGTTCGGCACCACCGTGATCTTCATGGTGTCTTCTGCGTAGTGGCCGTCGGGCACGTCGACACTGTCGGTCAGCGCCGAGCCGCGAAGGCCGCGGCCGATTTGGCGGATGTCGATGATCTGATGCGCAACGTTCAGTCGCTCCGCGCACAGAGCGGCGAATCTCAATTCTTTCCTGTGCCGCTGGCCGTAGTCGAAGGACAGGAGCCCGGTGAGTTCGTGCTCCGACGCCACTTTGTGGGCAAGGGAAACAGAGTCCAATCCGCCGGAGCAGATGACGAGAGTCTTCATCATGGTATCCTTGTTTTGACCGGGTAAGGCTGCGACCGGAGATTTCTCTGCGCTTCCCCTACCCCGGCCAGCCAACTTTGTGAACCCTGGCTGATGCGCTGACCCGGGGTGCTGCAGGGTGGCGAACAGGGGGACTGAGCCTCGTTGCTGGATGTTCTACCCCGGGCACATGTTCAGGAGCACAAATGCGGCGCGTCCTCGCGCCATGGGCTGTGGAGGCCACGCGCTGCTTGGCAAGGCGATGCGGAAGGGAGTGGACGCGAGTGCACCAGGTCCAGGTTTAGCGGCGGTAGGCGTGCCCCCCGCTTCAGCATCGGTCCGACCGGACATCGCGGTCAGCCGGTGGCGGGGCGGCAGGACCGCTAAGGATTGGTCGTCAGCCGACATCTGTGAACAAGCCGTGTGCGTCGTTGCAATCACCCCTCCGTTGCGCGCTATTGCCGCCATGGCCTCGGATGAACTGGATTGGGCGATTTTCCAGATGGCGGTCGAAAGCGTCCGCTCCCTCTCGCTAAGCTTCAGCGAAAGAGCCGTGGAGATAGCGGCGAGGAGCCAGGGTACCTTGGTTTTCGACGTGCGGGTGTACGGTGACGCGCAGGTGCAGAGGGTCGCAGCCATCCGGTATCGAGCCGAATGGACTGGCGTGGTGGCGTTGGACAGACAAGGCCTTGTTACCCACTATTGCATGGTGAACAGCACTTTCGCAGATCTGATGGCGCCGTTGGAGGACTGGACCAGCATGCCCCTGGCGATGCAAGCCAAGATCAATGTTACCGTCCATGCCGGTCTCTTCCTCGGCGCCTTACGAAATGCCGGTCATATGCTTGGCGGTTAGCGCGACCGCAATGGATGTGTGATCCGCCCGACCGCAGCCTGCCAGAGGGGTTGCCGATCTCGAGGACGCCTACATCTCCACGAGAAGAAGCTCTCCAACCTGCAGGCCATGCTGCCAGTTCTTGAAGCCGTCGTGCAAACCTCCAAGCCGCTGCTCATCATCTCGGAAGACGTCAAGGAGGCCCTGGCCACACTGGTCGTCAACAAGCTGCGCGGTGGAATGAAGATCGCCGCGGTCAAGGCACCGGACTTCGGTCACCCGCATCAGGTCGACTTGGCGGAGCACGCGATAAAGTTCAGCACACATGCCAGGTGTCAGCTGGACCGGCACTGCCCTCATAACCGCACGGGCGTCTAGCCTGTCGGGAGCTTATTGAGATGTCCACACCCGTCTTTTGTCGTGCGCGACGCGGGCTTGGCGGGGGTCTGTCGAGCGCCCCTCAACACTCACTCATATTCCCGAGAGAAAGCAAAGTATCCCCTCGCCGGAACTGGCCCGAGGCGAGATCTCGGTCATGCGCGGTCTCTCGAAACGTATGGTGATTTCCTCGTGTGTCCGGCCGGCCTGCGCCTCCTGGGTTCAACCGGTTTTCGCTGCGCTCAATTCTGGAGGGCCGGTTCCAAGGCGAGTTGCACCGAAGGCCGCGGACCGGATCGTCAGCCGGGCAGCTTGGTTGCACTACCGCCATGCTTGATCGCTCCATTGCAGGCCATGGTCTCTCGCGCTTCTCCTTTTGCCACGCGAGGCGCGCCAGCTCACGTGTTGCCTGTGCGCGGCTCGGAAAAATACTCCCTTTTTGTCGACCAACCGCTCCAGTGATCCCGCGTTCCGGCTCCGTAAAGAAGTGGTGCGGCGTGACGCTTCCGAGTCCATGCAGATCCGCCAGCTTCCACACCTATGGACGCTCGACCATGTAATCGGGGCGGACTTGGGCTTGAACGTTCAGCTTGCGGCCGCACGGCCATCTCGATGATTTGGCGCACCCTCGCCTTCGACAAGCCATGTTCCTAAGCCAGGCGGCGAAGCGCTCGCCCATTAGCAAGCCTTCGACCCAGTCAGACTCACATCTTAGCCTGCGAGCGATCACCATGATCGATGATCGGTCGGTCGACCCGGATGAAAGACTCTCTAACTCGACGGCAAAGCACAATTGAAATTTTTCCAACCACAATTTAACAATCGCCAGTAGATTTGCAACATAAATGCCAATTGTTTTCACACATTTCCCGTTGCTCCCATCGCCATGCCGATGTCTATTTACTACTATTCGGCGCGCCATTAAGAGAAGCGCGCGACTGCATCTATGAAAGGGAACCCAGTGTCTGCCGCAGGGGCTGTAAGCGCCGCTCATTTCCACAACACTGAACGCATCGGATTCATTGGTACCGGCAGCATGGGAAGACCGATGATCGCCAAGCTCCTGCAGGCCGGCTATCTGGTGAACGTCTACGATATCGATCCCGCAGCCGCGGAAGACGTGGTCGAAAAAGGAGCCCGGTGGCA